>NZ_AP026867.1:217500-857142 GCF_026000115.1 Aureispira anguillae
GCTATGACAGCTAGGATGTTGGCTTGGAAGCAGCCATTCATTTAAAGAGTGCGTAACAGCTCACTAGTCGAGTGACTCTGCGCGGAAAATACTCGGGCATCAAATATATCACCGAAGCTGTGGATCAGCAATGATGGTAGGGGAGCATTCTAATAGCGGTGAAGATGTTTCGTGAGAAATGTTGGAGCGATTAGAAAAGAAAATGTAGGCATGAGTAACGATAAAATAGGTGAAAGTCCTATTCACCGAAAGACCAAGGATTCCAATTCTATGCAAGACAGAGTTGGGTTAGTCGGGACCTAAGGCAAAGCCGAGAGGCGGCGTCGATGGCGAACTGGTTAATATTCCAGTACTTGCTGTAATTGTGAAGCAGGGACGGAGCAGGCGGTTGGCTGCGAGCTGATGGAATAGCTCGTTAAAGAGAGGACGTAGGGCGTGTAGTGAAGTACGCACGCCACAGGAATCTCGATAGTACTAGAAACTCTATGGAGTGGATAGATAATGCCATTAGTCATACTTCCAAGAAAAGCTGCTAAACTATAGATTACAGGAACCCGTACCGTAAACCGACACAGGTGGTCGAGGAGAGTATCCTAAGGTGCACGAGAGAATCATGGCTAAGGAACTAGGCAAAATGGGCGCGTAACTTCGGGAGAAGCGTCGCCAGTGTAAGAACTGGCCGCAGTGAAGAGGCCCAGGCGACTGTTTAGCAAAAACACAGGACTCTGCGAAGCTGAAAGGCAAAGTATAGGGTCTGACACCTGCCCGGTGCCGGAAGGTTAAGGAAGGGGGTTAGCAGCAATGCGAAGCTCTTAACTGAAGCCCCGGTAAACGGCGGCCGTAACTATAACGGTCCTAAGGTAGCGAAATTCCTTGTCGGGTAAGTTCCGACCTGCACGAATGGTGTAACGATCTGGGCACTGTCTCAGCCATGAGCTCGGTGAAATTGAAGTATCGGTGAAGATGCCGATTACCCGCAACGGGACGAAAAGACCCCGTGAACCTTTACTATAGCTTAACGTTGTCTTTGAGTAGTTGATGTGTAGGATAGGTGGGAGACTATGAAGCTGGTACGCTAGTGCTGGTGGAGTCGTTGTTGAAATACCACCCTTCAATTGCTTAGAGACTAACCCTGCTGGGGACATCGTTAGGTGGGTAGTTTGACTGGGGTGGTCGCCTCCTAAAAAGTAACGGAGGCTCCCAAAGGTTCCCTCAGCACGGTTGGTAATCGTGCAAAGAGCGTATAAGTACAAGGGAGCTTGACTGAGAGACAAACAAGTCGAACAGGTAGGAAACTAGGGTTAAGTGATCCGGTGGTTCTGTATGGAAGGGCCATCGCTCAAAGGATAAAAGGTACTCCGGGGATAACAGGCTGATCTCCCCCAAGAGCTCACATCGACGGGGAGGTTTGGCACCTCGATGTCGGCTCGTCACATCCTGGGGCTGGAGAAGGTCCCAAGGGTTGGGCTGTTCGCCCATTAAAGTGGCACGCGAGCTGGGTTCAGAACGTCGCAAGACAGTTCGGTCTCTATCTGTTGTGGGCGTAGGAATATTGAGAAGATTTGACTCTAGTACGAGAGGACCGAGTTGAACGAACCTCTAGTGTATCTGTTGTACAGCCGTGTGCATTGCAGAGTAGCTATGTTCGGAATGGATAAGCGCTGAAAGCATCTAAGCGCGAAGCCAACTTCAAGATGAGTATTCCATGAAGGGACGTTAAAGATGATGACGTAGATAGGTTGCAGGTGGAAGCGTAGAGATATGTTAGGGAGCCGAGCAATACTAATGACCCGAAAGCTTTCTATTTTTTTAAAGAAATAGAAGAAAAAATAATAGATACAAGAAATTTATCTAAGAGCTGAAGTTTTTTCTCCAAAGTATGTTAATAAAGAAATAGCGTTCTGATAAAGAACGAGAAGAGTAGTCTGAAAAGACAAAGAATAGTAGGCGGCAATAGCGAAGGGGAGACACCTTTCACCATTCCGAACAAAGAAGTAAAGTCCTTCAGCGCCGATGGTACTGCCCTAGGGTGGGAGAGTAGGTCACCGCCTTCTTTTTTTTTTAATCTTCAAGTTGTTTAGTTAGAACATAAATGGTCAAAGTACCATAATAAATATAAAAGGAGTGATAGAATCTTAGGATTTTATCACTCCTTTTTTTGTTTGAATAAATCTGTTAATTATTATAAAGAAAAAATTGTATGAAAGTTTGTGTTTATTGTGCTTCAAGTACAAAAGTTGATACTGCTTTTTTTGAAGCAACAACCTTATTAGCTAATGAGTTAGTAAACGAAGGAATTGAAGTTTTGTATGGTGGTGGTGCTGTTGGACTTATGGGAAAATTGGCGGATGTTGTTCTAGAAAGAGGAGGAAAGATCAAAGGGATAATGCCAGAGTTCATGGATAAAGTAGAATGGGGACATAAAAGTGTAACAAATTTTGAGTATACAAAAACAATGCATGAAAGAAAGGCAAAACTAATAGAAGGAGTGGATGCCGTTATAGCTTTGGCTGGAGGATCGGGAACTTTAGAGGAATTGTTAGAAGCTATTACATTAAAACGATTGGGCTTGTTTACGAAACCTATTATTATTCTAAATACAAATGGTTATTATAATCCTCTAAAAGAAATGTTAGAAAGATGTGTAAATGAGCATTTTATGCGTGAGGAGCATCTCGAAATGTGGTCTTTTGTGGATGAACCAGAGGGAATTATTCCTGCAATAAAAGAGGCAAAAGAATGGTCTAGTGGTGCAATTAATTTTGCTGCCAACCATTAATAGAAAAAATATAAGCCATTGTGAATTTTTTAGAGGGTGATTTATATTTTTTGATCTTACTCCTGTTGTTCTGTTTTGAAAATAATACAAAGGATAGTTTTAAAGGTTTGTAAATTAATTACTTGTGTTCAAATAAAGAGCGTTGAATCCTAATAATAGTGTTTGTTATTTATTTGTGAGAAAATTTTATTTATGCTTTCTTTGTTGTAAGATGTATTTAAAAAGTATTCATTCACAAATAATTATAAAAAATGAGCTTTTTGTATTCCTATAAAGTTACTAAAGTAGAAGATAAGAAGTTAGATCTCCATTTTTATATAACGAGTCCTGATTGCTTGGGATGGGGAGAGAAATCGATTGTTACATTTAATCCTGACTTTTTTGCACTAATTGTATTAGTAGAACAAATTTATGATGATGTATTAAGTAAGGAAATTAATCCTTCTTTTGAATTACCAGAAGATAGAGCATTGATTCAGAAGGTAATTAAGTCGGCTAAAGTTACCAACGTAGTGAATTATCCTGCACCAGATTGTGCGTTTGATTTCAGTGATGATGAAAAAGGATACGCTCGTTATTGGGGGATTGATGAAGAAACAAAGGATTTGGAACACCTAGTTCAATTTGATTTGTCGATTGAGGTAAATGAGCAAAGATATCTGTCAGAGCATTTTATAGTAGGGGCTATTGAAAGAACAACGGCATTTGACCCTGGATAGGAGGTAGGTTTAGAGATAAAGATTGGGCATCTTAGAGTAATCTAAGATGCCCATTTATTATTAATCGCAATCCTTAAAAAGAAACTTTGACTATTATCTCAATAGCCAAACGGGAAGAAGGTTGACCATGTAGAATACATGGCCAACCTAGATATTATCTAGTTTTAAAGGTTAATACCTACTTATTGAAGAACGTTTTATTCTTCGATAAGTCCTGATAATTGCATTGCACGGATCATTCTTGTTACTCCAATTCCTCCTCCAGAACGTGGGAAGAAATCCAATTCCAAGAATTCGTTTAACTCTGCCTCAACACGCTCTTTGCCAAACATATCGAACAAGCGTTCTGCATATTTTCCATCCTCAATAGTATAGAAAGTATCTCTCATCTCCTGTGGATTACAACTTCTTTCTGCCGAACCAATTGTTTCCATGCCATGAAGAAGAACATCTACCTTTTCAGAAATGTTAGAATCTTCTTCATTACGTTTCATGTTCCAGAAAGGACTAGTGTATTCTGGGAAATGAGTTAAGAAATAAACAGGACCATGATCTTCTCCTATTTTTGTTTCTTCTTCACGCTCTAACTCCTTCACACCATAAGCTTTAGCTACTTCATCATAAACTCCTTGAGGAAAATCAGCAGCAGATCCAAAGCCTAGGTATTCCAATAATTCAGCTTCTACTTTGATAAGCTCATCAATACCTCCAGGTAATTCAAATTCAAACATAGGGAAGATAAGACAGTGACGTCCGTCTACTGGATCTGGTTCATTTCTATATGAAGTTGAAACACAGAAATATCCAGGAACATTAGGTTTGTCTAGTAATTCATACTCCAACCACATTTGTCCAGTTTGTGGTAGAGGCCATACATTTCCATGGTAATTGTAACTAGCAATAGTTTTTGGATCTTCACAGGCTGCCATAATACTCAAACGGTTTTGAGTATGCACTTCTAGGTAACCCTTTTCCAAAAAAAAGAGCCTCATTTTATTCACGACTTGTGAAAATAAATGAGGCTCAATGATTGGATACAATGAAGATTCCTTTCGTTTCTTTTCTAGTACTGCCAGTGGCGGATTTGCGATCATGATAGTTCGTCTTTTTTGATTAAAAATGTTTGTTTGCGATTAAATTGGCACGAATGTATGGCAGCAAAATTTCTTATGCAAATTTGAAGTTATTTTTTAACATTTCTTTAACATTTTATTATTTTTATAATTTAATACTCTTTTGAGAGGAAAGTATTTGTGCTTTTATCTGTTGATAATCAGTGGTATAGCCCTAATGAAATAGGGGCATAACTGGAAGTTATGCCCCTATTAATAGTTTTTGTTGTAAATTATTGATAATTAACTCATTAGCTTATGGATTGTAATTTTCCTTTAAAATCGTCAATTGATTGATAATTTTTTTGAGCCATTAAATTTTTTAATTCTTTTTCGATTCTTTCAAAGCAATTGGCTCCTTCACGCATATATTGGGTGCCAATTTGGACAGCAGAAGCACCGCAAAGTATGTGTTCAAATACATCAGAGCCATTTTTAGCTCCCCCTGAACCAATAATGTCAATATCATCTCGAAGTAATAAATAAAATTGGCGAACATTGGCTAATGCTGTTGGTTTGATATAATCCCCCCCAACACCACCAAAGCCATTTTTGGGTTTGATCACAACTTGTTCTGTATTAACATCAATCACTAAGCCATTGCCAATACTGTTAACACAAGTTACAAATTTGATAGGGTATTGATTGATAATGTCTGCCATCTGGCGAAAATGAATTAAATCGAAATAAGGGGGTAATTTAATACCTAGAGAATGACGATCGAATTTACAAACCTGATCAAGAACCTGTTGGGTGCGTTCAAAATCATAGCCAGTTTGTGGCTTTCCAGGAACATTGGGACAAGATAAATTGAGTTCGATGGCATCAATATTATCAACCTGATTAAGATGTTTTAGCATCACCAAATTGTTTTCTAAAGAAAGCCCTGCAACAGAGATAAAATAGGGTTTGTTATATTGTTGCATAGAAGTTGCTAAATCAGCATAAAATTGATAGCCTTGGTTGGGGAGTCCCATAGAATTAATGCTTCCTAATTCATTTTCAAAGTATCTAGGACTTGGGTTCCCTGTTCTCAATTCTAGGGTAGAACTCTTTGTTAGTATAGCAGCCGAAAAACTTTTTCCAATATTTTCTAGTTCTTCTTTTGTTGTACATTTTGGACCAGAAGCGTTATAAATACAGCTGTTTAGAGAAACAGCGCCAACCGTAGTACTTAAATTAATTGACATAATACTTAAAAAGTTGAGATTGTTATTTTTTGATTTTAGTAAGATTGAATTACCTTTGCGCCGATAAAGGTACATATCCTAACCGAAATTCAATACTAATGAACAAAAAAGAGCTTGCACTTAAACTATTTGATTTAGGTGTTCTCCAGTTTGGAGAGTTTACCCTAAAAAGCGGACTCCAGTCACCCTTCTACCTTGATTTTCGCCGAATTGTTGCTTATCCCGATATTTTAAAAAATATTAGCGAACAGCTTTGGAACTTGGTTACAGATTTAGAGTTTGATCATTTGTGTGGTGTTCCTTATGCAGCACTCTCTTTAAGCTCGACGATGGCAGTTTTGCATTCTAAGTCAATGATTGTTAAACGAAAAGAACAAAAGAAACATGGTACCAAAAAAATGGTGGAGGGCATCTACCAAAAGGGCGATACCTGTGTTGTGATTGACGATGTTATTAGTAGCGGGATTTCTATGATTGAAACCTTAGAGGCATTAGAAGGAGAGGGGCTAAAGATTAAGCATGTTTTATCTATTGTTGATAGAATGCAAGGAGGGGCTGTGATGTTAAACGATTATGGCTATGAAGTACGGACGGTTTATACGATTAGAGAGGTGCTTGAATATTTAAAAGAAGGGGGAAAAGTCAACCAAAAACAATACACTGACACCCTTGTTTTTATTGAAACTAACCGTATTGACTTTGAACAGGTTAGAGCTCGTAGAAAGCAGCGAACTTCTTATTCTTACAAAAAGATAGGAAAAGAGGCAAAACATCCTGTTGCAAAGCGATTGACAGAGATTGTTCTCAAAAAGAAAACAAACCTTTGTTGTTCTGCTGATGTAAAAACATCTGCTGAATTATTAGCACTTGCCGATGCTGTTGGTCCTAATATTTGTATGATTAAGACACATACCGATAACCTTAGTGATTTTACGCCTGAAATTATAGAAGAATTAAAGAAATTAGCTGAAAAGCATAATTTTTTAATCTTTGAAGATCGAAAATTTGCAGATATAGGACATATTGTAATGCAGCAATTTACTGCTGCACCTCTATGCATTGCCGATTGGGCGGATGTTGTGACGGTTCATGTTGTTGCTGGATCATCTAGTATTGAGGCACTTAAAGCAACTGGGAAATTGGATACTACGGCTTTGATTGTCGTAGCAGAAATGTCTACCCAAGATACGTTGACGGATCAAAAATACACTGAAAAAGCAATGACTATTGCAGAACAACATAGTGACATTGTTTTGGGGACAGTTTCTCAAAATTATCGTTCTGATAATCCTGGGATTATGATGTTAACTCCTGGTATTAATACAGATCGCAAAAAAGATGGTTTAGGACAAACTTATAATCACCCCGATGAAGCATTTGCAAAACGAGGAGTTGATATTATGATTGTAGGTAGAGGAATCTATTCTTCTGATAATCCTAGATTGCAATCTGAGATTTATAAAAAAATTGGCTGGGAAAGCTATTTAAAGCGTGATAATGATGCTTAGCTTTTTTTAATGAAAAAGAATACGATTTCTTGTGTTCTACATTCATTATAAAAAATCCTATCCTATAATTTAAAATTCGTCAATTGAGAGGTTGCAGTTATCTAACTGTCTTTCAATTGGCGAATTTGTATATATATAGGTGTTTTGAGTGATTAAAAAAATTAGTGTGCTTGCTCAAAAAGAAGTGCCTTACAAAATTTGGAAACTTGACTCCAAAATGGAACGCAAATACAAAAAGAGCCACCTAAAAACTTAGATGGCTCTCTTATGTTTATATAGGAAGAGTTGATCTCTTTTAAAATCTTAATCGATAATCTCTAGCAAGGTACGATAAGCAACAAATTTACCTTGATAGCGTTCAGTATGATCCTTTTGAAGCGCAGGAGCTTCTGTGACGGTATATAAGTGTAGCGTTTTCATATCTACGCAGGTATATTGAATGGCATAAGTGATTCCATCGCTTTCATCTTGCCCAAGTACTTTGGCAATTTGGTTGCTTTGAAAACGTCCCGTTTTCATGACATCAGGGATATGAACGGTTTTCATCCAATTTAGCCACTCTTCATGCACCTCAGGATTTATTTTTACTGTAACATTATAAATAATCATAGTAGATATATTTTTTTGTAAATTGAATTTTTATGCTTAATTTATAAGGCGAAAAAACAAGAAAATTAAGAACATTGACAAACGAATAATAGAATAAGCGTAAGTTTAGTATTATTTTTGTTAAATACTAGTTAAATCCACTAGTTAATTGTTTATAAAAACATTTAGTGGTATAATAATCTCTATAAAAAAAGGGAAGGGTCTTTTCAAGACCAAATATAAAGTAAGAATGGATGTGAAGTCAATAATCGGGAAATTATCTTTGAGGGAACAACAATTCAAGCGACCTTATCTATATTTACCCTAAACCAAATTCGACTTCATACGTAAAAACTATTAATATTAGAAGTTATTACGAATAGAGTTGTATAGGCGAAAATGCAATTTTTTTTTGAAGGTCAAGGAAAAGTGGAAACTCATAGCCGTAAGCTATGATGTTGAGCATTTGACGATGAGATTCAGGAAAAAATAAATTTGCAGCCATACCATTTCATTCGTAATAACTTCTATTGAATACCGTCAATACTATAGATCCCTACAAGAACAAATAATCTAATGCGTTTTCAGCGTGCTAAAAGTCCCAATAATGATGTTTAATAAAAAATATTTCTTATTTCTGGCTCTTGCTTGTTCGGCAGTGTTTGCATTTACAACAGCAGATACAGATCCTGATTATCCCAACAAAGAATCTTTGTTGGTTGATGTAGTTTTACAAAGTTTACAATATAATCATTACAAACCTACCAAGGTAGATGATGTCCTGTCAGAAAGGGCCTATGATATTTATCTAAAACGGGTAGACAATGGCAAGCGTTTTTTCTTGCAAGAAGACATTGAGCGTTTTGAGGTTCATAGAAAAAAATTGGATGATTATGCAATGAAGAAAGATTTTGCATTTTTTGATGATTTGCACAAAATTAGAAATGAGCGCATCAAACAAGCTCAAACGTTCTACAAAGAAATATTGTCCAAGCCATTTGACTTTGAAAAGAAGGAAACAATGGAAACCGATGATGATAAAATGGCTTATGCCAAAACGGAAAAAGAATTATACACTCGTTGGCATAAATTGTTAAAACATCGTGTATTGCTTGATATGCAGGTCAAATTGAAACGTCAAGAAAAAGCAAAGAAAAAAAAGGACGAATCTGTTGAAATCAAAACAATTGAAGAACTAGAAAAAGATTCTAGAGCCAAGATACTAAAGCAATTTGATCGCTGGTCAAAAGATATTGACCAAGAAGATCGAGATGATAAGATTGCTGCTTACATTAATACAATTGCCAATGTATTGGAGCCTCATACCAGTTATTTCCCACCATTAGAAAAACAAAATTTTAATATCCGAATCTCTGGTAAGTTAGAAGGAATTGGCGCTCAACTACGCCAAGAAGATGGCTACATCAAGGTGGTGCGTATTGTGCCTGGATCTGCTTCTTGGAGACAGGGAGATTTAGGGGTAAATGACTTGATTATAAAAGTAGCTCAAGGCAAAGAGGAGCCAGTTGATGTAGTAGACATGAAAATGGATGATGTTTTACCGCTTATTCGTGGTCAAAAGGGAACAGAGGTTCGCTTGACTGTAAAAAAGACAGATGGCACCATCAAGACCATTCCTATTGTACGTGATGTTGTTGTTCTAGAAGAAAGTTATGCTAAGTCAGCTGTATTAGAATATAAAAAGAATAAGAAGAAAGTAGGGCTTATTGATTTGAGAAGCTTCTATGCTGATTTTAAAGATCCTCGTGGTAGACGTTGTTCTAGAGATGTTAAAAGAGAAGTGCAAAAATTGATTGCAGAAGGAATTGATGGTATTGTAATTGACCTTCGTTTTAATGGTGGTGGTTCGTTGCGTGATGTAGTCGATATGAGTGGTCTGTTTATAGAAACAGGACCAATTGTACAGGTAAAAGGAAGAGATAGCCGTCCTCATCCATTAGAGGATAGAGATCCTAGTGTTTTATACGATGGCCCATTGGTTATTATGGTGAATTCTTTTTCTGCTTCTGCTTCTGAAATCATGGCTGCAGCATTGCAAGATTATGGTAGAGCAATTGTCGTTGGTACTTCTCCTTCTACTTTTGGAAAAGGTACAGTACAACGTTTCTTTGATTTGGATGCAGTTGTGCCTCAACGATACAAAGAGTTAGGAGAGTTGGGATCTATGAAAATTACCATTCAAAAATTCTTCCGTATTAATGGCGGGTCAACTCAACTCAAGGGAGTGGTGCCAGACATTATTCTTCCTGGCGTTTATAGCTATAGAGAAATTGGAGAAAAAGAAGAAGACTTTCCAATGGCTTGGACTGAAATTGATCCTGTTTATTATAAAAAATCTACCATCAAGAAGTTAGATAAGATTAAGAAAAAAAGCGAAAAGCGTGTTGCTACAAACGAGGCTTTTGCAATGATTGATGAACGAGCAAAATGGTTTAAAGCCTTGCAGGAGGATACAGAAATTTCACTTAATATGAAGGAATATCGTGCACAACAAGAAGAGTACAATAAGATTTCTGAGAAATATAAGGACATCAACAAAGAAATTCCACATTTAGCAGTGGATATATTGGCTGCTGATATTGCCACCCTAGAAGCCGATACGATTCGTAAAGAAAGTATTCAAAAATGGCACAAGTCCTTAAAGAAAGACCCTTATATAGAGGAAGTCGTTCAGATTATTGGGGATTGGAATTAATTCTTAAAAGTTATCAACTTGAGTCATCCTATAAAATAGGGGAACAGAAATAAATAATAAAGGCAGTTACCACAGTGAAGTGGTAGCTGCTTTTTGTTTAAATGGGTTTGCTAGTGATAAAGAGGCAGCCCTTTAAATTTACCATTAGCATCAGGGGTATAAACAAATAAATTGTTTCGCTCAAATTTATAGTTATAATCTTTGAGAGGCACACAGATGCCTTCCAAGTCGCATTCATAATGTACCTTAATAGGATAGTTTTTTTGGTAAAGCTCACCATCAGCATCAAAGGAAAAAATATAGATAGTTGTATTTTCTAAAAATTCCTCTTGATTGACGGAAATAAATCCAAAACGAATAGGCTTATGAGGAGCCCATACTACTTCAGAAACCCCTTCATAACTATTAAAATCTTTTAAGATGGTTTTATTTTTTTGTTGCTCAATATCGTAAATACAAATGGCGTTACTAGCTAAATTCGTATAAATTAAATATCGCCCATTAGGAGACAAAGAAGTCACTTGTGAGCAGAGCAATTCATCGTGTATTTTTTTGGGAATCTCGATAACATGCCCTTGGGCATCTTCTATTAAGTAGGCAATACAGCCTTCCTCATGAGCATTTACTTCTACTAAAATTTTGTTTCCTTTTACTTTGTGAACAATCCCTCCTTTATCTTCTTCCTCGTTTACTTCATGGAGTTCCTCATCCAATATCAATAAAAATTCTTCATGGATACGATCCCATTTGTATTCTAGTAAGTGGTTGTCTCGATAATTGACGGTGCCTTTGATCAGGATATAACCTTCAAAAAATTCATAGAACGAACGGTTTTCGACACGTTTACTATGTTGTGGCAAACCATATTGATTGTCAAAAGAGTCTATGCTTTCCCATACCTGCTCAAAAGGAAAGGAAAAAATTTCATAGGCAGGATTCCCAAATGGATGCCTAAGAATAACAATTTCACGACCTTGATAAGCTAAACCATAATCAAAATGCAAGTCAATAACGAGTTCATAATCTTCATCATTGGTCACATTTTCAAAATCCACATGCTCAATAATTCCTTCTGATTTGTTAGTTAGTGGGATATAATGTGGCGGTTCTTTGGGGTCACTAATATGATATAAAAACAGGGCAGGTCGAGACATAACAGCATTAAAAGCGACGTACCATTCGTCTGCCAAGCCTGTCTTTATTAATTTGACATGAATATCTGCGGTGTCTCTAATTGCATAAAAACCTTTCTCTCGGAAATGCTGTACGGCAACTTCTTTTATGTCGCCAACACTCAATTGGGTGACTTGGTTACACGAAGCTAAAAAAAAAGAAAGGCAAAATAAGCAAGTTTTAATTGACATAGATCGCTTATTGGCAGACCTGTATAAAACAATCGCTAATATTGATGCATTAGAATGTTTGTACTTCTTTAAAGGTTGTATTTTTCTGATAACTGTATAGATTTTTTTCCGTAGCTAGAGTTGAGAATAAATGATGAGTAAAGTTCTATAGAAATTACTTATATTGTTAATATCTCCAATAAACCACACACTAAATTGTAGAATTTTTCTACCAAACCAATAGAAGATGAACAAGCAAGAGCAATTTTTAAAAGAAACCTTATTCCAAAAACTAGATGCGCTTAGTGTTGATGCCAATCCTCAATGGGGAATTATGTCAGCACAGCACATGGTTGAACATCTAAGTTCTTTATTTTTATTTACAATTGAAAAAATCAAAGGCGTAAGTTTTTTTGATAAAGAAAAGCTAGAGCGAAATTATAACTATCTGATTCGGGATAAGCAGCCTTTTCGGAAAAATATTAAGTTACCCAATATGGAGCAACTGCAACCTTTGCGTTTTCCATCCTTAAAAGCAGCCATAAAGGTGCTAAATGATTTGGTCGTCCAATTTTATGCATTTTTTGAGACAGATAAAGAAAAAAAGACCATGCACCCTGCTATAGGAATGTTGAATTTTGAGGAATGGGAATGGAATCATTATGCACATGCACGGCATCATTTAGTCCAATTTGGTTTATTAGAAGAGGTATAATGAAGGGACAACTATCCAACTTTATTCAAAAAAATAGCTTACTTTTTTTGGGAGGGCATCTGTTACTAATTATCGTAGGGTCTCTAAGTCCTAGACTACCTGAAGATACGCAAACAGGAGAAATTAGCATGGGGCTGTCTCCCAAAGAAGGAGATAATTTTAAAATAGCAAATGATCCTATTGTTTATCGTTTAGAAAATGGAAAAAGGAGGCAATACAAAAGTGCCAATTCATTTTTTAATCATAGCAACAACAAACCATTTGATACTCCTTATCGTGAAGGTGGTATTTTGATTTGTGATAAAGAAACGGTTATTAAATTTCCAAAAGGGGATTATATGCCTTATAAAGAAGGGGGAATAGGAGAACATTGCATTCAACCAACAGCATTGGAACGTCTAGCAAGTAAGATTTGGAGATGGGATAAGTTAGGGCATTTTTTAGCCTATGCTATTTTAGCGATTCTTCTATTGCTTTTTTCTGTGCAATATACTGTTTTGGGGGAAGGGGCTTCTTGGGGATTTGTTTTACTTATCGGAACAGTATTAGGAGTAGGGATAGAATATTTACAATTTACCTACATTACAGGGCGAAATAAAGAAGTACTGGATTTGCTATTTAATAGTTTGGGCTTGTTAGGAGGAGTATTTTTTTATAAAAAATGGTGGATCAAATAATCTTATAAAAAATAAGAGCCCGTTATATTGAACGGACTCTTATCGCTAAGTATATGTTAAGTAACTAAGCAGAACGAATGATTAGGAATGTATAATCAATGCTGCTTAAGTTTGAGTATCTCTAATTAAGCTTCTTGTTTTTGTGGTGTGTGGAAGAATTCTTCTCTTACCACTTTGCCATTGTTAACGGTATAAACACAAATTTCGTGCATGTCAACAGGTACAGGTACTCCTTTCATATTGACATTTAGTAACATGGCACAAGAAAAGAAGTTTTCAGCGACAACAGGATCTGATACAACATTAGAATTTACTTTCTCTAACATGCTCTGAAACTGTTCTCCTTTTTTTGCAATGGCTTCCAAACCTTTTACAATTCGGTTGGGTGTTCCTTCTGGTTCAACACTTACAATATCAGGAGCGTACAATTCTTTAATTGCTTGGTCATAATTGCCTTCACGACATAATTCTACTAGTCTATTGGCTACTTCTTGTGTGGTCATTGTGATGATAAGTTTTGAAATGAATAATTAAATATTTGATTGTATCACAAAAGTAAAGTAGCACCATGACAACAGTATGTCAGTAGGGGAAAATTTATTTTAGATAAAAATTATGGTTCTTTGATAAATGGTGTGGAATCGTAAACTACCTTGTCTGCTTATTACTACTTTTGTTATAAGTTATAGGTCGTAAGTCGTATGTCCTGTATTTACAGGAACTAAGCATACGACTTACGATATAACTTTCTACTAAAAAAAGTAGTTAAAAGTTTACCCTTTTTTAGTGTTTACCACACGATTTATCAAAGAACCCAAATTAGTTACTTAAGTTGATTTTTAGCAGAAAAATAAAGCTAATAGATTAGTGATAATGTTCATAAAGCTCTTTGGTCAGCTCCTTTAATCTATCTTTTAAGGCTAGGGGGCTGATAACAGTAGCTTGGTTGCTAAACTGTATTAACCAACGAGCAACAATCTCAATAGAAGAATTTAAAAATTTCATATAAACGGCTTCTCCCTGATCTATTTGTTCTACAAAACCAAAATAATACTTCCGACTTTCAGCATATTGGAGAATCGATTTATTAAATAAAATTTCCATGCTAATAAATTGTTGTTGTGCTTTCCAGGCTTCATTTTGGCGATCAATATAAGTTTGTAAGCTAATGTGCCTATCTTCAAACGATTGATCGAGCAATTGCAATTGAGTAATGCGATTCATTTTAAAGGTTCGATAGTCGTTTTTTAACTGGCAGAAAGCAACCAAATACCAATTGTTGTGATGATAACAGCCAATAGGTTCTAATTTTCGCTCCGAAGGAGTGCCATCTGCTTTTTGATATTGGATATAAATGAGCAACTTAGAAGCAATACTTTTAAATAAATCTTGGAGGTAAGCCTTGTTTTCCCAATGTTTATAACTAGAAAAAGCAATAGAGTCATCCAGAACAGCAAGCGATTGCTTATCTGTGCTTCTGAGTGTGGCTTTGATTTTTGTCATGGCATTCGAGTAATGCTGCTGAATGGTATGATCCGCTATCGTGCCAATGAATTTCTCAGCAGTTAGCAAGGCAGAAGCCTCTTCTTCATTAAACATAATGGGAGGGAGGCGATAGCCTTCCATGATTGAATAACCAACACCAGGATCTCCAATAATGGGTATTCCTGCATTTTTGAGGGTACTAATATCTCGATAAACGGTTCGTAGACTAATTCCAAACCGATCAGAAATGGTGGCTGCCTTGATGACTTTTTTGGTCTGTAAAAGGATTAGGGTGGAAATAACACGATCAAACTTATTCATTGGAAATATAATATTGGGATACATGAATTCTCCATCGTGCAGGATCTATTCGTCTAAAATACTAGACGATTTTACGGGCAATAATGGAAATAATAGATAGTGTTTCTCCGAACAAAATTACAGTTTTTATACTGAAAAATAAAACGAAAGACGGCTAGGCTTTGAATAGTGGCAGGGAAATTTTAACCAGGAACATTTGGAATGTCCAATTTAGCATTCCCCTTGCCTTTGCTAAACGAAAGATGCATAAAGATTAGCCATTCTCTTTCAGTGGATAAATCAATGTTACTAGTATCGAGTTCTGAGATTTGTAGGATGTGTTGAAATTTCTTGTGCAGTGCTGCAATTTGATTTTCAGGGACTTCAATACTTAAACTTAATGCTAAATCAGAGAATCTATTAAAATGAATAATACAGCCATGATGCGTATCAATAAGTTCTTTGATGTGCTCAATAATAACCATTCGGTTTGCCCCTGAGTAGGCTTCCCAGTTTAACTTTTTTAGCATGAGGATGATATACCGTATTGGAGTGAGATAAACAACGGTTGTTGCCCTTTTTAGTAACAAATAGACCAATATAAAAACATTGGTCTATTGTTTTGTTTTATAGCGTATAGTGTATAATGCATTTATTGATTAAGCCATCGGCATCAAAAAACATAAGTTGGATAGAATTTTTATCCAAGACAGATTTATAATATAAAGCAATTGAATTGATACTTTGGGTTACTTCAAGTAATTCAAAATGTAAATCAGGAATGGTATTGAGTGCTTTGCCCCAGTAATCGGCAACCTTTGCTTTGCCTTTTAAGGAGCCTTCGTCTAAGCCCAATGCGATTTTTATCATAGGTGTTATAATTTCTACCTCTTCGCTATAGTACTTTAGTATTTCATTTAAATCGTGTGAATTCCATGCCGAAATCCATTCTTTAGCGAATAATTGAGCATCTTTCATATGGTTTCTATATTTTGTTGAATAATTTGAGCGACTTTTTTGACCTCTTGAATGCGATTAAGGGTGGGGGGGAATTGAACTTGATTTTTTTCATAATTATAGGTAGAAAAGGAAGCAGGTGTTTCCGTAAAAATGGTAATATCACCCAACTGTTTTTTTTGATTACCAACTTCAATTCGTTGAATTTGTTTAAATGGAATAAAATGGTTGTTGAATTGTAAGACCCAATTTACTTCTCTTATATAAATTCCTTTTTTCAGAATATAATAATGAGTAGTGCTATATTTCCCTTTACTGGGATATAATTTTTCTCGGTATCTTCTTACCATAGCAGGCAAGAATAATAAAAAAAGTGCAATAACTAATATTAATATATGAATTATTATGCTATTCTGTTTATATATGTTAAAAAAAACAGGAATAGCTGAAAGATGCAAAACAACCTGATGATAAGTTGTGATTCTTCCTGCAATTGCAAAAGCAAGTGAACTCGCAGCGCCTTCCCAGAGAATATCTTCGGAAGAAGCATTGAGTAATTCATCTTGCTCATCATCTAAGAGGTAATCGGACATTTTTTCTGTTTATAAAAACACTAAAGTGTAAACCAAAAAAATACGCCTAACCATTGCTAAAATGATTAAGCGTATTCTTGTCTTTTTAGTAGAAAATAACTGCTTATTGTTTGATCAATTTGATAACAGCTTGTTTTGTTTCAGAAGTAATCGAAACAAAATAAACGCCACTAGGACCTTCCAAATCTAATTCTACCAATTGTTGTTGGTTATAGACTTTGTTGTAAACCATTCTGCCATTAATATCTGTAATATTCACAGCAACTTGGTTGTAACTTGCTCCTAAGTCGATATTAAAGTGTCCTGTAGTAGGATTAGGATAAGCTACTAAGCTATTGTCAAATGCCAATTGGTTAAGACTTGATAATACAAAGTTATAGCAAGAAGACATAGCAGTACAACCATTTTGAGTTATTTGTACGGCATAATTGCCATTAACTGTAGGGCTAAAACTAGCACTAGTATCTCCTGCAATTGGACTATTTCCATTATTGCAATCTACCCATTGATAAGAGGCATTGCTAGCATTAGCAGTTAGCATAGTACTCGTTGTAGAAACAGAAGTATCTACCGTGTTAATCGTTAAGTTAATGGTATAGATACTGTCGCAACTACCTGCTGCTCCAACGATGGTGTCTTGGTAAGTACCACTGCTCATCCAAGTGTGGTTTCCACTAGGAGAAGTATAGCTATCGCAAGCTACCTCTGTTAGAGTATCAGTAGGTGGAGTGCAATACACAACATCCAAATCATCGATCCAAAGTGTGGTACCAATACTAGCGCTACCTACTGTAGAACTAGCGGTAGCAATCAACAATACGTGGGTAGGTACCGCCCCGTTGCTGTAGTTAAATGGGACAGAAAAACGTGTCCAAGCGGTGGTGTTTCCTGTTGGTAAATCAAATGTAGCATCTGCAATGATGTGAGCAGCAGAACCGCCTTGATCTGGATTGGATACATCAAAATTACCGTGCAAAACAGCTTGGATTCGCCCAACATCTGAACCAGATTGATCAAATTTAAACCAACCTACTAAGCTATCAGGACGAGCCGTAAAGGTAGAACTAAAATTAGGATCTGCTGTAATGGTGTGAATATATCCATCGGCAGGAGAAGTCGATGGAGCTTCGATTTTTCCTGTTGTAGCCGTTGCATTAACAGGAGTACCAAAGAAACTAGCGTTTTCTAATTTTAAACAATAAGTACCCGTATGAGGATTTGTTGATTCACGGAAACAGGTTTGAGGCCCTAGATTGGCAAAACCGCCCCCTGTTTTGTTGCCATTCCAGTTGGTGGGCTCTTCTGTATTTGAACCGACATTCTGCCAGTTTTCAAAACCGTTGTTGGGCAATGTTGTTTGACCATGTGTCAGTGAAGCAGAAAGCATGCAAAAAGAAGTTAGCAGCATGGATGCTTTTGATCGTATTTTCATTTTTTGTGTTTTTTAATTCTCATTTTTTGGGATTGTGAGAACAAATGAATCAATTAATATAAATCCTATTAGAAATATATTATAAATAGGCAGCAAAGTTACATTTTTTTTCTTGATATTATCAAGCTTGAATAAAGCTTCTGTTAGTAGAAAATGTTAATGCCCTGCTTGATTTTTTTAAAGTATTGAAGTGAAGTATCTTAGATTATTTTCCATAAAATACTAGAATAAAGTGAAGCTAATGAGTTATGGGATGCCAAGAACAGCTAAATAAGATTTTAACAGTGTTTGACTTTTATAATAAAGTGTTACCTTAGTATTTAATGTAATTCTTTTATCAAAATGCATCCATTCAAATATGAAAATAGCTGTTCAAAATCTAGGAACAATAAAAGAAGGGTCTATTGCTTTAGATAAAGGGCTAACCGTATTGGTAGGGCCTAATAATTCTGGAAAATCGTATATTTCTTATTTGATTTATGGTTTTTGGGCAGATAGTGGAAAAAATCAATATGCCTTTGATTTTTTTAAACTAAGTGACACGGATTTAGGCGTGGATAAGGACGGTTACAGCTACATTAATTTAAAAGAAGTATTGATTAAAGACTGTGGGAAAATTGCAGCTTATCTCACTAAATACATGAATGAAAATATAACCAATTATTTTTCTTCTAATAAAATTAATGCCACGATTGATTTGCCTCAGTTAGAAGATGTAATGATAGACCAAATTCGCAATAAATTTGAAGAAGGGAAGGGGGTAGATGCTGCTACAGAAGGGTTAGGAATTCGGATAAAAGGAGAGCATCTTATCTATCAAAAAGTTGGGCAGCATTCAGAAGCTAAACATTTTTTTCGCAATTTTTCAGGCATCTTTTTCGCTCAACTAATCAATGAGATAATTGGTCCAATCGTTCATTTTTTCCCTACAGAAAGATTGGCGTTAACGATGCTGAGTAATGATGAAGTAGAACGCAAGTCAAGAGAGCAAGATCAAATTAGGAGACTAATGCTCAAATCTAATGTAGATGACCAATTGCTCAAAAACTTTCTGAAAGGCAAAGAAGGCTTAAAAACCAATTATCCACAAGCAATAAATGATTACATCTATTTTATTAATGATTTAAGAGACACCGTTAAAAAGGAGGGCGCTTATAAGGATTTTGCCAATGAAATCCAACAAATGTTAATGGAAGGAAATATTTCGGTTTCTTCCTTTGGAGATATTAATTATACGCCAAGGGGAATGAAAGAGCCAATAGAAATTCATATCTCTTCTTCTTTGGTTAAATCGTTATCTGGTTTGGTGCTCTACTTTAGGCACTTGGCAAAAGAAGGAGATACCATTATTATTGATGAACCAGAGGTGAATTTGCATCCCAATAATCAGCGAATTATTGCAAGAGTTGTTGCCAAGGCAGTGAATAAAGGTTTTAAGGTCATCTTAAGTACGCACAGCGACTATATTATAAAAGAACTCAACAACTTGGTGATGCTCAGCAAAGCCAATGCAAAACCTGAAATCAAAAAAGCCTTATTAAATGATCTGGCTAAGGATGGTTACGACGAAACCTCTTATCTTAATAAGACGGACTTAGGGGTCTATTTCTTTAACAATCATACCATCCAAGAGTTAGAGGTCGATGAAATGGGCTTTGATGTGGCAACTATTGATACCGAATTAGATAAGCTAGCTTATTCGAGTGAACACATTTATTATTCGTTATTTAATCAACAAGAGGAAGAATGAGTTCAATTATAGATGTTCTTAGAGCGGTTGTTGATGATCGTTATATTCATGCGGATAATAAAAGTCTAATTACCTTATCAGAATCTTCATCGGGGAGTACTTGTAGAAATGTAACCTTGCAAAAAACGAACAGAATCAAACAGGTTTTAGTACTGGACACCGATTTGGAAGGAGATGCTATTCATCCTTTTTTAATAGAAAAGGAAAAATCTATCTACAAGAAAGGTGCGTTAAAGAATTTGAGAAAAAAGGTTGATTATTTAATGTTTTGTGAATTGGAAAATCAAGATAAAACATTAACGACCTACATTTTTCCAATTGAGCTGAAATCAGGGAATCAAGACGATTGGCATCGTCAAGCAAAAGCAGGGTATACCTTTGCTCAGTATTTGGTTGGTTTTGTTGAAGTACAGCAAAAAGTGAACTTTGATTTACCTAAGTCGGGTAACCAATTAAATTATCGCTGTGTGTTATTTAGTTCAAAGGGAAGCAGGCTAGATCGAAAACCTAAATTAAAAACGATACAGGCTACCACTTATATAGAGCATGAAATCTATAAATACCAATATTGTCGAAAAAAGTGTGGAGAGCGATACTTTATTGAGTCGTTTATCCATTAATTAAAAAAGCCGCTAGAAAATATATTCTCTAGCAGCTTTCTATGGCTTAAAAACAAAGGCATTTACATATTTCTACGATATTGCCCACCCACTTCATACAAAGCAGTTGTAATTTGTCCTAAAGAGCAGCACTTAGCGGCTTCCATTAGTTCTTCAAATAAGTTTTCGTTATTGATTGCAGCTTTTTGTAAACGAACTAAAGCAGCCGTATTTGTATTTTCATTGGCACCTTTTAAATTGGTTAATGTTTTAATCTGTGCCTCTTTTTCTGCCTTTGTTGCTCGAATTACTTCATCGGGAATAATGGTAGGAGAGCCCTCTTTAGACAAAAAGGTATTCACCCCAATAATTGGAAATTCTCCAGTATGTTTGAGCGTTTCATAATAAAGGCTCTCTTCTTGAATTTTACCTCGTTGATACATGGTTTCCATGGCACCAAGTACACCACCACGCTCTGTAATTCTATCAAATTCCATCATAATAGCTTCCTCTACCAAATCCGTCAATTCTTCGGTGATAAAAGAACCTTGCATTGGATTTTCATTTTTGGCTAATCCAAATTCGTGATTGATAATCAACTGGATGGCCATTGCACGACGAACCGACTCCTCTGTAGGGGTAGTGATGGCCTCATCGTAAGCATTGGTATGTAGTGAGTTACAATTATCATAAATCGCATACAATGCTTGCAAAGTTGTTCTAATATCATTAAAAGAAATTTCTTGTGCATGCAAAGAACGTCCAGAAGTTTGGATATGGTATTTTAATTTTTGAGAACGAGCATTTGCTCCATATTTTTCTCGCATCGCTTTGGCCCAAATGCGTCGAGCAACTCGCCCAATAACAGCATATTCAGGATCTACACCATTGGAGAAAAAGAAAGAAAGGTTGGGCGCAAACTTGTTGATGTCCATTCCTCTAGATAGGTAATATTCAACAAAGGTGAAGCCATTCGCTAAAGTGAATGCCAATTGAGAAATTGGGTTTGCTCCAGCCTCAGCAATATGATAGCCAGAAATAGAAACCGAATAAAAGTTACGCACATTTTTATCAATAAAGTACTGCTGTACATCTCCCATCAAACGGAGCGAAAATTCAGTAGAAAAAATACAGGTATTTTGCGCTTGATCTTCTTTCAAAATATCAGCCTGTACTGTTCCACGAACAGAGGACAACGCTTTTTGTTTGAGTTCTGCATAAACTTCAGGTGCCAAAATTTCATCTCCTGTCAAGCCCAATAACATTAACCCTAAGCCATTGTTTCCTTCTGGTAAGTCCCCCAAATAAGTAGGACAGTCTAAGCCTTTGTCTTCGTATTTTTCTTTTTTCTTGGCAGCAACCAAATGCTCTAAACCATGCTCTTTGATATAAATCTCACATTGCTGATCGATCGCTGCGTTCATAAAGAAAGAACACATGGCAGCAGCAGGACCATTAATAGTCATTGACACAGAGGTCGTTGGTGCGCACAAGTCAAAGCCAGAATAGAGCTTTTTAGCATCGTCCAAACAACAGATATTAACCCCTGAGTTCCCAACTTTTCCATAAATATCAGGACGATAATCAGGATCGTCACCATACAAGGTTACCGAATCAAAAGCAGTAGACAAACGATGGGCAGGCATACCCAACGATACGTAATGAAAACGTCTATTGGTACGTTCTGGGTTACCTTCTCCTGCAAACATACGGGTAGGATCTTCACCTTTGCGTTTGAAAGGGAAAACTCCAGCGGTGTAAGGAAATTCACCAGGGAAGTTTTCTTGCAATACCCATTTTAGAATTTCTCCCCAACTCTTGTATTTTGGAGTAGCAACACGAGGAATCTTAGTATGTGAAAGCGAGGTGGTAAAGGTGGGAACACGAATTTCTTTGTTTCGAACCAAATACACAAACTCATCCGAAGCGTAAGCCTTTACCTTATCTTCCCAGTTGTTAAGTACTTTTTTGTTTTGCCCATCCAAATCCAATTCTACTTCTTCATAAGCCTTCTGAACGGCTTCCAAGACATTACTACCTGTTTGTCCTTGATCTTCTAAGACTTCTAAGGTCTTTTTGATGCCGTACAATTTCCCAGCAACCTCTGCCTGTTGCTCTGTTTTTTCGTTGTAATTGCGAATACTTTCTGCAATTTCTGCCAAATAGCGGGTACGCTTGGGAGGAATAATGTAAATTTTTTCGCTCATTCCTTTGGTAATTTCAAAGGAAGAAACAAGATCAGCCTGTGTACGTTCTACAATCGTATCAATAATAGCACGATAAAGCTGATTCATACCAGGATCATTGAATTGAGACGCAATAGTACCGAATACAGGTAATTCCTCGTCTTTAGCTTCCCAAAGATTGTGGTTGCGTTTATATTGCTTTTTGACATCTCGCAAAGCATCTAAGGCGCCACGTTTGTCAAACTTATTGAGCGCAATAACATCTGCAAAGTCCAACATGTCAATTTTCTCTAATTGAGAAGCAGCACCATATTCAGGTGTCATAACATAAAGAGACATATCCGAAAAATCGGTAATAGCAGTATCCGATTGACCAATTCCAGAAGTTTCTAAAATAATAAGATCATATTCAGCCGCTTTTAGAATATCAACCGCATCGGCAATATATTTAGAAATAGAAAGATTGGATTGGCGAGTGGCCAAGGAACGCATATATACTCGCTCATTCTTAATGGCATTCATGCGAATACGATCTCCTAGTAGCGCACCACCTGTTTTTCGCTTAGATGGATCTACAGAAACCACTGCAATTGTTTTATCTTCAAAATCTGTCAAAAAGCGACGAACCAATTCGTCCACCAAGCTTGATTTTCCTGCACCACCTGTACCCGTGATCCCCAGTACAGGAACCTTTTTGGTAGGAGCTTGCTCTCTAATTTCTTCTAACCAAGCATCCGCTTTTTCTCCTGTATTTTCAGCAGCAGAAATTAAACGAGCAATGGAATATTTATTTTTTTGTTTAAAATCGTTGAGTTCGCCATTTATATTTTGACCAGTAGCAAAATCACACTGTGTTAGAAGGTCATTAATCATGCCTTGAAGCCCCATTGCACGACCATCATCTGGCGAATAGATGCGAGCAATACCATAATCGTGTAGCTCTTGGATCTCAGTCGGTAAGATGGTACCGCCACCGCCACCAAAAATTTTGATGTGTCCTGCACCTTGCTCTTTGAGTAAATCATACATATATTTGAAATACTCGTTGTGCCCTCCCTGATAGGAGGTAATAGCAATCCCCTGTACATCTTCTTGAATAGCAGTATCTACAATTTCTTGTACCGAACGATTGTGACCCAAATGGATAATTTCTGCGCCAGAGCGTTGCATAATTCTACGCATAATATTGATGGCAGCATCATGCCCATCAAACAATGCAGCAGCAGTAACCATACGGATTTTGTGTTTGGCTTGATAAGGTGCGACTTGTTCCATAATATGATAGTTTTTTTCCTAGAAATCAGTAGGTGGACAAACTGATAGTGTACAGATTTTATCTACCAACTTACCTTCTTAGTATATAAGCATTTATTGGAGACAGCTTTTATAATATAAACAAGATAGCATGAGACTATTTGTTGTAAGGAGAGCTGTCTTGTAAGTTTGCTGCAAAGGTACGATTTTTGCACTGCTTTTTGTGATTTAGCGCAATAAAATTAGAGGTATTTTGAATAGGAGGGAGAAGCCAGTATTTATTAAATTGGAATAAAAGGAAGCGTATTTTATGCCTATTATAAGGTAATAATACGCTCGATATACTCACAAAAGTTACTTTTTTGTGCTCTTCTTGGATGCTTTGGCAAAGGGATTAAAATCAAGGCACTTTTGAATCCAATAGTCCAATTCTTCATCCATATCAAGCCCATCGGGTTCTATGTAGACATAGCCTTTCATAGAGCGTCCCGTAAAATTCATTTCTTTGCAATATTCTTTTTGAAGTGCTTCGGGATAAGCATCGGGACCAATTCTAGCCATTAGTTCTTCCTTGATGATCCCCAAGCACATTTTATCGTCCACCATTATACAAAGCCCCCCAAACATCTTTTTGGTATAATAAACGATATTTTTTTCTTTTAGAATTTGCTCAATTCGTTCTGCTAGTTGTTCGTTGTAAGCCATAAATAAAATGATTTAGAGTGAATTCTTGGCGCTTTGACAAGCCTATAGAATAGGAACGATAGAAGCTGCCAAAAAGCAAAATTCTTTTAGAAATAAGAAAGTCGAAGATGGGTGGCTCCCGCCTTTTCAGCAGCTAACGTGATGGTTAATAAATTCTGGTACGTGGTGACAAAGTCTTGGGGACTCAGATCAATCTGTTCTAAGTTGGCCTCAGAAAGCACTTTGGGGTCCGTTTTACATTTGCCCAATAGATGTTGCAGGCTATCTCGCAACCTAGGCACTAGTGCCCAAGCTTGCTTATTCTCTTGTTCGTTGTTGTGATCGCTGTATTGTTTTTGTAAAGGGACTAAATCTGCTTTGTATGCATGACCAATAGACTCAATAAAACGTTTTTCAGTTTCTATTGGATGCTGAGTATTCGTCAATGCCTGTAGATTTTTAGCGATGTTATCTTTAGGTTGACTTAGTTGTTGCTCCTCTAAGGCAAGCACTGTTGTTGCTTCAGCGGTTTTAATCTCTATACGAAGTTTGGGTGGCAATGTAGGTAATTCTATTTTAACAACAGGCGTTATTTTTTGATTTGAATTGGGGGACTGACTTGTTGAATGTACGATAGATGAAGTGTCTTCTGAAAGCTGCATTTCATCCTTTAATTCAGCCAATAATTCTTTTTTGGTTTTGGGAATAGTTAATTCAGAAGCAGGGTCATAGTTTAATTGTTGCTTTGTTTTTTTGACCTGCTCTTTTGCGGCTTCTTTCGACTGTTTAATTTCTGCTTTTGTGGCATAAATATCTTGTCTAGAATGGTCTAAATCATTTTGCAATTCGTCCAATAAAGCTCGTTTAGTTTTTGGAACTGTTGTTTCTTCAATTTCTAATGCATTTGAAACGGTTGAAGGCACTTCATTTACTTCCTCTACAGAATCCTGTTTATCTGTTGTTAAACGATCCTCAGAAACGGGCTGTTCTAGCGTTTTATGCTGAACAGGTAGCTCGGTTTTGTCCCAATTTTGTAGCTCAATAATATTCCCTTCTGGATCTTTAAGATAGACAAAAGAAAGCATCCCTAAGCCCTCAATGGGATGTGTTCCGATTTGACCATAAATTTGCCCACCAAAGTCCAACGCCTTATCAAGCACTTTTTGTATATTATCAACTTCAAATGCAAGGTGTCCAAAGCCTTTTCTATTGGATAATTGCACAGGCTGTTCTTCCATTTTGTGGTACTCAAAAATCTCTAAGGTTGGGCCATCTTTTCCATAACCAGGGAGTCGTAAATGTGCCCCTTTGATTTGTGCATTGACAACAGCAGTACCTTGAGACAACCAGTTCCCTGATAGGTTACGTTGAGGCAATAATAATTTGCAATCAAATACTTGAATGTAAAAACTAGCTAATGTTTTCCAGTCTTTGCTGATAATATTGGTATGAACGTATTTCATAGTGGTACTGATGGTAAAGTAAAAAAGAATAAGAAGTACTCTACACGATGGTTTTTTAAATTTAACAAAATGGGCTTTTTCTAGCCATATCTTAGACGTTGGATCGTTTCACGCTTAAAAATAGATAAAAGTTGCCTCCGTTTTAATTTTTACAAAAATCATTGGGTAGAGAAGATAAGCAGTTGTTCTTAAAGTTATAACTCTAAAAGCAAATAAAAGATTCTAAAAATAAAATTTTTTAAACGATTTTGGTATTTGACCAGTGCAATTTTGTATACCTTTATAATATGAGTGACAAAGAATATTTTTCAAATTTGTATGAAATAGCCAGTGATTTGAATAAGGAGTTTTCTCTCCAAGCAGCACTGCGAAAGGCTTTAGAAAAGACGGTTGATTTATTGAACCTCGAAA
Source organism: Aureispira anguillae (assembly GCF_026000115.1). Taxonomy (GTDB): domain Bacteria; phylum Bacteroidota; class Bacteroidia; order Chitinophagales; family Saprospiraceae; genus Aureispira; species Aureispira anguillae. The sequence continues at coordinate 243,962 of NZ_AP026867.1, forward strand.
CAGGCTGGATTTGGTTGGTTCAACAGGATAATAAATCGGTTTATCTTGCTGCTTCCTATAATCTCCCTCCTGCTCTAAGTAATTTTCCAGAACGTTTATCGGGCTGGTGTTACTGCATTGAAAAATATTTGTCCAATGCCTTTTCAGAAGCAAAGAACATTAGTGAAATTGCTTGTTCTCGCTTGAAAGATATAAAAGTAGATACCCGTGATTTGAAATTCCATGCTACGGTTCCTATTTTTGTTCAGGGAGAAAAAGCAGGTTTGTTAAACCTGATGAGCAAAGAAAAGCAACAACTAAAAGAAAAAGAACTCACCTTGTTGAATACCATTAGTGAATTAATTGGAATGGCAATTCAGAGAACAAGACTTTTGGACACTGCTGGAGCGAGTCCATCTAAAACACAAGCAGCGACAAGCGAATTATTAGAGCGTGTTTTTAATCCACGGCTGACCTTGCTTCTAGCCAACTTAGATGCGCTAAAAGCACTCCATACCCAAGCGGGGAAATCATCCGAATATATCCAAATGTCTTTGGAGTTAACTCGTGAAATGCAGCAGCAATTATCCCTAATAAATGATGCGTTTTTAGAAGGGCAAATAGGGACTAAGCAAGAGAATAATTTTCATTACCCAGCTTCTTCCTTAACCAGTAGAGAACTCGAAGTGCTAGGACTGGTTAAAAAAGGCTACACCAATAAAAAAATAGGAGCGCAACTCTTTATTGCAGAGCGAACGGTGAAGTTTCATATTTCTTCTATCCTCTCCAAATTATATGCTACTACCAGAACAGAAGCGGTAGATACTGCTTTGCGTCGTGGTTTAATTAGCCTTTGAGTAATCTGCGTCAGTCTATTATTTTTCGTATTTCGTAACTAATCCACAAGCCCTTTTCTTTAGGTTTATCAAATTTGACCCAAAATTTTGGTAAATAGGAACTATTTACTTTCCAAAAATCATTGTTTTGTTTCTTTTTGATTAAAAAGGTTTTTGCTAACTCACATCTTTTATCTCCCAATAGTTGGTTGTCTTTCATCAATCGGAGGATTTCAACCACGTTTGTTTTATAGGTAAAAGGATAAGTTAGTTTTACAATATCTTTTGTAATGGGTTTATGGTCTGTTTTACGATTAAAGATATTGTGTTCAAGAATGTATTCAAGCCCCTGAGAAAGTTTTGTTTCTACTTTTTTATTTGTCTTGTAAAAGCTACTTTTTTTATATTCAGTTAGCGCAATTAATGCTTTTACAATGCCAATAAAACAAGGGGTTTGTTTCATGCAGCCACCATATTTTTGAATCCTGGTTCCCTTCCATGTATTGCGCAAACCACGATTAACATTTTGATAGTTTAAGATCCATTCAATCCCTTTGTTGATTCGAGTTTCATTGTTATAATTCATTTTGATTAGAACAGTTGTAATCATTGAATTATAACAGGGTAAAATATCGTCGCTTTTGCCTGTGAGTGAAAAACCATGTTGACAATAGGATAAATCTGCGAGCTGATTGACCCATAACTTTACTTGTTCAATTTCTGATGTAAATGGAATTTCAGATAGTTCAATTAGTCGATTAAGTAAGGTTAGTACATCAACTTCAAAATTAACCAATAATTTTTTTATCAGTTTTGACTGCTCAAAATAGGTCATTGATTGTTGGTAATTTAAGATTTCTCCTTTATCGTATTTTTGCTTTAGTTCAAGAGTTTTATCCATTGGTTTGCTTTTTTGTGTCTATAATAGTTGTACGATAAGTGATTAAATTACTAAATTCTGATACGCTATCTTTTACGGGGTCAGGAATATTTAATGGGGGATTATTGTGCGTTCGATCATCCATCAAATCCCAATACAAGTTTTTTTTTCTTAATCCTTTACACAAAAGGCGTAAGAACCTCTAGTATGTTTTACTGAATCTACATGACAGATTAAAAGACTATCATAAGGAGAATATAAACAGACACCATCTACTAAATAATGATTGGATTGTCCATCATTAGTATAAGCATCGGTATCAGGTCGTAAATACTCCCAACAATTGGTAGCAGTTATATCCAAATCATTATTTTCTTCCTTATCGTAAAAAGCATCAGCTAAACGAATTGATGTATTATAACAGCCTTTTTTCTTAGGGATTAGACCTATTTTAAACTTTTTTTCATTGATACTCTTAAAATGAAAATAGGTATAAGCAAAATAATTTACTTCTGTTTCTACTCGACCAATCTCTGCATAGACATCAAATAGGTGATCTGTATTATAAACAAAATCAGTATCTATCTTACTAGTGGTTAAGTCAAAAAAAAGTTCATAGTTGGTAAAATCAAAATAGTTACCACTATTCTTATCCAACAATTGATTGGGCAAATCCATTTCATACCAAATGGTATCGCCTACAGAAAAAACATCGTTAGGAGTGACAGATAAAGGAAACTTAAATCCATATTCAACATAACATCCTGAATGCCTTTTCCCACAGGCAGCAGCCAAAAACAACGATAATAACAAAACATATATTTTATACATCACAATAACATTAAAAAGCAAGCTTAGAAAAACTCTAAGCTTGCATGATGAATTAATAGCCATATTCTTTATATAAGGTATCAATGGCATTTCTTTGACTAGGATGAAAATTAATTAGTGCATCTTTTACCTCATGGACTAACTCTGGACTGTTTGTAGTTAAAGCTGAAAAAATTTCAACATTGGTAAAACCTGATACGCTATCTTTTACGGGATCTGCAATATTTAATGGGGGACCATTATGGGTTTGATCGTCCATTAAATCCCAATACAAGCCTTTTTTTCTAATCCTTCACCAAGAAAGCATAGGCTCCCTTTGTATAATGAACAGAATCTACAGTACAACTTAGTAGACTGTCATAAGGAGAATATTGACAAACTCCATCTATCAAATAGTGGTTACATTGCCCATTATTAGTAAAAGCATAAGTATCTGGCCATAAATATTCCCAACATTCTGTATTCCCTATATTTAAGCTGTTCTTTCCTTGTTTGTCCATAAAAACATCAGCTAAACGAATTGATGTACTATAACAGCCTTTTTTCTTAGGAATTAAACCTATTTTGAATCGTTTTTCATTAATACTTTTACAGTGAAAATGAGTGTAAACAAAGCCATTGACTTCTGTTGTTACTTTACCTATCTCTGGATGAATGTTAAATTGATGTGTTGCATTGTACACAAAGTTGGTATCTATTTTACTAGTAGATAAATTAAAAAAAAGTTCATAGTCTGTAAAATCAAAATAGTTACCACTATTTCTATCCAACAATTGATTCGGCAAATCCATTTCATACCAGATGGTATCGCCTACTGAAAAAACATCTTTAGGAGTAACAGACAGAGGAAATTCAAAACCATATTTTATAGAACAACCTGGATCCTTAGAACCACAGGCAACAGCCAAAAACAACGATAATAACAAAACATATATTTTATACATCATAATAACATTAAAAAGCAAGCTTAGAAAAACTCTAAGCTTGTTTGATGAATTAATAGCCATATTCTTTATATAAGGTATCAATGGCATTTCTTTGACTAGGATGAAAATTAATCAGAGCATCTTTTACCTCATGGACTAACTCTGGACTATTTGTAGTCAAAGCTGAAAAAATTTCGACATTGGTAAAACCTGATACGCTATCTTTTACTGGATCAGGAATATTTAATGGGGGATCATTATGCATTCGATCGTCCATTAAATCCCAATACAAGCCTTTTTGTAGCCAATACAAATTCTGATAATAATGATTATGAGGATTATCTCGTTCTGAGTGTCTATAAACAAATCTTTGACGTTCTTTTTCATCTTGATCTGTGTAAAGGTTTGAAAAATAATTATTTCGACCATAATGTAAATCCGCAAAATAAGTACCAATATGATAGCCCCACGATTCAATTAAAGCACATCGTTCATAATCTGTTGTTCCTTTAACCCCATAACCTCCATTGGCTATAATTCGTTGAATATTCCCAACCCAATATTCATTCTTATCCGTCAAGGCATAATAATGAGCGGCATGTCCGCATTCATGGTAAATCGTTTCTTTTACTCGATCTGATGTAAGCTCAATCTCTCGCCCTCCATACTGATAAATTATATCGGGTAAATTTGCCAGCATGTGGGTTAAAAACAAAGGCATCATTGTCCCCACCAATGCCCCCGTACCTGGCAAAAACATATCCACTAAGCCCATGGTCGTAAAACCAGCCGTTGTGCCTACAAAACTAAAACCTCCTGCAATCGTCATCCCTGCTCCTGGGCTTGTTCGCATGATATGAGATAACATAGGAGCAGAAGCTGCGCCTCCTTCATTCATCAACATAATATTCAGATCAGGAGCAGCAGGCGGTAGACCTTCCTGTGCAGCATACCAATCGTATTCATAAACCGCATTATTGGTTAAGGAAGCAAACCACAGCATTCTATGTATACTGCTATTGTCAGTATGCCGATGATGCCGAATATTTAAGTTGTTATAACCTGAGATATGAATGCCTAAATTCTGAACAATGGGATGCCCAAACTCTGCAATATACAAATCTCTTAGACCACTTATTTTGAGTCGATTGCTTTCGTATTTCAAAAAGCCTTGGATCGGACCAAAATAATTAAAGGGAATGTACCAACAACCCTCATTGGTGGTCCAAACACTTCTACCCGTAAACCACAAATCTCGAACATAGATTTCTACATTTTTTACTCCTTCCCACCCCAATTGGGTGTCTTCTACTCGTACACAGCCCCCAGGTTTGCTGCCAAAAATACTGATTGGACAATCGCAGCGATTACTTGTCGTGCCTCCTGTATTGGTCGGTAAGCCTGTAACGGTGGCATTGTGCAAACAAAAGGGCCATAAAGGTCCCAGCCGACAAGGAAGCCCAAAGGGCTGTATGGTTCCGCCATTGGTTGTTGTTGTTCCATCACAATCCACATCATCCGCCAAGCAATTGGGATAATTGGGACAAGTAGGGGCACAAAAGTTGACTAGCTCATTCTTCGTATTGTAATAATCATTGCCTGTACGTCGAAAGGCTTCTGCGGTTAAAAAAGAAGAATAAGGCGCTAAGACCAATTCATCAATAAGGGTATAAGCGACTCCTACAGGAAATTGAAAATCGGGCTTAACCACTGCATATTGATAGGTGATTGCTCCTGCTGGAAGACTTGGATCGTGGTAAAAGTTACCTGCTTGCTCGATCTCATATTCCAAGGGAAAATCAAATAAATGAGGATCATTTTCATGGATGTCATTATTGGCTACAGCATAGGAATTAATCGCCTGCTGTAACTCCTTAAGTTCTTGTGGTGTTTGGGGATGAAACCTAACGTACCAATGCGTAGCAGGCAATGCGGTTTCGCTATCGGAAGGGTACAATTGATTCCATGCGGCGGTCATATTGGCGACCGTATAAGGATTAACTCGCTTGGCACCAAGGACAGTTTGCTCAACGGTTGCGTTTAAACTTCTTGCTCCTACTACGGTTGGAGGTAAAGATGGCGTTTGAGTAGTGTTGTTGTGCATGGATAGCTTTTCCTTTTGGCAGCCCCAACAGCTCAAGGACAAAAAAAGCAAAAAAATGCTTTTTTGAAAAATTGGGTGATTCATAAAAAATAAGTTGAATGAAAAAAATAGAACTAAGACTAGAGCAACGCTTTGACAAGCGGGGAATTTGCTCCTCTATAAGCAATTCTATTACTTTTTATTCTTTAAAACAAAAATATGATTATTTTTCATGTAATAAAATATGAAACACTGTAAAAGGCTGTAAATCAGTTTAAATAAAGTTATAGTTTTATTTCATGTTTTTTGAAGAAATGGTTCTTTTTTAGTATTTCTAAAAATGCTCTTCTAACCTGTACCATCGTACAGGTAGCTTTCTAGCCTTAAGACCGTTTTACAGGAATTCTCTTTGTCGGATATTTGTGTTATCAATTATTAACAATCAAATACAAATATCATGAACAATAAAACGGCGCTCATTACAGGAGCATATAAAGGCTTAGGATATGCATTGGCGGAAAGCTTGGCTCGATAGGGATGGAGATTATTGATTACAGCTAGAAGTGCAGAACAGTTGCTAGAGGCAAAAAATAAATTATCTAATTATACGCAAGTTGTGGCAATATCAGGCGATGTTAGAGATGAAATTCATTTGTTGGAACTCGCTGATGTATTGGGACGAAAAGGGTGGAAACTGGACTTAGTGGTTAACAATGCTTCTTATTTAGGAGAATCTCCCATGAAAAAAATATTGGAACATTCTATTGACAGTATGCATTTGGTTTTGCATACCAATATGATTGCCCCGATTTCCCTTTTGCAAAAACTACAATCCTTCCTAAATCCCAAAGCAAAGATCATCAATGTTAGTAGTGATGCTGCCAAAGAAATCTATGAAACTTGGGGGATTTATGGTGCTGCTAAAGCAGGGTTGGATCATCTGACAGCTGTTCTAGGGATAGAATATCCTCAATTCTATTTTTATGCTTTTGATCCAGGGGATATGCGTACGGATATGCATCAAGATGCTTTTCCGAATGAAGATATTTCTGATCGACCACTGCCTCAAGAATTTGCAGTTCCTGCACTACTCCAATTGATCCAAAAAAATGTTCCAAGCGGACGTTATTCATTTAACGCTAAAATGACTGAAAATTATGAACACACTAATCAATAAAATCATAGAGTTTGACTTGCCAAAACACTTAGCTTGCCCCAAGCCTACAGAACAGAGAAACATAGCTAGAGATGGGGTTCGTTTATTGGTAACCAATAATAAAATGGAACACTATCACGATACCTTTAGTGAACTAGAAAATTACTTGGAAGCAGGCGATGTACTCGTTGTGAATACCTCTGCAACGCTACCTTCTGCTTTTGAATTAACATTACCCAATGGTAAACCTGCCAAATTGCATTTGAGTACAAAGCTAAACGCCAAGGATTGGTTGGTTGAAATAAGAGCAATTTTAGGCACTAAGACAATTCGTTGGAAAGAAGGGCAGGAGGGGATGCAATTTAAATTGCCTAATGGGGCGAATCTTGTTTTGAAAAAAAGGTTTTATAAGAATCAGCAATTTTTAGATTTGTGGATAGCCGAACTGCAAATGGAGGAAAACGAAATGGATTATATGCAAACCTATGGGCAACCCATCAAGTATACACAGTTGGATAATCCCTTCCCAATGGACTATTATCAGACGTTTTTCTCTTACCATCCAGGAAGTGCAGAAATGCCTTCGGCTGGCAGAGGCTTTACGTCTGAATTGGTGAGCCGATTGGCTAAAAAGGGTGTTTTGTTTGTGCCTATTTTATTGCACACGGGAATTTCTAGTCTAGAAGAAAACGAAAAACCGTACCCCGAATATATGGAAATAAGCCCTTTAGCAGCGTTGTTGATCAATAAGGCAAAAGAAGAGGGACGGAGAGTTATTGCGGTAGGAACTACAGCAATCCGTGCTATCGAAAGTGCTGCTAAAGAATCTGGAAGGGTAGCAGAATTTAGAGGAAATACCGAGTTGTTTATTCACGAATCCTATCGTATGAAAGTAACGGATGGCTTATTGACGGGCTTTCATGAACCTAAAGCTTCTCATCTGAATATTTTGCAAGCGTTGGTTGGTTATCAACATCTAAAAATGGCTTATGAGAAAGCAATTGAGGCAAATTATTTTTGGCATCAGTTTGGAGATCTGCATTTGATTTTGGCAGACTAAGGTAACTGAAAACGAGCTTTAATGTCGTTGATTTTTTAGTGCTTTAACAGCTTCTACTTGATCTTTTGGGGCAAAGGAAAAAATAACCGAAACCACATTGTTCCCCAAAAGATCAGGCAGTAAGCCTAAATCGAGTTTAGAAAGCAAGTTCAGATAAATCAATTTGATGTTGCACGACGGTTGAGTTTTGTTTGTTGATTATTTTGAAGGTTAATTGAGTTGCTTTATCCTTTTTTATCTCAATGCATCCAAAATTATTCTTCCGAATCGGAAAGCCAATTCTATTTTTATTGGGTTCTGTTTTGTGCCAACTCTGAGTTAAACCACTAGAGGTTATATCATAGATAGGGTAGGTGTAAGGATTGTCGTATTTGGAGAGTTCCCCCCAATGGACATCACCCGATATAAAAACAACCCCATTGGCTTGGGTTTTTTGGATGAGTTGGAGCATTCGTTTTTGTTCATGGGGAACATTGGTCCAGGATTCCCAACCATTGTATTCATGTGCAAACTGATTGCTAGAGGCAATGATGCGCAAATCTGCGGTCTGTTTTAATTGGTTTTCTAACCAAGCCCATTGAGCTGCTCCCAAAAAAGTAGAGTCAGCTGATAAGGTAGGTTGATAGTCATTTTTATAAGCATTCTTTTTTTCTTTTTTGCGTTCGGTCAGATTATCTCTAAAACTGCGTGTATCTAATAGAATAACTTGGATTTTTAAAGGAGCATTTTCTAGCATAACAGCATGATAAATTCCCTTGTGTTGCCAACGCTCAGAGCTTTTAGGTTCTTCCCAAAAGTTTAAAAAGATTTCTTTAGACGCTTCTTTGAATGGATAATAACGCCCTGCATCATTCTCTCCATAATCGTGATCGTCCCAAGTTGCTAAAATCTGGCAGCTTTTTTTTAGCCGTTGAAACTCAGGCTTAGCAGCCAATCGATCGTATTTTTGTTGTAACTCGTTCATATCACGGGTATCTCCATAGATATTATCGCCTAAATAGATAAACACATTTGGGTTTCTGTCTGCTACTAAATGTAGAATTGGTTGTTCTTTCTTCTGATTGCTACAAGAACCAAAGGCAATACAGAAGGTTTCTTCTGCTAGTGTGCTAGAGGGTTGATGTGATGTCAAACAAGCACTAAACATCATACTTAGCGTAAAAAAGAGAAAAAGTTGTTTCATAGAATTTATTGCTTCTTTTGCTTTTTGAGGGCTAATTTTTCTTCATCTACTCGGACGGCATCGTATAGATAAGCCCTTAAAATATCTAGGTCAATTTCTTCCAGTGTTTTAAAATCCCTCCAATAAACATATTTTCGGGTGCCTTTTTCCAAGTAATTAATGTCATCATACATCAAATGACCGTTCGTAAAGCCTAGACGTACTCCTTCATAACTTTGCTTTTTGCCCCAAAATACAGCTGCTGGCCAAATAAAACAGATATTAGTATGTCGCTTAAAATAAGGTACATTATAGGATAACTTTTCGGTACAATCTGGAATGCATTCTAAGACAATGCGACGCAAATAACGCACAATCATTCGCTCTTGTTCGGGCAAAAAATCGAAAAACTCATCTAAGCTATCAAATTTTACATTTTGCATCATTTTAGGACTTAATTAATTATTGGTTGTTGGTTATAACAAGCGGAATGGTAAAAGATAGCCAGCTTCCTGTATCTTCTGTTTTAGGCGGTTTTTTTAGAATGGCTCTATGTTTATTCGAACTGCTATTTCTTGCTTTGGATTGAATAAGAGTTGGAGCTGGTAAGCCTGTTTGTAAGAACCCCGATACATCAAAGCGTTGGTAAGCAATTAGAATTTTGATATAAAAAGTAGCTTGCTGTATTTCTTGAGAAAAAAGATTCATTTGCTGAGGTTTTCGAATTTTTAATCCATTCAATACTAGCGTTCCTGTTGAATCTGTCTGCGCATTTTTAGGCGGTAGTAAATTATTTCCCATGGTTTGTTGTAAAGGCAAGACTCCATAGTTACTATCTAATAATAGGGTAGAAACATAAACATTTTGATCTCCTATTAGGTGTTTAATACTCAAACTAAGATCCAATAAGACAATAGAAGGATCTTGAGGGTTGACTAGAAAATGAATGGGCAAAACCTCCTTTTGTAAATCGTTGATGGATTGGGTAAGTCCTCGTTCTGCTTGTTGAAAATGTTCCTCCTTCCAGCTTTGTATGGTAATGGAACGATGTGGAAGGTTATAATCAGGAAGCGCATCTACGGTTTGAATGAGTGGGCGATTATAAATCTTAACAAGAAATTCGAACTGATGATTGTTCAACGTTTGGACTTGGAGCTTGTTGTATAAGTTTTGGACGGTTCTCCATTTGCATATTTTTTGAAGGGCTAGAATGATTCTAAAACCATCCTTATCGCTTAGTCCATCGGTTTGGCGAAAGGCAGGAACAGGACTGATTTGTTGATTTTGACAAGGATAAACGGCAAAGCCATCTGCTTTTGTTCGGATCACAAATTGTGCCTTGTCCATCGTTGTCCAATTGATAAAAGGCGTATAATAGCTTAGGATTTTTTGCTGTGTTTCTTGAAAGTTTATAAAGGCATTTTTTTGTGTAGCTTGTGTACAAAATACACGTATGTTTTTACTGGGATTGTTGTGGTATACCAACGAAAGATATTCAAAAATGGGAGGGAGAGCAGGAGGCAAACTAGTTGTTATTAAATAATTGTCCTTCCATTCTATGGGCGTTTCTACCCCTTTTTTGTATTTGTAAAAAGCAGTATCATTAGGTTTCTGAATAAAAGGAAGCGTGATGGTTTGCCCATTTTTTTCATATTCTATAGCCGCTGCCTTAAAAAGGAACGAATTTTCTTTTGAGTATAAATACAGCCAGCCTTCTTCTGCCTTAAGTACAAAATCGGCAGCTGCCTGTTGATCGACTAGCCGTATTGCAGGACCGCCATCACTTTGAAAGTTTTTGAGATTTTTTCGGGGAGGATATTGCTCAAAAAGCTGCTCAATATTTTCTCCTTCCGACTGTGTTTCTACAAAAACAGGCACCCGCCAGCGACGCATATACTGCGGAGGAACCATTGCATAAAGTTGATTGCGATGTTTGCGTCGATCAAAATTAGCGGTTGTAAAAGTAACTTGGCTATACCCCGAAGCCACATAATCAATGACTGCATTAGCTTTGCCAATGGGTTGTTGATCTTGCAGAAAAACTTCAATAGGAATGGCTTTAATATTGCCTTCTAAACTAGGTAATAATTCTAATTCTCCAGCTTTGATCTGCCAATTTGTTCGCCCCTTAGGAACCAAGGGATAAAAGCCTTTGAATACGTCAATATCTCGCTGCTTTGAACGTTGTCCATGTTGAAGTAAATTCCCTAAGAAAATTTCGTGACGTTTTGCAAAATTGGGGTTATTGACAAATAAATCAGGCGTTTGTTGATAGACGCCGCCAATATTCATTCTAATTCTATTGAATAAATCATGATAAGAAATCGTATTCTGACTAGCCGTTAAGACTGCGACCAAATTGCTGGTAAAGACACCTCCCTTATTAGGGATTTCATAGGCAAATTCATGCTTGTCACAGGCTGCTAGATGGATGTGTTCTGCCATTGGAAGGATCGCATCAAAGGCAGGCTGGTCAGCTTGAATATTGGTAACAACGGTTTGAAGTAAATCTGGAGCCGTTCGAAAAGCAGTATAGGCATCCATCAGAGCATCAACATCGGGATTTGCCCAAAGGCTGCCACTTTTTTCATAATCAGTAGGCTCTGTAAAACGAGGGACAGGTTGTGCCCAAGAAACAGGGGCTTGTTCCTCTTGCGCTAGTTCCTGTTCAATTTGATGCAAATCTTTGGTGACTGTCGTTAATAGCTCAGCATGTCGGGTAGCTCCTGTAGAATGACAAGAATCTTGAATGTAAATCAATTCGGGTTGCTGCGCTTTCCATAGTTCATAGAATAAAAAACGCAATTCTTTGTCTAAGATATTTTTAACCAATTGTCCATCCTTATTGTTTGTACGAGCATCAGAAGGAACCAAGGTTTGAAAATTACCATCCGCTTCATAAAAATTCGGATGTGCTTTTTCCTTGGAGCCATGACCTGCATAAAAAAGCAAGACCATGTCCTTGGCGGTTGCCTGTCCGAGATGATTTCGAATATGGCTAATGATATTTTGGCGAGTAGGAGCATTTTCTGTTCCTGTAAATAGGGTTTTTAGATGCAGGGTATATTCCGCACTATTTAAGTTGTTTTGAATATAAGTAGCTAGATGTTGAGCATCTTTGATGCAGCCACTTAAATTTGGAACAAGTGCATTGTCATAATTATCAATGCCTATAAAAAGGGCATAACAATTTTTTTTTTCCATTGTGTGGGGTGTTTTATAGCCAGTAATTAGCGTCTCAAAGCATTTCCTGTTTCTTTGTACAACTCTTCTGCTTTATCTTGTACTTTGTGATAATACCGATCAATCTTACCTCGGATTCCATCTTCCTTTTCTTGCACAATTGTATTTTGTTGATTGAAGATGGCACTCATTGTTTCATCATCTAGCGTTCCTCTACCTTTTTCATTGCGTTCTGTCGCAATTAGTTGTGTAATGTATTCGTTGTGTTCTTCTGGAGATAATGCATTAAGGTCAATATCACTATTACTATCATAAATAGAAGAACCACTAATACGATACAATAAATCACAGGCTAATTGATTGTCATGATTAAGTTCCCATGCTTTTGCAGCCAACTGAAACGCATAATTTTTGTCCTCTTGTTCAAGTGCTGTTTCAGCTAAGTTACTAAGAGTTGAAGACTGTGCAATATTGCGTTCAATTTCGGCACTTTCCTTGGCCATTCTTAAGGTATCAAAACTAGCAATAAGCTGTTTCGTAAATTGAGGATCGGTTTTGAGCAACTGTTGGTACAGCGTATCTGCTCGCATTTCGGCAAGTGTTCTTAGCGAATCTTCTGTTTGCAATAGTTGTACATGCTCCTCCTCCTCTTGCAACAATGCTTCATTTTGCTCATTGGCCGACCAAGTAATCAAGTTAAAGGCAATCAATAGAGCAGCAACTATAGCAACTAAAAAGTAAAGACGATATCTTTTTCGTCGGATAAACTGCTCACTTTTTTTTACTAATTTATATTCTTTAGGAGTCAACTCAATCGAATCCAAAAACGGGTTTATATAAATTAAATCGTCCTTACTAAGTAGGACATTATTTTCTTCATACAGGGTTAGATGGTCATTTAAGAGCTGATGAATTTTAATGCGCATTTTGTCTTCAACCGAAGACTTATCGTAAATGCGTTTGGCTAATATGTCATGAGATAATTCTATTTTCATAACAGGCATTTACTCATGGTTAAGAATTTTTGTTGTAGAACAGGGGAGAGCATAAACTTTTTAGGAGGAGTACTTGGCGATTTTTGAGGAGCCTGAACAAAAGACAGGGCTACAATTCTTCCTTTCTTAAGAAAAATTTTATCTACAGGTTCTAATTTAGTGGTATAAATTATTTTACCTCCAGGGGCAATCTTTTTTGATAAGTCAATTGATTTGAACTGTTTTGCCGTATGAATATTGAGCTGTGTTAAATTGGGAATTATTGCCTCTGAATGAGTAGGAGCGAATAAAAAGTGTAATTGCTCATTGATCCCATATTTAATAGAAACTTTAAAGTTTTGAGTTTCTTTTATTTCAAACCACTTATTGATATTTTTTTGAGCCAAGGTACAATTTAAAGGAGCGGTAACGCTTGGGCGCTTAGGAGGTAATTTTTCTTGGATTACCCGATGCAGGATGGGAGTCGCTACTTGTTCTTGTTGGTTGGGGCTAGCAGTTGTTGATTTAACAGCTTTTTTGACACCAGCACTACGACTTTGAACCACCGTATTCTCTTTAGAAAAAATAACATTTAGATCTTTGTCTTTGAGTCTTCCTCCTTTTTTTTGAGCCTTTTCAATCACAACTTCTTGCTCTTCTGTTGGCAACTCTATAAAACTTTCCTCTTCTTTTTCTTGAGAAAGTTCTTCCAAAATTTCTAATGCTTGATTATTATTTTTGTTTAACTCCCAAGCTTTTGCAGCCAATTGGAAAGCGTATTGGTCATCGTGTTGCTCTTTGGCTTCTTCTGCTAAATCGCTTAACGTTGCAGATTGAGCCAAATCTCGTTGTTGAGTAGCAGCCTGTTGTTGTTGTCCCAAGGTATCGTACTGCATAATCAATTGTTTGATGACCGCAACATCTGTTAAATCATCTTGATCCACTTCTTCTTTTTTTTCCAAAAGCGTCTGCGCTCTAAGTTCAGCCAAACTTCTTTCTTCCTGAATTTTGTGAAGCTCTTTTCTTATTTCTTGTTTTTTCTCAAGGGTCAATTGTAACTCATAAAAAGTTTTAGAGGCTTGAATGCCAAAAATCAACAAGACCAAACAAGTTCCAAGAGCAACAGCCTTTATCGTTCTGCGTTTGCGTAGGGATAGCTGACGGCTTTTTTTGATGAAAGACAACTCCTGTTGCTCAAGGGTGATTTTTTTTATATATGGTTCAATATAGTCTAAACTATTTTGATCTAATAGCGCCCCAACTTCTGTGTAGTGCGCATAACGAGTTAGGATAAAATTTTGAATTTTTATCAACATTTTGTCCTCAGCAGAAGCCATGTCATAGATCTTCTTGGCTAATATATCATGTGCTAATTCTATTTTCATTCCTTTATTTTGGAAAACTTATAGATTCGTTTTGTTCTTGCTGTTGTATTTGCTGTTGTAACTCTTTTTGTATTTTTTGAACCTGATCTTCTACCTCTGCCGCCATTTGTTGAGGAGGAATAAAAGCCTTAGTTGGAGGCGGAGGCGGTTTTTGGCTTATTTTTTTGACCTTTTCGGAAAAAGACGAATTTTTCTCACTGATTGCTGTAATTTTATTTTCAGGAGCAAAAATAGCCCTCATTTCTTTGCTACTCAATTTTCCCCAAGCTTTCTCATTGGCTTTGATAATATTCCTAGTGCGTTGTTTAGATAAGCTTTTGCCTCGTTTAACATTTCCACATTTATAGATGATTTCCATTGCCTGTTGATTGTTTGGGTTAAGGTGCCAAGCTTTGACAGCCAATTGAAAGGCATATTTTTTATCTTTGGATGCAATTGGTGCGGCCAACTCACTTAATTTGGCAGATTGAGCAATGTGCAAATCTGTTAAAAGTTGCTCTTTGGAATAATCCTGTTCTACCTTGTAAGTAGCATAAGAATGAACTAGGGTATCGTTCTTTTTTTGAAGCTTTAGCAAGGCAAGCCGAAGTTCCTCTTTGGTGGCATCAAGCCCAGCTCTGCTTTCAATTAATGCAGTTGATAATTGCTTCGCTTCTTGCTCAATAGCTTTGTATTTTTGAATTTCTTTGGCAAGCCGTTCTTGGTTTTGCAACTTGACTTTTTCAGTTCTATTCATAAAATAAGCAATAACAAAAATAACTGCGACAACGATCAATGCCATTACCGAGCGTCTTATCCAAATTGCCTGTTGGCTTCTTTGTATGAAAATTAACTCATGCTTTTCTAGGGTTATTCGAGGTAGATAGGGGCGTATGTACTCCATATCTTCCTTGGATAAAAGGACGCTGTTTTCTTTGAAGTAGGCAAAACGATTCTTAATAAAATTGCTAACCTTAATTAACATCTTATCCTCTGTTGATGCCAAGTCAAAAATTTTTTTGGCTAATAAGTCATGTGATAATTCTACCTTCATTCTTTGTTTAAGAAAGACAAAATTTAAAAAATCATTTTTTGATGGGTATGAACTAATATTTTCTGTTCTCTAATTTAAACATTTTTGCAGTAATACTTTATGAATTGTTTGCTTTTCTATAGAAAAGTCAAGTTCCTAGGTTCCCTTATCAATAACGCAAAAGATTATAATACCTTGTGTTGCTTCAAAAAAAAGAAAAGAGCTATTGGGGACGAACAATGTTGTGCCCATTATAAATTAACTCATTAACTTGGTTGTTTTCTTCATTAATAATCTTATAAACAGGACCAGAACCCGTGTAGATTAGCAAATCATCAATGTAAACAGTCTTGTTAGAACTAAGGTCGCTGTAGCGGTTGATATGTAGCTCTTTATATTTATTGGGTGGAATATTGACACTAAACTCAATCAGCGACCAATCTCCATTAATAACGGCAGCATTATCAGGACGGGCATGACCTAAATTTTTTATTCCATCTCCAAAGGCCATCACTAGGAAATAGTTCATGGCATCGATAGAACCATTATAAACCCAAGCCTTGATGTAATAGGTTTCTGTTTGGGTTTGTTGGGGAAGGGGAACCTTAATAATGTTTCCAGAACCAGCTTTGGGAGCGGAAAACGCTCCTTTACCTCGAAACGTGTGAGGAGCTGTCTGGGCTTCAAAATCTTCATAAAATAAATAGGCAGTACTATCTTTGACCAACCAACCATTTTTGGGATATAAGGAATTTCTAACTTGGTCAAATTGATCCAAAACCAAATTGCAATCGTTGGCAAAAAGATCGTCAAAATCAATTTCATACAGGGCATACCCCCATTCGTCAATTGATAACAAACGAGCACGATCAAAAATCATTTGCTCATAGGCATTCAGTTTTTCCAAGTTGTTGGAACGAGTAATTAAAAATGGCTTTTTAGAAGGGAAATCTGCTTGGATTTTCTTTTCATAATAAGGAGGAGAAACCAACTGGATCAAATTTCTACCTTCCCAGACATCGCCACGAGAAACAATTGTACTAGCCGTAGGAATTCCTGAATGAGCTGCTGCTAACATTGCCATTTGAGTGGTTCCGCCAAGGGTAGTGCGGTAATAATTGCCAGAACCTAAATAATAATAGGGCAGCGGAAGTATGGCTTGATAATCGTCAAAATTAATTTTCTTAAAGCCCTCTTTGAGTACTTGAGGTTGGTATTTTTCCAAAAAATAATTGGGACATTGGCTAATGATATTGGCTACTTCTATATGAGCAGAATACCCTTCTATCATATAGAGTAATGGGGCGAGAAACATGAGCAAACCTGCTAGCCCCTTTTTGTTTTTTTGTTCTAAAAATAAAGCCGCACGATGAATTAAATAAATGCTTGTTAAGGTCGATATATAGTAGAAAACCCAGGCAAATCGCCCCAGCGAACGGAATTGCTTTAGGGGTGTTGCATAATCTAATAATTCGGGAAAATGAGTAAATGGAAAGGCCCAAGACAAGAATAAAATAGGAACAGAAGCCCAAAATGCGATTGTTACAAGTGGTGAAATAGGCTGTAGTAACGTAGGATTACGTTTTCTTATTTTTTGAACAATAAGTAGAATAAAAGCGATGGATAAGGTTAAAATTGTTGTGATGCCTATATAAGCCCATCCTTCCCATGTCTGATTAAAAGTGGTGCCAGATAATGTTTCAAGAAGTGGTCTAAAAGGTGGGTGATTGGGCAAAAATACATCGTCAGGTTCGCCACAATAGTTAAAAATACCATAAACATCTTCTGGCTTTGCCGTGTGTTCATCGGTGAGTTTTATGACCGTTTGAAAAATAACAATTGGGGATAATGCTCCTGAAAAGGCAACGATATAATAACTTAGATTACGGGCAATTGTTTTGAAGTAAGCCAACCAGTAAAAAAAGAAAATAGAACCAGCCAATAGACAGCACATTAATCCTAAATAAGGGTGGGTATACAGCCAAATTAAGTTGCTCAACAGCAGTAGAAACGTCCAAAATATTACGCTTTTTCGCTCATGAATTCGAAGCAAAAGGTATACTGTTAACGGAATAGCGCAGGAATAAGACAACGAAAAATGCCCCAAGAGTCTAAATACTTGTGGCTCTAAAAAAGTAATGCCAATGGCTCCCCAGACGGATAGTATAGGGCGTACTTCAAGCCGTCGTAAAATGCCAAACAGCAAAAAAGGAGTCCACCAAATACAGAACATCGCAATTCCATTGAGAATGCCTATGGTATAGTTGCCTAAAAAGGGAAAGTATCCAACTAAAAAGTGCAGAATAGCGCCAAAAAAGGGCTGGCCATCAAAATAAACAATATGCTCCCCATAAGGATAGTTAGAGACAGTGTGTTCTAAATAACTTTCGCTATGTTTGACGTAAGACGTGAAATTGAAGTACTGCCAAAAACCATCTCCATATTTTGAAAATAAAATTTCGTTAGGTGCTTCTAAAACTGCTCCATAAAAATAAAATAGAAAAACAGAAGACAACAATAAAATCAGATAGTTGTAGATATTTTCTTTCTTGAATTGGAACATATGATTTTTTGTTATTTTGCCAAGGGGATCGTATTTGAATCAATAGGGAACGACTATGAATAAGGCAAAGATGACAAAAAAAAATAATTAATCAAAAGAGTATATCTACACTTCATCGAGTTTCCTAAATCGTATAGCAAGAGACCATCAATTTTAGGAAGAAGGAGCCCCAAAATGAGCATAAGAACGGCCACCCTTCTAAGATAGGGAAAGCATGTTAAAAAACTAATTGGCATTTAGACGGCGACGAACCTCTGTAGGAGATAATTTGCCATAGTCATATTTTTGATCTAATTTTCGGATTATGCTTTCTATTTGCCGATAAGTATAGGTGTTTTTGGGGCGGTTCTTTCCCAAAAAACCACTGTTGGGTTGCTTAATTTTTTGGTTGTTAATTTTATTAAGAACATCCATGGCTTGGCTATTTGATTTGCTGGTTTCCCAAGCATATCTAGCTAATTGGAAAGCTTCTTTGTATTGAGCGTCGGTAGGGGTTTCATTGTTGTGTAAGATACTATGTGCTTTTTGACTCAATTTTTGAGATTGTTCTGCTGCACTCCATTTTTTCTGAATGATTTGGTGTTCTCGTTTTACTTTTTCTTGCTCCATCAACTGTTCTGTTAAAAGGCGTTTGTCTGTTTTTAAGACATCCCTTTCTTGCTCAACAGCTCGCTTACTATTTTCCAGTTTTTGATTTAGGATTCGCAATTCGTTCAGTGCATTTTGCAACTCTTGATTGGTCATTTTTATGATTTGTTCATCATTACCAATTCGTTCTGTTAACGATTCGTGAATACTATCTTTGACCCGTAGTTCTTCTAATTTAATTGCCAAATAACTATTGGAGCTTTTTAAGCTATCTTGGCTGGTTTTTAGACTTTTATTAACTTCTTGAATTTCTACGTTATTATTGTGGTAATAGCGCAAGAACCAAATTAACACACTGATGATGGCAATAGAGAAAAAGACAACCGCTATCATTTGTTTTTGGGCTAAGAATTTGCTCCTAGACAAAAATGTTTTTTCCTCAGCAGTTAATTCTAATTGATGTTCAAACTGGGCAATAGATTTGAGCTCATCAGAGGTCAAATAAGCTTGGTTTTTTGAAAATAATTCATGTTTTGTTTTTATCAGATTAAGAACCTTTAACCGCATTCGATCTTCAGCAGATGCTTTTTCATAAACAGTCCTAGCTAATGTGTCGTGAGAAATTTCTATTTTCAAAATATACGAGGTTTAATCCAATAATTATTAATGCAAAATATCTATCATTGTCCGTGGAATTTTTATACCAACTCACATTACTCCGTTTGATAACCTAGTTTTGCTAGCTCATGCAATAATCGATCGAATATATGAGCAAAGCGAACCGAGCCCTGCGAGCTCATAAGCGTTAGCGTACTAACTGCGCTAGTGTGTAGCTAAAGCTATAAAGTAAAAAATCAACAGAGTATTAAACTCACTAATATACTGAAATTAATAAATTAAGCTTCTTTTCCTTGATTTTTTTGTCATCAATCTTTTTATAAAACAATAAACAAAGAATAGAAGTTCAATCCTACTTTTTATAGGGATAATTTGCTAAATTGAAAATTGCTATCTTGTACCTGTTTCAGGTTTTGCACAAAAATAACAAACACATTTATCGTTAAAATCATGCCCTATGCCTAGTCTATCTGCTCGTTTAGTCTTTTTGGTATTAAAAATAAAAGGAGTAAAAAAAATATTTTCACAAAATCCAATTCCCTATAAGAAATTAAGGAAAGATGATATTAAGATTCCATCCAAAAGGATCTTAAGCGGTAATTCATCTAAGCAATTTAAGGTTTTGGATACAACTATAACCCTTATAAAGCCTAAGAATATAAAGAAAACAGACTTTTTGATACTTTATTGTCCAGGAGGAGCTTTTGTGAGTGGTCCAAACTTATTGAGTTGGGAGGGTATTTCCAAATTGGTTAAACAGACAAAAATTACAGCATGGATGCTAGACTATCCCAAAGCACCAGAAGCAACAATAAGGCAAACGACCAAGAATATTCAGGCAGTTTATACAGAAGCGCTCAAAACTTATGCAGCTGCTAATATTATTCTAATGGGCGATTCTGCTGGTGGGAATCTAGTGCTGACACTGACTCAATATTTGATACAAAATGCCCTGCCTTTACCCAATAGATTGATCGCTATTAGTCCCGTTTTGGATAGCAGTTTGTCGAATGCTGCGATTGATGCTATCGATCCCCTAGACCCGATGTTAAGTAAGCAAGGAGTGTTGTCTGCTAAACAAATGAGTAGGGGTGATCTAGCGGCTAAAGATCCTTTAATTTCTCCTTTGTATGGTAGCTTTAAGGGCTTTCCTCCTGTGCATCTATTTATGGGCGAAAAAGATATTTTGTTTCCAGATCAGCAGCTAGGTTGTGAAAAAATGAGCAATGAGGGCGTAGACTTAGAGGTTGTTGTTGGGGTAGGAATGCCACATATATGGCCATTTTTACCTGTTATGAAAGAAGCAAAAATAGCGTTAAATCAAATCGCAAAAATTATTACGATACATACCCATTAAGAATGAACTACCAATGAAAATCGCACCAATAAGACCAAATTTATTGATCGTAATTGTATGGCTAATATCGTATAGTAGCGGCCATGCAGCACCATGGATTGAGCAAAAGACAGAAGTTGAGCAATGGATGGTCAATGAAGATAGTTTAGCACCTTTTAACCTGTTGTTCAAACAAGCCGAGCAAGAGGAAGAAGCTGGCAAGGTAAAAGAAGCCATCATTACTTACGAAAAAGCTTATACGTATTGTGTGGAACACGATAAGGTAGCAAAAAAATTATTCCACTTATACCTTAAATATACTGGTGAAGACAATTTACCAGCGTATAAAAATCGTTTTGCACTTTTAGGTTATCAACACTATGCAGGTTTGGATATCCTTTCGGACAGAGACAAGGCTTATCATTATTTTAGAAAGGCAGCCAATCAGTATAACCCAATAGGAAAAGCAGGTTTATTTTATTGTTTTTATTTTGGAATAGGGGTTGCTAAAGATAAGGTTATTGCTGCTCAATGGGCGAAAGATGCTTGTTACCAAAATAGCGATTTGGAGCAAAATCCTATTGGACAAGCTTTTTTGGGAAAAATGTATCAGCTTGGAGTAGGCAAAAAGCAGTTGATAGACTCGGCTAGATATTGGTATACTAAGGCAGCAGCAGCAGGGAGCGGAATGGCTCAAAATGAACTAGCGATGCTTTACCAACGGAAAATACTAGAAAATGATGCAGGACAGGAATTGGAGTGGCATACCAAAGCAGCAATGCAAGGTTATGCTAAATCTCAGGCTAGTTTGGCCATGATTTATAGTCGAGGAAAGGGCTGCCCAATTGATGAGCAAAAGGCTTTGTTTTGGTTGCAAAAAGCAGCCGATCAAGAAAGCTCAAGAGCGCTTTATAATTTGGGAAATTGTTATTATAAGGGAAAATTGGTTGCCCAAAACTATGAAAAAGCTTATGATTGTTTCTTAAAATCTGGGCGAAAAGGTTATGCTGATGCTTTTCGAATTTTGGGGCTTATGCATTATCGAGGAATCGGAGTAGAAAAAGATCCTATTAAGACGATTGAATGGTATACTAAAGCTGCTAATATGGGAAGTCTTAGTGCTCAGTGTGAGTTGGGTATAATTTATAGAACAGGATTTGGTAGGATAGAACCGAATGCATTACTTGCCTTAAAATGGCTACACCAAGCAGCCGAAACTAATTATGGACCAGCTCAACACTCTTTGGGATCTCTCTATATTTTAGGAATGAAAGATTTGCCTAAAGATGCTGAGAAGGGGAAATTATGGTATCAAAAGGCTTGCGATAATGGTTTTGAACCTGCTTGTTTGAGTCTTCAAAATTAGCGTCATGTGCCCTAATGTTATGGTGGAACTACAGCTTACAATTACTGCTTTGATAGATATAAAAATCTTGCGTTGTAATTCTCTATAATCAATTCTAAGCACTGTACTTAATGAATTGTTTTTTATTATTTTTATAATTTATATGTAAAAATAATTTATTTTGGATATATTGTTGGATTAAGCATTGTAAATGCTTGAAAAACATACAATCATTCCACTCTATAAAACAATTAAATTTATGGCATTTTCACCCGAATTTGAAAAGGAGTTGAGAAAAATTCGACTCCGAGTTACTCAGTTTATGAAGATTCACGCTAACCCCCATGACACTTCTAGGCACAATAAAACTGCTGAAAAATTAAAAAAATTAGACCAAATTATTCTAGCTGCAAAAAAAGCAATGGGAGAAATGTCTAATCAAGAGGTAGTTGAGGAAAAAGCTACCCAATTGGTTATAGGAACCGAACAAACTGCTTTGAGTGCGATTATCCAAGGTGGAGAAAGTGGAGGGAAAGGATATAACGCTTATAATCGAGGAACTCAAAATGGTAGAATTATAGGGGCAGATGTTGATATATCCTTAGTAGATATGACAATCGGCGAAATTCAAACAGCCCAAAACCTTCCTTTAGGAGACCCTAATCGATTATTTGCTGTTGGGAAATACCAAATGATTCCTACCACCTTGACAGAGGCTGTTAGAGCATTGGGATTAAGTGATACCATTAAGTATAGCCCAGAAACACAAGAACTTTTATTTAGTGACTATTTATTGGGCAAAAAACGCCCTGCTATCCGTGCTTATATACAGGGAGACCCTGACACAACCGCTTATGCGGCACAGTTGGCAGGAGCGCAAGAGTGGGCTTCTATTGCTTGTCCAGAGGGGCATGCAAAAGCAGGCAGTAGTTATTATGGGAGTGGAAATCATGCAAGCATTAGTGCCGCTGATTTTTTAAGTGCTTTAGATGAGGCTAGGGCTGCCTATACTCAAAACATTGAAGCAGGAATGTCCTCTGATGATGCTTATAGGAAAGCAGTGGCCAATCTACAGGGCAATGCAACTGCTACAACTACGCCAACTTCAGCAAATCAAGAAGGAACAGCAACAACGGATGATTCTTCGCAAAGAACCGCTACAGAAGAAGAAGAGAATGCGCCTAAAAATGAATTAGGGTTGACAGAAAAGCAGGTAACGGATAAATTAACGGACTTTTTTGAAGCGTTTGACCAAATTACCATTACCGTAGACAATCAGCCCGTTGGGGTTCAGGTTCCTTATTTTATTAATAAAAGAAACACCAAACACAATGGCTGGGATGGTGCTACCGAAACGGCAGGCAAGGGAACCCCAGAGGAATTAAGGGCTTGGCTTCAGAAAGAGGTAGATGATGGTAAGGTAAGAAAAACAGATGCAAAGGGCTTGCGCAAACATATGGAAAAAAACAAGAGAGGAGTTGATTGCTCTGGTTTTGTTTCGCAAGCACTCAATCATTTGGCAGATAAAGACGGAGATATGGACTATGAGGAAGATGATATTTTTAAACCTGATAATACAGGGTCAGGAAGCTTAAAGGCTGGGGCTTCTGGTTTTAAGGCTATTGAGCCTTCTGAGGTAAAAGCTGGAGATACTTTATTTTTTAATAATAGAGGTGGTATTAATCACATTCAAATTGTCGCCAAAAGTTGGGAAGAAGATGGCATCTATTATTATTCTATTTTTGAATCCGCAGGAAGTACAGGTCCTCGCCAAATGGAATGGAAATATGAAAAAGGAGACTTGTATGAAAAAAAGGAGGATAAGGATCGCTGGCAAAAGAAAAAGAATAGAAGCTTTGCTCGTTGGGAGAAATTAGAGCCTCAAGCAGAGCCCGTATTGGACGAACCCGCTTAGGTTTATGAAATGGACTAACTTGTTGTGTCTCTTTTATTTCTTAGAAACGCAACAAGTTAGTTGATTCTATTAACATTTATTTTGTATCCAATCGATTAATGCCGCATAACGTTTGTCTAGGCGCATCAACTGTTCGTTGCCAACAATAATCAGATGTTTCCTAGCCCTAGTCAATGCAACATTTAATTTTCGATCGACCAACTCATCGTCAGACAAAGAAATAATACTTTCTAACTGATAGGCATCGTTTAGACAGAGAGAGATAATAATAATATCTCTAGCGCCACCTTGGTAACGCTCAACCGTATCAATGGTGCAATTTTCATAGTTTTGCTGATGTTGACTGAGAACACTTCGAATTTGCGCAATTTGTGCTCTAAAGGGCGTAATCACTCCAACATCCTCTGGGCGCAATACTTGATTGTTGGCTTTGTAAATCGCATCAAAACCACTAATGATTTTCCCTACTATCTGTGCTTCGTCCAAATTGGTTTTGGGATTCCTAAAGCGATTGATGGTGCTATTAAAAAACAACATTCTATGTTTGATCAATTGCTGCTCTAAATCGCTGGCATTGGTTGGCAATTTATATTGAAGAGGGGCTTTTTGCCAAACGCTGATCGGAAGTTCCTCAGGCAGTAATTTAAGTTGTCCATTGTAAAAATACTGGCTGGGAAATTGACAAATATCCCCGTGCATTCGCCCTTGATGCGAAAGCCGATCAAATGCCCAAGACCAATTGTTTTTCTTGGCTTGATTGTAGAGGCGTTCAAATAAAGAATTTCGTCGATTAAAAAGCCCAATAGCGTGTAGTGCAGGATTGTCTACTGCTGAGCGAGTTTTTTCTTGCAAAACAACGGCTGGTAATTGTTTGTGATCTCCAATCAGTACAAAACGTTTAAAATATGGAAGCATACCAATTAGCATAGGCTCCAAAATTTGAGAAGCTTCATCAATAATAGCCGTGTCAAATTTCTTTAATTTTAACAAGCTGGCTTTGCTGGCAATAGAAGCTACTGTAGAGACAAAAATTCGATGACTCGTAATTTTATGGACTAAATCTTTTCGCTTGCTAATCGTTTTGGTTTGTTCCGAAAATAAGCGACCATGAAAATGAGGATCTGTTGAATATTTAGAGCCAATCCGCAAATAATCTTCTTCTGCAAAACTATGAATGGCTTCACAAATTTCATCTACCGCACGGTTGGTGTAAGCTAGAAGCAAAATTTGTTCTTGGGTATTGTTTAATAAATAACGCACCATTTCAGCCAACATAAACTTTGTTTTGCCTGTTCCTGGAGGTCCCACTAACAAAAAGTAATCTTTAGCGGCAATGGCTTTGTGCAATACTTTCCGCTGTTCTGTGCTCAATTGTGGGTTGCCTAATTTAAGCGGTTTGGCACTGGTTTGTTGAGGGGCATTGAGCGTTAAGAGCAAATTGCGGTTGTAGGTTTTGGTTTGCAAAAAGCTGTATAAGGCACGATATTGAACCTTAAAGCTGCTGTCTAACATATCGTGTTCAATATGCCAGAATAAATCCTCTTCAAATAAGCTGTGATTAAATTGACGATAACGCAATTGCACAACAACGGTATCTTCATCTATCGCCGTAATAGAGCCTTTAAAAATTTGATCGTTTAAAACATTATGCCCTTCTTGGCGATAAGGATAAAAAACAACAATATCTCCTTGTCTAAAATTAGCTAAAGCATTAGTCTTTTTGGTTCGTTGGAAACGAATAAGTGGTGTTTCCTCTCCCGATAAATCTGCTTGAATTTTTAAAAAACCTAAAACCTCAAAAGCAGCATCTTTTTCTTCCAAATCACTCAACCACAAAGCTGCTAAGCCGTTTCTATTGTCTTTTCCTGCTTCGCCTGTTTTTGCCAATTGATGTTCTCTCGCTGTAAAACTGACAAAACTCAAAAAATAAAGTCGTTCTAGGGGGGATGCTTGCTGAATGCTTTGAGCAAAGGCTTGCAAATCTCGCCCTAAAAAACCTTTTGCTTGAGGCAGCCGTTCTGGCGCCAATTGATCAATAATGGTAAAGACCTCTTCTAGCTTTTTCAAATCTAAATCTGCCAGTTTTTTTTCAATCGCAATAATATCATTCCTGACTTTTATGGCTTCATATTGTTGCGATTTAAAGGGCGGTGCGGGTTTTAGATGGTCTTGATCAATACCTGAATACAAAATATAGGTAGGTGATTTTAGTTTTTTGCCAAAGGTAGAACGAACCAACAAATCGTATAAATTGGTTTGTGTATAGTGGTTGTGACTAAGCCCTAGATGGTTGGGGGCAAAGGGTTTTCCACTTTTTAATTCTATAATAGCGGTTTGGTTAGAATGCGGGTCTGAGTCCTTGTACCAAACATCCAATCGCCCTTGTATACCGTACTTTTCAGAGTAAAAAGAAGGTTCTAAATAACAATCTTCTGGGCTAATATTATTTTCCTTTAACTTAACTTTTATGGTTGTTTTTAGATTGGTGAAATGCTTTTGGCTTTTTCTGTAAATCTGTAAAACTTCAGAATCGTTAAACGTAGCAAAAGCCAGTGGATTTAGCGCAAATGCTTTAGGGAAAGTATCTGTAAACGTAACCGTTGGATCGGTCATCAGTTCGTCCAGAAAAAAGTTGGCGACATTTCCCAACATTAAAGGAATGGAATAAGAAAAGGGCAAGAACTTTTTGAGCAAATACAAATCAGCAGCAGCACCAAAATTTTGAAAACATTCTGCAATACTACTGACATCTATCATATAATCGGGCTCGATAACAAAGGCATGAGGGATATAAATTCCAGCTGAATTTACCACAACATCGATTAGATTGAGCGTAACATGATTATTGAAATGTTGGCGAATACTCTGAATGGTAGAATTAAAATTCTCATTGTGCCCTGTTACATTATATTGAACCGTGATGGTTGATTCTGGAGCATCAAAAGGTTTACAAATTAAATACTCTTTTTTAGGATCTAAATCAACTACCATTACCCGAACTTCATCCAAACGGTCTACTTGCTCTAAGGGGGAATGGTTGTCAGCATCATCTTGGATGGTCTCTAAGATGGTTTTTAAATTTGCAGAAACGGGTGTTTGGCAAAAAGCAGAGATGGCATAAGCTGCGGTCTTGAGACTGGTTAGGTAATCGGTTTCAGAAAAAGAAACCTTGCCACGTAAAGCAGCTTTCTTTTTTTTGCGAATTTGATGAATTCTCCATTGCAATGCATCACTGATTTGATGCTCATGAGAAGCAAAGGCAATTCTGGAAAGCATGGTGGTAAATGGAATATTTTTGCTTCGGGTAAGGTCTACAAAAAAAGCAGTTAATAGGCGATCTAAGGCTACAATTTTATCACCATAAGCAGCATGGAGTGCTTGCACTTTTTCAAACTCTCTAAATAATAACTCTGCAAGTTGCGGATTTTTCATATATAATATTCGTCAAGAAGAGATAGTTGTTGCTAAAGAATAGTTTTTCCATTTTTAGCTAGAAAGCCCAAAATACCATTCCTAGAAATAAGGTATAAAAAATTAGGAAATAATTGCCTGATCCTTGTTTTTTTCTATGAAAATGAAAAGATTTCTTTTTCATAGAAAAATAACGACGCTACTCGCCCTGTTTTGTGCTCCAATTTTTCAGATGCCCATCCTTTTTTATTAAATTAATGGTATTCTTTTTTGTTCTGTACCCAATAAATTGGGTTAAAATCGTCAATAGCCCACGCAATTTTTTTCTTGAACTCGACTCTTCTAAGTGCGAAAAGTCAGTGAGTTAGGTGGAATAAAATTTGTGCTAGAATTAGTTTATTCTTTTATTAAAATTAGAGCGTATAATGCGAATTTTACCATTTTTGTTTCTTTGGCTAAGCGGCAGCCTTCTTGCCCAAGAAAATAGCACGACCAAACTGTTAAGTTATGAACTTGTAAAAACCTACACACAAGAAGAATTACAACAAAAATGGAAAGAACAAGGCATTCCAACCTCTGTTGCTCCTGTGCGATATACCATTGACGTTTACGAAATTATTTATAAAACAAACTGGCACAATGGCACTGTTATTAGTGCGTCAGGCTTGTATTATGTGCCTAGGCAAGTTGAGAATTCCCAAGCATTGCCCTTAG
The DNA here is from genome assembly GCF_026000115.1 of Aureispira anguillae. Classification (GTDB taxonomy): domain Bacteria; phylum Bacteroidota; class Bacteroidia; order Chitinophagales; family Saprospiraceae; genus Aureispira; species Aureispira anguillae. The sequence continues at coordinate 271,919 of NZ_AP026867.1, forward strand.
TTTGTTATCATCATGGAACACAAATCAAAAAAGAAAGAAAAGTGCGCTTAGGTGGCGAACAGGCAATTTGCATTGGTTTTGCAGCAGACGGTTATTTGGTGGCTCGACCTGATTATATTGGTTTGGGGAAGGGGGAAAAAAATCATCTGTATCATCATGTCCCCACACAAGCTGCTGCTTCTATGGATTTGTTGAGAGCAATCAAGGAGTTAAATCCAAAAATTAAGGTGGTACAAAACGATTTGCTTTTTGCTACGGGGTATTCTCAAGGAGGGCACGCTACAATGGGCTTTCATAAAACCATACAGGAACAATACAGCGAGGAGTTTAAAATTACCGCTTCTGCGCCAATGTCAGGCGCCTATGACTTGGCAGGCGTACAAGAAGAGACAATGTTTAAGGAATATTCACATCCAGGCTACTTGCCTTATTTGTTTTTTTCTTTTCAGGAAGTTTATCAATTTTATGACAATATATCCGAAGTATTTAAAGCACCTTACGATACCATTTTGCCTCCTTTGTATGAAGGTATGCACACAATGGGGTATATCAATCGTCTAATTCCAAGTGTTCCAAAAGATGTGATTAAAACAGAAGTGGTTGAAGAATACCTAGCCAATGATAATTTTCCTTTTAAGAAAGCGCTAAGAGATAATAGTGTACACAATTGGAAGCCAGAACGTCCTGTTTTGCTTTGTTATTGTCAAGCAGATGAGCAGGTGAGTTATAAAAATGCAATTGTTGCCCATCAGCAAATGAAAAAAAATGGAAGCAAACAAGTCCGTATAAAACATGTGAATAAACATTTGGGACACAACGATTGTGCTATGTTTGCTGTTATGCATACCAAAATGTTTTTTGATAGTTTTCGCAAAGGCAGCAAAAGGGGAACTGCTGGTCCCTTAGGAAAGCGTTTTTTGATCGGAATTGGCAAATCTCATGTGGCTAGAAAGGCAAAAAAACGTAGAAAAGAACAGCATAAAAATCAAGCGCTCAAAAAGTAGGATTCTAGGTAAGGAGCTAAGGGGTATATTCAAAATTTTGTAAGAACACTTTTTCATTGCTCAGTTTTAGAACTAACTGCTGCTTGCTCTGAGGACTGTTAATGACCTTCATCAGTTGGTTTGTTTTGCCCGCTGGAATCGAAAATTCAACATTAAAGTTTTTGATGTGAGAAGGTTGAACAATTTCACTAGAATGATGCGGAGCATAGCTCCCTTTTTCGCCCCAGATTTTTACAGCAGGGCACTCGCAGTCTCGATGCTGGCTTAGTCCAATAATAATGCTATAATCGACAATAGCAATGGGGCGTTTCCCTGCGTTTTCGACGGTGAATTTGATGCTGATGATATTTTCTATCGGAAGAATAGACAACTTAAAAACATTGGTAAAAACACGATAATCTGGTTCAATATTTTTACGATCATAATACATCAGATCAATATCGTATTTTGTCGCAGAGAAGGTGCCTGTGTTTTTACGAACGAAGACCTTTTGATGGTATTCTTTTTTTATTTTAAGGTTTTTGGTAAAGGTCTGATAGTTGCGAATAAAAAAGGGCTTTTCCCAAGCAGGCGGAATGTGCAAAACACTCAAAGAATGCCCATTAATCATAATGTCGTAACTATTCAGCTCAAAAAGATGGCTAATGCGTTTGATGACGATTTTATTGAGTTCATTGGTGTCTTTTAAACCACAATCCTCAAATTTTACATCTTTAAATAATTTGCGCCGATCATCAAAACCAATCACAATAAACCCATCGAGTCCGTAGGTATTGGCCATTGCAGTGGTATCTTTCAAAAACTCATTGATTCCCTTTAAAGTTGTTAGATCGTACCATTCATATTTAAAATCAAATTTTAGACTTTCTTTATCCAAGTTAAGAAGGGCATGTTCTAAATGCTCATGTACAATGGTATGAATGCGATTGATGTCTATCATTAGGTGATGGGATTAGCAATGAAAGTGATTGACGATAACTACTTTTCTAGCTTAAAAATTTGAACAGGTAGAAATGAGTGATATTACTTCATTTCCACCTGTTCAAATTACTGAATTTTTAAATAAAAACAACTTCTAAAGCACCCGTTTACTCAACAGGGATTTTAATTTTGTATGTCTTTTTGTACTTATTGGTTAAGGAAGTACGACGCAACCAAGGATTGTACAACTTTAGCATTCGATAAGAAATATTGTGTTTTTTGGCAAAAGCTGCCAAGTCCGAAATGCTTCCAGATTCTGTGACAACTTTAAATTTAGGCATTGCAGGGTACAAATCTTCGGGCTCAACATGAAAACCATATTGAGTAGGATTTTTCATAATCTCTTTAATTGCCATAATACGCAAAACATACCTAGATGTTTCTGAATTAAGATGCAAATCAAAATATGCGGTACCTCCTTGAGCTTTAATTCTCTTTTTTAAGCCTGCTTTGCCCATATTGTAAGAAGCCGCAGCAAGTGTCCAGTTTCCTAAGTCGTTGTAAGCATCCTTTAGGTATTTACAAGCTGCAACAGTAGCCTTTTCTAAGTGGTAACGTTCATCTACTTCGCTATTGACTTCTAAGCCACGCTCTTTGGCACTACCAGACATAAATTGCCAAAACCCTCTAGCACCAGCAGGCGAAACGGCATTGGATAAGGCTGATTCGGCAACGGCTAAATATTTAATATCGTCAGGGATTCCGTGTTCTTTTAAGATTGGCTCTATAATAGGAAAGTATCGATTGGCTTTTTTGAAAAATAAGAAGGTAGCAGAGTGTCTAAAACAATTGGCAATTAACTCTCTATCAAAACGTTCTTTGGCATCAAAATTATCCATGGGTAACAATTCACCAGCAAAATCTACCGATTCGGGCATCTTGGGGGCGTGTACTTCTTGAGCGGGATGATTGGGCTTAGGAGCCAAATCTGGCGCAGCAAGTGTAGCCTGAATTCCTTTTCCCAAACTATCGGGTTTGGTATAAGAGGTTAACATAATAATGGCAATAACAGTAGCGGCACCTAGACCATAAAAAACTAAATTTTTGAATGTTTGCATATTGATTATTAATTAAATACGAGTAAATAATTAATTACGAATGATAGCTTGATCTTTTAGTAAGCAGGTGAGTTTACCTAAAATAGGGTCAAAATTACCATTCGTAATTCGTTGAAAAATCGTTTTATCTGGTCTGTATAAATTTATTTTTTCTTATAGAGTGGTACCATAGAGCAGGGTTCTCCATACATTATTTTCTTAGCCACAGGAGTTAGCAATCGAGCTAATTCGGTATAAGCAGCAATAGGAACAGGTTGATTACTGCACCCTTTGATAACAATGCGTTGATCTTCAAAGGTACTAAAATCTAATGTTGGCAGTACCTTGTAATAATGTGCCGTCACAAAATCAGTGACGGTTCCATGTATAATATGCTTGGCATAAGGAGCAGCACTAATGGTTACCAATTGATAAGCCCAAATAGGAACAATAGCATCGGTAGAACAATGAATGGCTAGATTTTTATCTTGATATTGCGACCAATCATATTCAGCAATAACTGCTCTAAAATCTTTTTCTCGGAGGATAAGTCCTCTAAACAAATATTCCTTAATATCAAAAACAAGAATTTCTCCTTGTGGGTAATAATCTTCTAAATTAATGGTAATGATACCACTTTTTGCGACTCTATTAACAAGAGGTTTTTCTTTCATCGAACAGTTGTTTTAGCCTATTTTTTAGGCTTTTATTTTTAGTTAAAATAAGGTGAACAAATAGATGACTAATACTATAATACCAATCAATCGTATAAGTGTTGCATGTTTTGGGTTTTTTAAGAAAAAGCTAACAGTAAACGGGATACAAGCTTCTAAAAAGATAAGAATATGATGTATCCAGTCCATCCACTTGGGGTAGCCCAAAAACTCCATGATTTGGACAAATATAAGAATAAAACTAATTGCCAATGCTGTACCAAAGAGGGTTTTTCCCTCAGTTGTTGTTGGGCTTGTTTGATCGAGCTGTGCTGTCAATCGTTGAATCGTGGCATTGTAATCTTCTGGAAGTTTGGGTTGTTTTTCGTTTAAATAAGGCAATTGCATAGAGGATTCATACTCTGTGGCCTCTTCTTCGTGCTTTTCTTGTTCGGGATTCTTTTTCATTGCTAATTGATCGGTTTGATTTACCAATAAATCAAAGCACTAATGCACTCAGATTTTTATCCATTTAATTGTTCTTAAATTGTTGTGTAGTCTTTCCTTGTTTTTAGAAGGAGTGGTTAAATAATAATCGTTTTTAAAATTTTGGAAGTTACCTAAAAAGATAGCTTTTTAGGATTATTGGGGGGAGTAGAGGGGAAATTTTATAGGCAAAGTATTTTTAGGGTACCCATGCAATTTATCTTTAACGATTGTTTGTTCTACAAGTTGCTAAAGTACTAAAGTAATCTAGAATTAGTTTTGCAACCTACCCAATTTGGTAGTATAGCAGCACAATAATCTATTGTGATAAAAGATCGTTTTGTACCTATTGACCATTTTCAAATTAAAATACAAAAAATAAAATGAAGCGCATCAAAATAATAGATCTTTGAACAGTGAAAATGAAAGAGGGCTGTCGGAATATTTTTTCCGACAGCCCTCAATTGTTTTAAAATAAAAAAATTATTGCTTTACAAATTTTCCAGATTGAATGTTTCCATCTTCTGATTTTAAGGTAGCAATATACATGCCTTGCGCTAAGTTTGTGACGTCAATTGTAAGTTGACCAACCATTGCTTTGGTTGCAACTGATTTTACTAACTTTCCAGTTGCATTGTAGATACTTAATATTTGATTAGCTCCATCTGTAACAACAAAATCTATATTAATAGCATCCTTAGTAGGATTGGGATAAATTGTCAGATTTGCTGTTGTTAAATCTACACGATTTAAATTACGTGAGTTGATAGGTTTAGATAATGGATAAGGAGCAAAAATGTAATCATGCCCACCAATAGATGCATCAACCATAGTACGAGCATGAACAGCGTACAAGCCTCTACGGTCATCAATCTCTTTTAAGCGTTGAATTTCATCATTGGTCATTTCTTGAATGCTTCTTAAAGAAAGTAACAAGTCTATATGGATGGTTTCAATTGCTTTTAAATCGTTCTCATCATCATTTTCTCCCTGTACATTTTGTAAGATCTGTTTGGCTACCATATAATTTCCCTGCTGGCGCTCATATTGGTAAGACAACCATGCTGTTTGGTTGGTACTCAATAATCCTGTATGCATAACGACAGTGTATAGAGCAGCTTTATCTGTTTGAGCAGATAAATTATTGAAAGCATCTACGGTCAAGCCATACAATGAAGCACCATCATTGTCTTTTACCAAACCTTGAATCGTTTGGGTATAATTCCCTTGCAAGACAGTGGTTCCTGAAGTAGTACTTCTAAAGAGTAAATTGGAAGGTCTGAAATCGTTATCTTCTCCACAGAAGTAAAGACTTCGTCCTATTCCACTCAAATTATCCAATTCACTTTGCACCAAAGACGCATCTTGATTCGCACATTTGGCAAAAGATGGATATTGAAGACCATTGGTTTGAGTAATCGTTACATTATTAAGCGTATTGTCAATAATAGCTGTTCCATTTGATCCATAGTCATTGTTGATGGCTTGTATTGGTGTACTTCCTGCTGCAACAAAAAGATCAAAGGCATTGTTTTCATTGTTACTGATAAAGGTATTGTGACCATTTAATTGCGTCAAATAGGAACCATTTCCCTTGCCAATTGAAGGAATTCCTCCTCCATGTCTGTTAAATTCTCCATCGATAGAGATACCAGCTTCATGGTAATTGTACAAATAATTGTTTAGAATAGTAGGCATGCGAGCAGAGGTACTTGTGTTATTGACAACTTCTATAGCTCTATGGGTATGTTTGATGCAGTTTGCTGAAATATAGTGATTCGTTGAAGTAGTAATAGTGCCATTAAAATGAGCAGCAATGCCAACAGAAGTGGTATTGTTTTCCAAGTCCATTTCAATTTCATTGCATTGAATAAATGCATTTATACTGTTGGCTACACCAGTTCTTAGTTCTGAATCTAAGAAGATACCATAATAATCAGATTTAATATGGTTGTCTGCTACCTTGATCTTTCTCTGTCCTGAAACTCCTGTTAGATGAACATAGATACCAACTTCAAAACCTTCAATGGCATTATCTCTAACAATAACCGCTGATGAATTGCCTATATTGATAGCGGATTGCATAAATGCAGCATTTTGGCTCGCTAAAACCGTTAGCGCTGGAGCATCAGCAGAACAAGAAAGTTTGTTGTTGAAAATTTCGATGTTATTAGCTGTTCCATTGGGAACAACAATTTGAGATGAACCAACATTATTTAATCTTGCTCTTCTAGTTACATTAATTTCATTGTTTTCTATCATAATAGGGTGACTCCCAAACGAACTTAATAGAATACTCTGAAACATATTGGTAAAGTCATTGGCACTAATTTCTAGCTGTGCAGTAGAGTATAAAGATTGTATTCCAGTGTATTGACTTTGGCTAGTGGCTACAGAAGTGGCATCAATGAAGGTGTTTTGATGAATATTTAGTGCATAAGCCTGTAGCCATCTATAGTCAGAACTAGTAGATTGTAACTGTATTCCTATGTAGTCATTATTGTCACGGATTGGAGCACAATCTTGTTCATGTCTATGAAAACTAATCTTATCTACATTGTCAATTTGAAAATCGTTCCCAGAAATGGCTTGGTTAGGAGCTAAGTTGTTGACTAGGATGCCTCTTCTGCAATTAGAAAATAGATTGTCTTGAATAGTGATCTCTGAAATCTCGTGATCATGAAAAGTATTGTAACCACCTTCTGCAAAACGCCCCATATACAAGCCTACATCAGCATTAATAAACGTACACTCTCTAATATTTCCAGTAGGTAGCGCAGTTACAGTAGCGGCTGTATTGGTAAATACAATCCCTCCCCAGCTAGTAGCTTCATTACAAGGTCTAAATACAGTATTGTAAGCTCTTAATTCGCCTCCATTGAGTACTTCTATACGAGCACACTCGCCAAAGACAATATCAGCATTGACCAAGTCTAAAATAGCTCCATCTCCTCTTACTTCTAAAATAACCCCGTCATCAATGTATAGTCTATTGGGCAAAGAATGATGACCATTGCTTGCTCTTAAAATATAGCGAACTTTTCCTTGCACAGATAAAGCCATAGGAGTAGGAATAATATTATATTGCGCCAACAAAGCAGGGTCCGTATTAGCTGTTAAATGAAAGTAAGACGGATCATCTTTTATGGGGCAACAGTCCTCTATTTCTACATCAATAGAAGCCGTTCCTGAGCAGCCATGATTATCTGTAACAGTTACAGCATAAGTATGTTGACCAAGGATACTTGTTGGTGCAGTTACGGGATTATTGGTTCCTAAGGTAGCAGGATTCCAAACTACAGTATTAATAGAATTGTTAGAACTGGTTGCTGTTAAGGTTAAGACATCATTTTGACAAATTGGATTGGGCAAAGAAGCCGTAATTCCAATAGTAGGGCTTGGATAAACGGTTACATTACCAATATTATCGGTATAGTTACATTCCAAGATGGTGCTAATAGGTGGTGTGTAATTGGCTGGATCAAAAGCTGTAACGGTTGTCCCATCTGCATTGAGCATGATAAAGACAGTTGTTGGCAATCCATAAGTAGTTGTTAATGGAATCGTAACAGTATGACAAGAACCATTTTGCGGAAGATTAACCCCTAATGTTGCCGTACCAATAATAGTAGGACTGGTACTGGTTGGGTCTCCTGAATAAATGGTAATGGGCATATCCATTGATAAGGTGTTGTCTCCTTCATTACAAACGTCAATGGTTATTGAATTACTTTCACAGTCCCAAGCTGGATTGGATAGAACAGCATTGGGCACTCTAAAAATAGTATCTGCATGCTGGTGCAAAAAACTATTAATTTGTCCAGGGTAGGTAAATGCAGCTCCATTATCTGGCAAAGCATGGTTTTGTTGATGAGTAGGAATGGTTAAATCATCGTTGACATTGGCATAAAAATAAGCATGCTGATTCCAAATACTACGAGTATCTGCCCAAGGGAAACTATTGGATTCAAATACGGTTACAACAGATTCATTTATACTAGTTCCTTCTTGACAAGAGCAAACAATTTCAGCTTGACCATCATTATCAACATCTGCAATTATTGGGTATTCTACAACTGTTCCTGATGTACAATGGTTACGGGCTACTTCTGTTAATGAAGTTCCATTATATGTAAAAATGCGCAAATGGTTTTCATCTCTGTAGATAATTTCTTTTGTTCCATCATAATTGAAATCAAAAGCAGTGCAAGTGGTATTTCCAGATTCGTCCGTTGTTACTGTAGAAGCTGTTACGGATAATGGATTTATTCCACTAGTATTAACCGTTTCCTCCAAAACCATAAAATTATAAGGAATAGTCACTACAATTTCTAAGGTGCCATCATTATCAAAATCAGTGACACTTGCTCGACTCATCCAACCCGTGCCCCCCAAGGGACCGCTTTCAGCTATAATAGCTTCTGTTCTTGGATTCCAAATGTATAAAAATGCGGAATTGTTTTTATTGGTAGAAACTACAATATCCAGTAAATTATCCCCATCCCAATCTACTACAGAAGTATAACCATCTGGGTATGCTGTGTTTCCTGTTGTTGTATTAGCAATTTCACTGGCTGTAATCGTCCAAGGAGTACCTAAAATAGAACCACTAGGTGGAGTAGTTGTTGTGGGATCTACCTGATAAACCGTATTTCCTGCAATTAATTCTAATCCGTAAGAATAGTTAGGATCCGTACGATCGTCTATGTCAACAGCAACTACTTGTTCTCCAAAATAATTATTATTCAAACCCGTACCTACCACCTGCCTAGGATAAGCTAGAAGTTCTAATTTAGTTCCTGTTGTTGCAGTGGGATTGTATCTGAAAATTCCAAGACCATGAGAAATTTCTGGAGTACCATCTCCATCAAAATCATAGATACCACTGGTAGCTGTTCTATTGATTGAACGATAACCATTTTGCTGAAATTGGAAAGGGGTTCCTACCCCTTGTAGGTTATAAAATGCCAATAATGTTCCTGTTGAACTATAAACGCACAAATGAAAATGATTGCCAAAGCTTTGACGAACAATAATCTCAGCTTGCCCATCATTATCAAGATCTCCTATGGCAGGATAGGGGTCTGTGGTATAATAAGTTCCCAAAGTACCTAATGTAGTTCCATTAATTGAAGTTCCAGCACCATTCAACGCTACACTATGTGTTAAACTAGTAGCCCCATCTTTAAAAATGTGAACAGCGCCCTCTGTATTGGCAGCAACATATTCAGTGATGCCATCATTATCAATATCGCCAACAACAGGAATTGTTGAAGCATAAATTAAATTGTTGGTAGTGCTTGATGTTCTACTTCTTTGAATAGAAAATGTACCTGATGGAGTTGGGCTTATACAGGTTGCAGTAATGTCGCAAGGGTCATAAAATGTATTGTTACAAGCTGTATTTCCACAGCAATCGGGATCGTAACAATCGATAAGACCATCGCCATCATCATCTATGCCATTACTGCAGTTTTCTTGTGCCCAAATGTGGGAAGAGAGGGTCATAAAGATGATGAAAAATAAATAAACCCTAGGGGCTTTAAAGTCGTTAATCATGGTTAAAATGTTTAGTCTAAATTAAGGAAATTAATATATTAAATTAATTGGTGATTTAAGGTTTAGGCATAGGTTGCTTGAAGATGAACTGGATAGGTTTATCTCTGGTAAAAATGCCTTGTTTTGATGAATTAGGTTATTAAAAGGTTAGACCTATAGATATTGTTTTTTGTTATGACAAAGTTAGATCTATTTAGATAAGGAATCAAGTTAGGTTTTTGAATGGGACATTATTGGGAGTGAAATGCTCAATACGCTTATTGAGATGAACATCATAGAGGGGGAAGACTCAATATTCTTATTGAGAGGAACATTATTCTTGAACATTAGATTTTTTATAGAACGATTCCCCCAAGTTCATTGCTTTAATCCTATCTAGCAACCAACTTTTTTGCTATCTTTAGGAATCGAATCAAAGCAATAGTCGTACAAAAAAGCTTATTTGGCTCTAAATTATTGTGAACAAAAATAGTACAGGTGGATACCTCTCAAAATATAAAACTAAAAACTAAAGAAGAGATTTTAGAAAGCAAGTTAACTTTGCAAAAGTTACAATTTAATCGTGTGCTCGAGATAACGCAAGCCATTAATAATAATATTGCTATTTCGGACTTGTTTAATTTATATAAGGGGTTATTGACTTGGGAAATGCGTGTAAAGAAGTTTGCACTCTATACTCGTCAAAAGGAGACCTGGATTTGTGTTACTTCAGCAGGGATTGAGGCTTGTGATTTAGAAGAAAATATAGAAGATTATTTACCGAATTACCACCGCCGTCAATCGGTTGACGAACCCAATCATCCTTTGTTGCAGCATTTTTCTATTGTACTTCCTGTTTATCACAAAGATTATGCAATTGCTTACACTTTTTTGGGACCAGATGCCTTGAATGATTCTGAAAATCATGGTTATGATCCCATTACGCTTATTTCTGCAATTACAAATATTATAGCAGTAGCGATAGAAAATAAACGTTTGTTTAAGCGACAATTGGATCAAGAACGCTTAAAGCGTGAAATGGAATTAGCGGTTCAGGTTCAAAATATGTTGATTCCAAGTGAGCTGCCGAATAATGAACAGTATGAGTTTGCTGGGATTTACCAACCTCATGAAGGAGTTGGGGGAGATTATTACGATTTTTTTGAGGTAGGAAGTGGTGAAGTTGCTTTTTGTATTGCCGATATTTCGGGCAAAGGAATTGCTGCGGCTTTATTGATGTCTAATTTTCAAGCCAATCTACAAACCTTAGTACATCGAAAATATTTAAGCGTCAAAAAATTTACCAACCGACTAAACTCTTTGGTACTTAGAACAACAAAAGGGGATAAGTTTATTACCTTTTTTATTGCGAGGTACCACGTTCGAAAAAGACGCTTGCGCTATCTTTGTGCAGGACACAACCCGCCTTTTATGTATACCCAAGGCAAAATTCAACGCTTGGACAAAGGCTGTACTATTTTGGGGGCTTTTGCCAAAATTCCTTCCATTGAATTTGGAGAGATTTTTTTAGAAGATGATGCATTGTTTTTGTTGTATACAGATGGTCTTACCGATTTGCAAAATGATAAAGATGAGTACTTTAACGATACTCATGTTGAGCAATTTATGAAAAAACATAATAGCTTGCCAGTTGGTGAGTTTAATGTTAAACTAATGGAAGAGGTGAATCGTTTTAAAGGCGAAAGGAGTTTTCCAGATGATATTTCTGTTCTAACTGGACGTTTGTTTGTTAATGGAAAAATGGAAAATGCTTAAGGGAAGATACTAAGCATGCCTAGCTTACCAATAAACGACTAATAGAACGGTATTTTTGTCGTATAGTGATAACAACTTTATAACATTTGATGCCATTATAACGCCTTAGAAGCCCTTAAATCCGACGTTTTGACAGTGTTGAGAACTTGGTTTACATTTTGATGTAGGATAAAGTGTTAGTAGAATGGTTCATCTGATTAAGCTACAGATAACTATTCTTATTGTTAACTTATTGACCAATTATGACAACGATATTATTAATTGCTTTTACTTATCTTTTTTATCAATTATTAATCAAACCAGTTCTTAAGCCTACCACAGTTCCCAATATGAATTATCGTCAAATGGATGAGAATCAAAACTTGATGGATATGTGGCGTCATTTACAGCAATTTCAACAAGAGAAAAAAAATCGAACAGAAAGTGCTACTAGAGCCAACGCTACAAAAGGAACCGCTCAGAAAGAAGGATTCCAAGGTGGAGAGTATATTGATTATGAAGAATTATAGCGTTTATTGCAAAAAATAAATCGTCTTAGCCTAAAAAATAACAGCGCCTTGTTCAATTGTATGGATTGAACAAGGCGCTATTTTTATTAAATAGGCTTAAGCTTCTTGATTCAAAAAGGACAATAAATCATTACCAGAAATACTAGGAATTTCTTCCATGGGTAAATGCCCAACATTGGGGTAAATTTTAAGGATAGCGTTGGGCAACATTTTATAAAATAAATGGGCATGTGCAACACTGATCCAAGCATCTTCCTTGCCCCACATAATAAGCGTTTGTTGTTCAATTTTTCGCAAAAAATGAGTGTTGTCTTGGAAAGGAGCATTGACCAAATCTATAAAAGCTTTGCTATTGCCTTCTCTTGTAAATAAGTCAAAATAGCGGTCAACCAATTTTTGGTTGATTTTAGAAATATCATAATACACTTGCTTGACAAATTGCTCTAAGATAGATTTTCGGACAACGTATTTTAAAACACGACCAGCTAAAGGAGATTGGGCTAATTTAAAGGGCAGGGGCATACTTTCTTTATCAATAAAGCCCGCAGCATCTATCAATATAAGTTTTTTGATCCGTTTGGGGTAGCGATAGGTAAATTCCCAAGCCAACCAGCCTCCTAATGAGCTGCCTGCAAGATGGCAATCTTGAAGGTTCAAAATATTCAGAAAGCGTTTTAAGACACGAATGTGATTACCAATGGTATAATCGCCAGAACTATTGGGACCTGTTAAACCAAAGCCCATTAAGTCTAAGCTAATAACACGGTAATTTTTTTGAAGCAGGATAGACCATTCGTTAAAGGTTTGCAAAGAAGAAAAAGCGCCATGAAGCAATACAATAGGAGGGCCCTCACCTTCATCTCTATAATGTACCATCATGTCATCAATAACGACAAAACGGGAATGATCGGTTGTATATTTGTAAATTAACTCTTTAAAGGTTGCCACGATAATTTGCTTTATAGGATAATGATTTTTAGGCTCTTTTTCTTACAAAATAATGTACAATACTCGGTAGAATTAAACCAATAACTTTTACATTTGTTCCCCAATAATGGAAGACATAATACAACATATTTTTTGTTTCAACAACTTAAATTGTTTTGTTTTAGGTGTTCCAACGATTCAAAGAGTAGCAGGAATGATAAATAATGATATGAAGGGCAATCCTGTACTATAAAAGAACTTAACCAAAGTATAACTAATGAAAGATACACTAAAAATTGTTTCTTATAATGTAAATGGAATCCGTGCCGCCATTAAAAAAGATTGGATTAACTGGGTGGCTGCCAACGATTTTGATATTATAGGAATACAAGAAACCAAGGCACAAGAGGAACAAGTCGATTTAATGGAATTAAAAGCACTTGGATTTGAGCATTTATATTGGCACTCTGCCGAAAAAAAAGGATATAGTGGTGTGACGATTTTCTCAAAAAGAAAGCCTGACAAGGTGGTTTTGGGAATGGGAGTAGAGCGTTTTGACAAAGAAGGGCGTGTTATTCGTGCGGATTTCGGCGATCTGACCGTGCTCAATTGTTATTTTCCTTCTGGAACTTCTGGGGATGTTCGTCAAGATGTTAAGTATGATTTTTTGGATACCTTTTATGAGTGGATCAAAGAATTAAAGAAAGAACGCCCCAATTTGATTGTACAAGGGGATTATAATATTGCACACACCGAGCGAGACATTCACAATCCTAAGAGCAATAAAAAAACTTCTGGTTTTTTGCCCGAAGAACGAGCTTGGATGACCAAATGGTTGTCTGAAGGGGGCTTTGTGGATGCTTTTCGCTATCAAAATCCAGACCTAGAAAAATACAGCTGGTGGAGTTATAGAGCCAAAGCAAGAGCCAATAACAAGGGCTGGAGAATCGATTATCAATCGGTGACTGAGAATTTAAAAGATAAAATTGTTCATACTGATTTATTGAATGATGCAGTGCATTCAGACCATTGCCCCTGTTTGCTAGAAATTAAGCTGTAAGCTTTGAAAGTGTACTATTGTTTTTATATTTGCAGGTGTTGAATATAATAAATAATTATTTGATTAATAACATGGTGATGCTATTTGAATGACGCAATAAGTTGGACCACTACCATGTTGATTAAAGGGCAAAATCAAACTATATATGAAAGCACTAGTACACGCACTTTTTTTATTGATATTTTTATTGGGAATGGAGGCTTGCCAGACCACCCAAAACTTGACGAAGCCTGCAACCGATCAAGTTATTTATAGTAAGGCTATTCAGGATGCTATGTATGCTACTCCAGCCAAGGTGTCTAATAATTTGGTCGAAATTAATAAAAATAATAAAGAGCTAGTTTGGAAGACCATTGAAGGCGAGGCTTATTTGCTGGTCGTTACTTGGAAACAGAATGTATCTTACTATGAACCTTATTTGGATTCTTCTTTTTATAATACAGGAAATTATCCCATCTGGATTACGACTGCTCCTGAGTTGTTAAATCGGATGAAAGCCGAAAATGCGAGCAATGTAGATCGGAGATTAATTGAACTGTTGGGGTTGCCACCCAATGCTACTTATTCTTATTTTGTAGAATTTTGGGTGCGACCACAAGACCTTTTTCGCCCTTGCCCTGACCGAGAGATTTCGGATTCAAAATGCGAGGTTTGTTTTCCTGCGAATACCGACTCTGCTCATGTAAATTGGATTAACCAAAGTAGAATTGATCGATATTATCCTTGCGAATTATACGATCAATACCCTTGGACTCAGTTAGGATATACCTACGATTGGAACCCCAAAAACAAATCTCATGTTGGATTGAGTGAGTTTGTTATTGGCAAGAATAAAAAAATTGTGGTACATAAAATTTATACCACAGAAGACTACCTAAAAAAAGAATAGAGGTTATTTTTTGATGAAGGTTTCAATTACTCGGATTGGCTTGCGATCTTCATCAATAGCAACAAAGGTAAAGATGCCTGTAATCGCTTTCATGCGACTCTCTTCATACATTTCTTCTAGATAAATATCAACCTGAACTTTGATACTGGTATTTCCTACATAAACGACTTTGGCAACCAGTTCAATTAGTGTTCCAGCAGGGATAGAATGCTTAAAATGCACTTGGTCAGAAGTAACGGTGACCATACGTTTTCTAGAAAAACGAGTAGCACAAATAAACGCTACTTCATCCATCATTTGTAATGCTGTGCCCCCAAAAAGGGTATTGTAGTGATTGGTTGTATTGGGAAGTACTGCCTTAAATATTCTTGTAACAGAATTGTCGATTTTGTCTTGAACCGTCATCGTCATAATTGATATAGAATTTGTACATCTACTTACTTAAAATAAAACAAACTACCTTTCTTTCGAAGGCGGCACAAAACTACTCTTTTTTAAAGAAGAACCAATTTTTTGTAAGCAACTTATGCACAAACAATCTTTATAAGTTTTTTCCAAAAGCGCAATAGCTGTTTTATCGAGTTGAACGCTAGAGCATTGACAGTTGGCAATGTCATTAGCATTACAAATAAAAGTAGTTTGACAGTTAGAACATATTTTTTTCATAGAAGTTGTTAAAAATCAACAGAGTGCTGTAAAAATAAAAAATTAGATAATTGGCAGACGAAACAAAATGGATGATCTGCCAATTATCAAAACTAAAAACATCAGGTAATGAATAGCAGTAGAAGTGCTGACTGTTTATTCAACAACTGGTGCGTTTTATTCATAAATTATTTCAGTATTGGGTAATTCTTTTTTTAAGCGACTAACTTCATCTTCTTCAATGATCGCATTGGTTAAAGTAATTTTCTGAGTAAGCAAGGAAGGAATTTTCTCAGGCAAAGGAGCCAACTTACTACTGGTCAAATCCAGTTCTAATAACTTAATGGTCTCAATAGCTGTAAAAAGTGCATCAATTTCTAGTTCCATACAATTGGTTAAAGAGAGCTTTTCTAACTGCTTTAGTTGAGTTGTTGTTGCAGGGATGGTTTTTAAATCCGTTGAATTTAAACTTAAGACCTTAAGATCCGTTAGTTTTCCAATGGATTCAACAAGTATTTCGATAGAATTTTTATCCAAGTTAAGATATTCTAACTGTTGGAGGTTACTAATGTCGTCAGGAATGGTATTAAGTTCAACTGCTGTTAAATTAAGAGCTTGCAATTTTGAGAAAGTAGCCAATGTATTCCAAAAAGAGGCGGTAGCTATTCCTTTATTTCCCGATAAATCAATGGTAGATAGTTGCGTACATTGAGCAAGTGCATCTGGAACCTGCGCAATGTTATTATAAGCTAATTGGAGTGTTTGTAAAGCCGTTAGTTGGTTGATAACGGGCATGATTTCTTCCCAATTTAATGCAGGGTTGTTTGATAAATCTAAATATTCTAAGGCAGTTAAAGCAGCCAGTCCTTTAGCTTTTAGATCACTAAGTTGAGCCCCATTTAAATCCAAGTAATTTAATGCTCTTAAACTGCCAATATTAAAGCCCAATTTGTTGATTTCATTCTTTCCTAAATCTAAAGTTTTTAGTTCTCTGAGTTGGCGAATAGTTTCTGGAAGATCGGTTAATTGATTGTTGTTTGCTTGTAGTGTTTGAAGCTCTGCCATATCTCCAATACCACCAGGCAATGCAGTTATTTTGTTGTTGTTGATATTCCAATGTTGCAAACCTTCTAAAAGAGAAAAGGCTTCCGATATGGTTTGAATCTCATTGTTCTCCGCACGTAGTGTTTTCATACGGATGAGTTGAGTCATTCTATCGGGGAGTTCGGTAATTTTGTTGTTGGCAATATTTAGAGTTGAAATATAACGACAGTCCATGACCTCTTTAGGAACTTCGGACAACTCATTAAAGGAAATGTCAATATGTCTTAGCGTTTTTATTGGTGCAATATTTTCAAAGGCACTTCTAAAATCCAATTGAGGGTTGTAAGACAACCCAATATATCGGAGCATTGGCATTTTTGCGATGTTTTTAGGCAGTTGAACCAGCAAGTTTTTGCTTAGTTCTAGGTGCTTTAATGTCTTTAGGCTCTTAATGCTATTAGGAAGCACAATAATACTATTATTGCTTAGTTCTAATTTTGCTAAACTGGTGTTTTTAGAAAATAAGCCAAATATTGAATTGATACTATTGGCACGAATGGCGCTGTTTAAATAAAGTTCTTTGAGCGCTTTAAAATCTTTAAAACTTTTAGGAAGCCCTTCTAAGATATTGTTGTCTAAATTTAAAATTTCTAACTTTTTTAAATTGGCAATTTCGTCTGGAAGTTCCTCTAACTTATTATTAGATAAGTTTAGTGTTTGCAAATTTAGACATTGAAACAATTGAGCAGGAAGATTGCTTAGTGTTTGATTGCTTAAATCAACATGAATAACTTGATCTAATTGAAGCGTAGTATCTGATAAAGAGGTGTAAATGGTATCATTTTGAGCATTCGATAGGACGGTAGATAATAGTAGTCCGATAAGTGCAATTATTCGCATTTGGTAATCTTATTTTATGAAGTTGTTTAAAAATGAGTACCCCCCGAAGGAGCAGCAAAGCTAATTTTTTCTATAATCAAGACCAAAGTCTTAGCTCTATTAACGGATGCGTAAAGGAAAAAGAGATGTTATTTAGGATATTAGCTCATTTTTAAGCAATTTCTATGTTAAATGGATTGATTTTGTAGTGTTGAAACCCCTTTTGTATAAAGGCTCTAGATGAAATTGCAAATATATTAAAAGTGTTGTATGGTTTTAGTTTTTTTTTACGTAAAAAAAGCGTTAATGTTCTGTGTTTTAAAAGCATTTAATCATTGATTATTTGTTGTAATATTCCCTAATCAAAAAACTCACCAATTTTTTAGAGAACAGGTGTGTTGGTGTGCTTTTTTTGTGCCCTTTGGTTGACCAAAATAAAATCAAGAAAAAAAAATTAGGGAACTTGTAACAAGCCTTAACATTCTTTTTTTACAAGGGCTTTCCAAAAATTGTTTGAATAGGTTATCTTTGGCTGAAGATAAATAACTACACAAAACTAATGGCTGTAAATTTAGACTAGTGACAACAAAAATATTATTGATAGAAACAACTACTCGGAGTTGTTCAGTTTGTTTGAGTAAGAATGGAGAACCTTGGATTGTTCGGGAGACAAAAAGCCAATCGGGGCATGCCGAAAAGCTAACGCTCTTTATTCAAGAGGTTATGGATACGGCTTCTCTGCGTTTAGAAGACTTAGATGCAATTGCCATTAGTCAAGGACCTGGTTCGTATACAGGACTAAGGATTGGTGTTTCTACCGCTAAAGGGCTTTGTTATGCGTTGGACAAACCGATGATTGCCGTAGATACTCTACAGGCTTTAGCATGGGGGGCAAGTAAGCAATTTGCTAAGCCCAATACAGCTTATGTCGCATTGATGGATGCTCGAAGAATGGATGCTTATGTTGGAATTTATGGTACAGAAATGGAAGCAATCAAATCTCCTTATTTTTGCACACTTACGCCAACCAGTTTTGATTTTTTGCTAGAACAAGAGGGCTTTAATCAGATTGTTTTTGTAGGGGACGCTACAGCAAAGTATCAAGGAATGGTTGCGCCTACTAATCGGCTGATTAGTTCAGTTGATTTGCCTTCTGCTAAGTATTTAGCCAACTTGGCGCAGCTAGCTTATGAGCAAGAGCAATTTGTTGATGTTGCTTATTTTGAGCCATTTTATCTTAAAAAGCCCAATATTACAAAACCTAAACCTAAGTTTTAACCCCCTGTTAGCAGTGAAAATATTAGACAAATACATACTAAAACGATATCTAGGAAGCTTTTTCTTTATTGTCATGTTATCTTCTATGTTGTCTGTTGTAATCGATGCAGCAGAGAAAATTAACGATTTTTTGGCAGAAGATGGACCTACTTTTTATCAAGTTGTATTTGAATATTATCTCAATTTTATTCCATTTTTGAATAGCTTGATTTTTCCCTTGTATAACTTAATTGCAGTGGTATTTTTTACTTCAAGATTAGCCGCTAACTCAGAGTTTATTGCTATGATTGGAAATGGGGTGAATCACTATCGCTTGTTAGTTCCCTATCTTTTGGGGGCTTCAATAATTGCAGGCTTACATTTTTATGGCAATCATAATTTAATACCAGAATCAAATAAAACGAGAACCCTATTTGAGAATACCTATATTTATAAGCATAATTTTGTAGGAAATACAGGAAATTTTCATGCAGCAGCTAGCCCTTATGAAGAGTTTTATTTGCAGGGATTTAATCGTTATGATAGTACTGGAAGTTTGTTTGCTTGGATCAAGCATGATAGTTCTCGATTGAAGCGAACTTCTGTTTGGACAGCAACAAAAATTCGTTTGTTAGAACCGCCCAATCATTGGCGTTTATCAGGGATAAAAAAACGAGAAAAAGTATCGGCATTTAAAGATGAGGTGATTACGATGCCACCTCAAGTGACTATTGATACAACAATTGGGTTATATGTAACCGACTTGATCAAAAGAGACAACCACAAGGACAATATGACCACGGATGAATTAATTGTTTATATCAATAAGCAAAAGGCAAAAGGCATCGGGGGTACGCTGGTTTTTGAGGTCGAACGGTATCGAAGAAGTGCAGACCCCTTTTCTATTTTTATTCTAACCTTAATTGGTTTTTCAATTGCTTCTCGAAAAATGAGGGGAGGAATGGCTTGGCATTTGGTGGTAGGTTTTGGATTATCAGCTATTTATATTTTTATGACTAAGTTTTCCACCACTTTTTCTATCAATGGAGGTTTGTCGCCATTTGTTGGGGTTTGGGTGCCCAATTTCTTTTTTATGGGGGTTGCTATATGGATGCTTTTTAGAGCTCAAAAATAATAACGCAAATAATTCAAATGGTAATTTATTATGTTATTACTGTTAAATCATGCCTCTACAGCTAGCAGAATATCATTGATTTATTAAAAAATTAGCCATTAACAAATAAAAGTTGTACCTTTGCAGCGCTTTTAAGCAGCTTAGATCTTAAGTTGTATTTTTAATTAGATAACGAATAGAAAATGGCCAATCAACCACTACGTAATATTGCTATTATTGCGCACGTAGACCATGGAAAGACTACTTTGGTAGACAAAATTTTGCACCAATGTCAACTTTTTAGAGAGAACGAAGAAGCTGGTGAATTAATTTTGGATAACAATGACCAAGAGCGTGAACGAGGTATCACGATTTTGGCCAAGAATGTATCGGTACAATATAAAGGTACCAAGATTAATATCATTGATACTCCTGGTCACGCCGATTTTGGTGGTGAGGTAGAGCGAGTATTGAATATGGCGGATGGTGTTTTGCTTTTGGTAGATGCGTTTGAAGGTGCAATGCCTCAAACCCGTTATGTATTATCCAAAGCTTTAGCATTAGGTAAAACTGTTGTGGTGGTGGTCAATAAAGTAGATAAAGACAATTGCCGTCCTGATGAAGTTCAAGAAGAGGTATTTGAGTTGATGTTTAACTTGGATGCAACAGAAGAACAATTAGAATTTAAAACAGTTTATGGCTCTGCCAAAATGGGATGGATGGGACCAGACTGGGAAACTCCTACCAACGATATTACGCATTTGCTAGATGTTGTGTTGGATGTAGTTCCTGCTCCAGAAGTAGTAGATGGGACGGTTCAGTTACAAATTACCAATATTGATTACTCTAAGTATATTGGTCGTATGGCAATGGGACGTGTTACTCGTGGTTCTCTAAAAGTAAATCAGCCTATTTCTTTAGTGCGTAGAGATGGTTCTATTGACAAAACTCGAATCAAAACATTGTATGTGTTTGATGGATTGGGCAAAAAAGAAACAGATAGCGTAGAATGTGGTGATTTGTGTACAGTTGCTGGTATGGAGAAATTTGATATTGGTGATACGATTGCCGATGCAGAAAATCCTGAAGGATTAGCACCTATTTCTATTGACGAACCAACAATGAGCATGTTATTTACCATCAATGATTCTCCATTTTTTGGAAAAGAAGGTAAATATGTAACTTCTCGTCACATTAGAGAGCGTTTGTTTAAGGAAACGGAGAAAAACTTGGCGTTGAAAATTGAAGAGACAGAATCTCCTGATGCTTATATGGTTTATGGGCGTGGTGTAATGCATTTGTCTGTTTTGATTGAAACAATGCGTCGTGAAGGCTATGAATTGCAAGTGGGTAAGCCACGTGTTATCATCAAAGAAATAGAGGGCAAAAAGCACGAGCCTGTTGAGTTGTTGTCTATTGATGTTCCTGAGAATTTTTCTGGTAAAGTGATTGAATTGGTATCTCAACGCAAAGGAGATATGACAATTATGGAGCCTAAAGGAGATTTGATGCACCTAGAATTTAATATTCCATCTCGTGGTATTATTGGTCTGAGAACAATGATCTTAAATGGTACGGCTGGTGAGGCGGTAATGACTCATCGTTTCTTAGATTATGAGCCTTGGAAAGGTGAGATCGAAGGGCGTAGCAAGGGGGCTTTTATCGCTATGGAAAATGGAACTTCTATTCCTTATTCTATGGATAAATTGCAAGATCGTGGTAAATTCTTTATCCCTACTGGGGTAGATGTTTATGAAGGTCAAGTAATTGGAGAGCATAGTCGTGAAAATGATTTGGTCATCAACATTACTAAAACTAAGAAATTGACCAATATGCGTTCTTCTGGAGCTGATGATAAGGTGAAGTTGCCTCCTCCAGTTGTTTTCTCTTTGGAGCAAGCAATGGAATATATTGGCGAAGATGAATACGTAGAGGTAACTCCTGAGAATATTCGTATGCGTAAAATATTCTTGAAGGAACATGACCGTAAAAGAATGGCTAAAAAAGACTAGTTATAACTAATGATTATTGCTGAGTAGATGGCAATAATAAGCTATAAAATAGGAAAGCTATCTAAGAAAATTCTTAGATGGCTTTTTTTTATTGTATTAATAAACAATCTATTATAAAATAATTGTATTCGTTTTTTGATCTTATGTTAAAATTGATAGAAGCCTTAAATTTTTACTCAAAATTAGTAACAAAAAAGACAGATCTAGCATAGACTACTTGTATGATTTTATTAAAATATTGTTTGCTGTTATCTTCTTTTAGTCTTGTGATAATTTCGGATTTTAGGTTTTGTTTAGAATAAATGACTTTAATGGAGAGAGAAAGTAAATTATTATATGTAAGTAATGGGGCAAAATTATTTATAGAATTTGCAGTAAAAGATTTTTGATATTAACAAGGCGAAAAACACAGTCATAGCCTTAGCTATGGCGAGTATTTTCAACACAGTTAAGATTAAAAAGATTGCTCGAATAAACTATCAATAATTTAGATTCATTACTTAATAACATTAAAAACTAAATAACACTTAAATACCATGAAACGTATAGGTCCCTCCTTCATTATCTTATTACTTATCTTTTTTATCTCCCCCTTTATTTCAATTGCTCAAGGTAACTTTCAATGGGAAGGTAGATGGGAAGTTGTTGCCAGTGAATATTCGTTTTGTAATATTCATGTGGTTACCAGCTTGATTGAAAACCAGAGCCAACCAACTGCTATTTTGGAGGGCTTAATTCAAGGGAAGCCTTTTCGCATCAAATGTAATGTAAAGGAACTTCCTCAACGAAACTCTATTGTTTTTTATGAAGCTGTAGCAATGGATCAAGAAGCACAATATGCTTCCAATCAGCCGTTAATTATACTTGCTCTAAATAAAGCAGGCAGACAAGTTACGGTTAATCCTATTTGGATGCAGTTGGATATTACAAAAGAGGAACAAAATAAAACGTGCACCATAAGAAAAGTTGCTATTCCTCGTTATAAAGGAACTTATACGGTTAACCAAGACGCTACCCAAATGGCATTAAAAATTGCTAAGGTTAAAAAAGCCAGTTTTGAGGCGACAATAAATTCTAATAATACAGCAAAAATCGCCTGTGCTTGTGAATTACAAGCTAGGCATCTAGCAGTCTGTTACCCTGATCATGAAAAAGGTGTTTTTTATTTAGATTTTAATGAGGAAGGGGTAAAGTTAATTCGAAATTATGATGAAAATATATACCAACCTAAAAAGCAAACAGAGGACAAAGAGTATTTAGTATTAAATACTACATTTAAAAAGTAACAGTTTAGAAATGAATAATTAAGCACTGTTACTTTGCTGTAAGATTAATTGGTAGTCGTTGATTAAAAAATCAACGACTTTTTTTATGAATGAAACTTAAAAAATGCTTTTTGAGGGCTAATAGGCTTCAAATTATAAGTTCACTTTGCTTCTATTTTTTACAAGATAGATGAATCACAACAGATTATACTGGCAAGGAAGGAGAACGAGTGAATTTTGTTCTCATCAAGTTGTTTTTTTTTCGATTTGCAACTCAAATAAGTCAACGATTTTCTGTTTTTCCTTCCTTTTGGCAAGAATGTGCTATAAAAGGCAAGAAGAGTACCTTTTTTGGCAAGAATGAACAAATAAATGGCGAGAATACACCCTTATTTAGTTATAAAATGTTAGACCTTTGTTATATCGAGATATTAAATAATAGAGGAGGAAAGATTAAAAGAATAATATTTAGTGAAGTGTATTACTTTAATATCAAAAAAAAAGAATCAAACAAATTTATAATATGAAATGTAAACCATTTTAAAATAAATTTGAACAAAATAAAATCGACGTATTCGTTCAGTTCCCGAACAATATACAAGAATAATGAAGTGTAGTGTAAATTTAGTTTTGTGATTATTGCCAGCTCTATTAGAGCTGGCATATCTATTTTAAGGGGGGAAGAATTGCAACAATTAGAAAGAACAAAAAATGCCTTAGGCTGTTTTATTCGTAAATAAAATTGTATATTTTTGACAGACCATTGATATACTATGACAAAAGACGATTACAATAAAATAGCGCCGAATTTCCCTACTCAACCAGGAGTTTATCGATTTATTGATAAGGATGATATTATCTTATATATAGGGAAAGCTAAGCATTTAAAGAAAAGAGTCTCTTCTTATTTTGGGAACCGCAAAGATATGCGTAACAAAACCCGAATTATGGTGCGTAAATCTGTTCGAATAGAGTACACCATTGTAGATACAGAACAAGACGCATTATTATTAGAGGCTACCTTAATTCAGAAGCATCAGCCTCGTTATAATGTGATGCTAAAATCTGGAAAGCCATATCCTTATATCTGTATCAAAAAAGAACGATTCCCTAGGGTTTTTATCACTCGGCAAGTGTATAAAGATGGCTCAAAATATTTTGGTCCTTATGTCTCTCGGCATCGGATGAATACAATTGTGGAGCTGATCAAAAATCTTTTTCAATTGCGTACTTGCAACTTAAATTTGTCAGAAAAAAATATCTTAGCTCAAAAGTTTAAACCCTGTTTAGAATATCATATTAAAAATTGCTTGGCACCTTGTGTTGGATATGAAGAAGAGGAAGCATATAACGCCAAGGTAAGTCAGGTCGCTAATATACTGAAAGGACATTTTGCTTCTGTTAAGCGGTACCTGAAAGAAGAAATGCAAAAACATGCTGAGAATATGCAATTTGAGCGGGCGCAAGAAATAAAAGTGCAGTACGATGCCTTGGCAAATTATCAAGGAAAATCGACCGTTGTAAATCCTAGTATCAAAGATGTTGATGTTTTTAGCTTGGAGCAGGATGAAGAAATAGCTTATTTTAACTACTTAAAAGTAGTTGATGGGGCTATTATCAATACATTTACCATGGAGTTGGACAAGAATCTGGATGACAATCAGACCGATTTATTAGTCTTTGCCATACAAACCTTGCGAGAAAAATACCAGAGCATAGCGCCAGAAGTAATTGTTCCTATAGAAATACCAATGGTTTGGGAAGGAACAGTAATAACAATTCCCAAAATAGGAGATAAAAAGAAGCTGTTAGAACTTTCGGAAAAGAATTTAGCCTATTATGTTTTACAAAAGCGAAAACAGGCGGTTTCTAAGGCCAATAAACAATCAACGGCAGAGAAAGTCTTGGAGATTATGAAAAAAGATCTACAGATGCCTGTATTACCTTTGCATTTGGAGTGTTTTGATAATTCTAACCTTCAAGGCACGAATCCTGTTGCTTCAATGGTTTGTTTTAGGCATGGAAAACCTTCTAAACGAGAATATCGACATTATCACATCAAGACTGTAGAAGGACCAGATGATTTTGCTTCTATGGAGGAAATTGTCTATCGTCGATACAAACGATTGATGGAAGGAAAAAAGCCATTGCCACAATTGATTGTAATTGATGGAGGAAAAGGGCAATTAAGTGCCGCTGTAAAAAGCCTAAAAGCATTGGGAATTTATAAGCGAATGACCATTATTGGCATTGCTAAACGACTAGAGGAAATTTATTTTCCAGAAGATAGTGTTCCTCTGTTGCTAAGCAAAAAATCACCGACGCTAAAGGTAATTCAGCAAGCTAGAAATGAAGCGCATCGTTTTGCGATCGAGTTTCATCGTCTGATTCGTTCCAAAAAATATGTGTCTACTCAATTAACAGAGATAGAAGGAATTGGCAAAAAAACAGCCGAAAAACTTTTGCAGGAATTTGCTTCGGTTGAAAAAATTAAAGCCGCTAGCCAAGAAGAATTAGAAGCTTCTGTAGGGAAAGCTGCGACCAAAAAATTATTGCTACATTATAATTTGCCTTACCAAGAGCCCCCAAAGAAGCCTAAGAAAAAGAAAAAAGAAGAATAAATTATAATTGATTATGATCTAGAATAGCTTCTCCAAGTTGTTTAACTAGGTGAACCTTTATATCTCCTGAGCCAGTAATTTTAGGGGCTTGGATACCTGTTCTATTAAAGATAGGGGTAGGGACTTTTAGGAGTAAAACAAATGTATTCGTCCTAGTATATTTGCTACTATTTTTGCAACGAAACGTTTGACGATGAGCTTTCTTAGAATCATTTTCTAAGCATCGCATAACCCATTTTTAGAGTTTTTTTTGGTGGGCATATGGCTGATTGGGAACAAAGTACGCCGCAGAAAGCTGCTATTTTTCTGTAGGAAAAATAAGGTTTTCAGGTGTCTGAGCGAAGCGAGTTTCTGAAAGCCTAAGCTATCAAGAAGATACTTTGTCCAAGAAGTCATCCAGTCCTAGCGTTTTTGGTTCTTTTTGGGCAATGCAAAAAGAACAACAGGTATTGATTACCCTGCTTTTTGCTATTTTGCCTCTAAAATGGGGCTAGATTAAAATTTTCAATATTCATTTCATTAAAAAGAAATAATTGTATTTGTTATTATAGCTTAATAAACAATTTTTTATAAAGCAACAAAACTGCTAAAATGTATTTTTGTTTTATTACTAAATCACCCTATAGGTAGCATGGAGTTAGGGCGAGGAGAGGGCTATTTATCAGAAAAGGTACCTAACATCCCTAAGATGCATTATCGGTACCTTTAATCATTTTCTGGGTTTGGTGGTGAAACCTTTTGGGAATAAAATCTTAAGGTTTAATCACTAAAATTGATACCCTTTATGTGGTAAATTTATAGTTTGTAACCCCTGATTGATATAAAAGTAAAAAAGAATGTAAATTAAAACAAAAACAAAAAAAAGAATTTATCAGTAAAAAAACAATGCTGATGTTTTGTTTTTAGTTGATTATTAGATTTTTATGAATTTGTGTTCTCAGTGAAAAAAGAGCAGATCATGAATGAAATTTATTGACTAATAATCAAACCATCTTTGAGGCGAATCGTACGCTTAGTTTTTGCCGCAATATCTTCTTCATGGGTAACTAGCAACAATGTTTTTCCTTCATCATTAAAGGTTTTGAACAAATCCATTACATCATAGGAGGTTTGAGTATCCAAAGCACCAGTAGGTTCATCCGCTAAGATGATTTTTGGCTCCGATATTAATGCTCGAGCAATTGCAACCCGTTGTTGTTGTCCACCTGATAATTCGCTAGGATGGTGATTGGCCCACTCTTTAAGCCCAACTTTATCCAGAAACTCAACCGCTTTGATTTGTCGTTCTTTTCTAGGTACTTTTTGGTAATAAAGAGGCAATGCAACATTCTCTGCTGCGGTCTTAAAAGGCAATAGATTAAAACCTTGGAATACAAAGCCAATCAATTGATTTCGATACAATGCAGCCTGTTTTTGAGATAGATTTTTGATCAAAATACCATCTAAATGATATTCTCCAATCGTATAATCGTCTAAAATCCCCATAATGTTCAATAGGGTTGATTTTCCAGAACCAGAAGAACCCATGATCGAAACAAATTCTCCTTGATCAATGAAAAGGTCAATCCCTTTTAGCACTTCAATTGAATTTTTACCAATTTTATACGATTTACGAATGTTTTTTAGCGATAGCATTGAAATAAAAGTTATAACATGATAAGAGTGCGCAAATATACTATTCGTAATTCGCAATTCGTAATTCAACTTCAACAATAAAAGTAAGGGAAAGGTTAAAGATTTTTGTGCGTATTATTTCCACTCTACTATTTGTCCTCGATCTTTTTGTAACATATGTGTAGGAATACTTTCTTTGATTTGCTGTTCTAATAATTGGAGCAACTTTATTTTTGCATAATTACGGACATAAACAAAACTAACTTCCCTTAAGGGGATGGGAGCTTGAATAGAACGTACATTTTGCGGACTATGAAGGGTTGCTAATTCTGGCAGCAACGTAAACCCTCCTTCTTTGTCTACCAATCGTTGCAAACCCTCTAGCGACCCTCCTTCGTATTCAAAGGGTAAGTTTCCATTGGATAACCCATTTTGCTGCGAGGTACAGAGATTGATGACCTGACTTCTAAAACAATGCCCTTGGCTAAGCATCCAAAGATTTTCATGATTTAGTAAATCTAAAGGAATGCTGTTGTTTTGGGCAAAGGAATGTTCAGGGTGAACATAGAGTTGAATTTCTTCATAAAATAAAGGATGCTCATAGAGCATTTCATCCTTGAGTGGAGTGACCAATAACCCAACATCTAATAAATCATTTTTTAAATCGCTAATGATTTGATCGGTTGTTCGTTCTTTGATTTGCAAATTGACTTGGGGATATTTGCGGATAAAGTTTCCTACAAAAAAGGGCAATAGATAAGGAGCAATCGTTGGTAAAATACCAATACGTAATTGTCCTGATATATCATTTTGAAAATCAGCGACCAATTGACCTAATCGTTGGTGCTCTCGCAAAATAACACGAGCCTGACGAATGATTTCTTGTCCAATGGGAGTTGGGGCAATCGGTTGTTTGCTACGATCAAAAATTAGAACGCCTAACAATTCTTCGGCTTTTTTTATTTGGGCACTTAGAGTAGGTTGGGTGACAAAGCATTTTTGGGCTGCTAAACCAAAATGCCGCTCCCTATCTACGGCAACAATATATTCTAGTTGTGTTATCGTTGGCATTATAATTTTCTATTTACTGATAGACGAATTCAATTTGTTTTTGTTCTAAACTGTTCTTAACTTTGCGGTGTTCTTAAGAAAGAGTTTTATAGTTCTTGTCGTTTTTAATTAACGGTTGTTTTTTTAGATTCATTATTTATTATCAATAAACTAACCATAGAAGTTGTTGAATGACTAGAACTAGAATACATAGATACTAAATAATAATTTAACCATACCTATAATTTTTTGTTCAGTAAGTTGAACAATGAATTATTTTAACCAAAAAAATATAAACAATGGCTTTATTAACTGTAGGAAGCGAGTTTCCCCAATTTTCAAAAACGGCTGTAGTTTCTCTTGAAAAAGGAAAAGAATTCGAAACATTAACGAATACTTTTAACAACGATAATGGACAATGGACAGTAATGTTCTGGTGGCCTAAAGATTTTACGTTTGTTTGCCCAACAGAAATTGCAGAGTTTAATGCAGCTTACGAGGAGTTCCGTGATAGAGATACTACTTTGATTGGCGCTTCTACGGATTCTGAATTTGTACATGCTGCTTGGAGAAGAGATCACGATGATTTGCGTGGTTTGAAATTTCCTATGTTAGCGGATACTTCTAAATCTCTAGCTGAAGATTTAGGTATTTTGGAAGCAAACGAAAAGATTGCTTACCGTGCAACGTTCATCGTTGATCCTCAAAATATCGTACGTTGGGTATCTGTTTATGACTTGAGCGTAGGTCGTAACGTAGACGAAGTAATCCGTGTATTGGATGCTTTGCAAACCGATGAATTATGCCCATGTAACTGGCAAAAAGGTGAAGAAACATTAGTTGTATAATTAATGTATACTTCTTAGTTGAATAAAGCTCTTTTTGTGTTCTTGAAATACAGAAAGAGCTTTTTTATTTTATGTTGCTTGTGTTCTTGAACAAATCTGATAATTTCAAGATAGAATTAAGTACACAAAACTAATACTTATAAAAAATGTTAGCAGAAACAAAAAATGATTTGTTGGCAGATTTGGGTTTGGAAGATCTGCAAAATGAAACAATAGATGCTTTGGTGGCGGGAGATTCTCGATACTTAAAAGATTTGCGTATGAATCTTAGTGGCATGAAGCGTGTCAAGGAATTAAATGCAAAAGAACAAGCCTTGATTGCAGTAGCCATTGCCAACAATTACAATAATAAAATCGTACAAAAGGCTTTTGCGGCGAAGGCAGAGGAAGCAGGAGCTACCTCAGCAGAAATTGCAGAAGCATTAGCTTGTGCTTCTTTGTTGAGTGCCAATAATGTATTGTATCGTTTTCGCCACTTTATGGGAAGAGATAGTTATGATAAAATGCCAGCGGGCTTGCGCATGAATATTATGTCGAGTCCTGTTATGGGGAAAGAATTTTTTGAGTTGATGAGCACTGCGGTTTCTGCGGTGAATGGTTGCGAGCGTTGCATCCAATCTCACGAAGCTTCTTTGTTACAAATGGGAACCAGCGAAAAAAGAGTTTGGGCAGCAATTCGTTTGTCAGCAATTATCACCAGCTTATGTAAGGTTGTTTATTAAACACCCTCTTAGCTACTCTAACAAACAAAACAGTCAATTTGAGGACAAAAAAGGCAGTTGTTTAGGACTACTTTTTAAGCTTCAAATTGACTGTTTTTATAAATAGAGAGCGGAATGCTCTAAATAGTTGGTATGCTTACTACTATTCAGCAGCTTTTGCGATTTCGTGCTCCAATTCTTCTTCATCACCAGGCTTATAACCTGTGTGCTTATAGATAACATTGCCTTTGGCATCTAATAGCAAGGTGTAAGGGCAAGAATTAAAACCTAAAGCTTGGTAAGCACTGTTATCAGGATTGCAAAGAATATCATACTCCCAACCTTTGGTATCTACTACACCTTTTACTTTTGGCTTGGTACGAGAGTTGTCCATACTTACTGCAATAAACTCAATATCATAATCATCCTTCCAAGCATCAAGATAATCATTGTTAATATTATCTAATTCTTCTTTACAGGGTTTGCACCAAGTTGCCCAGAAATTAACAACCGTAATTTTTCCTTTTTCGGCAACATAATCTTTCAATTTGACCTTTTTACCACTCAATGTCTCCATCGTTAGAGAAGCAGGTAAGCTTTTTTGAGCAAAAGTTGAAGTCGAAGCTACTAATAGTAAAACTAAACTAGCTAATAAGAGTTTTGAACATTTCATAGTAGAGATATTATTTAACAAGGATATTTATGAATTAATAACATAACAATTGCTTCTTATTCAATTGCTGTGCCAAGTTAATAAATAAAATTTAATTCTTTGTAATATGGTTATTAATAAATGAAAATATCTTCATATCTTGAACTGCACAAGTTTTATTTTAAAGTATCGCAATTTTAAAAAAGCTTGATTCCTTCTAACTATTTTTGCAGAAGCAGTAAAAAAAATTACCTTGCATGGTAGACGTTATGACAAACGAATAGATATGGCAGAAAATTTATTTTTTTGTTTTGTTTTGTAAAAAAAAATCCCCCTTCTAAAGGGGAGTGATTTTAAAGCCTCAACAGATAAAAAACGTTAACTTTCTCCCTATAAACTCCATTATAGAATGAACTTCGTTTATTTATGCGATTGCTGCATAGTCCACGATAATATCTAGTGCTAGCAGTACAACTTACTATTAATGTATTATCCTTATATAACTTAACCAATACCTTATTAATAAATGGCATTTGGTTTTTTTACCTAAAAACGCAAAACTTCGAATTATGAGGCTTAGAATAATTCAATCATGGCTATTGATGCTTGGTCTTCTTGCAACAAATGCATCAGCTCAAGATGGCAACACTAGTAAATTTGGAACCTTAACAGGAGATTTTGAAACTCAAAATAGTTTCTTTATCCGAGATTCTGTTATTGGTGCAGCCAATACTCCCCAATATGATCGTCAGAAGTTTGGAACGAATAATTGGCTAACCTTAAATTATAGCGTTATGGGCTTTGATATAGGCATTCGTTTTGATGCCTATTACAATTCGAATTTGATTGATCCTTTGGATTCGTATTCTGCCTTAGGTTTAGGGCGTTGGCATATTCGAAAAGAAGTTTTTGGTCTAGATATAACAGCAGGTTATTTTTACGATCAAATTGGAAATGGAACTATTTTTAGAGCCTATAATGAGCGTTATTTACCCATTGATAATGCCTTGGTAGGGGGAAGATTGATTTATAAAATAAATGAAAATTGGCAAGCAAAGGTTTTTGCTGGTCAGCAAAAAAAGGTAGAAAAGCAAATTAATTTGTTTGAAAACTATCAGCCAATTATTGCTGGTGCGGCAATCGACGGTTTTATTTCGATCGGAAAAGAGGATAACCAAGTTACCTTAACTCCTGGAGCAGGTGCTATTCGCCGTACTTTAGATGATGCAAGCATGAACCAAATTGCTACTGATATTGGTTCTTATGCGCCAGAAGATGCCTTTGTTCCTAAGTATACCACTTATGCATTTTCGGCTTACAATACCTTAACTTGGAAAGGATTAACTTGGTATGTTGAAGGTGCTTATAAAACTGCTGAGGCTGTTAATGCATTGAGTCCTAAGGGAATTTTAGAAAATAAAGCAGGAACCAATATTTTTACAACGTTATCCTATTCTATGAAAGGATTTTCTATTTTGGGGCAATACAAAAGAACGGATCATTTTATCTTCCGTACTTCTCCATTGCAAAGCTTAAATAGAGGATTGATTGCATTTTTGCCACCAATGGCTCGTCAAAATACCTATCGTTTATCTGCTCGTTATAATGCTGCTACTCAGGACGTAGGAGAACAAGCAGCTCAGTTGGATATTACAGTGGTTCCAATCAAGAAAAAATTGACCTTGAATCTAAATTTGTCAAACATTATGACCTTAGATTCCATTGAGGGAAAAACAGGTGATGAGGCTTATTTATTGTATCGAGAAGCCAACCTAAATGCTTTATGGAAAATCAATAAAAAAATGAAATTGATTGCTGGGTTCCAATTTCAGCAATACAACCAAGAGCGTTACGAACAAAAACCTGGTGTACCAATTGTTACTACATTGGTTCCTTATGCAGAGTTTAGATTGCGCATGAAGAAAAGAAAATCGTTGCGGATAGAATTATCTTATATGCATACAGAAGAGGATTATGGTTCATGGGCTTTTGCCTTGGCAGAATTTAACATCAAAGATTTTTCTTTTTGGGCTTCTGCAATGATTAATACTGTGCCCAAAAAATACGAACAAGTAGAGGTGTTCTATGAGTTTGGAGCCAACTATACCCACAAAAGCAATAAGTTTGAAATTGGCTATAAACGTCAAGTAGAAGGGATTGTTTGTACAGGAGGAGTTTGCCGTTACCAGCCTGCTTTTAATGGGGTACAATTTAATGTTATTTCTTCCTTCTAAAAGAGGGATCTATCGATTAAACATAGGAGAGGGCGGTCAGAATTTTTCTGACCGCCCTCTCGTCGTTAAAAGCTTTGTGTTGTTACGATGTTTTATAAGGCTTGAATCGCCAACCAAGCCATTAAACCAGCTCCAACTTCCAAACATTGCTCATTGACATCAAAATTAGGTGTGTGTAGCCCTGTTCCATTTGGATTTTGTACGCCTAAACGATAAAAACAAGCGGGAATTTCTTGCGAATAAAAAGCAAAATCTTCTCCTCCCATTCTAGCGGGCAAATCAACTACATTCTCAGCTCCTAGGTAGGCTTCCATTTGTTGACGAGTTTGCGAGGTCAGTTGCGTTTCATTTTTTAGATAAGGATAACCTTTGATAATATTAAAATCACAACTTCCCCCCATGCTTTTACAGATGAGCTGCGCCATCTCTTTTAATTTATCGTGGGCTTGAGCACGCCATGTTTCATCAAAAGTACGTAGGGTGCCCAAGATTTTTACTTCATTAGGGATAATATTAGTCGCTCCGCCTTCAGAATAAATTTTTCCAAAGGTGAGAACAGTTGGCATCAAAGGATCTGCATGTCTACTGACCAGTTGTTGCAGTTGAACAATCAACTGGGAAGCCATCAAGATCGTATCCACGCATTGATGGGGACGAGCCCCATGTCCGCCTTTCCCTCGAACGGTGACATGAATTTCATCCGCAGAAGCCATAAAAAGCCCCGATTTGATTCCTATTTTCCCAACCTCCAGCAAAGGTTCTACATGTTGCCCTAGAATGGCACTAGGGCTAGGATTTTTTAATACGCCTTCTTGAATCAGTATAGATGCCCCTCCTGGCAATTTTTCTTCTCCAGGTTGAAAAATTAACTTAATTGTCCCCTGCCATTCTGCTCTGAGCGCTTGTAGGATTTGTGCTGCTCCCAACAAACAAGTGGTATGGACATCGTGACCACAGGCGTGCATGATGCCTTCGTTTTTGGATTTGTAGCTTGTTTCATTGGTTTCTTGAATTGGCAAGGCATCCATGTCTGCTCGTAATGCCAAGACTTTTTGGCTAGGATTGGTTCCTTTTATAATGCCAATGACTCCTGTCTGAGCCATGATTTGTGTTTCAATTCCCCAACTGTCTAATTTTTCTTTTACAAATTGACAAGTTTGATGTTCTTGGAAGGATAATTCTGGATATTGATGTAGGTGTCTTCTATAAGAAATTAAGTGGGGGGAATTTTTTTTTGCGAGTTCTTGAACTTTTTTTTTGAGCATGTGGTTTTTACTATTGATTGCTAATTAGTGCAGTATGAAAAAATAGAATTACAAGGATAAATCTTTTTGAATAAAAAGTAATTTTTTTTTGCTAGAAATTTTTGAATTCTAAAACTTTGCCCTATATTTGCATCGCACTAGGAGGGATGGGTGAGTGGCTGAAACCACCAGTTTGCTAAACTGGCGTACTCTTAACGGGGTACCGCGGGTTCGAATCCCGCTCTCTCCGCCATTTTTTTTGACTGCATTTTTAAGTTTTTTACTTAAAAAATATACGTTCGGGGTTTGGCGCAGTCCGGTTAGCGCACCTGCTTTGGGAGCAGGGGGCCGCAGGTTCGAATCCTGCAACCCCGACCACTTTTAAACAATTCGTTAGTTTTCTAATGGATTGTTTTTTTTTCGACCTTCATAGCATTTTTTATTACAATGCATTATTCGGGGTTTGGCGCAGTCCGGTTAGCGCACCTGCTTTGGGAGCAGGGGGCCGCAGGTTCGAATCCTGCAACCCCGACTACGAAAATTCACGGCATAAATCGTTATTAATTAACGGTTTACGCCGTTTCGTTTTTATGGACTTTGGCTTTCGATTTAGAAATAGTTTGAACATAGTTAAAACAAAAATCTATCAATCGAAATCCAGGTTTTTTGAGTTCAGATTATGAAGAAAAATTTCATGGATTTTCTCTCCGAAAATTTTTTTAAAAAAGTTTTACGAGGAAAATAAAAAATGTGCTGGCACAGGTGGGATTTTGCTCATATCTAACTGATTTTCATAAGAATTAAATGGGACACCTCTTGACTATATGCTTCTGGTCACATACTGTCCGTCCGTCCACTTTTGGTATCAAATGCCTGATTTTGAGCCAATTTTAGTCGGGGTTCAGGGAAATGTGACGAAACATTTTGTAACATTTTAAACTTATGAAAAATGAAATTATTAGAAGCTTTAGAAATTGCCTTTGAAATAAAAGCCCAAGAGTGCCGACATGAAACTGTAGGCATCCCAAGAGAAGCAACCGTTAGTTAAGAGAAAAAATATTATATTAGATAAAAACTAACGAAAATGAAGAGGAGTAAATTTAGCACAGCTCAAAAAGCAAAGATATTAGCAGAGCATGACGGCGGAAAAAGTGTAACGGATTTATGCCGTCAATACCAAATTAGTGCAGCTACGTTGTATAAATGGAAAAAGGACTATGAAGATAGTCAAGATGAAGATAAACGAAGAATAAAGGAATTAGAGGCAGAAAATGTTCGTTTAAAAAAGATGTATGCTAATTTAAGTATCGATCATGAGATACTTCAAGAAGGTTATGCAATGGTAAAAAAGTTCCAAGCCCAAAAGAACAAGAAATGATATTGGATTGCTTGTCAAAAGAATACAGCATTCGTCGTACTTGTGTTGTTTTGGGCTTACGCCGTCAGACATATTATAGTCGTAAATCAGGTCATCGCCCAGAAGAAAAGGATGAAGAAATAGTGGATTTACTACATCAGTTAACAAAACGTTTTGTATCATGGGGCTTTTGGAAAATTTATCACTATTTGAGAAATCAAGGCTATGCCTATAATCATAAGAGAATTTATCGTATATGGTGTATAGAGGGTTTAAATTTACGTTTACCGCCCAAACGCAAGAGGATTTATCGAAAATATCAACAACTTTTGGCTCCTAAAGAAGTCAACAAAGGTTGGGCTATGGATTTTCTAAGTGATTGGGTTGTTAGCCCAACTAATCATCGTATACGAATTATCAATATTATGGATGAAGGTTCTCGCCGAGCCTTATGGACAGAAGCTCATCATAATATTTCAGCTAAAAAGCTAATAGAGGTTTTGGAGAAAGTGATAGAATATCGTGGAAAACCATCTTATATTCGTTGTGACAATGGTCCTGAGTTTATTTCAGAAAAGCTCAAATTGTGGGCAAATAAACATGATATTGAATTGAAATTCATCCAACCAGGAAAGCCATCTCAGAATGGTTTGATTGAGCGTTTGAATAAAACATTGAGAGCCGAATGTTTGAACTTATGCTGGTTTCAATCTCTAGAAGAATTAAATGAAGAAATACAGGTTTGGAGTCAGATTTATAATCTAGAACGACCTCATAAGAACTTAGGTAATATTACCCCAGATTCTTTTGAGATTCTAAATCAGAAACTCTACTTTTTAGCGGTTGCTGCTTAGGGGAAGCCTACACTTTCTCTAACTCATCATTCCAAACTTGTTCAAAATCATCAATTATACAATTATTGTTAACATAACTCTCTATTACGTTATGGATTACAGTACCTAAAAAGGAAAATTTATTGAAAGCTTTTTTTTCTATGGCTTTAGGTTTTTGGATTAATGTATTGTAATATCTTAACTTACAGCTTTCAATAAAATTTATTTTGCTAGGACTCAGCTTCTCTATTTGAGGGTAGTTATTTTTCATTTATCATAGTGTTCTGAGCCATTTGAAAAATTCATGGTAAGACCAGGACATTCTCCTATATAAGTTAAAAGTATCTGCAAAGAATATTCGCTCAGATGATTCACACTCCATAATAATTTCGGAGAGAGAGTTATCTTCAGGATAATGCCCCCCAACATAATTCCAGAAAGGATGAACAACAACTATATTAATATCTCTATATTTTATAAAAGGAATTCCTTTATGAACTTTCAAGTTAGTTTTGTCTGCTAATATTTGTTTGTCTATTGAGTTAGCAAAATCAATAGATAGCTGTAATGCAAATTCAGACCAATCAGCAATATCTATATACGACCAATCGTTATCTAACCCAACAATATAATTTCTATTGCTTAGAACTCTTATTAAGGAAATCCCTAGTCGCCAATCTAATATTCCATGATAATTTAGATTTCTATAATTTTGTAAATCTTTATAACAAGAAGATTTACATTGTTTTGCATGTTGTTCGTTTATAAAGCTTTTTGCAAACCGATGCTCTTCTTTGGGATTTAGACACATATCAAAAAAGAATTCTAAATTGTCAAATAAATACTCCACAAATCCAGAGCCATTTGGCAACTCATCCGAAAGAATTATTTTTCCTACACTTCTCTCTGTCTCATCTTCAAGAACATGTTCAGTTATTGCTGCAAGTTCAATTTCTTCTGGAGATACATCTCTATCATCAGCAAGACATCGTTGAAGCAAAAATGCAGCAGAATGATATGCTCCTTTTGCACTAACTTTTTTGCCAGAATTTTTTGTATGGAATGGATTGATGTCTAATTCATATCTTAGTTCAAGTGGAAATAATCTAAATATATTTGTTGTTTTTCTAGCTCCAAGAGAAATAGCAGGAAGTCCCTCTGTTTCATCTGAAGACATTATTATTGATTTTATATTAGGATTTTTAACAGCTTCATTGAATCCATATCCTAATTTAGAGTTCAAATCTAAATCAATCATTTGGTTTCTTAATGTTGCTCCTTTTTCTTCAATAGAAGTTGTTTTCAACCTAAATCCTTCATCCCCATTAGTATTTAATCTCCATGTGTAATCTGTTCCAGAAAAAGTAGCTTTAGACATACCTATTGTTTTGATTCTGTCATTTTCATTTTTTATTGATTGTGAAAATAGTAAAGGCTTTGAAGTGTTTATCTCTTGGTCAACTTCCCTATCTTGAGGTTTACCTGAGTAGTCGGTTCTAAAACCATTAGGAATAACAACAAGATGAAAAGTTTGAGAAGTATTATCTACAGGCTTACTTGGCTCCATTTCACCTGGATTATATTTTACCGTATCAATAATATTGTTTTGGGTGTTCTTAATTATCCACGTTGCATCTATGTATGCATCATCATCAAATAGCTTCGCCTCCATTGAGTTTGTAGCGAAATTGTAAGAAATTTCTGAAATACGGGGAGTTAAACCAACACTAGTATAGATTCTCTTGTCTTTTGTCTTTTGCCCCCCTGGTGCAAAATCAAAGATAGCTCTATCCAGAGGCCTATCAATTGTCTTAGCTATAAATGTTCGTGTTTGAGGATCTATCTTTTCAAAGCCAAGAATCATACTTCTAATTCCTGTAGGCATTCCTGACATTGGCAGTAAACCTAGTTCTGCCATAACTTGAGCTAAATCGCCACTATTATAATTTAATCCGATGTCCTCAAACTTATCTTTAAATTCTTGAAGTAGCCAATTTTTGAATTCAAGTGAATTATAGTTTACATATAGAATTTTATCTACAAATAAATTCTGACTTAAAGACTTAAATAAGTTAATCCAATGTTTCTCATCTTCTAACCAAGTGAAAAGATTATTTAAATTATCTTGGCTACTGAAAAAATCCTCAATCTTACCGAATTCTCCATGAACACTACCATCTAATGAATCAATAATGACTTCAGAAAAATATTTTCTAAAAATACCTTTTATAGCCATTCTATAAAGAATTTGAGGCTGAGATTGACTCAAAAATGGAACTGGAGAAAGATCACCTGTCATTCTTTCAGGATTATTAAAGAAATATTCATCATGATTTCTACCACGACAATATGTTAAAGCTATATTAAATGCTTGTCCAGCACGACCTGCCCTACCGACTCTTTGCTGATAGTTGAATCTCATAGGAGACATATTTCCTTGATAGACAGCTTGAAGTGACCCAATGTCAACACCAACTTCTAATGTTGTTGTTACACTTAAGAGATCAATTTCATCAACAATTTTATTCTTTCCTGTAATAATACCTTTGAAAAGTCTCTGTCTTTCAAGTTGATTATCAGTTTGACCTGTCAATTCCTCACATCTCATTCTAATAGAATCATCTATTTTTGCGAATTGTTGTGCATAGAAGTTTTCAAGTTTTATCTGGAGAGCTGTAGTTTGACTTGAGTTTGTTAATCTACTATTGCAACTTTTGCAAATGCCACCCGAATTGTGAAGGTGTACCGTCCTACAATCTGGACATAAATAGGCAGTATCACTATCTTCTGTAAACCGAATCCGAAGGTTTGAAAGATTAAGTTTTCCATCTCGATGCTTAAAAGTACTTGTAATATTCTCCCAAATATGATTCCCTAAATTCTCAGAATCTACCCCATTATGCTCAGCTACATTTTCAATATATCTTCTGAGAGGTGCTATTTCGGTGAACCCTCTTACAAGCTTATGATCAAATTGAGATGGGTTATATCTGAAATTATCTCCTAATATTCTACAAGAAGAGTTTAAAATATTTAGATATAGTTCACTAGTAAGACCACTTACTGGAGAAGGTATTGAAGATGTTATCATTACTTGAGCTATACCAGAAGATTCAATACTATAAAATAATCTACCAAATAAAAAACGTCCAATTTCTGAAAGTATTTGCTCCCGAACAAAGTTTATTAGAATGTCTTCTTCCCCTATGTTTTTGACAAATTCTCGATTGAAATCGGGGGTGTTAGAGTCCCAATTAAAGCAGTTTTTCCAAAACTCTGTTTTATCATAATAAGATTCTC
Source organism: Aureispira anguillae (assembly GCF_026000115.1). Classification (GTDB taxonomy): domain Bacteria; phylum Bacteroidota; class Bacteroidia; order Chitinophagales; family Saprospiraceae; genus Aureispira; species Aureispira anguillae. Next base: position 311,449 of record NZ_AP026867.1, read on the forward strand.
CAGCAGTTCTGACTGTTAATCTATTGTTTGATGCACTAGGACCGGCAGGGTTTATTCCTTTCTTTACAAGACCCCATATTATGTTATCAATAAGACTTTGAATACTTAATGATTTATTGCGAACATCAGAAATAAGTCTTTTTTGTTCATTTGTTGCTGCATCTGCCTTATTTAATATTAATGATTGATATATGCTAGTGCCTGTCTTGGGATCAAGTTTCTTCTTTAATTCTATTGCCTCGGTTTCAGCTCCGGCTTCGAATTTGGAGACTAGCTGATAGGCGATTATGATATTTGCTCGTTCTTTAACTAAAAGTTCTTTTATAATTTCATTGTAATTCTCTTTTTCTATATCATTTGCAAAACGTGCTGACTCTTCTCGTGAATCAGAAAACGCAACAAGTTTTCTTGGCTTTTCTTTAGATTCAGGAATAGCCTTAAATAATTCTTTAGCTAGTACCTGATTAGTTTTTCCAAAACCAGTCCTAAAACCTCTTAGTGGTGATTTCCTATTTCTTCTTCTAGAATAGTCTGCTGCACAATTAGGGCATACTGAAGGAAGAGCTGTTCCTGTCTCTGTAGAAAGGTTACTTCCTGAATTAGGAGTATAATATAATCCAGCGACTCTATCTAAACCTGAATTGAAATATAGGTGTCCATCTTTAATTCCAAGAAAACGTTTTTGCCAAGATCCTTCACTAAGTAAGTCATTTACGATGCTACTATCTATACTTTTGGGCCAGAATACTCCATAGTCATATTCAGATCTTGATTCTACTCTAGCTGATTGCGATTTTTCTGGTATTTTTTCTATTTCTGGAGGAGTGCTAATTAATGCCCCAAGAAAAGATTCATTTACATCTGTATGGTTTGCTATTTTAGTTCCACCAATCATTGTTGTACCACAGCATTCACAGTATAAAGCTTCAAAAATTCTTTTATCGTTTTTTGCGAGAGAACTTTCTTTATAGAAATTATCAAATGGGTTTTCTTCAGCATTCAACGATACATTTGAATTATCTTTTAATGTAACCCATAACCCTTCTATATTTCTAACAAAGAAGTGAAGTCTAAATCTAGGGAGCTTGCATTTCCAATCTTTATCATTATTATAACTTGCTAACTCCTTTTTATAGACATCTAATAATCCTCTTACAATTAAGAGTCCCTTAATAGCATTTTTCAGAGTTTTATCATCATGGTTACCGAATACTTTTCTCGCAATTGATTTAAACTCAGAATTGTTATCAATTGAACTAATATTAAATGTAGGAAAAGGTCGAAACCTTAATGGAGAAGAGTCGTCATCTTTATATTCAAAAGCATAGACCATTTTAGATATTAAGCATTCGTTTTGATTAACTTCATGTAAAAATTGAAGAATATTAGTACCATTCTTAGTCTCTACTTCAGAATTTATAAACGCTGATATCTTTGTGGTAAACTCTTCCTCAGATAAATATAAGAACTCATTACTCTTAAATCCGATTCTGGAAAAGAAATCTACTTCTATTGATTCATCATTAATTCTTCTTGGGATGATATTCTTTCCTTCAATAACTTCCATGTTCTCTTCAAGACCAAAGAAACCTTTTAAAAAAGCTTGACTATATTCAAACTCTTCAGTTCCGTCTTGTCCATCTAATGAAGCTGATGAGGCGAGAAGCCTTATTTTATTAGAATTTGGATTAATCCCCAATCTTGAATAAAGTAACCGAATTAGATAGGATATTTCTGTCCCTTCTGTTCCTCTATACAAATGAAGTTCATCAATAACAATATGAAAAATACGTTCTTTACGTTCTCTATTTCTTTCTTCATCTGTCAAGTTTTCAATATCCCATTCAGTTTCTGCTTCTAACCATAGCTTAGTCTCATCAAGCATTCCAGACTCAACTTCCCTCATTAGAAGTATACTAAGCATGGAAAAGTTAGTAATGAGAATATCGGGAGGTGTTTGATGCATATCAAACCTTGACCTCATTTCTGCACCATCTAGACGTTGAAAATTTGAAGCTATTTCTACTTTATCCTTTTCATTCAGAGTAGTGTCACTTTCAAGATAATCAGTTATCTCATTAAAAGTACTTGCGATGTTGGTCAGGCTTTTATTTAACTGATTCCATTTAAAAGTGTTTCTTTCTATTCCATTATCTCCTACTTTGTGTAATTTACCAGAAACAGGAGTAGAACTATTATATCTGCCAAAGAAGAGTCTATGACCATTTAATACTTGACTGCAATATTCTCTTACTGGATTACTATCAAGTGATTGTCTTAATCTAGTCATTTGATCTTCCACTAATGCATTCATTGGATAAACAATAAGTGCTTTTATAGCATTAGGCCTACTTTCATTATTTCTTTGCAGAACCCTGTTTGATAATCTAGACTCATTATCCCCAATTAACTCAATACCTGTTCCTTTGCCTATTCCTTTTGTATGAGGACCATCAATATTTACGCCACTTGAAGTTCCTTTGTATTTTATTAAATCCTTCAGTAAGTATGCGACTAAAGGAAGTAAAAATGACTCGGTCTTACCTGAACCTGTTCCAGATGTAATAACACAGTTTTTTCCAGCAAGAGCCTCCCTCAACATTTTGTCTTGATGTGCATATAGAGGATAATCGCCTGTAAAAAGACCTCTTTTGACAAATTCTTTGAAAATTCTAACTTCCTCTTTAGAAAAACCAGATAAATCATCTACTGTAAGCTCGTCAATTTTTTTGGGGCCGGATTGGTACTCGAGCAAAAGTTCAATCCATGGTTGTCTGTAGATAGAACCATCTGTTTCTAAAAGCTCTAATCTTTTTTCTTCGAATTCCTCATATCGAGTACCAAAAGCAGTTTTAACATAAGATATATAGCCTTGTATTACTTTTTCAAATACACCTATTGGGTTTATCATAGTGTCAATATTTTTTGATTTAATTTTTCTTCGATTACTTTGATTATCTTTAAAGGAATATTTCTATATACTCTAAATGGGGTATTCTGAGTTTTTTGCATTTCAGGTATTTCTGCATTAATTAGAATTAATCCACGTTCAATCCAAAATGGTAAGCCAAGGAAAAATGGAACGAGCAAGTCATATTCGTCATTTTTTTCTATTTTTTGCTTAAATAGAATAGTTTTATTCAAATCAAGGACTGAGAAAATTCCCAAATATAACTCGTTCAATAATCTAACTTGATTATTAACCTTTATAATGTGTGTCATTGAATTATCTCTAAACCCTTCATATCGGACAACAGATAAATCAGGTAAGGTTTCAACTTCTTTTGTAGTATCTATCCATTTTAGGCTATTCGTATCAAACACTCTTTTTCTATGGTGGTCAGTACTATACTTTGGATTTTTATGAATATCTTTTAGAAATTCTTTTACGGTTCTTTGTGTATACAAACATGCTAATTGATATACTGCAAAAGTAGGATTTAGAGGGTGTTCAATATCATTAACAAAATCAATTTGCATTGTTTTTTTAAGCGAGAGAAACTTTGAAAGCTCACCATCATTATCTTGCAAAATAAATTTTGTTGGATATAAATCTTCTTTATAATTCGAATGTTTTTCTTCAATTAACTGGATGGAAATCTTTTCACACTCTTGCTTTAATTGATTAATAAAACTGGAAGTTCTATGACCACATAAGTATCCCCTTAATCCAACTGTAGTACGTACAAAAAGTATTGCTGTGGGATTAACTTTAATACACTCTCCATAATCTTGAAAATTTATATAGCCAAGATGTCTCCAATGATCCATTATTCTTTTACTATATCTTAGAGATAATTCAGAATCAAGTTCTCGTAATAATTTTGGAAAATCATAAGTAGAAACACTTTGGTTTTGTGCAATAAATTGTAATAAGATATCTCCTTGAGATAACTGCCATGTTGATGCATTTAGTAGAGCAAGAGTATTTCCTTTTTTCTTAGGATTAAAAAGGCGAAATAGATTCATGTGCCATTGATTAAACTTAGACACATCAAATTTCTTATAAAAATCACAGGGAATATCTAAAATATCATTATCTCCTCTCTTCAATTCAATACAATTTTTACCTTCTTGATCCTTTAGATATGGTAGCGAAATATTTTTGGCTTCTCCAGATAAATTGCCAAAATATAAATTGTACCTAGATTTAATTTTCCCCCCTTCTTCTTTAATTTGAAATTGCCCTTCATATTCAAAAGTGTTAGGTATACGATATAGATGATCGGAGTTTTCTATGTGAATTAGCGTACAAAGTTTTTCTTTAGTTTTGGGATTAATTGCTATTATCTGAGGAGATGAATTTGGGCCAATGTATCTAAAAATTGGATTAAACTCTTTAAATATACATTTCCTTCTATCTCCAGTAAATACCGAAATCAAATCAATCTTACCTTCAATTTTACTGTATGGATTATATATATTGTATATTTCATCAAATTGAGCTTCTTCAAGTCCACTAAATTTTAGAGCAAAATGGTTAGTGTTGAGAAGTTCATGCTCGTTACACTTAATTGTTGAAGAAATATTAATATTATCAAGAGTATCTCTATCTATTATTAGAATGAATGAGGTGTCATTACTTGGGAATTCAGCTTCTCTCCATTCATTAAATTCATGGTTCTTTGTTAACCAATAAACATTCTTATTAGTCATGTATCTTTGAGTCCCACTTTTAATCAAAAGTCCCTCTGATAAATCTACATCCAAGAACAATTTATTAGATGTATTAGTACTATCTAGAGAAATGTTGTATTCAAAATCAGCATATTCCAGAATGGTTTCCTCAAGATTTTCGCTTAAAGCTCTAAAATAAAATTCAGAAATCGGGTCATTAGGCCAACTAGGGAGTCTATCTATACATAATCGAAGAGGAATGGGAGGTGTTCTAAATTCAGCTTTTTCACTTGACAAAGTTTTCGCAGTATAGTGTTGTCTACAGTAACTATTTAGAAATTTAACAATGGAAATTTGAAGAGGACCTTCCTCCGTTAGATATTTCAAAATTAATTGCGATTTTTTTAATTTATTTGGATGTTTTCCAAAAAACGTACACCATTCAGTCTTTGAAATAACTTTCCCGACAATAAATCCATCATCAATCAATAAATCAATAATTCTAGAGAACTGACTAGAATTAAAGAGAGAATGACGCTCAATTCTTGAAACATATTTTCTATTAGAGTTATTGGGGTTATGTCTAATAAAATAACCTAAGCTTCCCTTTTTGAATTGGCAAGACCATTCTTCTAGATTTTCCCATATTGGTTCTAATTTACTTTTTGATATTCCGGAATTTATTTTTGACCATTTATCACCTAAAACCGAGTTCCCAAAATGATTGATTCGTTTATATACATTTGCAATAGTTAAATTGTCACTTTCATCTTCTGCTAAAGCATATATTATAAATATAATAAAGCCGAAATATTCTGGGATGGGTTTCCTTACCACTCTCTCTCCAAGCTTTCTAGGAAGGGAATTATTATATAGCTGTTCAAGCTTTGAAAAGAAGTTAAGAGCACCTATCTCTTTAGATATAGCATTAATAAAATCTTCAACAGAATATTGAAAATTACTTATTTCTTGAAACAGTTCATCGGAAGTTGGGAAACAACCTATTTCTTGATTAGCTAGATGTTCATTAAAAAAGTGATTTACAAGGGATTTATTCCAATCTTTATACTTAAAGACTGGTTCTTCTTGTTCAGTTTCTTTGGATGTCTTTTTTAATTCAAATTCATTCCAAACTTCTTTTGTCAGCTTATTCATGTTACCATGACTGTAAATTCCAGATCGTTCTAAATTCCTAAACATCAAAGTTTGTGCTTCTGTTGAGCGTACGGTACGACCTAAACGACTCGCCAATTTTTGTATAGCAGGATTATGTTCATGTAACCCGACTCCATTTAGTTCTTTGTAAAGCTTATATACTAGAATTATCTCATCCTTTGTCCAACGAACACCAGACTTTAGATTTTTTTCGCCCCCTTTTACTCTTTTATAAGCCATTCGTCTCAATTTTATTTAAAAGTGAATTTATATGGCTACCTATTTCATAGGCTAACTTTGGCGGAACTGCATTACCTACCTGAGTATATTGAGGTACTTCAAAGCTTCTGTTCTCACCACCTGTAGTTTCTTTTGACTTAAAGATGAACCAATCTGGAAAACTTTGAATCCTTGCCATTTCTCGGACAGTAAGAACTCGATTTTCGAATATAGAATAGTGGCAAATATCATCAGGAATAGTAAGTTGTGCAGGTGATGGCAATGTCTGTACAAGGGCCCTTTGAGAGTGTTTCTTAGTTAAAGAGACATCTCTAATGAATTTTTGAAAACTCATTAAAGAACTAAACAATGAACCAAAGTTTTTAATTGTTGATTTTAACTCATTGTATAGTTTTTTTATATCATCATTAGCAATTACTAAATTATCTTTTTTCTTTTCTAAAATAGATTCTTTTAATCCATTTGCATGGTTTAGAATCTGATAAAACAAAAATCTTTTTTTTATTTTATCTGTGTGATTTCTATAATTATGATTATGTATTTTATCAAGGGAGCTAAAATTAGATTTAAAAAGTTCGTTGATGGAGTTAACATAACTAGATTTTTTACCACACTTAACATTTATTAAATCATCAATAGCATCCTTAACAGATATCCAAGTCTCTTTATTAAAAGTAGTAGGCTTAGGTAAAATATATCCATCAAATAATTCTGTGTTTTTTTCAATATCATAGTAATCTAAGTCCATGAGATTTAATTTGTCAAAATCAGAGTGGACTTTTGAATAAAAAGATGCAACTTTTAGAAGTATCTTATTTTCAGGGTATTTTTCAAGGACTTTATAAAAAATATCTTCTCGAAAGGCAACCATTATATATCTGGGCCTATTCTGTGCAATACCATAATATTTAGAATTTAGTAGCATACACACAGGTGCAAAACCTTTCTGGGCGAAAGCTTTTGCAACTTCAAACCAGGCATAATATTTTTTCTTGCCATCACGAAATGCAGATAAAATCCCTTTAACATTTTCTAATAAAACTACTTTAGGTTTAATTATTTCACAAATTTCTGCAAAATCTAATGGTAATCTATTTTTATAGTTTTCTAATTCTCTTTTTCCTGCAAGACTAAAACTCTGACATGGAGGGCCTCCAGAAACTAAATCTAATTCTCCTTCATAAGGATTGTTAATATTGTACTCAATTAATTTATTTCTTAAATGTCTTACATCTCCAACTAATAAGCTTCCTGATAAGTCGCTTAAATCTTTTTCGAATATTAATTCACAGTTTTCATCTTCGTTATGTGATAATAAGTTTTCTCGGAGCCTTTTTTCGTAAGATTTTTTAGGATATCGTGAGTGAACCCACTTTACCTTTTCATTAGGTTTGGTTATATCTATATCTAATAGATTAGATGCAAAAGTATTACTAGCCATTGGTGAAACTTCATTAGCAAACAGTAGCTCAAAACCTGCGGCTTCCATACCTACTGCCATCCCTCCACAACCTGCAAATAATTCAATATGTTTTCTGTTTTTTGTCAATTTATTGCAATTAATTATATGTGAATAGTTTAATAACGGATTATATCATAAGAATAGCCTAATTATGTTTCCATTCTTATTTGTAAAAAATTCCTTTCTCTATTTATAGAGTTAAAAAATAAAGAAGCAAAGCATATACATTATAAGTAATTGCTATGTTATATGTACATTAATGCTATTGTCTTTAAGGAGTGATAAGTATAACGTTTACCCTCCTTCTAAATATAGTAAAAATAAAGAATAGTCGAAAAAACTAATTATCAATTTTAGTAATGCTTTGAAGTAGAAAATATAATCATATATGATTCATAAAAAGTAAAACATTCACTTTTAGATGAAAAAAATCTTGCTTGTTTTAGGATGTTATATAGATGTAGATTAGAACAGTATTCCTCTTTTAAAATCGTGTATAATTATTCCTACAAATTGAGGATTAATTTTGAGGAAATAGAAACACAAAATTATGGTTTAGCCTGAATTAGATGAGTTATAACATTTTGGAAAGGGGGGCTTCAATCTAATTATAGTTTAGGCTGTATTTGAAAGTTCTAGTAATATTCTAAATTATCAAGATCTTCTCGTGCTATTGCAACAATGTTAGATAATGTCATTTTATAGTTAACCGTATCCCAAAATGTGTTCTTTGCTTCTTTCTTCTCCATTTCAGGAATAAGATCTGCAACAACCTGATATACTTGATCTTTTACTTCTGTGACTATGTTAACGGGAAGGATACCAAGAGCATTTTCTCTGTAAACATCCATTAGACGAATAGCATAAAAAGAACAAACATCTATTATCTCACCAACATAGACTATATTAGGTCTTTTCTTACGTTCTAGACTTTGCAAATAAGCAATAACATCTTTACGAAATCCTTCAGTTAAATCATCTAGAGTATGATACTCATTTTCTGTTCTTATATATGTGGGAATTAATGGGTTCTTTTCATTTGATTTTAGATATTTGATATCACTATCCCTATCAAGTAAGTGTAATGTTATCTCATCAATACCAGCAGAAGAATGTTTTATCGTAATTCCAAAATCCTCAAAGTTATTTCCAAAAATATCTGGACCGCAACCTCGAAGTTCAGTGGAATACAATTCAGCTTTAATAACTTTCATTAATTTTGGAGCCATCTGAACATTATTCCTCCATATTGGGTGAGGTCCATCAAGATTAAAGATGGTTACAGAATATCGATTACTACTTGCGGATTCAATTTTAATCGCTCTTCTAGCTCCATTTGCATGTAGACTTGTTGTACATATTCCAGACTCATACCTTAAGTGATCATAGGAATGGAAGTAAAAATCATTAATTATTATTTTAGGTATCATTAGATAAGTTGTTTTATTATAAGGAAATTTGAACTACAATCGCTTAAATGCAGAGAGTAAGCTTTTCTCATGAAACTCATTAAATAGGCTTTCATAGCCAACAATTGGATTAATAGTTCCTTGTTGTTTTATAAGATAAGCTGCTATTGGACCATTTATATTGTAACTATCATCTAAGAAAAATTGAGGGAACCCTTCATTGGCCATCCATATCTCACACGAAAGCCCATTCGCTTTGAATACAGCATCTTCATATCTTTGAGCATGAGATACTGCTACATTAGAAAATGCTGCAATAATTGCATTTTCAATGATAGATAATTTATTTATTTCAATTTGAGGTGAAACCATCCTGGTTTTAATCAAGAAATCTAGTTCTTTTTCAAATTCATATAGGACAGTCAATTCTACTTCTTGTTTCTTCCCAATGTGGAAAAAACCTATGGGCTTAAAAAGTGTTATATAAGATTGATTATCACCAACACCTGTATATGTAGGCATTGTTACAAGAAGCTCAAAATTAATTGTATTAGCACCAGTAAGAAATAACCTATAATCCATCTCTGAATTATCTACAGGAACTATTTCTTGTTTTGATCTAAATTGCTTTGTTACATCTTGAAGGACTTTGGTGTCTAGCAACGCTGCAACCATTTCTTGTTTAGGAGTCATGTTTAAGATTTTTATGATAAAAGAATGGGGATTTTGATATTTTTATTTGTTGTTGGAAATTAGCTGAGTTACAACAAGCCCATTTGTTTTAAAGCTGAAATAGCATTCCTATTTCCCAACTGTGCAGATATTTTTAGATATTTCATTGCTTCATCTTCTTGTCCTGCTTTATTAAATATCTGAGCTAAAAGCATATATGGGTTTGAGTAGTTTTGATCATAGCTTAGTGATTTTTTACAATCCTCAAGACTTTCATTTAGGTTATTCATATTGAATAAGAGACTTCCTCTGTTTACATACATTTTCTTAAAAGTTACCCCTAATAGCACTCCCATATCCATACCTTCTTGATCGGGGTTGAGTTGACTGTTGGGATGGTTGGATTTTAAGTCAATTGCATAAGAAAAGAATTCATATCCTTTCTGGTTGTTACCTAAACTTAAGTAACAAAAGCCTATTTGATGATACAGAGCATAAACATCTATGTCACTTTCAGAATAACCTATTGCTGTTTGATAATCTTCAATAGCTTGATTATAATTTGCTGAAGTTTCATATAGGTTGGCTCTAAAAGCGTAATGTTTCCAATCGTTTATATCAGCTTTTTTAATTGTATTATTAATGTTGTTGAGAGCAGATGTAAGATTATTTGAGTTATAATCTGCAATTGCAGATTGATAATCTTTTAGGTAATTTGATTTTAATCCTTTAAATAAATTACCAAATGTTCTCTTTTTTGTGTTTTTAGGTTTCTTACACCCAAAAGCCTCTTCATATAATTCCATAAGTTTTGGTTTTATTATTTAGTATTCTTTTTATATTAAACTGAAATCATTGCATAAGTGTAAATGCTATCTTCATTCCAGGTTGATATTACAAAATCTTTAAATCCTAATGTAAAAAGAGTTGAGACTAATCGGCTAACCTTTGAATCTTGAATTATTCTACCAACCCAATTATTGATTGAGGTTAAATCATGAATTAGATTAGTTTTAATAATAAAAACCTCTTTATTGTCCCCTTCAATGGATATTTCATATAAAGTATTATCGTCAAATTCAAAGAATTTTACAATGAATTCATTAACTAAGGATTCTTTAAATCGATTGTAATAGTTTACTCTAGGATACGCTTCTGTAGATGCTTGAGCATCAATCCCAAGAAGATTTAAGGCATTAATTATACCCACTCCAGTTCCTTCAGAACCAAGTTTCCCTCTTTTAAAGTTATTAGAATACTTTTTAGCAATTAAGGCCTTTTGAATTTTCTCATCTCGATTCATAATAGTTCTTACTTTTTATTGATTGAACATTGATGCCAACGTGGATTTCAAGATAAAACAATAATTGCTAAAATCTAAATATATTGTTCTTTCAAATTTTCTATTTTCCCATCACATCTTGTATATTAGAGGTGATCCTAAAGTACCCCTTAAAAAGGGTACCATTATAATCCCCTTATACTATTATGGAAATTAATCACCTTTACCAAACTATTACTAACGAAGAGCTTAGTGAGTTCATGAAAAAGAGGAGAAAAGATTATCTTGATGATCCTCTTCTAATGATAGAAAATTATAATACAGAAATTTCAAACACTTCTGAATATTTTGGCCGTCAGTTGCTCGAAATGATTCAGAATGCGAATGATGAATGTGATACAACAAAAGCCAAAAAGGTATTGATTAAGTTAGATAAGGATAGTCTTATCATTGCTAATAATGGAAATCCTTTTTCAAGAGGAGGTGTTGAGTCTTTATTATATTCTAATCTGAGCCCCAAGGTAAAAGAAGAAAATAAGGTAGGTCAAAAAGGTCTTGGTTTTCGATCTGTATTAAATTGGTCGGAAGAAATATATATAGCAAGTTATAATCTCCATATTCGTTTTTCTAAAACTCACGCTGAAGATTTTCTAAAAGGAATGATTCGTGATAAACCTCAAATTAGAAAAACGATATCCAGTAAAACCAATGTCGAGTACCCCATTTCTATTCTAAGATGTCCTTTGGTTGAAGACAAAAAAAACTTAAAAAAATTACCTCAGTATGATACTGTAATTGAACTTAAATTAAAAGAGGATAGTTACCAAGATATTATCGATCAGATAAACAAGGAGATTATTCCTGAAATCCTTGTATTTCTTCATAAACTAGAAGAAATTGAAGTTCAAAGTCCAGAGCATAACTTTATACTTTCTAAGAAGATAGAACCAGACAAAATAATTGTAACTAAAAGTGATAGATTTTATTCACAAGAAAAATTAGAATCTTCTGTCTGGTTTCTTCTTGAGGAAAAAGGACAAATAAAAAGTGGTAACCAAACTAAGAATTATGAACTAAAGATAGCTTATAATCCTAACCAAGTGCCAAAGGTTCAGAAACTATTCTCATATTTTAGAACAGAGGTAGATTTTCCATACCCTGTCTTAGCACATGGAACGTTTGAGTTAAGTGCAAATAGAAATGTCTTAAAAGAGAATCAAGATGGCTTCAATAAACTACTGCTAGATAAGCTAGCTTCTTTGCTAGTAAAGTGTGCCTTTAAAATTACGAAAAATGGGGGATGCAATTATGCTCCTCTAAAGTTAGTTATTCCTTCAATTGGGCAGCACTCGAGTCTAAATACAGATAAATGGAACTTTCATCAGTTACTAAATAATCATATAAAAGAAATCGCTATTTTCCCAACGGTAACTGGCGTTTATATAAGACTTAGTGATGCCCCAAAGTTCTATTTAAATAACATTGAGCATTTAATTCCAAAGGATAAAATATATGAGTTTAAAAACTTATTGCAGTATATAGATGATAAAGGTATTCAAGACTATCTACAAAGATATGGTCAAGAACTTAGATATACAGATAGTGAGCTTACAAAAAAAATAAATCTATTAATCGAAACTGATTCATTAGAAACAAATCAAAGGGTAGAATGGATTTACTATTTATGTTCAAAGACTTCTAATTTTTATAGCTCTCAATTTCCTGTTTTGCCCAACTTACTACTAAATTCAGAAGGAATTCCTATTAAAACAGGAGATGAAATTATTCTTCCATCAGATGAAAAGGTTTACACCCTACCTCAAGGAGTAAATTTTCAATTTATACAAAAGAACCTGTATTTAAGATTAAAAGGGCGTTTTGACAAAGGAGGAACACGCCAAATGGTCGAAAATTTAAAATTGTATAAAGCTATTGAATATGCGGCAAATGTTGTGATTCAAAAAATAATATCTAATCTAAAAAGTACTATAGATTTAAAGGAAAAACCTATAAAAGATACAATCTCTATCCTCCACTCAACACTTTATGAAATATATAGAAACCAACCTGAAGATTATAAATTCCCTAGTACAACATCACCTTATTTAATAACTAGAGAGGGGAATTTAAAACCAGCTAATCAACTCTATTTTTGGAAAGAGTATCAAGGGGGAGAAATAATGGAAGGGTTAATGTTTGAATTAGACTTTGATGTATTTGTCGGAACTTTAAATCAAAATGGGTTAGAGAGTAAATTTAAGTCTCCCCTTGAGGCTCATTCATACTTTTCCTGGTTAGGAGTAACACATACCCCAAGAAAAGTAAATTATATAATTAGGGCACCCAAATTTAGGAATGATGATTACTTAAATTATGCAATCAGAAGTTTAAAATTTCCATATATAGTCTCCTATAATAGTGAAAACTATACTCTTCAAGATCTTTCAGACTGTAATACATTTCACGCTAATCTTCTGTGGTATGAATATTTTGATGAAATAATAAATAGTGCAGATATTGAATATATATTAGCTTGGTTAATTCATGATAGAGAACTTCATAATAGTATATCCTTTGATACAGAAAGCACTACTTCCTATTTAAAGTTTTATCCATATAAAGCTAAGTATAGCAGGGGGGTACAATATTCTGATATAAAATCCTATATACGTTACAAGTTACAATCATGTGAATTCATACCAGTTGGGAATAACAAGAAAGTGAAACCAGAGGAGTGTTTAATGGAAATAGGGAACTTAGCTCCATTAATTAATTCACCAATAATAGATTTTAATGCTGAAGTTTTTAAAAGTAACAAAATAGAGAAAAATCATATTTTATTTATTCTTAAAAGTTTAGGGATAAAAGAGGATTTAAAAGACTTGTCTTTGAATAACATATATCGTTATTTAAACCTTCACTCTAAGTGCTTTAATAAAGATAGGAGAAATATCCAAAGTTTCTACATGCTAGTTCTTGAGGCGACTAAGAATTATTTATTGGAAGATTATGAAGATTCTGAAGAACGAAAGATATACTTAGAAGAGGGGGTAATCTTAGTTTCCCAAAATGGGCTTACAGATTATGCCTCTATCAATGAGGCTACTTATGTTAATAATCCCAATTTTAGTACAGACTTACTTAACAAACTAAAAATTGCTAAACTACCATCGAGAGCAGGTAATAAGAGAATTCAAACTCTTTTCGGTATCCAACCCTTGGATTACATAAAGTTCCATGTGAATCAAGTATATAGTTCAAATCAAAAATTGAATAAAGAATTTGTAGAAGAACTAAATGATATTAAACCATTCTTATTTACATATCGATTCAATAAAGGTTTGAAGAAGACACAAATTAATGATGAGTTATCTTCTCTTAAATCACTAAAGGTTATAACATGCTATGATTTAGATGTTGTTTATAAATTAAATGATAAGGAACATCAACTAGAGTTAAAAGAGTATGAATATATTCAGGATGAATCTTCTAAAGTTTATTATATAAAAATAAATAGGAGCTACTCTAGTTATTATGATTTGAAAAAAAATTTTAGATTCAAAGAGACTGTTTCAGATATTATATGTGGTGCACTGAAAGTTAGCGAGAATAGAAAAGACTTTAAAGAATTACTTGGAGAAGAAGCTAGTACCTGGGCTCTTATTCTAACGAGGGAATTTCTCAATTATAATGAGTTAGAGAAAGAAATAGCAGAAAAATTTGATGGTGCTCTAACAAGTGAACAACGTTTCTGGAAAATAATTTTTGAAGTAACTAAGAAAGAATACAACTCTCAAGATTTGATAAGTTTTGATGCTATTTATAAAAGGTTAGAAATATCTTTGAGTAAAGATCAGTTTCTACACTTTTATAGACAGATTGATTATCAGAATTTATCTGCTTTCGAAAATATAGCACCTTTTCAATGCTTATTTAAGGCACTAAGTATTGATGTGCAAGATTTTAATTTAGCAGGTTATAAAAGCTTGAATGTTGAAGACTATTGGCGAAATCGAATGAGATCTTTCCATCAAGATTTTATATTAAGATATTCTACTTTCTTATATACTCAGGGAGATTCACATTCATTTTTAGAGAACAGGAATACCCTAAAAGAATTTAATAGATTCCAATATGAAAATTCATTCTTTTTTGATGTTGAGGAGCACCATAGGCAAGTATTATGTAATACTTTCTTAGATTTATCATATGATAAAATTCTATCTACAAAGGCAATTGATTTAGAAAGCATATTCCATGAAAATTTAACCTCTTTTAAAGCTCAACTAAAAAAGGAAGGCTACTTTGATAATAAGCTTTTTCATGAAAAGATGAGAAATAATAATTTTAAAGATGCAATATATTTCAATGAGATAATAGACTTAATAGAAGAGTTTCGGTTGTTACATAATCAGAATCAGAACGAAAGTAATGGTAGTAATGTAAATATAGGAGGAGAGCAAATTTCATTTGATGATACTAATATTGAAAGCCTGATGACCGCTATAGAGGCAAATGTTAAAACAGGAAAGATAAAAATAACGGATTATGCTCCAGAGAAAGTGGAAACTTCTGCTACTACAGGAAAAAAGACAGGAAAACAAACCTCTAACAGCAATCAAAATAAAAATAGACCAGAAGATATAGGGTTTATTGGAGAAAAGTATGCCTATGAACTACTTAAACAGAAGTATGATAAGGTTACTTGGGTTTCTGAATACGCCTTAAAGGCAGGTTGTTCATATGGAACTGATGGGTTAGGTTATGACTTTGAATGTGTACAAGGTAATGAGACAAGATTTGTAGAAGTAAAAAGTTCAGTAACATCTAGTTGTTCTTTCTATATAAGTAAGAATGAGGTTAATACAGGGCATACTCATGAAAGAATATATGATATTCTTGTAATAACAGATTTGTTATCTGATAATATAAATTGTAAGTATCTTAAAAATATATTTGAATATGAGAACAATGAAAGTTTTTTAACGAATAGTAAATTCCTTGTTGAAAATGATACTTATAGAATTAGGTTTAAGTAAGCCTTTTATGAAATTATTTATATCTAATGTGTATTTTATTACTGTACACATAGAGTGTACAGCTGATGTTTTTCTTTGTTCTAACAAGGAAAGAAGACACACAAATAATTGTTTGTCTAGTTAATAGAACCCCTAAAGATATGTATTACGAAGAGGATCTTGGATTTGGAAAGAAAACTATTAATGTTGTTATCAGATTTGATAACAAGGCTGTCTCTTGGTTGCAAAAAGAGTCAAGATACTCGTTTGAAGATTTAAAAAGATTTTTAAATGACTCTCATATAGAGTGTTTCTTTAAGAAAAAGAATGAAGACGAACACTATATTATTATTCCGATTACTTCAGAAAATATTAATTTGAAGTTGACCTTAAAATGGTTGCCTAAAACTCATGATTATAAGGTTGTGCTCTCAAAAAAGACGAAACTAGTCGTTGAAGAGTTTAATACTAACCTAAATGATTCATATACGTTAGCTAGGTTGTGTAGTTATGAATTGGTAGGGTTTAATGATAACCCTTTTCCTAGCAAAGAATTTGCTGAGCTTCATAAGGAAATTTGCAATCTAGAAATATCTCCAAAGGCATATGTTGAAAATCAAAGAGATATTTGGACAAAATGGATTGAAGCTCAGGAGTTAATCTTAAGTAATAATTCTACCCCATTCAGTGTAAAAAAATATTATCCACTACTTCCTATAAAGGGAAAAGATGGAAATATATTCAGATATCAATTTCAGGTTGATTTAGTAAAAGAGGAGAATCCTGAATATAAAGAATTAGAAAAAGAGTTGCGTAAACAGCTAGGCTTGGACATAAAAGTAGATGGAGATACAGGAGAAACTCATATGAGGTTGAAGGATATATACAAAGGACTTGATGTATTAATAAATCGAGCTCCTTTTTGTGAAACATACTCCAGAAAAGAAAAATTATTATGCCTTTTTAAGCTTAAGCCAATTTTTGTTTATAAAAAGATTGAAGCTTTATTAAATGATCTTGGGAGAAAAGTTAAAGTTTGGCAGGGAGATAAATCAGGTTTAATTGAAATCTACTCAAAGAACAATAGAACAGTAAATGTCCCCAAGAGTATCATAAAAAAATATTCTTTGAAGAGAGAAGCTTTTATTGGGCGGATATTTATTGTTGATAGCAATGGGTTGAAGATTGAAGACTCGATTCCTTCTCCAATAAAAACAAACAATTATAATAGAATTAAAGACCAATATAATTCTTTGAAAAAAGTATTGTTCAATAAACGTGAAAAAGAAATAGAAGCAGGAGCAAATAGCATTCATTTTCAAATTAGAGAGGTTTATTCTTTTGTTCAAAATTCAGAAGAAAATGAATTTGATGATTTATTTTGGCAAGATTTAAAACAAGATTTGTTTGGCTTAGGGTTTGACTCAGATGATGTTAGGCTAAATTCAGAGAAAAGAATAATTGCATTTAATTTCATTGATTTCGATGAACTTGAAGATAAAATTGAAAAAATAAAAGGGTTAAATAAATTCTATCCTGATAGGGATCCACTAGCAGAAGATTTTGAATTTAGAGTAAAAATCGATTTACTAGCGAAGAAAAATAAAAAGCAATTATTTGATGAAAAGCTAAAATTCCTTCATGGCACAGAGTTCTATATTGAAAGAGTAAATAAGAAAGGAAAAATAGAGAGACCCTCAATCGGTATTTTGAACTATTATCAATCTTCGATGTCTTCCTTGCTATTTGCAATTCCTTTAAGAACAAAAAAGGATTTAAAGCAAGTAAAAAAATTAAAAAAATATCTAGAGGAGGATTCAACAATTATTACAGAGGTTTATCCTAACCTGAGGGGAGATGAGGTTAAAATTGGTTGGCTAAATGAAGCAATGGCTAAAATCAATACGCCACAGGACCAAATGAATAAGAAGCCTGTGAATACTAAGTTAGGAGAATTTATTTTTGACTCATCTAAGGCGGAGGAGATTTACAAAGATCTTTCAACTGATTCAGAGGAATGGAAGCAACTAGTGAAGCATGAATTGTTACAACTTAATGATTCCCAAAGAAAAGCTGTTTTGTCAGCGTTATACGCAAGAGATTTAGCTCTTCTCCAAGGACCTCCAGGAACAGGGAAAACAACGGTTATTGCTGAAATGATTTGGCAAATGATTAGAGTTAACCAAAAGCAAAAGGTTCTATTGACTTCAGAAACTAATTTAGCCGTGGATAATGCACTAGTAAAACTGTTAAATGGAAATCATACTTTGGTTAAACCCTTACGATTTGGGAAAGTAGCAAAACTAGAAAATGAAGGTAAGAAGTACTCCTTTGATAGAATCATGAAATGGATTGATAAGGATTATGGAGAAACAAATTTAGAAGATGAAGAAGAGAATGAAGAAGAATCTTACCTTGACTCACTTGGGGAGCTGGATTTAGAAGACGAAGAGGAGGTAGATGAGAATCATGCAGATAATGCCGTTCAGATTTGGATGAATAGAATAGCATCAAATGCACAAATCCAAAATCCAAAATATTCTGAAATTATAAAGGATTGGGTCACAGATATGGCCATGCCTGAAACAGAGATGAAGGAACTTTTCAAAGATAAGTATATTAAACATGCTAATGTCGTAGGTAGTACAAGTAGTTCAGCAGGTAGTATCACTTTTGCATGTGAATATCAAAAACTATTTAATCCAGATAAAAAAGTAGAACTATCATATTACGATAGAGTTTTAGAAGAGAGAGTAATTGAGGAAGAGTGTATTGGAAAGCTTTACAAAAGAATTAAGAATGTACAAGAGAGGTATGAGGATTTTGATGGAAGATTTAAAGGAGTCAATAATATTTTAGAAAGGTTTATCCCTCTAGAGTTCGATATAGTTATTACAGATGAAGCAAGTAAAGCTACCCCTCCTGAATTGCTACTTCCCATGTGTTTTGGAAAGAAAAATGTAATCATCGGAGATCATAAACAGTTGCCTCCAATGCTACATGAAAAGAGTTTTGAAGAGACATTATTGGCCCTAGAATCAGAAGAGGCTAAAGAATTAGCCGAAGAAATAGATAAAGACTTTGTTGGGATTTCTCAATTCGAAAGGTTAATTACTCATCCTAAAGTATCTCCCTCTATTAAGAGTTCATTTAATTTGCAATATAGGATGCATCCTCAAATTAATAAAGTAATTAAGCAGTTTTATTCTGATTCAGAGGAAGGACTAGAACCTGCTCCTCAGTTACTTGAGCATGCTGACGATGCAAATCTGAATAATCCATTTTCCAGACATCATGGGTTATATTACAAAGGATTTATTACTCCTTTTCAACATGTTATTTGGGTGGATGTAGATGCTCCTGAGCAGGAAAGTGGTACATCAAGAGTTAATGAGACCGAAGTAGAAGCGATTAAGTTAGTTCTAAAAATGCTTAGAAATTCAAATGGTTTTGACGAATATATGAACCATTGGAGTACTGATAAGAAAGAGGATCAAGAAATAGGTCTGATTACTTTTTATGGGCATCAAGTCAAAAAACTTAAAGAAGCTGCTAAATATGCGAGAGAGGAGTTAAAAATCCCTATACGACTCAATACAGTTGATAAGTTCCAAGGGATGGAGCGGAATATTATTATTGTATCAACTGTGAGAAGTAATAAGTTAAAACTAGATTCTGGAAAAGAGGTAAGGAACTCAGATATAGGATTTGCTAAATCTCCAAAGAGATTAAATGTGGCTCTATCAAGAGCCAGAAGGCTTTTGATTATTGTAGGAAATAAAGATTTTTTTAAAAGTTATATTGATACAGAAGGGAATGCCATATATAGAAATGTGATTAATGTGATTGAGTCAGAGCAAAAGACTCAAAATGAACAATCAATAATTAAATACGAAGATTTAGTGAAGCTCGATAGTAATGATTAATGATTTAGAATATAACATCCTTAAAGCGATTAGAACGCATAAGCAAGTCACAGAGGTCTATCTTGGCTTTCTAGAATTTTCATGGGAATTTTCACTTGCAGAGTATTCCGCAACGTGTATTGAAGCAATTGATCTATCCTTGTTAGATAAAGCAATTTGTGGATTGTTACAAGTGGAAGATTCTTTGAGTCTTGAAAAAATTGGAAATATTCTAGGTTTTAATGTTGAGGATAAACCCAATGAAAAAAAGTATAAAGATTTAGCAGAATATGAGCTTCTTAGAGAAGGGATTCAACATCTTTGTGATTTTGAAATGATAGAATGTAATGATATTCATTTTTCTGAATGTAGAATAACTCAAACAGGGAGAGAATATGCAGGTAAAAAGAAAAAGTTTAGAACAATAGAAGAGAAAGTGTTTTCATTATTCTTTGATGTTGAAGGGGGAATACATAAAAATGCCAAAAAACTATTTGGTAATAAGTTAGGTAGTTCTGTAGAAGTACCATTATCAGATTCGATTGATTATGAGGACGAGGCTTTTGTTAAGTCCTTTGCAACACATCAAATACCTGGCATTTATGATTTAGAAAAAATGAATTCATTCAAAGATTTAGAATTGAAAAAAGTGAATTCATATCAAACTGAATTAATTGCAACATTCTTGTATTCTATCGAAAATAAGCAAATTAGGCTAGTTGTGTATAATCCCTCTACTCAAGAAGTTGATAAAGGCTTTACTAATTTGTTTACAGAGTCACCTGAGTTAAAGAAAGAACTAATATCAGACTTTTGGCGAAATTCCTCAAAACTAAATACTTTGTCAAGGTATAAGGAAACACCTAAAATGTGGAGGGATAATATACTTTCTATAAATAAGAAACTCAATTTATTAGTAGAGAAAAAAAATATAAAAGGGGCAAAAAAAGCTTTAAATCAATTTAGGTTATCTGAGAATTTCAGTCAATATAAACTCTTTTGCTTCTGGCTTCCTAAGGTGATAGAGTTAGCAAAAGGTGAGGTTTACTTGTCATTAAAGAGCTATGATAGGAAAGCTATTTTATTAGTAAAAGAAGTAATTCAAAAGATATCTGACAAGGATAAATTTTTATTCATTGATTTAGAGGTTGATAAGGATAATCCATACTTGATTGAAGAAGTATTGGATTTAAAAGAGACAGCTAATTCGACAAATAATTCATATGTGTTATTTGCTGATGAAGTAGAGTGCTTTCAATTAATTTGTGATGTTGGAGGAAAACGAAGGGTTTATTCAGAAGAGAACTATAGAATAGAGTTAATGGTAGAAAGCAAAAAAAACTATTTTGATCTGTTATTTGTCTTAAAAACAGAAACATCAATTGATGATTTAACAGATGAGATTAATGAAATTAAAAATGATTTTGCAGAAGAAAGTGTATCAAATATAATAAGCGATATTCAGGAATATATGGATGATTATTCTCCTTCGGAGGAAAATGATTTGAAAGATTATAAACTTCTAGAATCTTGTACTAATAAAACAATTCCCTTTGCGAAGCTTGACAATTATACTAAATTAATCGAAGAAGTAGAAGTGAGAAAAGCTAGTTTATTGGAAGATGTAAAAACTATTCGAAGAGAAATCTTAAAACAAAAAATAAAAGATTTTCAATCCTTTTCTGCCTCATCATATAGAGATTGTCAAAACTTTAGGAATCAAATTGAAACATTTAAGTTAGATTGTTTGGACTCCGAACTTTCATTGTTTGAAGAATTAGATAACTTAATAACTAAGCAAGAGTTTAGTTTTAAGTTGATTGAACATAAAAACACTATAATTATCTGTTATGATATATTCTTAAATGATGCTCAAATTCTCCAAAAAGTATATGCCAAAGATAAAGTTGTATTGTCATCAAATATTTTTAAGAGATTAGAAAGTTGGTCAGAACTTCCAGAGTATAAAACCATTGTTCCTAGAGCATTAAGTGAAATTCAGAACTTTCAAAAAAAGAAGAGAATAACGTTGAATCAAGGTAAAAAAGAAGTTTTGGAAAATAAATTTAAGACTTCACCTTTTTCTGAAATACTATCAATGGGAAGGGTATATTCTGACCGAAGTGAAAACCCTATTATTTTAACAAATCACCCTAAACTAATAGAAGAAGCTAGATTGCTTGGCTTAAATACTATTTCTGAAAAAGCATTTAATGATATTATCAGTTTGAAAAATAAACTAGGTAAATCTAAATCTAGAAATAAATTTAAAAAGAATAAAAACTAAATACTATGTCTTGTTTTGAATCCTCAACATTTTTGAAGAATCCAGAAATCATGAATCAAGATTTTTTAATACAAGCTTGTGAACAGTTAGGCTGGAAATATAAGGTGAAGGATGGTGTCCTTAAAGTTTATAATGCAAAACAGGGGGCTCATTTGCATGGAGAGCCTGCATTAATTGTAAAGAATAATACAATTACTCACAATAGTTTTTACATGAAGAATGGGAAAGAACTCGTTGCTCAACTTCAATCAGAGTTCTATCAAATAAATGTATCATATGCAAAGGAAACTATTATTTCCGAGTTTGAATCTGTAGGGTTTATGCTTAAGAATGATAATGATTTTGAACCAAATGAGAAAGAGGTCGATAGTTTTTTTATGGTGGCATACTCAAAGTTAGAGAATGAAGATGAGCCATATGTAGAAATTAGATTTACGATATTGTATGATGGAACAATTGTATCGGATTCTAATTATATTCCATCAGACATACACGAGTTGGCAGATGAAGCGATGGAGAAAATAGACGAGGCTTTTGGCAGTAAAAGAAGAGAAGGAGAAGAGATTATACGAAAAGAGGTCCCTATTGAATATCAACATAAATCCTATTGTACAAATAATAAAATAAAAGCTAAAAACTAAAATTTATATTATGCAGAAAGAATTTTTAGAATTAGAGAATATGCTCGATGCTAGATATCCTATAGTATATTTAGCATCCCCCGAATATAGTAGGATAGTTCAGACTGTTAGACGTATTGCTTTTCAAAAAAATTATGTATTCCATACGTGGGATATTGCAGCAGGACTTCAAACTCATACCAGAAAGTTGAATACAACTGATTTAGGTGATGTAATCAAGCATCCTGACCATAAAACAACTAAAAGTCCTGATGGGCTTTTAGAAGAAATATTGAAAGGGAAAGAAGAATTTCTAAATAAAAAAGAAATCTTCTTATTAGAGGACGCACATAAATATTTTAACAGGGGAGATAAATTTGTTGTACTACTTAGAAAACTGACACATTTTCTTAAGAAATATAACAAGCATATTTTATTGTTGTCTCCGTTTAGTAAATTACCTGTAGAAATAGAAAAATATATAACTGTGGTAAATATTCCTCTACCAGATAAGAATGATTTAGAAACGAGGTTAGATGCAGTTAATCGTGGTGCCCCTGAAATCAATCCTGATCTAAAGAAGATGATTTTGGACGCAGCTGCTGGGTTAACTGACACAGAAGCTGACCTAGCTTTTCGCTTGGCAAAAGTAAAAACAGGATTAAATAGTAAGGATGCAATTAAAGCTATTATTAGAGAAAAAGAACAAATAATAAAGAAGAGTGGTATCCTTGATTACTATCATGTAAATGAAAAAATGAATACTAGTGTAGGAGGCTTAGATAGGTTAAAAGAATGGTTGACACTGAGAAAAAAATCTTTCGAGAGAAAGGCAAAAAAATTCGGACTTACTGAGCCCAAAGGTATTTTATTACTAGGTGTTCCAGGAACTGGAAAAAGCTTAACCGCAAAGAGTATTTCCCAAGAATGGAATCAGCCTTTACTTAAGCTGGATATTGGACGTGTTTTTCAAGCTGAGGTAGGAAGCAGTGAAAACAATATTCGAAATGCAATAGCAACAGCTGAAGCAGTTGCCCCATGTATTCTTTGGATTGATGAAATCGAAAAAGGTTTAAGTGTAGGAGGTGGTGAGAAGGATGGTGGGACTAACTCTAGAGTCTTTTCGACGATTCTTACATGGATGCAAGAAAAAACAAAAGCAGTTTTTGTTGTGGCTACAGCAAATAATATCAGCAATTTGCCACCTGAACTTCTTAGAAAAGGACGTTTTGATGAAATTTTCTTTGTTGACTTGCCTACAAAAAAAGAACGGGAAGATATATTTAGAATACATCTTAAGAAATATAATCAGGAAAAAGCAATAACTAATTTTGAATCTATTTTAGAGTCAACAGTCCACTTTAATGGAGCTGAAATAGCAGAAGCTGTTAAAGAAGCTATGTTTATAGCTTATCTAGAAGATTCGGAAAATCCTGAAATTAGTTCAGCTCATTTACTACAAGCAATCAAAGCTACAGTTCCATTAGCTAAAACTATGAGAACAAAAATTAATAAACTTAGAGAATGGGCTAAGACTAGAGCTAGATTTGCAAGTTCAGATAAAAATAATGAAGATTTACCTCTACTTCTAAATGATGATAAAAGTAAAGAGGAAGATACTAGAACACAAAGGGAAATTCAAGAAGATATATTTTAGTTTAGCTATATTTTTGTGCTAAATAGTAATCTTGTTGTGCTCCAGTGATATCACCAATTTCTTCTTTTGCTTTTGCACGCATTTTGTATGCTAAGGCAAAGGAAGGAAGGAGCTGAATAGCTTTATTATAATCGACTATTGCTTTATGAGTAAAGTTGACTTTTAAGAGAAGAGAGCCTCTGTTACAATATAGGGTTGGATCATTAGGAGCTAATTCTATACCTTTGTTATAATCTTTCATGGCTTCTTGGTATTTGTTTAAATCATCATATAAGGCTCCTCGGTCTCTATAAACATCAGAGAAGTTAGGATCAACTATTAATGCCTGTGAATAATAAAACTCAGCTTCTGAAAAATCTTGGAAAAAATACATTTCTAATCCTTGCTTATAATAATTATATGCTTTTTTATTTTGAGTACTAGTAGCCTTCATTGGAGAATTGTCAATATGATGCTGAAGGTTGTATTGGCTTATGATATTTTTAGCTGGCTGTGCACCAAGATTAGCAGCATCCTTAAGACCTTCAATACCCATGTAGAACAAATTGTAATCACTTTCTTCAGCACCTATTTTCCACATTAATACCCCTTTTAAATAATATGCATTGGGATAATCAATATTATGATGAATTGCTCTATTACAAGCTCTAATTGCACCAACAACATCTCTTGAATTTGCTAAGCAAACCCCTAAGTTATTGTATGAAGATTCAATGTTGCTAAATATATAGTTTGCTCGTTTTACACGAGGTATTGAATTTTTGTATTGTTTCCAACATTCAATGGATTTTTTATAATAATTAATAGCTTCTGGATATTTTTTTAAAGCCTCATAACATACACCCAATTTGAAATAACCATTATGTCTATCAGGAAAATAAGAACAGTATTTTTCAAAATCACTAATTGCCTTTGTTAATTCACCTAAATCCTCATATACAGAGCCTCTTACATAATATATGTTTCCTCCATCGGGGTACTCATAGAGAGCGAATTTGCAATTACGTAAAGTTTCTTTCAATGACTCATCTCGATAACTAATAACAATCTCATATTCTGTTTTTTCATATCCCTTTTGCATGACAGGAATGAAAAGATCTTCAATTGAATATTCTTGCCTAACTCCCATTGGGCTTGGACGGAAAAATGAATCAAAATAACTCATAATAGGTTATGTGAAATTAAATAAAGTTACTTTCTCTGAAAAGATAAACAATAATTGGCTAAAGAACAAAAACTTCAAACCTAACAATTATGGAGAATAAACAACTTTTTATCTATTATTCTTTATCTTTAAGAAATATTGACCTATAGTGTCACCATTCTATAATTAGAATCTAATCTACCAAAATGGTACTGGAAAAATATTTTAATTGTGATAATCTGAAATTAGCTTGGGAGCGAATGTTACGATGGTCTGATAGTACTATTAAGGACCACTGGGGGATAAGTGTTTTTGAGGCAAATTTGGATGATAATTTAGGAAGACTATCTAATAAGCTAATAAATAACCAATATGAGCCAATTAGACCTCAGAAATTCTATGTCCCAAAATCATCTGGGACGCAAAGAACAAAGACTATCCTTATGATTGAAGATGCGATTGTCTATCAGGCAATTGTCAATATAATAGCATATGAGAATTATGATAAAATTGAGGAGTTTTACCTTTGTGTTTTTGGAAATGTATTAAATGAAGAAGTAAAGTTTGGAGAAAATTTAATTTCTAATAAAAGTGATCTAAAAAGTCCCCCTAGTTATTTTTTTTATAAGCCATATTTAAATTTATATAACGAGTTTTCAAACTTCGTTAATGGAGTAATCCTTGATGATGAAGTTAACTATAAATTAGAGACTGATATTACAGGTTTTTTTGATAGTATACCTCATTTTAGTCTTCTTGAAAAATTGAATAAAGATTATTTCGTAGAGGAAGACATCTTAGAACTGTTATCCCTTTTACTTAATTGTTGGTCTGGAACAAAATCTAATATGACAATCGGGGTAGGTATTCCTCAAGGTCCAGGTCCTTCCCATTTTTTAGCAAATATTCTTCTGTATGATTTAGATGAATACTTTATGGAGAAGATGAATTTTGATGAAACTATCTACTATTGTAGATATATGGACGATATACGAATATATAGTTCTGATACAAGAGAGCTAAGAGATTGTTTAATGTATTTAGATACGTACTTAAAAGGTTTTGCTTTATCAATTAATTCTAGCAAAACGAGTATAAGAGAGATTGTTGATCGAAAAAATGATGACTCGATAATTGACTTTCACGTAGATTATAAAGCTACGGATATGGAGGTGTCTAAATTTTTAAAAAAGTTGTATGAGGAACACAATTTAACATCAGAGTTTTATTTTAAAGAAAATAAAAGCAGTAGTAATCTTACTGAAAATGAGTCTGCAAAAGAACTTAAACAGGTTGAAGGAAAGGAGAATGTTATTAAGTTTTGGAAGGATGAAATTAATGATGTTGAAGATATTTTGCTTAATTCTTTTGAGAATAAAGATGGTAGCCTTTCTATTCCCTTAACTAACGTCACATCAGATCGATTCTTTGTGAACTTGAGTTATCGATATAGAATAGCAATACGTAGTATAAAAGAACAAGATGCTGATATAGAAGAAATAGATTATTCTAAAACTTCAAATTACTGGTTGTTCTTGATTAAAGAATATCCTTGGCGAGCTAATTATTTCTGTCTTGTCTTGAATGAGTTTCCTTCACTTCCTGAACTTAAACAGCATCTAATTTCTCTTGTGGAGGAGTTTGAAGCTTATGAATGGATCACCCATCATTTATTTCTTACCTTAAGTATTAAACAGGTATTTACTGATGACGAATTAAAGTCCCTGCTCTATACATTTGGTCATCTAACAGATTACGCCAAACTTGGCTTATACAAATTACTAATAGCTAAGCTTGAAAGTGATGATGTTGATGAATTAATTGATGTATCAATAAAGAAAGAGCCCAATGCGTATTTGAGAAAAACTTTAATGAGGATTTATATGGATCGTAAAAGAGGAAAATTAGAATTGGAACCCATGCTTAATTCTTTTGGTTTATGAGTTATAAAAATAATAGACAACTAAGTTTTATCTCTAGCTATGATGAAGGAATGTCGGAACTAGAAAAGACTCATTTAGATAAGCTTATATCAGAGTTGTACAACTTAGAGGAGTATTTAGAATATTTATATTCTGATATATTAAATGTTAATGATTTAGGATTCTCTTTCAAGTCAAGTATACATCCTAATGTATATGACTATTCTAATGAAATGGCTGAAATATGTGTTAGAATAAAGTATAAGTGCTCTCAACTGGAACATCATGAAGCTATGGGATGGATTACCCATGCTTTACTTTGTTTTGATAATCTTATTTTTTTCTACATAAATGATTGTTTAGAAGAAACAGTTAATAAGATTCCAAAACAATCTTTAGAGAGAGATAATTATACCCATTTGAATGAAAAAGGAGATCCCTATAATATAATAGGAACCTATTTTGAATCTATTTATCAGTATAGATCAAAATTGGTCCATCCATATTTTATAGATGATAATGGTAGAAAGAGTCACAAACCCATCTCTAAATCTACTAAAAGACACTACATTAAATTGACCGTTGAGTTATTCTTAAAAGAAGCTTTAGGTGTATTATTAACCAAGTATAAAGAACATTTTCAAATCACAACACCAACTACATAATGAAATTATCTTCTCCATTTTCAGTTATATCTATAATCGAAAAAATAGATAGTTCTTTTATCGCTTTATATAATCGTCAAATCAGGCATTACAAACTGAGAGAGCATACTTTTCTGGTGTTAAGTGAGTTTTTCAAGTATTTTGGTCATTTGGATTTAAGCTTATTTGACGACAAAGAGGGTAATTGGTTTAAATATTTACTCGCATTGCATGATATTGGCAAACCTATGGCAATGAATGAGAAAGGATTCGCAACAAAAAAGAAATACATTGTAACGAAGAAATTGATTACGAAACTTTCTGTCTCTCTTGGCATTAAGAAGCAATTACCAATAATTTTAGCGTTAGTAGAACATGATAGTTTAGGGAAGTATTTCCAAGGAAAGTCTAATCTAGACAAAACAATTCAGACTTTAGCGAATCAAGCAGAACAAGCTGGTTTAGGTATTAGTGATTACTTCAGATATAAGTTTTTATACTATCAATGTGACTTGGCTTCTTATACAGAAGATGCAGGAGGTCAACCTTTTTTAGAACATTTATTTATCTATGAAGACGGTAGAAATAAAAAAACTACTAAATCAAACAGTCAGTTTTGTTTTTGTACAGAATATACTCAAAAGTTGAATGTGTTAGTAAAAAGGATAATTTAATTTGGAATTACAAATATTTCAGGGTTAAGTGCTATTTTGATACCCAAGTGATTGGGAAATAACTCTATAACCTTTTGAAGTAATTTCTCATCCTTTAAATAAATCTCATCTACATAATACATTGGAATTTTTTCATCAACAAGTACTTCAGAACATCTATATTTTTTTATTTTATCAGTATCTATCAAAACGGGTTGTCTCAACACTCGCCAGTTTAATTTTTTCAAATCCTTTGTTGAGCTAAAGAACTTAGCTCCATCCCATGCTGCATTACCATTAGAAAAGAATGCAGTATCGTCAATTATTATATCAGGATTAACTCTTAAGAAAACTAAATCATCCCATACCTCTTTATTTTTTAATGATTTTAGCATGGGGTTTTGTGGGTTGATGTATAAGGGAACCAAGTCGTGAATATTTCTATCTATTGATTTAACATATCGATTCCTTTTCAAATTAACCTCTTGATTCGAAATATCTTCTGTTATATGATTGTTGTTATGTGCTTTCTTATGTGATAATAGACCTAGTTTTAAAATAGAACTTAGGTTTTTATAACTCGTCATATGAAACAATCCATTGAATGGTAGCTTTGCTCTATATACTTCTGGAAGTTTATCCCTTTCTGAGAGGATAAATCTATCACCATTTGACTCAATAAATTGATGGATTTCTTGATTAATTTCTTTAATCTTATTTGTGTATTTATCAAGTTTTGGATCTGGCTTATTTGTAGGAGGTAGTAAATTGATAAGTTTGTTTGAGAGGTATTTATGAATTGATGAATATAAATATTTATAGAATCGTATAACCTTGTAGAGCATATTGTTATAAAGCTCATCTAGTTCAAGAATTTCTGAATTTGAAAATTTAATGGTTAGATGTAAGTTGGAGTTCAAATAATCTTTAGGGATCCTATTCACTTTTGAAAGAGCAATACTAGAATTATGAATTCTTTTAATTTCAAATGAGATATGTTTTTGAGTTAATTCATGACTAAATATTTTCTTGTATAATTTATTGATTGAAACCTCAGGAGAAATTCCTGTATCTGAGTTAATAAATAACAAAAATCTTCTCACACTTATAAGTTGCGTCTTTAAGTAGTTACACAACTTTAGGTAATCATTATCATTATAGTATTCGAGAAAATGGATGCTATTATTCATAGTACTCTATCGCTAATTTTCTGTTAGGCAGCTCTAATGTAAAGAACTCAACCTCATTAAATAAATCTAGTTTAATATGGAATAAATAATCTGGGTCATAGCCTTCATAGGTCAAAATGTTCTCTTTATTTGTAAGGAGTTTCCCTTTTTTGGGAGAAAGAGAAGGTTCAATACTTACTAGAACTTCCTCTTTATTTTCTCCAATAAATTGAACAACAACGATCCTTGCAACTTCATCTTCAGAGGTAATGGTTCCATTTTCAATTCTTTTATGTGAGTTAGAATAGAATTTCAGAGTTTCAGAGCTTTTTTCATCAATATGAATCCCATGCTTTTCATAAAAGTATGTTCTAAGAAAGTCCCACATACCATCCCATGCTAGGTTGTTTTGAATTGACGTCATTAATATGATTCCATCAACCTCTCTAAATTGTTGAAAAATTCGAATAGATGCATCGATAAATAGTTTTGCATCTTGTAAATGTTGACCATAGAACAAGTCCTTCTTTTGTTCTTTGAGGATGTAAAGACATGCATTATTTATAACATCAGCCTGTGCATTTGCTACTGTTATTTCAGGAGACCTCTTAGATAACCTTGTTATTGATTCAATCAATATATCACAAGCTTTGTTAATATCCATATTCTTCCTTAATTTTAAAAGATTAAAAATCATATGGAATATAATAATAATTTAAGTTGGATACAAAAGAAGGATATAAAGATTTAATAAGAAAGTTAGAAGAACGTGAGCTAAAGTTCAAAGTGGAAAGAAACTTTGCTGGACTCATAAATGTTTGTGAGCAAATGTTAGAGATGGACAGTAGTTTATTTATCAAAAAAAAATTTATTCCATTAAAAGCTTATTGTCTAGCTAGGTTAGGAAAAAAAGAGAAAGGAGCAAAGACTTTTCATAGTGGTAGTGAGTATTGGTATTATACAGATAGAAATTTTGAATATAGAGCCTGGGATATAATTTCTTTGTTTGTTAATGCGGACCCAATTGATTTTTCATATTTGGAATTTAACACTCTTATAAGTTGGTTGAAGTCTATTGAGACTTCTTCCTTGGTGCAAAATATCGTATTTGATTTTGAAGACATTGTGGGGGAAATTGATTTACCATCTGTTTCTGATGTGGATAAAGTAAATATAGAGTTTTCAGAAAAGCTATTAAAACTTACTTTTTCTGGAATGTTAAGATGGCCTGACGAAAAAATTTATTACGATAAATCAAAGAATAAGATATTAATACACTATAAAGATCATTTTCTTGATTTGCATGAAAAAGACCAATTTGAAGAAAATAAGAAACTAGCAAAGAAAGTAGGACATTTTGCCCCCCAAGAGATTGTGGATAAAGAAGTTCATTTTTTAATACCAAGGTTGTTAATGTTAGATTTTAGTCAAGTTCTTAAGAAAAATATGCCATCAATAAAATTAAAAGTTGATGAGGTAAGCAATTATTTGCATAAAAGACTTCTTACAAATAATCCTGATGTAGAGATTTTTGATGTGTGTCTAACAGAGGATAGTTTTCCCCGATTTTATAAAAAACTATTTAGCCTATTTGAAGATGAAGATCTAGATTACATGGAGGAAGATTTATTTAAAGCTATAATAGATACAAAACATGAAATTGCAAAAAAATGGCTGATAAAAGTAAACTCAAAAGCTAATGTTGATAATTTAATTTAGTCAACAAAGAAGCAAAGATGGAGATATTTGATATCATCAATTTCATCACAAAGAGTATCTATATCATCAATTAATCTGATTTTTGAGTTATTGGGAGGTCGATCAGTGATTCTTGAAATATGAATACTAGCATCCTCTGTATACTGTTCTGTATATGAAATAATATCTTCATAAGTCTTAAGAGAGGAATAGTATTCGTCTCGTTCAAATTGAGTTAGTGGACTAGCCATTGCAGCAAAGCTCATAAATTTTTTTATAGATGCCCAATAATCAGTAGGAAGGATTATTTTATATACGGTATCAACAGGAACTACAAAATAACAAATCCAAGAGTATTGGGAACCATCCATTTGACCACAAGCTCTTGTGTATTCAAATTCCTGAGAATTATAACATCCAAAAGTATTAACCTTTGTATTGAATTCTAATGCTATTTGCGTTGATAGTTTGCTTGTGAATTCAATGAGTTTATTTTTTAAAGCTTTGAGATACATAAAGTTAAATATTATTTTATCTCTTACGAAAGAGATTAAAATAATATTTATTTTTGAGAACAACACGCTTTTGACTTGAAAATAACAGTTCTTCTGTAACAGGGACTTTTTAATTATACTTATGCAGAAATTATGAATGAATTAAACTGGAAACAAGTTTTAGAAATTGAAACTTATATAAATAAAGTTATTGATGATAATGTCACAATGTTTGAAAAAATGTTTTGGGATCAGGGAAAGAAGGAGTATCTAACTTTAGATAAGAAGAAATATTATACGTTAAGCGATTTAAAAGAGTACTTTTATGAAAAATATCCTAATAACGAGTATTATAAAGGAGCCCACGAAGTAATTCAAGAACTATTTACTATTTCGTTATCTGGAGTTTGTAGGCTTACCACAGCGAGCAACCACAAGTTATTAGAAAAAAGCTTATATTTAAGAAAGCAAAAAACTAATAGTAATGCGAAAAGGAAAATTTAACACAGAAGAAAAGTTAAAGATTCTAGCCGAATGGGACTCAGGATCTAGTGTAGCGGACTTGAGTCGAAAACATCAAGTCAGTCCAGCGACATTGTATAAATGGCGTAAAGAAACTATAGAAGACCAAGATGAGGACAAACGACGAATCAAGGATTTGGAAGCAGAAAATTCACGTTTGAAGAAGATGTACGCAAATTTAAGTATGAATCACGAGATCTTGCAAGAAGGTTATGCTCTGATAAAAAAGTTCCAAGCCCGAGACATCAAGAAGAAGTAGTGGATTGTTTGTCTGAACGTTTTAGTGTTCGACGTAGTTGTGATGTATTGGGCTTTCGCCGTCAAACGTATTATCGTCGCAAAATGGGGCATCGACCAGATGTAGAAAAAGAACAAGAAGATCAATTATTGGCAAATTGGCTCTTACAGGTCACGAGTCGTTTTGTAGCTTGGGGCTTTTGGAAAGTGTTTTATTATTTACGTTTACAAGGCTGTATTTATAATAACAAGAGAGTTTATCGAGTATGGCGTGAACTAGGTCTACATCTTCGTTTACCGCCCAAACGAAAACGTATTTACCGTAAATATCAAAAATTATTAGCTCCCAAGAATGCTAATGAAGGTTGGGCAATGGATTTTTTGAGCGATTGGATAATAGGGGCAGAAACGGAAGGTGTACAAAAACAGATTCGGATTGTCAATATCATGGATGAAGGCTCTCGTAGGGCTTTATGGACAGAAGCTCATCGTAGCATTTCTGCTAAGAAATTAGTCACTATTTTAGATCAAGTTGTGGCTTACCTAGGTAAACCTAAATACATTCGTTGTGATAATGGACCAGAGTTTATTAGCAGTAAATTGCAAGCTTGGGCAGTTCAAAATAATATTGAGCTCAGATTTATTCAGCCTGGTAAGCCTAGTCAAAACGGTTTGATTGAGCGATTGAATAAAACCTTACGAGTAGAATGTTTAAATCTATGTTGGTTTCATTCTATGGAAGAATTAAATGATGAACTACAAACTTGGTCAATGGCTTATAATTTTGAGCGACCACATGAAAATTTGAATAATCTAAGCCCTGATATTTTTGAACAGAAACGAGCTAATTTCTACTCTAATGTGGTTGCAGCTTAGGGTAAAGCTACATCTCCAGATTGTCATAGTCGAGAATGACAATTCCATTATAATCAATGAGGTTGTTTTTAGTTGGAGGGACAGGATGTTTCATCTTGCCATCTAATTTATAGGCTTGTGAGAAACGTCCAGATGGAGTAAAGCAAGGCAATTGTAGTTTTGCTTTTTGATACTTCTTTTACCATTTAGTGCCAAAGTCTTTCTGACTTCAAAAACAGCTTGAGCATATACTCCAGTTTTTATTTGATTCATTAGAGCAGGAATTGAGATATGACCTTTTTGAGCCTTATACAATCCATTCAGTAAGGTTACTTTCATATTAGTATATTGGGAGGTTAGGAAATTTATTTATTCAAGGAGCTGACGATACTCCCTTGCGGTAAGTATGTCCAGTCCTGCTTCATATTCTTCTACTAAGCTAATTGGAGTTCTCCCAAGAACCTTAGCTATTCCAATCAAAATATCGAAAGGCATTTTGTTTGGACTGTTTAGGGTAGAAGTAAGTTTGTATTTGGTCGTTTTTAGTACTTCATGTAAATGCTTGAAATCATAGCTACTAAGTGATTTTTCAATGTATTGTCTGAAATTCTGCTGAGTTTTGTTTAATTTTGAATTTTGCGTAAGTCGTTGATTTTAGGCAAGGCTTCGCCTTACCACTCTTTCGAGTAATTTAGTTCGAGAAAACAATAAATTGCTGATTAGAGCTAGTGTGGAGAGTCGAACTCCATATCTATAAAATGATAGACACTTCCTCCAGTAGAAAGCACACTAACTTGAACTGAGTGAAGGGCTTTCCCTCGTCTAAAACCTCCCAGAATAGACACCTTTAGTACGGTCACTCAGACCATTCGCCCACCCATTCCCCAATAAGCAGACGTGAAAACAGGATGAAAACTTAGCTAATGATATTGAATTTAACTATATTTATCACTTGATTTTTGATTTGATAAGTTGCAAAAATAATTTCATCTGCGACAAATTTAGATTAAAAATGCAATATTAGTAACTTTTTAATCCAAAATGTTGCAAAAATAATCTATTGTTTATTTAATGTATTGTATCAAATGTCTGTTAGCCAAAGATTTATCCAGATTTTAGATTACTTTGATAAAAATGCAACTAACTTCTCAAAAGAGTTGGATGTATCAAAAACAGCTATTACTCGTATAGCTCATGGAGATACCCTGCCTAGTTCAAAAGTATTGATTCCATTAGGAGAGAAGTTTGGGATAAATCTAAACTGGCTCTTGTTGGGAACTGGAGAAATGTTTGCAGATGAGAAAAGTGCTTCTGAAGGAATTAAAAAAGGTAAGGTCATAGATGTAAAGGCTCTTCAAAAAGAGAATGAACAATTGAAGGAACAGAACGGACAACTCAAAGCTCATTTGAAGGACAAGGAAGAGATTATCTCGTTGTTGAAAGAGCGTAAGGTATAGCTCAATATTCGGACATCTACAAAAAGACAAAAATAGTCGAATTAAATATTTGTTTAACAAAGACTTAAAAGATTGAGGACACAAAATTCCTAATTCTCTATATTATAAAAAGAAAGAATATATATAGCAAAAGGCGTTTTGTTAACTTACTGATTAATAATGTGTTGCGGTAAAAGGTTTTCTTTGGACTCCTGCAACCCCGACTGAATTATATAGGCGTAAACTATTGATGAACGATAGTTTACGCTTTTTTTATAATAGGGATTATGCTTATGTGCCATGTCTCCCAAAATCAGAAGTTAAGTCAACTTTTCCTACAATTGTTTAGTTAATGTAAACTTAAAAGTTGCTCCCTTTCCTTTTACGGATTCTACCCAAATTTGACCACCATGAATTTCAACAATCTTTTTACAGGTAGCTAAGCCAATGCCAGAGCCTTCAAACTCAGAAGAAGAATGGAGTTTTTTAAAGGCACTAAAAATTTCTTCATGGTATTTTTTGTCAATTCCAATGCCATTATCAGAGATACAAATGGTTACAGTATCTTTTTCTTGATTTTCAGCATATATAGTAATAATAGGATGGGTGTGTAGTGCCATGTATTTCATAGCATTGCTGATTAAGTTGATAAAAAGTTGTTCCAATAAAAAAG
This sequence comes from Aureispira anguillae, assembly GCF_026000115.1. Classification (GTDB taxonomy): domain Bacteria; phylum Bacteroidota; class Bacteroidia; order Chitinophagales; family Saprospiraceae; genus Aureispira; species Aureispira anguillae. The sequence continues at coordinate 347,220 of NZ_AP026867.1, forward strand.
GGCGCCCTTTGATGGTGGGCAACTTTCCGACTGTGTTTATTTGAGCAGAAGAATCAATGATATTTTGATGCAATAATTTGAGCACCTTTGTTAAAACAGCATTCAAATCTATTGGAATGAGGGGATCATTGCTGCTAGAAACTTTTGCAAAATTTAATAAATTAGTAACTAGTTTGTTGAGGCTGTTACTTGAAAAAATAATTAATTCAAGCAACTCAGCATCTTCTTCTTCAAGTTTTGAATGATATTTTTCATGTAAAATATTGGCAATGCTATTTATATTGCCTAGGGGAGATTTTAAATCATGAGCAGCTACATGAGCAAACCTAGAGAGGTTTTGATTGCTTTCTTCAATTTGCTTTTTTTGCTTCTCTAAATAGAGTTCTACTAACTTTTCATCGGTGTGGTCTTCATCCATGACAATAAATTCAGGAATACTTTTAGGGCTCTTTTTTAAAGGGACATAAGTAATCTTCCTCCACATCAGTCCTTCCTCAAATTTATCTACAGGTATTAATTCATTTGTCATGGCTCCTTCCAAAACCATATTCTTATCACTTCTTTGTTTGAGAAAGGAGGCAATCAAATCAAATGTAGGTTTAGGAAGTACATCTTTATAGTTATACTTGCGTTTTCCTCTAAACTTTTCTTTTATTTTATAAACATTCAAAATAAATGTATTCCCCCAAAGGATATCAAGTTTTTGATTAATTTTTGCCAACCCTACAGGAACAGCATTGGTAATAGTCTCCAATTCTATTTTTTGTGTTTCTATCGTTCTCTTGGATTTTCTCACTATAATCATAAGGGAGATTAATAGAAAGGAGAACAATGAAAAAACGCCAAAAAGGGTGCTCCACAGTCTTGCCTTAGATTTTTCGAGTTGGGCTTGTTTATTGGCGTGTTCTATTTCCTTATTAGACCAAAAGTCAAGTTGTTGTTTGTAAATATTGGTTTTATTTTGAAGGGATAAATATGTGATAGAATCTAAATGTCTGATTTCATTTTGAAGTTTTAAATAGGTGCCTAAATCTTTTTGAGGGTCTAGGATTTTTTCTATTTTTTTTAAATCGTCTAGGAATTGTTTCAGGTTATAGTCACCTAGAAGTTTTCCCTTTTTTTTAGTATAACGAGTTGCTGCAAACATATAATTTATCATGTCATCCACTTGACTAGCATCCTTGGCGGTCTCTAGGGTATAAATCATCATATTATAGTTGAGTGCATACCTTTTATAACCATATCGTGGTAAATTCTTGGACAGATAATGATAGTCATTTATAACCTGGCTATAGTTTTTTTGTAACACATCTGCTTTCATTGTCATGTGTCTACATTCATCATACGTATTTTTATTAAACTTGCCTTCTTGGTATAATGTATGGAATTGCTCTTTATAATAATTGGCTGAATCCCTTTGGTTTAACCAGCCCAAAGCACTATATAGTTGTGTATAGAGAAATCCAACAAATGGGTTGTAGAAATCTTTCTTCTGGCATAGAATTAGGATTGGTTGAGTGTCTTCTATAATATTTTTATATGTTTCTTCACCTTTATTAGGCATGTTTCTAGGAACATTAAGGTTGTAACCTATCCTAGTAGCCATATCTGGATCTTCATATTTTAAAGCAATTTCTAATCCTTTTCTTTTGGCAAATACTGACTTTTTTTGTTCATCAAAAAAGGCACTGGATATGTATCCTATATTAGAATAGATCGAGGATAATTGAGAAAAATAGATAGCTGGTTTATCTTCTAGAAGGGGAACAGCTTTCATCAGATATTCCATCGCCTGTTGGGGAGCCTCTTGTCTTAACAATTCATGGAGAATTATATAGGCAAAATATTTCTGATAATTAGTATAGGTTTGGAACTCCTCACTTTCAATGAGCTCTGATAAAAATTTTCTGTTTTTGTTAACGTTTTGTTTTGCATCATAGCTCACCTTCTTAATGTTGGCAAAAACAACTAAGTTTTCATCAGATGAATATTGTGCTATAGAATCGAGATAGTTATAGGCTCCTTCTTTGTCCTTAGAAGATTTTTTGTTTAATGCTTTGGCTGTAATTTGTACTTTTTCATATTTTTCAAACTCCTCTATGGGATTAATAGCTTCTTGTTTTTGGCATGAAAATGTAAGGATGCCTATCAAGATAAATAAGATTGTTTTCCAAATATTATGACAAGGTATATTTGTGCAAAATTTGCATAAATTAGCTGTAAAACCAACTATAGAAGAACCTGAGTTTTTCAATTTTTAATATTTTTTGAAGTCCAAAAATTGGAATACTGTGTTGATGGAAATAAGTTTTTTCTTAGAGCTATTGAAAGAATTTGACTAAGAATTTTTTGTTTCATTAAACACGGAATAACAATATTAATTATCGTGCTCATATATATATGTTCCTCCTTTTAGTGTTTGATAGGTAGTTGGTTAGGTGGTTTTTAAAGTTATGGATATATTTTTATATATAGAAATAATTTTTCTTTTTTAAGATAAAAAATCAAGATACATTCTTGCGCTATCCCCTGACGATCTTTCGTTCTACCTAGGTGTTTTGTCGGTGTTGCAATATTTATACTCGTTGTTACTGTGTTTTTTGCTGAGGATGCGATCGCTCAAACAACTTGCTTTCCTAGCCCCCAAGTTGATACATGAAAATAGGATGGAATCTTAGCGATTTATGGTAAATTTATTTGTGAAATTGTTTAAAAATGGAGATACTCCGTGAGTGTTTCGCAGTGCTGTAAAACTGAGCCTATGCGAACTCACGTAAGTATAATGAGTACACTCCGAAGGAGGGCAAAGTAAAAATTAGTTTTGTTATTAATGCGCTCTGTTCATTAGCGCTGCGCTTTAGTTAGCTGCTTCTTAACCCTTTAGTACGCTATCGTTTATGAGGTAGCAAACATGAGAGTCGTTCATGGTTTCTTCATAGCAGCGCTATGGAGCAAATTTTTAACGTCAAGTAGCTAAAAATTAGCCTTAGCTTCGCTGATTACCAGTTCTTAAACAGCTTCTTCATTAAAGAGGTACTTGGAGGGCTCCAAAATTGAGTTTTATAGGTTTAAAACTGGGTCAATCTATCAATCAGGTATTGGCTTCGGCTTCGAGCGATTGCAATTGAAGTGCCATCCTCCATCACAATACTTTGAGGACGGGTACGAATGAGTCGTTCTACATAGTTCAAATTTACGATTGCAGAGCGATGCACTCGAACAAAGCCTAGATCTTCCAATAGACTGGCGTATTCCTTCATGGATTTTGCGACCAAATACTTTTTGTGTTTATTGCAGACAAAGGTGGTGTAGCTCCCATCGGCTAAACAATACATGATATTATTAACCTCTAAGAAAACAAAGCTATTTTTAGAGGGCAAGGCAAGTCGCTTGGGAGCGGCCGAAGAAGGGCTAGACAGTTGTTGGTGGAGAGACTCGTATAATTGTTGAGTGTTTTGTTTTTTCTTGAACTGCACAATGGAAGCCCTTAGTTCTTCTAAGTCAATGGGTTTTAATAAATAATCAAGGGCAGAAAGTCTAAGTGCATTGATGGCATATTGGTCATAAGCAGTTGTGAAAATGACCTCAAAGTTGATCTCCTCAAAATATTTAAATAAATACAAGCCTTTTTCTCCAGGCATTTCAATGTCTAAGAAAACTAAGTCAGGCAATAATTTTTGAATAAGGGCAACGCCTTCTTTTACATTAGAAGCATCTCCAATTACTTGCACTTCTGGGCAATATTTTTCTATTAGAACCTGTAACATAAATTTTGCTTCTGGCTCGTCTTCGATTATAACTGCTCTAATTTTTTTCATCATGATACTTCTTGAAAATCAGTAAAAGGAATCCAGAGTTCTACTTTGGTTCCGATGGGTTGATTGTTGTCGTTTTTTAGGTCGGTAATTTTGAGATTATTTTGAGGGTGTGCCATTTTTAACATACTCTCTTGCAATAAAATCAAACGACTCTGTGTGGTTTTTAGTCCTGAGGACTTTCTAGGGTTTTTTAGATTGAGTTTAGGATCACTTTTCCTACCCACGCCATTATCTTGAATAATACAATATAGGTAAGGAGAATGATTTTTTAGTTCAATGAGCAACTTTCTGTTGTTTTCTCGATGCAATAAGCCATGTTTAAAGCTATTTTCAACAATGGGTTGCACCAAAAGGGGAGGGACAAAATAATCCCCATCTAATAAACTAGGATCGATTTCAAACTCAACTTGTACCTCATTTTTGAAGCGAATTTTCTCCAGTGCAATATAGTTCTCTAAAAATTCTACCAGTTGCTCAATAGAAATGGTTAGATGCCCTGAGTACTGAAAAATTTTGCGCAACAATTTAGAAAATTTATTTTGAAGCGACAAAGCAGCCTCTTCACTTCCTCTCAGCCATAGTCCTTGGATAGCAGCTTGAACATTAAAAATAAAATGAGGGTTCATTTGTGTTTGTAGAGCTTGCATTCGCAATAAATTATTTTGATTTTGTAGCCGTTCTTCTTTTCTTTTGTTGCGAATAAATCCCCAAATGATAATACTTACTCCAGCCATTCCTCCCAAAAAGAACAAAGCATAAAACCACCAAGTTTGCCAATAGGGTTTTTGTATGACAAAAACATATTTAACAAGGTTAGAGGTAACGCCGAGTTTATTTTCAAAGCAAACCTCTATGGTATAAGAACCTGCCTGCAATTCATCCAACTGGACACTTTTATTTTTAGCTTTATTAATTTTCCATTTTTTGTTGTTCAATCTCCATTTTAAATGACCAGAAGTCGTATAAGATCGCACCTCAAAAACAAGCTCTATATTATTTTCTTGGTAACTAAAAACAGTTCCTCTTTTTTCTTTATTATTAACAAGAACCTTAGCAATCTTCAAATCGGCTTTCCCTTTATTATAAGGCTCCTCTAAGATAATTTCATCAATACCTCGATTGCCATTGACGTACAATTTTTTGCGATACAACCAAGCTCTATTAAAATCGGGAGAAGTAATGCCGTTTTGTGTAGTAAATTGGTGCAGGTGTTTATAATTATTGGCATCCAATAAATAAATGATCTGCTTGGTGGTAATAGAAATGTGTTGATGGTCAACCGAAATATTGCGAATTCTACGCTCAAGACCTCCCGTTCGTTTGATGATTCCAATAGAATGACCATTGGTATCAACTTCGATGATATTTTTTTCTGTAATAACAAACAGCCGATTATTATTGAGGGATAGCTTTTGAATATTAGAAAAGGGAACAGCTCTCTGAACAGAATCGGTGGTTTTACGAATAAAAAGTAAAGAATCGTTGAGGGTTGTAAGTATATAATTACCCCAAGCTGTTATATCCTTTGTCGATTTATTAGGGGGAAGTCTTATATCAAACATCTGTAAAGGAATCCATTGAGAAATGGAGAAGAGCGGTTTTTGGTGGGTAAGTGTTTTCTTTGCACCATTTTGCTTGTATCTTAGATAATCACTGAATAAACCATAAATTAGTTGATTATTGCTCTTTTTGGTATAAAAATCGTCACTTCCTGCTCTAGTAAATTTTCCATAGCCAGTGTGTTCAGCCTTAATTTTAAGGTTGTTGTCAAAAAAAACAACTTGATTTCCAGAGGTGATGTACTGTTGATTTTGGCGATCGTATGAAATGTTTTTTAACTGTCCTTTGTATTTGTTCTCATAAAACAACGCAAAGGATTGTTGATCATCGTCCCATTGGTATAGTTTACCAACTTTATCAGAATAGATAATTTTATTGTTATCGGCAAATATAAAATCAACTTCGGTAGAGGGATTATTTAGAGGGTAATGGTAGTTTTTGAAGTTGGAAGTTTTATAGAGCCCTGAGGTTAAGGTAGCAATCCAGATATTTCCTTCGTGGTCGGTTAGCACTTCATTGACAAAATTCCTATCCATAAAAAACTGCTTTTTTACAGGTAGATATAGACCTTCTTTGCATAGAATAACCAGCTGATTATGTATGATTCTTGTTTTATAAATGCTTAATTCTTTAGGAACTTCTTTTAGTTTTAGAATGGTGTCGTTTTGGGAACTGATAATATTTTGTTCTGCATCATCAAAATCACACCAAGAACCTTTGTAATCATTTTTGAAGACTTTAGAAGCCGATGATTTTTGGGGTTTATCTTTGGCAATTACTAGCATGGTGTCTCGAACCTGTCCTAGGTATAGTTTATTGGGGGCGTCACTCGCATAAAAAAAACCATTGTCTGATAAGCCATAGATGTAATCTGAGTTTTTAGGTAACGTTATTTTGTGTAGTTTACCAGTTTGTTGATGTTGACTGAAGATAAATGATTTTCCTGCATAGTAAGTATAGTTTTCTAGTATAAGCAAATAATCTATTTTCTTATCTATTCCAGTAGGAAAGAGGACTAAACTATCTTCTTCTAACTCAAAAACATTTCCATTAAAGTCCATCACAAAAATGTCTCCATCCGAATTTTCCTGAATATTGTGCAGTTCACTACTAAATTCTATTGAAAGCTTATATTCTTCAAAGCTGATTCCATCATAAGACCAAAGCCCGTTATCAGTAGCGATATAAAGTAAATTATTGGAAGAAAAATGGATGTCATAAATCGTATTTGTTTTGAGGGGAGAATTTACACCATAATTTGTTTTAGACAATTGTTGAGCTTGACCACTTTGGCTATCGCAAATGATCATTACAATTAATATACTGTAATAAAAAAATAAATTATAATGATAGGGTATGATTCTCATTTATAAGCTTTACAGGCTACAAAGGCTAAATTTAGTGAATAAGAAGAGAGCTTGTCAAATATAAGTAATAAACCTTGGGAATTAAAAAAGCAGCCAATCTCTTGTCAAGACCAGCTGCTCTACTATTCAAGTCTATTGGAATTAATTCTTGATGAATTTTTGGATGCCTACTACTTTTGTGTCATTTAATAAGCGCACAAAGTAAACTCCTTTGGCAAGTTGCTTTGTCGGAATGGATACCTTAGGGGCGCTTACCGTTTGGTGTTGTAAAATTTGACCTGTTGTATTGATAATCTGCAATTGTGTATTTTGATAATCTTTAGTGGTCAATGTTACAGTAAGCCAGTCTTGGGCAGGATTGGGATATAATACCAGTTCTTCTATTGGTCGAGTGATGCTTGTTGTAGAGGTTGTTGTATTGGGAGTATACAAGTCATTTACATCACAGTCTGAAAGTAGGCGATTGTAAATATGAATGTCATCAATAAGTCCATCCGAACCATAGTTGCTGTTGCCACAGAAGCTGCCATTTGAATTTAATGAAGCTCCAATTCCAAGATGTGAAGTGAGGGGCGCTATTGCAAAGGCATCGGATCCGTTATTGGTGGTGGTAGAGGCTAAAAGTAGGTTGTCTAGGTATAGGTGCATTCGCTTTTGTCCTACAGGAACAACCCCATTATAAGTAACAACCAGATGATGCCAAGCGGTATCTAGAATTGTAGTGTCAGAATTTTCATAATTGGCATTTAGTGCTGCTGCAGTTCCTGCTGAGGCATCATAATAGTTGCCATATATTTGTCCATTAGACTTGACCCCAATGGCAAATTGATGGCTTACTTCTCCACACCAGGCATTCCCATGTTTGTGAAAAAGCTGGATGCCTCTAGATAGGTTAGATCGTTTGAACCAAATAGAAACGCTAAAGGTTGCTCCAAGATGTGAGGTGATGTCATTAAAATTATTGCCTAAGTCTATAAAAGAAGGGCTTCCATTGGTAGTAAATTCATAAGCTGAATTAGGAGTGTTAAATCGATCGGCTACCAAAGTAACATTGCTACTATTTCCGTGGATAGTGCCTACTGCATCGTTGGCATTACCTGAAAAAGGATAGTGGGCAACGACTCCTTCTAGGCTATCTCCTTCAACATAGAGATCTTTGATGTCACAATTTGTTAGTAATCTATTGTACAATCGGATGTCGTCAATGCTTCCATTTGTGCCATAGCTATTACTACCGCAGAGTGCGCCCGTAGAACTGAGGGAATATCCAATGCCAAGATGTGAACCTAAGGCAGGGATAGAGTCTACATCTGTCCCATTATTGGTTAAGGTTGAGGCTAATGGGGCATTATCTAGATATAAAGTGGCTCGTTTCTGTCCTGCGGCTTGTGTGCCATCATAGGTAACAACCAGATGATGCCAAGCGGTATCGGTAACAAGGGCTATTGACTTTTCGTAATTCGCTTTTAGTCCTGCAACCGTTCCTGTTGAGGCATTGTAATAGTTGCTGTATATCTTTCCGTTGGATTCCACTCCAATGGCAAATTGAGCCGTTAGTTCTCCACACCAATTGTTGCCATGTTTGTGCAAAAGTTGCATTCCTTTAGAAAGATCAGATCGTTTAAACCAGATAGAGAAACTAAAGGTGGCAGCATTGCCTGAGGTCGTTGTATTAAAACTATTGCCTAAATCTATAAAAGATGGATTGCCACTCGTGGTAAAGGCGTAGGCTGCATTACTGTTGCCTAATCGATCTGTTGTTAAGGTCACGTGATTTGTTGTTCCATGGATGGTTCCTACGGCATCATTGGCATTGCCCGAAAATGGATAGTAAGCAACTAGACCATTTGAGATTTGTGCTTGAACTTGACCAGTAAGCATTAATAATGCGATAAAGAAGGGGATTGTTTTGTTCATACTTGATTTTATTTGTTAACGATATATAATAATGGTAAAGATTTGGGGAATGGGGGACAGGTTTGTTTGTGTGCATAACATTCGTTGCTCTATGCAATGTTAAGCCTAATAAATAGGCTGTACAAGTCATCTTTTTGAACGAAACACTTATTCACATGAACTGGACACTTTAGCTATTGAGGTGTTTTTTGTGATGATGTATTTTATGCGAGGAAGGAGATCGGAGATAAGGATAAAAAATTAGAACAAAGGCTATGATTGACAAGGAGCTTAGCTGGTAAGTTAGGGGAATCATCAAATGGAATGGGGGAATGTTTGGGGAGCAGTACCATCCTATTTTAAAAGATGGTTACTGCTTAGTCGATTACAAATAATGCGCTAAAAAGATAGGGGCTATTGGTTATAAAGACAATGGGCAACAGTTGGAGGAAATATTTGAGGCATCCTTTTAATGGATTTAAGCAATCCTGGGCATTAAATGGGAGAAACTAGCCATTCGTTGACCCCTTTTCGATCTAAAAAAGGATGCGTGGCATCTTGAATAGCAGTGCTTAAGGATTCTAAAACGCCTTTTTTTACAAAATGGGGATGAACAATTAAACTAATTAATCGAGTAGGTTGTGGAGGACTAATAGCATGAAGGTAGTTAAAATCTTCTTTGGGTAAATCAATAGTTGCTAAATAAGGCAATAAAGTAACGGCATTGTTTTTTCGAACAAATTTCATTAGAGTATCAATTGTCGTTGATTTGTATTCTAGGTTCCAATTGTCTATTCGCTTGGTGCGCAAATCGCAAATGGTTTCTGCCTGCGTTCTCAGACAATGCCCTTCGTTGAGTAACCACAGCCGATTACAATCTATTTCGTGCGCAGCAATACTTTGATTAGAGGATTGTTGGGCGCTATCAAATAGCAAAAAGGGTTCCTTGTAGAGTGGAATCTCAATTAGGGTCGGATGATTGAGAGGGGTGGATAAAATACCAATGTCTAATGTTCTGTTCTCTAGGTCTTCAATGATTTTTGCGGTTGTAATTTCACTAACAGTAAATTTAATCTTGGGATATTTTTTTACAAAGTCATTGAGGAATAAAGGCAATAAATAAGGAGCAACAGTTGGTATGACTCCAATGTTTAGTTCTCCACTTATTTCTCCTTTCAGATCGTTCACAACTTCATCTAAAACGGCTAACTCTTTGGTAATAATATAAAATTGTTGAAGAATTATTTCCCCTTCTTTAGTGGTCGTAATGGGTTTGGTCTTTCGATCAAACAACTGTATATCCAGTTCATCTTCTAGGCGAGCGACCATCGTACTTAAGGTCGATTGTGTGATAAAGCATTTTTCGGCAGCCTTACCAAAACTTTGAACTTCTGCGACAGCAATAGCATATTTGATTTGTTGTATATTCATCTATTTTATCAATAATTAGATTGAAAATATCGTTTTTGTCAATCAAATATAAGGTATATATTGCAACTATTAATGCATAAGAGCATTTTTTAAACTTTATTTTTTTGTAAAAAAAACGAATTGTTACTGCAAAAAAATAGATGATTTTAATTTTTATTGATTATCAGTTTATTAAAATAAATAACTAAAGTGTATATTATTGATAATTAAATTTTTGGCAAATTAGTAAATCCAATAAAAACTTTTAATTATGTCTGACAAGAAAAAAATTACCACTAGTAGTGGTTGTCCTGTAAATCATTATGAAGATTCACAATCAGTAGGACCACAGGGCCCTTTGTTACTACAAGATTTCTTTTTGCATGAAAAGTTAGCCCATTTTAATCGAGAACGTATTCCTGAACGTATTGTGCATGCAAAAGGATCGGGGGCTTATGGAACGTTTACGGTAACACATGATATTAGCCAATATACAAGAGCAAAGCTATTTAACGAAATAGGAAAACAATGCAAGGTTTTTGCTCGTTTTTCTACAGTGGGAGGAGAAAAAGGCTCCGCAGATACTGAGCGAGATCCTAGGGGCTTTGCCGTTAAGTTTTATACAGAGGGAGGCAATTGGGATTTGGTAGGTAACAATACGCCCGTATTTTTTATCAAAGACCCTAAAAAATTTCCTGACTTCATTCACACTCAAAAAAGAGACCCCAAATCAAATTGCAAAAGCCCCACTATGATGTGGGATTATTGGTCCTTGAATCCTGAAAGTTTACATCAGGTTTTGATTCTAATGTCAGACAGAGGGACTCCTAAAGGCTATCGTTTTATGAATGGCTATGGAAGTCATACTTTTTCGTTGGTCAATAAAGAAGGGGAGCGAGTATATGTGAAATTTCATTATAAAAGCATGCAGGGAATTCAGAATTTTTCGGATGCTGAGGCAACCAAAATGAAAGGCATAGATGCTGATTATGCCCAAAGGGATTTGGTAGAAGCGATAGAGCGAGGAGATTTCCCTAAGTATGCGCTTAAGATACAGGTAATGACCATGGATCAGGTAAAAACGTTCAAATGGAATCCTTTTGATTTGACCAAAGTTTGGCCACATGCTGATTTTCCGTTGATTGATGTTGGAGTCATTGAGTTGAATGAAATTCCTGAAAATTATTTCCAAGATGTTGAACAATCTGCTTTTGCACCTGCCAATTTGGTGGATGGGATTGGATTTTCTCCAGACAAAATGTTGCAGGGGCGTATCTTGGCATATCCTGATGCACATCGTTATAGAGTAGGGGTTAATTATGAGTCTCTTCCCGTTAATAAATGTCCCTATGCCGTTAATAATTATCATAGAGATGGCGCAATGCGAGCAGATGGGAATGGGGGAGGAAGTCCCAATTATTACCCCAATAGCTTTGATAATTTGGAGGAGGACACCGCAGCCAAAGGCGAGTCTTATACCTTAGCAAGTAATGTAGTAGGATATTTTGATCGCAATGCAAATGATGACGATCATTATTCTCAACCTGGTGCCTTATTTGAACAGGTAATGACCCCAGAACAGCAGCAAAATACCATTCAAAATATAGTGGGGGCAATGAGTGGAATTAGTGGTGCCAAAAAAGATGAAATTATCAATCGCCAGCTTTGTCATTGGTTTAGAGCTAGCCCTAAATTGGGAATGGGGATTGCTCAAGGTTTGGGAGTAGATCTTAGTCAGTTTCAAGTAAAATAACTTAATTTAAGGAATACTTAAAGTGATTTAATAGGTTGAGAATATAAATTCTTGACCTATTTTTTTTGCTACTGACAGCCCCTTGTCACAAAGGGATCGTATTTTTGTTTCAAAATAAAAAAATGATAAGAGAATTAGATCAATTTTATGCCAATAAAGAGGAGCCCAATAGAGGCTGTTTATTGGCTTTGCGCAATTTTATTTTGGAGCAAGATGTGGCTGTTTCAGAAACACAAAAATATGGAATGCCCTGCTTTTGTTATAAAAAGCGGCATTTTTGTTATTTGTGGGTAGATAAGAAAACCAACGACCCTTATTTGTTGATGGTAGAGGGGAAGTATTTGGAGCACCCCAAATTAGAACAAGGGACAAGAAAACGAATGAAAATTTTTAGGGTTAATCCCAAAGAAGATTTACCCATAACGGAACTTCAAACGGTACTTCAGGCTGCTTTAAGTTTGTATCGAAAGGGAATTATTGTGGTGAAATGATGAGCATAAAATTTTATTATATGCACTTTGAAAAGAATTTAACATTATAGATTGAGGGAAAAGAAAAGAGCATTTATGTATAGTCTTTAGAAAGGGCTAATTAGTAGCTAATTATTTATTATTAGGATCAAGTTATAACAAAATATGAACTATACCGTAGCACAAATAATCCATGAATTAGAACAATTAGGCAATAAAGAAAATATAGCGTTTAAAGAAAGAAAATTTGGTGTCAAAACAACGAATGCGCTAGGAATCTACCACCCTGATTTGAAAATTATCGCTAAAAAAATAGGAAAGGATAGTAGATTGGCAAAGGCACTTTTTGAGACGGGAATTTACGAAGCTAAAATTTTGTGCAGTCAGCTTTTTGATCCTAGAGAATTAACAGAAGACCTAATGGAAAAATGGGTGCCTACCTTTGAGAATTGGGAAATTTGCGATTCCTTTTGCATGGGGCTATTTGCCAAAAGTCAATTCGCTGTTGTTAAGGCAAAACTTTGGAGCCAACGAAGTGCTGAATTTGAAAAACGAGCCAGTTTTGCAACCATTGCAGCTTATTGCATGGCCGACAAAAAAGCACTAAATCCAGTTTTTGAACAATTTTTCCCTTTGATAAAAAGGGCAGCGACGGACGAGCGAATTTATGTAAAAAAGGCAGTCAATTGGGCGTTGAGAAATATAGGAAAAAGAAATCTTGATTTGAACCAACGAGCAATAGAAGAATCGCTGAAAATTTATGCGTTGGATAGTCCTTCGGCTCAATGGATTGCTAAGGATGCCTTAAAAAAATTACAAAAACCAACCGTGAAAATGTTGGATTATCCAAGAAGCTTGTACCGCTTATAGAATCTATTAAAACAAGTTTAAGTAAGTAGACGAACAAATCTTGTTCGTCTACTTACTTTTAGCTTTGGATAAGGTTACTATTTGAAGCTAGAAAAATTGACTAAATTTCTCCAACAACAGATTCTGTAACATTGACGATGTGATCTCCAATACGTTCTAAAGAAGAAAAAAGATTGTTGTAAATCAAGGCATTTTTAACCTCATAATCTTGATCACTTAGGCGATCGAGGTTTTGAGTGCGCAATTGATTTTTAAGCTCATTAATCTGACTTTCAAGCAACATGGCACCACCTTTTTCTACCGAACCATAATCCGAAACAGAAAGGTTGGTATTCATTACTTTAAATGCTTCATCAATCAAGCTAATAATTTCATTAATTCCATTGCGCTGCTCTGGCAAAAGATGGATGTGTTCTTCCATTTTTTGTTCTAGTATTTTTGCAATCTGAAAATAAATGTCACCAATGCGTTCAAGGTCGTTGGCAATATTGATGTAGCTGATTAATTTAGAAGAAGTTTGGTGCGTATTTTCTTTATCCACCAAGTTGGTAATGTACTCTGTAATCTTAATTTCCAAAACGTCTGTAATCTCTTCATATTTGAAGAGTCGTTTGATGGCTTCACTTTTTTCTTTGTCATCAATAGAATTGATTGCTGTTGTCAAAAATGAATTCATTTGACCAACTACATTGCCATAATATGCCGTTTCTTGCTGAACCACATCTGTACTGAGTTCTGTGCTTAATGTCTTATTGGTGATAAATTCAAGCAGTTCTTCTTGCTCATCTTCTTTTTCTTTTACCGTATATTTTGCGGCTTTTACCAACCAAGGAACAAAGGGCAGAATTAAGCAAACATTAATCGCATTAAAACTAGTATGGAAGGCGGCTAAAGCCATTGGAATTGCTGCTGGTGTCGTATAAGGGTCTGCAATATTTAATAGCGGTTGGACAAAATTGGATAACACAGGCAAAAACCAAGGCAGAACAAGAACCATCCAAGTAACCCCAACAGTATTGAATAAGGAATGAATTCTGGCGGATCTTCTGGCGGCTGTATTACCAATTAAAGAAGCCAATTCAGCAGTAATGGTCGTCCCTATATTTTCACCCAAAATCATTGCTGCCGCTACATCAAAAGGTAGCCAACCTTCTGCACACATGGTTAAGGTGATGGCCATCGAAGCACTAGAAGATTGTACAACAATTGTCAATAGCGTCCCCACAAATACAAAGAAAACTCTAGATAAGATTCCCCATTGAGTAAAATTCTTTAGGGCTTCGAGTACTTCGGGGTTGTCTTTGATAGAAGGAACAGCGCCTTTTAATTCACTCAAACCAAGAAATAGAATGGCAAAACCAATCACAAATTTACCCCAATATTTGGCATTGCCTTTTCCTAAAAAAAATAGGGGCACTCCTAAGGTAAATAAGGGGATTGAATAGGCTGATAATTTTACTTTGAATCCTAATACCGATACAATCCATCCTGTGATTGTCGTTCCTATATTGGCACCAATCATAACCCCTGCTGACTCTGTGAGAGACAATAGACCTGCATTGACAAAGCTTACTGTCATTACGGTAGTGGCCGAAGAAGATTGTATCAATAGCGTAATCAAAAAGCCTGTAAAAACACCTAAAAACCTATTTTGAGTCATTGTTCTTAGGATATTTCTAAGTTGAGCTCCTGCGGCTTGTTGAATCCCATCACTCATCATTTTCATACCGTAGATAAAAAAAGCAAGGGCTCCTACGATTTGAAAGATACTTCCGATTCCAAAGTCCATTGTATACAAATTTACTATAGATAAAAAAAAAGACCTTTGTTGTTGAAAATGAGGACAAAAGCTAATTTCAACAGGCTAAAAAAAATTTATGTTTTAATGAGGTGAAAATACATCGTTTTTTGTTATAAAAAAACGATCAAAAGTTAATTTTGTATGAAATTTAAATCTTTGCTGAAAAAGAAATCTTGAAGAAATACGCTTCTCAAAAAAAACTTGCTTAAAGCAGCCCCATTATTTACGAAAGGAGTGCTTTTAGGCTAATTTTCCTGCAATAAATGCCGTAGTCCATGCTGCTTGAAAATTGTACCCTCCTGTAATCCCATCAATGTCCATTATTTCACCCGCAAAGTATAGATTAGGACAAGTTTTGCTTTGCATCGTACGAATATCAATACTCTCTAAACTAACTCCTCCACAAGTAACAAATTCCTCTTTAAAGGTCGTTTTACCTTGAACGTTATAAACATCATTGGTGAGTAAGGTTACTAACTTATTGAGTCCTTTTTTGCCCAATTCAGCCCATTTTTTATTTGCGGGCAATTGGCCTTTTTCTAATAAGTAATGCCATAAACGCTCAGGTAATAAATAAGGACGATAGTTGGTGAGCAATTTATTGGGGTGGGTTTGACAAATTTCTTTTAAAGATTCGGAGACAACAGTATTGTTAAGCTCATTGACCCAGTTGACTTGAACCTTGAATACATAATTGGAGTCACTTAAAATTCGAGCGCCAAAAGCCGATAATTTGAGAATAGAAGGCCCACTCATTCCCCAATGAGTAATTAACAATGGACCATCCGATTTGAGCTTAGTACCTTGAATGCTGGTACGGGTTTCTTTGACAACAATTCCCATGAGTTCGGTAATTGTTTCTTTGGGCATATTAAATGTAAACAAAGAAGGAACAGGGGGGGCAATTTGATGCCCTAAATCTGCCAACCATTGCAAACCTTGTTCTTTGGGGCATCCTCCTGTTGCAACAATCACTTTGTCAAAGGTTCTACTTATGTTCCCTTTAGAGAAGGTTAACGTTAGCTGATTTTGAATAGGAGTTATACTTTTTACCCCATTACCGACCTCTATATGGATGCCTAATTGGCGAGTTTCGGAAAGAAAGCAGTCAATGATAGATTGTGAGTTTTGTGAAACGGGAAAAACACAGTTATCCTCTTGTATGACCAAAGGAACACCACGCTTTTCGAACCAATCCATGGTGTCTTGCGTACTAAATACCCGAAACGCTTTTTTTAATGCCTTGTCACCACGAGGGTAAGCTTTGGTCAGTTCTTTGATAGAAGTACAACCATTTGTAACATTACATCGCCCTCCTCCCGATACTTTTACTTTTGATAAGAGTTTTTTAGACTTTTCTAAAATGGTTACTTCGGAATTAGGATGATTTTTCTTTGCTGCTATGGCAGCAAAAAAACCTGCTGCTCCACCTCCAATAATGGCAATATTCATTTGGTATTGGTTCTTGTTGCTAAATGCAGCAAAAATCGATAAAAAGCAACAATTTTATTAATAATTCACAGATTTTTATCGTTTCTACTAAAAAAACAATCCACTCATTCCTATATTCGTTTAATTGGCAGGGTTTTAAGTGCTAGTAGATGGTGGTCTTAACCATTGAACCTTTAGGTAAGTATGCAAAAATATGAATGCGTTAAGCTTATAAAGAATACGGCATACTTGCTTGCTTCATTTTTTAATATAAAATCATATTATGAAAATTGTAAGTTGTACCCTTTTGATGTTTTTTTTGATGTTTTTGAATGATAGCTTATTGGCGAATGCTAAGTTTGAGCAATCTGTAGATAGTAGTGGATTAAAAATTTCGAAAGCGGCTTTTAAAGAAAAAATGAGCCGCTATACGGATTTGATGAAAGAAGAGGCAGAGTTTACCGAAGCAGAGTATATAGAAATGGTATTAATTGATAATACTTATTTGCTGTTTATGAAAAATGGAAACCCTTATTATAGTGTACAAACGCACAATGAGTATCTAGACTTTTTGAAGTATTACATGGAAGATATTCTCAAAACGTTGGCTGCGAATAAGGAAGGTTGCAATGGTGGGTTTTATTCTGCAAAACATGATTTGTGCATAGGAGGAACAGAGCCCAATGAGAAAAGTGTGTATGTTGTTTTTTAATTGGACATTCTAGAGGAGTCTAATCAATGTTTCTCTAGCACCAAAAATTGTCAAAATAGCATTTTATTAGATAAGAAGTCATCTCAAATCATTTGAGATGACTTCTATTTGTTTCGTCAAAATTGTAAATAATCGAGTCTGAAGGAGAAAATTTTTCACTAAAAATAGTGTGTTGATAACCAGAGGAATGTCTTAACTGTGTAAGTTTTATAAAAATTAACAAAAAATTTAAATTTTGATAAACTTGTTTTTTGTTAAAATTAAATTTTATGTGGAAGACTATTTGTGAAAGGATAATTTTTTTGAAATTAAAAATAGAGGCTAATATACGTAATTTTTTTATAAACATAAGAAAAACAGTGCTTTATAAACGATGTTTTGTTTATTTTTTTTTCCTGTTTGGAACAATATTTATTTAGTTTTGTGGGGAAGAATATAACCCCCAGAAACACATATAAATAAATGAAAATGAACTTCAAAGCACAAATTTTATTAATTGTATTGATCGCTATGAGCAATATAGCTATGGCTCAAAACTCAGGAACATTTAATTTTTCAACCAACCCATCTGCCCCATCAGATTACAACTGGTTGCCCGCAGGAGCATTAACCAATACTTTTTTGAGTGTAGATAATACAGATTTAGATATTTCAATGACCCTAGATGGAGCGACAGGAACATTGACAAATTTTCCAGGTAGTTTGGCTGCTTCTCCAAGCATTGGTAGCGCAACAACAGGAGGAAGCGGAGAAGCATTAACTGTAGCTACTTATGGTTTTGGAACCGATGGGATAACATTTACCATTACGTTTAGCCAACCATTGGCAAGTGCAGATTTTAAACTATTTCATATCAATGGCTCTTCTTATTCGGGTGATTTGTGTACCATTTCTGCTCAAAATGTATTAGGCGATAAGATTTACCCTACATTAACAGCTTCTAGCAACCCTTCTTATCAAATTAACTATCCTAGTATAGGGCAAGTAGATGCACATTCTTCCTCTACTGCTGGGGATAGAGATGAAGTAGGAATTGAATTTGTAGACCCTTCTGGTATTACTTCTATTACTATTGTATGGTCTAATTGTACGACTTGTGGGGCTAATTTTCACGGTTTGGGACTCATCAATAATCTTAATTTTACATTGATGAATGCTTTGCCTGTTGAGTTAACGTATTTTAGTGCAGATTTAGCAGCCGACAATAGTGGAATCTTAAATTGGGCTACAGCTTCAGAAACAAATAATAGAGGATTTGAAATCGAACAGGCACTTCCTTCTTCAGATGTTCCTGTTTTTGAAAAAATAGGATTCCTAGAGGGAGCAGGTACAACTGTACAGGCGAAAAACTACAGTTATTCGACCCAACAACTGATACCTGGAACACATTATTTTCGAATCAAGCAAATTGACTTTGACGGCACTTATACTTATAGTAATATCCAAGCTTTAACAATTCGTGCAAAAGAAGAATTTATTACCTTATATCCTAATCCAACGCAAGGAAAGACAAAGATAGAACTGGGAGAACAAATAGAAGGGGATATACATTTGGAGCTGTTTAATCAAACGGGGCAATTGATGTTGGCTAAGGTTTACAATAACCAACAATTAATAGAATTGGATGTCAATTTTTTGCCAGCAGCTTATTATACTATCCGATTGAATACCATAAGAGGAACGGAATTGTTTAAATTACTGAAGCAATAATCACTACAGCCTAGGAGTACAGTCATCATAACACTACAAGATTTTTCATTGAATAGGAGCCATCCCGATTTTTCGAGGATGGCTTTTTATTGTAGTGATTCTGATGACTTATAGCGATATAATTGGTTGGCTACTTTTTGAGTAGAACAAACTACAAAAAGAGTAGCTAAGTATAAAAAAATGGCATTAATTTGGGCTTTAAGTCATTAAAATGAATTGGAAATTTTAATGCATGCATTTTTTTTTATAATTTATATTTCGGTATCTATTAATAGAAGGACACAAAAGGTGTGCTCTAAATTGAAATTTATTTCCTAACCAATTCATAATTTCCTCCTTATGTTTTGTATAAAAAAAATTAGCCTACTGGGCTGTTTATTACTCGTTCTTATAGGTTTTTCGAGTCCTCTCAAAGCCATTTCTGGTGCTGAGCTGGCCTACGAATGCCTAGGAGCCAACCAATATAAAATTACACTACAAGTTTATCGAGATTGTTCGGATGCAACCTTGCCTGGCAATCAAACGATCGATCTAAACTCTATGCTTTGTGGGGCAAACTCTACTACTGTATTGACACTGGATTCTTCGTATGAGATTTCAGGAATTCATGCGAGCCAAATTGCAAACAGTACTTGTAATGGTGGGACAATGCCTGGCTTTGAACTATTTGTTTATTCTGGAGTGGTTGTATTTCCACAGACTTGCGAAGATTGGATCGTCAGTTGGACAGGCTGTTGTCGCAGTGCCAATATTACAAATCTGAGTACTTCGGGAAGTTCTATCTATGTTGAAGCAAAGATAGACAGCCGTTACTTATACAGCTCGCCTCGTTTTCATCGACAAAAATTACCTTATTATTGTGCTAATTCTACGCATACTAATCGATTAAAGGTGCCAACTCGTTATCCCTCTAATATGGATAGCTTTGTAGTTGCATTAACCTGCCCTTTACAAGGGGCTAATAACTGTTTGAATCATACTACTGGGCTTAGTGCTGGTCAACCCTTGCATATCTCGCCTACTAGTGCTATTCAAATCGATAATATACGTAGAGAATTGCGTTTTCATGCCAAAGATAGCGTAGGGCAAATTGCAGCAGTTGCGCTAACAATTTATCAACTCAAAAATGGCGATACGGTTGGTTATGTACAGAGCGACTTTCCAGTTGTGGTCATTGATAGTCCTGCTGTTTGTAATGCTCCTGTTCAATATACAGAGCCCATCACGAATACAGCGGGGATTATTACACTTTATGAGCATTATAATTTTGATTTATGTTCCTCTGATAATTTGATTTTTAGTTTTATTGCCTACGATCCAGATGGGGATACGGTTGAAGTAGATCTTGCCAATACAAATTTAGATGAAGTATTTGGAGTGGGAAACTGGACTGTTCTTGCTAACTCAACTCCTCCTTTTAGACCAGATAGTGTGCAGTGTTATGTACAAGTAACGCCTACTTGGCAAAATAACAGTTATTCACCACTGAATAGCAACCTCAAACGACATTTTAGAATAGGGGTTACCGATGGAAAGGCACCGTTTTTAAGTTGTACAGCAATTGATCT
Organism: Aureispira anguillae; assembly: GCF_026000115.1. Lineage (GTDB taxonomy): Bacteria > Bacteroidota > Bacteroidia > Chitinophagales > Saprospiraceae > Aureispira > Aureispira anguillae. Next base: position 367,586 of record NZ_AP026867.1, read on the forward strand.
TAATTTAAGTCTTTATCAGGCAACTTTTTTAACGATTCCGACACTTTGTGCTGGTGTAAATACGCAGCATCAACTCCATGCTGTCTTGGACGGTCCCAATGGGTTGGATTCTGCTCAGGCGTTTAATTGGACGCAAATAAGTGGTCCTCCCGTGGTTTTTTCAGACGCAACAATCCCTAATCCATCGATTGCCGTACCATCGGGAGTAGTTGGAGATGTTGTTGTTCTAGAAGTTACAGTTACCACAACTCCCCATCCTATAACGGGGGTGCAATGTGTTGCTCCGACAAGAATGGTACTGCCTTACGATACTAGTGGTCATTGCATCAATCCTTTTCCAAATTTTGTAACAGGACAAATGCGTATAGACAGCAATTTAAACTGTTTTCCTGATACAACAGAAGCCCGATTTGCTCCCAACACCGTTTTGCTTTTTGAAAAAGGGCAAGATCAATTTTATGCGGCCACGAATGGGAACTATGCTTATCAAGCGCATTTGGATACAGGGACTTATACTGTAAGTGTTACGACACCCTATCCTTATTGGTCTGCATGTCCTAGTAGTCAAACTTTTACAATTGATACGACTGTTAACCCACAGGTGTTGGATTGGGCGATGGAGCCCTTGTTTTTGTGTCCCAAATTGGAAGTCAATCTAAGTGCTAGTGCTCATATGCGGGCTTGTATTGCTCGTCAAGTTTGGGTAAATTATAGAAATCCAGGAACAGTAGATGCAGCGAATGCTTATGTTGAGGTTGATTTAACGGCTAATTTGACGATTACAAATAGTTCTATTCCGATGACTAATTTGGGGAATCATCGTTATCGGTTTGATTTGGATTCGGTTGAAGTAGGGGAGTATGGACGATTTTTTATTATGGTGCAAGCAAGTTGTTCAAGTCCTCAAAATGACCCTTATACCATAGGAGCACATATTTACCCTGATAGTATATGCACAACACAATTGCCACATTTAACCATCTCAGACTCTTGTACGATAGATACCGTTATTTTTAAGGTGACCAACCATTCAGCAGCGCATACTGCTCCTTTGTTGTATTGGATTATTGAAAACCAAACAATTGTAGATACAGGAGCGATTCAGTTAGGTATGGGGCAAAGTTTGAGTATTTATTATCCAGGAACGATAGATAAGGTGTATCAATTGGTGATAGATCCTTACAATACAGCCTATGCAGCCTCCAGTCATGTACATTGTATGGTGGTAGACAGTAACTTTGTAGATCCTCCATTTTTATATCGTCCTCACAACCAGTTGAGTTATGTTTCTATCTTTCATGGCAATACAGTTGGTTCTTATGATCCCAATATTAAGGTAGCAGAACCAGAGGGCTATGGTACAGATCATTATATCTTACCCAATCAGTCAATTGATTATACCATACATTTTCAAAATACAGGAACAGACACCGCTTACAAAGTGGTTATTCTCGACACGCTCACGGCTGCTTTAGATGTTGGTAGTTTGATGATGCAGGGGAGCAGTCATTCTTATACTTGGAGAATAAAACCGTACAATGCTACAGGCTTGAATATCTTAGAGATTACATTTAATAATATTATGTTGTTAGACAGCAATGCAAACGAGCCAGCGTCTCATGGTTTTATTAAATATAGCATTCAACAAACGCCTAATTTACCGAATAGTACCTTGGTCGAAAATAGCGCTTCCATTTATTTTGATAACAATGCACCTATTAAAACCAATACGGCTTTTCATACCGTTTGTGATAACTGTTATCCGTTAACGATTACAAACAATAGCGTTATTACTACAATAGTTGCTACCAAAAATCAAGCATCAGCAACAAAGATTTATCCCAATCCGACAAATGGTCTTGTTGTAATAGAACAAAGCGTAGCACAGGCGGCAGAAATTGAACTCTATACGATTAGTGGTGTTTTGGTAAAAAGATGGAAAACAAACCAACAGATAGAGTATCTAAATGTAGAGCAGTTGCCTACTGGAACCTATTTACTAAAAGTAGTTAATCACTCATCGAGCGAGTTGTTTAAGCTTATTAGAAACTAATCACTAAATGATGTTAATGGGGAGATTGATACATTTTAATCTTCCCTTAGCCTTGTTGATTGAAACCGTTCATGAAAGGAGAGAGAAGGAGAAGAACTAAAAGAAAGGTAGTGGGAAGAATGGGCTGTTAATTGTGATAGATGAACTATTTTTACCAAGCGCAGTTGTGTAAGTGTAGAATGTTTTGTGATGGCAAAAATAGTTCATCAGTTTTAATAATGATTAATCATTATCATCTAATGTGACATATTTCCAATCAATGCCTTTTTCAATTTTTCTCAGTTGTTCTACGGTAATTCCAAAACTTTTGGCTAAAATTTTCTTTTTTGTTTTTCCTTCTTTTAGCCGTTTTTTGAGCAGCCGAACTCGATCTGGATTCATTTTACAATGAGATGGACGTTTTCTGTTTTCAGGGTTGTAAACGCCATTTTTGATTTGAAAATCTGTCATTTCTCGCTGGGTTACCCATTTTAGATTTTCATAATGATTATTGAGGTTATCTCTATCCAAATGAATCACAAATTTGGCATCTTCTTGGCTTTTAATACAAAACTCTTGAGCAACTAATTTGTGGACGTAAAAGCCCTGTCTTAAATTGTCTTGGAGTTTCATATTGACTTGTCGGTACCCCTGAATGGTGATAGAACCTTTGAGCAAAGTTTCGTTTTCTGTTGTTTTTTCGACACTTTTGATTCTACCATAATCAGAGAAATAATAATCTTTCTGTTTAGTTGGAGCCTTGCAAATGATCTTAACCCAGCGTTCATTCCAAAAACTCTTGATTTCTGTTCCCATTAATTTAGTAAGTTAAATAAGTAAAGTCCTCACTTGTAGGGAGTTAAATTGGATTGGTGTTGATGATGTAGAAAGGAGAGGACTTCAAATTGTGTTAGTGCATTCACAAGATAAGAATTCTATCGATTTTATACTAATTTAAATAAGGTTTTAAGGCAAGTAATTTTTTTAATTTTTACAGGGAAAAAAAGAGATGTAGCCTAATTAGCTTTCCAAAAATAAGGAGTGAAAACAACCAAAATTGTAAAAAGTTCTAGGCGTCCTAATAACATTAAAATGGTTAAAAAGCATTTGCCAGAAGGAGGAACCGCAGCAAAGTTATCTACGGGACTTAAATCAGCAAGTGCGGGGCCTACATTGCCCAACGAAGTTGCTACTGCTCCAATTGCAGAAAGCAAAGGCTGGTCAAAATCGTTGAGAATAACAACCATAATTAAGGAGCCAAATAAAAAAATCATGAGGTAAATCAACAAAAATACCAAAATATGGGTAATGATTCGAGAAGAAACAATCTGATTGTCAATCTTTATGCGGATGATTGCATTGGGATGCAAAAGGCGTTTGAATTCTAAAAAAGAATTCTTAAAAAAGACCAAGTGACGGATTAACTTAATGCCTCCACTTGTTGACCCTGCGCAGGCTCCCACAAACAAAAGAAAAAAGAACAGTAAACTTAAAGCAGGAGTCCAAGAAGTATAATCTGCGGATACAAAACCCGTGGTAGTAATTACTGAAACAATTTGGAAAGCGGCATCTCTAAAGGATTGTTCCAAGCCGTGATCGGTCACACAGTATAGCGTTGTTGTTACAGCAACTGTCAAAAACAAAACCCCAAAAATGTAGGTTTTAAACTCATCACTGCGCCATACTTTCTTAAATTTGCCTTTTAAGCCATAATAAAGTACGGTATAGTTAACCCCTGCCAAAAACATAAAAATTAGGAGTGTATATTGAATGGCTGGACTGGTAAAATAAGCAATACTAGCATTTTTGGTAGAAAAACCGCCTGTAGCCATTGTCGTTAAAGCATGATTAATGGCATCAAAAAAGGTCATGCCCAACCCATAAAGAATAAAGGTTAATAGGGTGGTTAGACCAAGGTAAATTAGCCATAAACGCTTGGCAATTTCTTTGATTCGTGGGTGTATTTTTTCTAGGGAACTCCCTGGTGCCTCGGCAACAAAAAGCTCAACGCCCCCAATTCCCAATAATGGAAAAATGGCAACCATTAATACAATAATCCCCATTCCACCAATCCATTGTGTAAGACTCCGCCAAAAAAGAATTCCTGCTGGAACAGCTTCTATATCATTGAGTACTGATGCTCCAGTTGTTGTTAGACCCGATACGCTCTCAAAAATGGCATCACTAAAGGTCGTGAATACGCCACTAAATAAGTAGGGAAACATACTGAACAATGACATGGCTATCCAGCCAATGACAACAATAAGGTAACCTTCTCGTTTGCCAACATTTTCTTTGGTTTTGAATTTATACAACCAAGATAATCCGCCCACTAAAATCGTTGAACAAGCAGCATAAAAGATAGCCAATGCATCACCACTTGCATGATACCAAGAAAAGGGCAGAGCGGTAAGCATAAAGCAGCCTAAGCTAATTAATAAAACTCCTACAACATTGGAGATCGTACCAAAATCTATCATTATTTAAATATTTCTTCTACTTGATGAATGGCTTCAGGTTGTGCAAAAACAATAACTTTGTCATTAATTTGGAATTTAAAATCTCCATTTGGAATATGACCTTGCTCACCTCTTACAACACCAGCAATAATAGATTTTTGTGGTAAGTGTAACGCTCTAATAGGATGCTTTAATAAGCGATTTTTTTTGTGTATCTCAAATTCTATAATCTCAGCGTTAACGCCTGCCAGACTAGTGATTTCTTTAATTTTTCCTTTTCGAATAAAACGAAAGATTTTATTGGCTGCAATTAACTTTTTGTTGATAATGGTATCAACACCAATGTTTTTGGAAATATGGGTATAATTGACATTTTCTACCAGAGCAATGGTCTTATAAACACCAAGCTCCTCAGCCATTAGGCTTGTAATAATATTAGTTTCCGAATTGGGCGTGAGCGCAACAAAGGCATCCATCCTTTTTAGCCCTTCTTCTTTTAAAACATCAATATTGCTAGAATCAGCATGAATAACTAGTGTGTTTTCTAACTGTTCTACAAATTGTTTGCCTATTGTTTTATCCGATAAGACAAGAGAAACCTCATACGTTTTTTCCAATAATTTTGCAGTTTGCAAGGCCAAAGGAGTTCCTCCAATAATCATAACTCGCTTGATGGGCTTGAGTTGTTTTCCTGCAAAATTAAGTGCTTTATCAATATTTTTATGTTCGGCAGCAATGTATAAATGATCTCCTTTTTCTAAGGTTGTGCCTCCATGAGGGATAATAGTTTGATCCCCTCTAAGGATGGATACTCCCCTAAATGTAAAGCCTGCATTGGCTTGATCTATTTCATTAATGGTGTGGTTGATTAGAGGGCAACTTGTATCTAAGGTAAAACCAACGACTGAAATTTTTCCATTTTCAAAATCAAAAACATCTGTACAAGAACCTTGATTGAGCAAACGTTGAACTTCTTGTGCTGCCAACAAACGAGGCGAAATTAACGAATCAATGCCTAAGTTTTGGAAACTTTCCAGTTGGACAGGCTCAAAATATTCGGGGTTATTGACACGAGCAATGGTTTTTTTTGCGCCCACTTGCTTAGCAAGAATTGCCAATAATAAATTGGTAGATTCTGAAGTGGTAACGGCTATAAAGAGGTTTGCCCTAGCGGTTTGTGCCTCTTTTAGTACTTCTATCGATGTTGCGTCCCCTTTTAGTGTCATAACATCTAAATGTGTTGCAGCATGGTTCAAGACATTGCTATTGTTGTCAATTAAGGTAATGTCTTGATCTTCTTTGGATAACAGTTCGGCGAGATGAAAACCAACAGCTCCCGCTCCCGCAATAATAATTTTCATAAAAAGAATGACTGATGAAATGAATAACTACAATGGCGCAAAATTCGATAAAAAAATAGAAAAAACAAAACATACTCTCATAACAACTTCTATTCTTAAACAGAATTGTAAAAGGATAGAAATAGATTAAATAAAAATGAATTTAATAATTTAAATGATTAATAAGAGTATTTAATATACCGTTTTTTGCTCTATGTAACGTGGAGTCAAATATTGGTATCAAGGGTGAAAACGATTATTTAATGATATATAGTCTTTTGTGCTGACAAAAAATGTATCAAAAACAATCATTATTAAATTAAATTACACTTACCAATGGGAGATATTAATACTTATATCCAACAAATAATTCAATTAGGGATAGGCTTTGCGCCAAGAATCGTATTGGCTTTATTCGTTTTATTTGCTGGATTTTGGCTGGCGAACAAAACAACAGATATTACAGCAAAGGTGCTGAAAAATTTAAATACGCAGAGCGTAGAAGTCCAAACTTTTGTAGGCTCCATCGTGAGTATTGGTTTCAAAATTTTAATCGTTATAAGCGTTGCTGGAATTGTGGGCATAGAGACCACTTCATTTGTTGGTATTATTGCAGCAATGGGTTTTGCGGTAGGTTTAGCTCTGCAGGGAAATCTTAGCAATTTTGCAGCAGGAGTAATGATCTTGATTATGAAACCGTTTAAAGTTGGAGATGAGGTTAAAACGGGGAACACTTGGGCTTTTGTTAGCGAAATTCAGATATTCCATACTGTTTTTAAAGAGTTGGACAGTACCCTTACTATTATTCCCAACAGCATCATCCTAAATAATTCTATTCAAAACTTCTCTACTCTGCCCATCCGAAAAATAATGGTAAAGGTCAATGTTCCTTATACCGAAGATTTCTTTAAGGTAAAAAAGATTTTGATGGAAGCAGGACTAAGTGTACCTGAAGTGGAGAACGATGTTAAGCCTTTCTTCTTGGTCAAAAAATTTGACGATCACTTTATCCGAATCAGTATGTCTTTTGGTACTGAATCTAAAAAATATTGGACAGCAAAAACTAAGGTTTATGAAGCTGTTGTTCAAGCTTTCCACGATCATAATATTAAAGTTGCTTATCCTGTTGGGGTTGGTTTTGGCGAATTTGGTTTAGAGCCTGTGGCAGTAAGCTAGATCAGAAAAAGACAATAAAAAATTTATTACACAAAATAATCGTATGAAAATTCTAATAATAGGGGCTACTGGTAATGCAGGAACCCAAGTAATTAAAGCATTGCAGGCTAAAGGAGTTCGTCCTACCGCTGCGGTTCGAAATATAGAGAAGGCAAAAGCTCATTTGGGAGAACAGGTAGATTATGTTTACTTTGACTATTTGGATGCCTCTACCTATGCGCAGGCATTGGAAGCTGTCGATAGAATGTTTTTTATTGCTCCTCCTCCAAAAAAAGATCCTGCTATTGTGCGTGAACTAATGCAAGCAGCCGAAAAAGCTGGGGTGAAATTTACTGTGTTTCAGTCGGGAAGGACTTCTGGAACCTACAAAGGAAAACCGCTGTATCAAATTGAGCGAGATTTAGAAAATGGCAAAATGAATTATTGCATTGTGCGCCCTGCTTGGTATATGCAAAATTTCCATACATGGACTGGTACAACATTGGAAGATAATGAAATTTGTTTGCCAACGGGTGATGGGAAAGTGGCTATGATTGATTTAAAAGATTTGGGTGCTGCTATAGCCGAAATCCTTGTTGGAGAGGGGCACGATAGAAAGGCCTATAATTTGACAGGCTCAGAGGCGCTCAATCATGAACAAGTAGCGTCTATTTTTTCTGATGCAAAAGGCGAATGTGTTCACTACAGCAATCCAACGCCTGATTTATATGTAAAAAGGATGGTGGAAAAAGGCTGGACAGAAGATGCTGCAAAATATTGTATTTGGCTTTTTGATCGAGTCAAGGAAGGATCAGAAGAAGAGGTCAGCAATGATTTTCAGCAAATAGTAGGACGAGAGCCAAGAAGCTTTCAAGTATTTGCACAAGATGAGTTTGGTGTTTAATTAATAATAAATTGGTGCACACAAAACAAAAAATAAAGTATACTAAAAGCGATTCTAACCTATTGGGAGTTAGGTTAGAATTGCTTCCTTAATTGATGGGCTCTTTGTTTTAGCTTGTTTTGTACATAGAACAAATTTACCTTTTGTTTATGATACTTCCATTTTGGATAATTATTACCAAAATGGAGTCTAAAGGATAAGGTATTTAATATTTTTTAATTATAAATTAATATATGTTATGAAGTAATTTTTGTAACTTTGCAAGCATAATTGCAACTGTAGTATCTGTTAGAAGCTATGGGTAGTGTGCAAATTCCTCATTATTAGGTTGTTTGGAAAAAGAATAGAAGAGATGGCTAAGTTTTTGAATTGTTTGGAATAGTCTAAAATAATTCTTAATTTTTCTTATTAAAAAAAGGGGGAGCTATTTTTTATAGGGGAAATTGATTGGGCTTATTTAGTCTTTTGGGGAATAAAGTTTGTCTCAAATAGTATATTGTTTTATCATTATCAGACGCTATTGAACTATGAAAATTAATGCATATCATTTACTAATACTAGGATGTCTTACTGTGTTATGGGCTAGTTGTAACAAAAGTGATACTTCAGGTTCTTATACACATGAAGGAATTCACTACGATAGAATAACCAAGCTCAATGCTGAGTCAACCTCAATGTATGATCCTAGAGATCATAAGGTTTATGCTGTTAGTCGAATAGGGACACAAGTTTGGATGGCTGAAAATTTGCGTTATGAGACAGAGGGGGTAGAAGAAAACCCCAATAACCCTATTCCGAAATATGGATGTTTGTACAACTGGTCTGCTGCTACGGTTGCTTGCCCTGAGGGCTGGCATTTGCCTTCGGATTCAGATTGGAGGCATTTAGAACAAACCATGGGAATGGCGGAACATGATCTCTCAAAAATCGGTTGGAGAGATCTGCTGAAAGTAACGGAGCTAAAATCTCAATCGGGGTGGGCTATTAATAATAATGGCTCTAACGTATCGGGGTTCAATATCTTTCCTGCGGGGAGGTATGTATCAGGTAGCTTTAAGAATTTAGGAGATTATGCCTTTTTTTGGAGCTCTACCTTAAATGATCAAAATCATGCTATTGGGCGTTATTTTTACCATGGATACAATCAAGTAAGTAGAGCCTATATTTCTAGTACAGATGCTCAATCTTGTCGCTGTATCTTGGATTAAGATCGCATGAACCTAAAGGTTTTTTTGAAGCTCTTGGAATTCCTTGCTGCTTAAATCTCGCCATTTTCCAGGTTTTAACCCTTCTAGTTTGATGTTCATGATTCGCACTCGTTTTAAGGTAACCACCTTATAGTCAAGGTACGCACACATTCGTCTAATTTGACGATTTAATCCTTGAGTTAAAATGATAGAAAAAGTACGTTTTCCTTTTTTGGTTACCACACATTTTTTGGTAGTAGTGCCCAAAATAGGAATGCCATTACTCATCTTTTGGATAAAGTCAGTTGTAATGACTTGATCTGTTGTAACGATATATTCCTTTTCATGATTAAACTCTTCTCTCAAAATTTTATTGACAATATCTCCATCATTGGTTAATAAGATCAGCCCAGATGAAGGTTTGTCTAAGCGACCAATGGGAAAAATTCGTTGAGGATGTTTGACAAAATCAATAATATTGTCTTTATCTTTTAAGTCTGTTGTACAAGTAATCCCAGGAGGTTTGTTTAGTGCAATATAGACCAATTTAGGTCTGTTCTGGAGCAATTTCCCATCAATAGTGACCTGATCGTTTTCTGCTACACGATTTCCTTTTTTAGCAACTAAATTATTAATCTTTACTCGTCCAGCTTCAATCCATCGGTCGGCTTCTCGGCGAGAGCAAATTCCTGTACTACTAATGTATTTGTTTAAACTTATAGAATGATCAGACATAAAAATATTGAATCAACAAAAAGAAAGAAATAGATACTTAAAAAGAGAAAAGCCTATCAATGTTGATAGGCTTTTCAATAAATATTTTACGAAGTAACAATTAAGCTAGCCTAACATCTACTGCGTTAGGCCCTTTGCGACCTTCTTCAATCTCATAGCTAACTTTGTCACCTTGAGTTATCTCATCAATTAATCCATTAGCATGGACAAATACATCTTTTCCTCCATCGTCAGGAGTAATGAATCCGTATCCTTTAGAATCGTTAAAGAATTTTACTGTTCCGTTGTTCATTGGTAATAAAAATTTAAAATAAAAAAGATATTAAAGGTTCTTTAAAACTGGATCCTACACAGGATAGAACACCATGTTTAAATAGTTCTATTACAAATATAGCGTTATATTCACTAAATTATAATTTTGTTTTAATTTTTTAGCATTAGTTCCTTGCTTTTTTGTTTTTGTGCCTTCTGTATAAAGAGAGTGTAAAGGACTATTGATACTCAGTTAGACAGCATTATGAATTTTTTTTCTTGGCAAAGGAACGTCGTTTTTTTCTGTAATTATTTTTCCCTCTATTTCTAGAAGAAGAAGATCTAGATCTATTCCCAGATGGCTTAGATGGTTTAGGGGAAGTAGTTTCTGTCAGTTCTTCTACAAAGGGGTGATCGTTTACAACAGGAATGTTTTGCTTTATTAAGGCCTCAATTTTCTTTAAATAAGGACGTTCATCTTTATCGCAAAAAGAGAGGGCGATACCACTTGCGCTAGCCCTTCCTGTACGACCAATTCTGTGTACATAGGTTTCTGCAATGTTCGGCAAATCGTAATTGATAACATGAGACAGCTCATCGACATCAATACCACGAGCAGCAATATCTGTTGCGACCAAAACATTTATCTTTCCATTTTTAAAATCATTTAAGGCACGTTGTCTTGCCCCTTGAGATTTATTTCCATGGATCGCTTCTGCTTTGATGTCTGATTTTTTTAATAGACGAACAATCTTATCTGCTCCATATTTAGTTCTAGAAAAAACTAAAATAGAATGCATCTGCTCTGTTTTTAATAGATGCACTAAGAGTTTGCGTTTGTTGGGCTTGCTAACAAAATAAATAACCTGTTCTACCCGTTCGGCTGTAGCTTGTTCGGGCTTGATGGTTACTCGCTCATAGTTACCTAATATTTTTTGTGATAAACTAACAATAGCAGGTGGCATAGTTGCAGAGAAGAAAAGAGATTGACGTTGTTCAGGTAATTTGGCAATGATTTTTCGTATATCGTGAATAAACCCCATGTCAAGCATATGGTCTGCCTCATCTAGAATAAAGTAGTCAATGTGTTTTAAGGTAATAAAACCTTGCTGCATCAAATCCAATAATCGCCCAGGCGTAGCCACCAAAACATCAACTCCCCTTTTTAGTGCCTGTGTTTGAGCTCCTTGTTTTACCCCACCAAAAATAACCGTACTTCTAATCTTTGTAAATTTAGCGTAAGCTGTAAAGTTTTCTCCAATTTGGATGGCTAACTCCCTTGTTGGCGTAACAATCAATGCTTTTATTTTACGGACTCCCTTTTGCTGTGGAGCATTTTGTTGATCTAGGAAAATATTCTGTAGCACAGGAATTGAAAAAGCAGCCGTTTTTCCTGTACCAGTTTGAGCACAACCCAATAGATCTTTGCCTCGTAATAAAATTGGAATAGATTGAGCTTGGATAGGAGTAGGGTGGGTATAACCTTGCGCTTTTAGAGCTTTAAGGATGGGGGGGATTATTCTTAAATTTTCAAATGTCATTAGTTGTATATAAAGTGGATAGGATTTTAGGAAGGTATCCAAGTAGTTGTCTTGTTTGCCCTTGTTTTTCTAGATCGTTAGGTATTTTAGTAAATTAAATGCAAAAAAATTCAATTACTAGTACTTTGATTTAGTGACAATATAAAACCCTAATAATGGGGCAAAGATAGTGTATTGGTTTGGATAATTTGGTTTTTGACTCAAAAAGATGCCATTTTAGTTGATAAGCTTATTGTTACTCGTGTTATCTGAGCGAATTAATCGATTGGTTTGATTCAATTTGTCAAAAAGAAAAGCAACGAATGACCTAACCTTATCGTTTTATAAAAAAGTAGATTTATACCTCATTAATAACCCAAGGTATTTGTTAACCCACTAAAGAAACACTCCCTATGCTCTATTCTAAAACGACCTGCCTTAGCGGCTTGGTCTATGCCCTCTTTTTGGTTTTATTGTTGCCTTTTAAACTAACTGCAAATGACTTAGCTGGAAAAGATATAAGCTATATATGTGTAGGTCCTAATCAATATAGTATCACGCTCAATATTTACAGGGATTGTACTGGAATTGATGAACCACGAACTAGCGTTATTAGTTGGGTAGGAAGCTGTGGTAGTGGATCATTAATAGTCCATAGAGTTTCTAGATCTGATATAACTCCTTTATGCCCAAATCAACATTCAGCTTGTGGAGGAGGGAGTGGATCTTACGGGATTGAAAGGCATTCTTATTCGGGGATTGTAACTTTGCCTCCAAGCTGTACCAATGTCGTATTTAGTAGTCGAAGGTGTTGTCGCAATAACTCTAATAATACGCTTTCTTCAGCTGCCTATTTAGAAGCACATCTTGATAATACAGTTGCTCCCTGCAATAACTCACCTTCTTTTGGAAATGTTCCAACTATTTTTTCTTGTGTAAATACCTTAGTTAACTACGATCCTGGACCTTTTGATGCAGATGGAGATTCTTTAAGCTATGAACTAACATCTTGTCTTAAAGAGGCGGGAAATAGTGCGGCTTATGCCGTTGGATATTCTGGCTCAATGCCATTTGGCTCTTGGGTTCCAATAACAATTAATCCTGTTACTGGGGTAATTTCATTTACGCCAATAGTTCCATTTATTGCTGATGTTTGTGTAATTGTAAGAGAATATAGAAATGGTGTTCTGATTGGTTCTGTAATGCGAGATATGCAATTTAGAACACTTAATTGTCCCAATCAAAATCCTGTTCTTTCGGGAATTAATGGACAGGGAAATCATGCTTCAGATTTTGAAATTACGGTTTGCCATAGTACTCCATTTTGTTTTGATATTATTGGATCGGATTCCTTAAATCCTAATGATATATTAAGCATGAGTAGTAGTAGTACTATTCAAAATAGCACGTTTACAGTATCGGGAGCAGGAGTGCCATCAGGAAACCAAATTACAGGAACTTTTTGTTGGACACCTACGGCATTTGATGTTGGGATACATCGATTATTGGTAACGATCGAAGATAATTCTTGTCCATTAGTCGGTCAAAATCAATATACTTACATTATCCGTGTCATTCCTAGCCCATACGATCCCATTGATGCAGGAACAGATGTTAATATTTGCCTTGGAGACAGTATTGCGTTATCGGCAACTACAACAGCAACCAATGTGGCACAATATATATGGTCGCCTAGTAGGGGGTTATCGGATCCCACAATACCCAACCCAATTGCCAGTCCTTCTACTACGACCGTATATACGGTGCGAGCAGTGCATAGCGATGGCTGTTCTTCGACCGATCAAGTCCGAGTAGAAATAAGGGGACAGCCCACTCTATTTTTACCAACCCAATCCTTAACCGTCTGTGGTGGAACGACCTTTTCTATTAGGGCGACCACCAATTTATTGGGGATGAATTTTTCATTTACAGAACTGTATGGGGGAATGAATGCATTGCCTGCAACGGTGAATGGGAGAGAAGGAATGACCTTAATAACAGCTCCAACGACAGCAGGGACATATCCTATCTTATGTGAAGTAACAAATCCCTTAACAGGCTGCTCTACTTCTGAAGTTTTGCTAATTAATGTCAGTCAGCCTATTACCCTTGCATCCTGCAACCACATTTATGCCTCAACATCTGGTGCAATAACAGGAATGGGAACAAAAGTAGATCCAGTTACCTTAGAAGAAGCTCTGCGTCGAGCGAATTGCAACAATACAATTGTCAAATTAGCAACAGGAACTTACGCAATAGATACTACGCTCAATATAACAAATCATCTTACTCTAGAGGGCGGTTTTATAGAAAATCAAGATTGGATCAAAACATCGGCTATTGGGGCAACTACCCTTCATCGTACAAGGAATAATGCAGTGGGAATTCAAAATATAGATCGACATTTGACGGCGATTAATGTGTTGGGGGCAACAAATTTTAGATTGCAGGATTTGACCATTACAACGGCTGATGCGATCGTACCAAGTACCTCTACCTATGGTATTTACATGGATAATGCATCTAATTATAACATTACTAGGGTAAATATAGAAATAGGAAATGCAGCAAATGGTATGAATGGGAATGATGGTTGTTCAGGAGCAGATGGAACAGCGGGAGATGTTGGGCAGAATGGTTTACCTGATGGAACGAGTGCTAATATCCAAGGGGGGAATGGTGGTTTTGGTGGAAATAGCTGTGGGTCTGCTGCTGTCCTTTTTGGCGGTGGTGGTGGTCGCAATGCCGACATGGGAAATGGAATGGGAACGGGGGCTGATGGTACTAGTGCTACTCCTGGTGTGGTTGATGGTGGTGCTGGCGGTGGTGGTGGTCGTGGTGGTAATGCTATTGATGGTAACGATGGAGGTCCTTCAGGTCGTGGCGGTACTCCACTCAATCCTCCTTTTTCGGGTTGTTCTGCGACTGCTGCAGGGCTAGGTTCTAATGTGGCTGGTGGTCTAGGAGGAGGAAGGAATACTTTAGGAGATGGGCTGCCTGTGAATAATGGGGTTCCTGTTATCGGGGAGGATGGCTATCCTGGTATTGATGGGATCAATGGCTGTGTTGGTGCAGATGGAGGAATGGGACTATTGGGAACTCGCTATCAAATTGGTACACAAGGAGCAACAGGGATGGCAGGTTCTGGTGGTTCTGGTGGCGGCGGCGGCGGCGGAGGAGGAGGCCAAGGTGGTGCTTGTGGTTGTGTGAATGGTACGGGAGCTGGTGGTGGTGGTGGCGGTGGCGGTGGAGCTGCTGGTCTTGGGGGAACAGGCGCTTTTGGTGGTGGTGGCTCTTTTGGTATTTATATCCATGCGAATGGAAGTAATGGACGAATTGAACATTGTCATGTCTTGGCAGGCAATAGCGGTTTGGGAGGCAGTGGTGGTCAGGGAGGAAACGGAGGAAATGGTGGTCAGGGAGGAGCAGGTGGTTTGGGATCGGCTATTGAAGTTCAAGATGGTGGTGCTGGTGGTGCTGGCGGACAAGGAGGTAACGGAGGAAATGGCGGAAATGGGCAAGATGGGATTGCGAGAAATATTTATTGGAGTGGCATCGGGAATCGTCCAGTTTCACAAGATTCTACCTATGCCTTGTATAATCAGCAAGTAATTTATGCAACCAATGTCAATTGCACCAATAGCCCTGTGTTATTTAGAGATTCTGCTCAAATGCCGACGCACCCCTTAACAACGGAAAATCCTCAATTGTTTCCAATTGGATTGCCCAATACCTCCGTAACAAATTGGACTTTTGATGCGATGGGAACCCATGCGATACCTGCAATGGGGACGTTTAATGCCGATACCACCAGATACGATTCAATTGGGCGTTATACCATTTTTCACAACACTTGTTTGGGTTGCCCAGCAGCAGGGGGAATTATGGGGGATGCCTTGCAAGAATACCGAGGTTTTCACAACATCACTTTTGACAAAAATTATCAACCTGAGATATTGAGTTCTGCCAACTTGATCGGCTCCGATACTTTTCAGTTGTGTCTAGGAGATTATGCAACTTTTTCAAGTTCTACAGCAGGCGATAGTTTGGAATGGAATTTTGATGGAGCGATTACCAACCCAGGAAATGTTCAACATGTTCCTATTCATCAATTTAATAGAGCAGGATTTTTTAAAGTAGAATTGTCGATGGTAACCAGTTGCTGTGGAAGGAGTTCTATTGATACTATTTATTTATACGTTAATCCTACTCCTGCTGTAAGTAATAACCCTATTCAAACGAGTTGTGCTGGGGCTGAAACGAGTTTAGGGATTATTGGTATGACAGCACAGGATACGGCTATTTGGTCTCCGAGTACTAACCTTACTATTCTATCTAAGGATTCGGTTCTCGTTAGCCCTACCGTAACCACGACTTATTCTGCAACAGTCTATTCTGCTGTTAAGGTTGGAGCGCAAACCATCTTAACTTGTCCTACCGTACTTAATTATACCATAACGGTGGATTCGTTACCAAACCCTATGATGTCCTCTACTGCGGTGATTTGTGAAAATGATGGAACGGCTAGTGTCAGCTTAACAGGAGGGATGTATGATTTTGTATGGTCAAATGGTGCTGTTGCAACGAATACAAATAGTGCTTCTATTACAGGATTAAGTGTAGGGAATTATTGCGTTACTGTTACAAATGTTATAACAGGATGCATCGACAGTGCTTGTGTTACGGTTGGATTAAGTTCAAGTGCACCGATTGGTTTTGCCAATACTATTACAGGAGTTTCTTGTTTTGGTCATACTGATGGTTGTGTTACCATAGGAACCACTAATGGAACAGCGCCCTTTACCTATGTTTGGGACACGCTTGTTCCTGGTATTATCTCTGTTACAGCGACAGATTATACGGTTTGTAATTTAGCTACAGGAACCTATAGGGTAACCTCTACGGATGCGGTAGGTTGTCGCTCTATTTTTAGTTTTGATATTACTACTCCTGATATATTGTCTTTTAATGTTCTGGATAGCCTAAATCCTCTTTGTGGGGCTGATGGTCGGATTGAAATGGAAGTATTAGGAGGAACGGGAAACTTGAGTTTTATTTGGTCAACAGGAGATACAACAGGAACGGTATTAGATAGTTTGGACGCAGGAAGTTATTGTATGACGGTTGTAGATGCCAATAATTGCTCCGATTCAGTATGTGTTTTACTTCAACAGCAACAAACCTTAACCACAGCTGTGAATGTGTTATCTCCTATTCTTTGTCAGGGAGACAGTGCTTGTGCAGAAGTGATAGTATCGGGGGGATCAGGAGCTTATTCTTATACTTGGAATAGCGGTTCATCCGTCTATTTTTCAGGAGCTATGACCTGTGGTTTAGTAGCAGATACAAATTTTTATCGCATTATGATAAGCGATAGTATTAGTGGTTGCTCAGTGATGGATAGTATTTTGATTATAGAACCCAATGCGTTGACAGCTTCTATCAATGCGACTGGAGTTGCCTGTGTAGGGGATTCAACTGGAATTGCAACGGTAACAGTACAAGGGGGGAGTCCTCCCTATTCTTATCAATGGGGAAATGGAGCGCAGGGACAAAATACGCCAACAGTGACAGGATTGATAGGTGGGCAAAGGATATGTGTAACGGTGTCCGATATAAATGGATGTCAAGTACTAAGTTGTGATACGGTTGCTCAGCCTTCAACACCACTGCTTGTAAATGCGATGATTACTTCCGATTATAATGGTTTTGATCTTTCTTGTTCAACCAGTTGTGATGGGGGCATTGATTTGGCGATTACAGGAGGAGTTCCCAATTATACAGTTTTATGGAATACTGGTGCGACAACAGATTCTTTGTTAAATCTATGTGCAGGACAGTATCGTGTAACGGTGACAGATAGCAACAATTGTAGGGTCAAAGATTCTATTGTATTGACAGCACCAACAAGTTTAACTAGCTCAATATTTCATCAAGTAAACGTTAGCTGTAAAGGAGGAAATGACGCTTGTGTCGATTTGATTGCTTCAGGGGGCGTTCCTGATTATACTTATTCGATTCAGGTTGGAAATTCTCCTGATACAACAGGCTCTTTTTGTAATTTGGGAGCAGGCATGTATACTATTACAACGACAGACTTAAATTTATGTGCTACTACAATTACCGTTTATATTACAGAGCCCGATTCTTTACCTCAGGTAGATTTGGCAGTTGTCTCAGATTATAATGGGCAGGCAATTAGTTGTTACAATGCTTGTGATGGCGCAATTAAAGCAACCGCAGCAGGTGGAACAATGCCTTATATTTATATTTGGGGAGGGCTTGCCCAATCGGCAACAACTATAACAGGTTTGTGTGCAGGGAGCTATGAGGTAGTGATAACCGATTCTTTGGGTTGTGTAGATTCTGCAAATTTATCACTTATAGAACCACCAAAACTTGATCATTTACTGATACAACATACTGATATTAATTGTTTTGGGGATAGCTCTGGGGCGGTACATTTTCAGTTAATAGGAGGAACAGGATCGTTTACCTATACAGCAGATAGTATCACAATACCAATACCTAGCGATAGCTTACAAATAAGTGGCTTGTCAGCAGGCAATTATAGTTGGATTGTAACAGACTTAAATGGTTGCCAAGATACCTTAGAACAAAATTTGACAACCTTGGACACGCTAAAAGTAATTGCAGAATGGGTACAGGATGTTAGTTGTTATGGTGGAACGAATGGAATGGGGCAAGCGGTTGTAATTGGGCGAGATTCTTCGGCTGTTCAGTATAGATGGAGTAATGGCACAACAAATAGGCTGGCTCATAATTTATCAGCCGTAGGAGGAGAAACTTGGTATGCTATAGAAGTCGTTGATTCTATGGGCTGTCGGGCTATAGATAGTTTAGCCATTCGTCAACCCACAGCAATTGTCGCAACAGCAATAGGAGATACAGTAAGTTGCCTTAATTATACAGATGGTATCATTCGTTTAGACACGATCCATGGAGGAACAGCACCTTATTTATATTCCTATACAAAAGCTGGTCCTTACAGCAATGTAAACATGCTGTCACAAGGGTTAGGGGTAGGCAACTATACTGTTTATATACAAGATGGGAATGGCTGTATAGATTCTATCAGCAATATTCAGATTCAAAATGCAATTGATTATAACCTTGTTGCTTATCAAAGCCAAACCATCAATGCAGGAGAAACAGTAAGGCTTTATGGAACAGTTTCTTCGAATACAATAGACAGTTCAACCGTTTCTTGGGCTCAATTTGATCCTAATACAAGTGCCTATAAGTTGCTATTTACAGGAGCAACAGCTTTAGAAGGTTTTACGCCAGATCCTTTTTATACTGATATGCAGTTTATTTTATCGTTAAACAATGGTTGCGGAGATAGTTCAGTAGTCACCATAAGTGTCCATCAAGATTCAACGATTTATATTCCCAATGCATTTAGCCCTAATGGTGATGGAATCAATGATGTTTTTACAGTGTATGGAACTCAAAAAGTTCAAAAAATTAAACAACTAATGGTTTTTGATCGTTGGGGAGAATTAATTTATCAAGGGGCAGATTTACAGGTGGATATGGAAGGGTGGAATGGCTATTTTAGAGGCAAAAAAATGAACCCAGCAGTATTTGTATATTATGCGGAAATCGAATTGTTGGACGGTACGCTGATAACAAAAAAAGGAGACATTACCCTGATTCGATAGAAGAAAAAACGGCTTGTTATCTCTAAAAACACAAAAAGCTGCTTGCATCATCTTACGCAAGCAGCTTTTCTTAAAAAGAAAGATGGCTTATAATGAATGTATTAGCGCATCAATATTATTATCTTCAACTAATTTTTTAGTGAAAATTTTGTGCCCTTTAGGAGCAAAAAGATGCAATTGCCCTTTTTTAACAGAAGCCATTGTACTCAACAATTTCCATCTTGTCACTAATTTTCTAGTATTATCGCATTTTAAAGCTATTTCAGAATAATGAGTAGCATCATCAATAGTGAAAGACACATCTGGTTGTACTTGGTCATTTGTGGACTTGTTCGTAAAAATTTTTGGATCATCGTATCCCTCAGATGTTGTTTGTATAGAGCTAATTTTTCGTTTCTCAACCCAAGTGATAACCTTGTCTATATATTTATCCTTACTCATATAATCTTTAGTTCTTTTATTGTTTAATGGTGTAAAAATAATACTTTTTGTCTGAATTACGGTGTCCGAACTATAATATTTGTTTATTTTGTTCAGAAGGAGGGGGAATAAATGGTTTATTTTGCTCATTAAGGAATACCTAATAAACAATACAATTATTTTAATATACTACTATAAATCTATAGGGGAAAGGACAAAACTAGTTAATAAAATCAAAAATTTGACAAAATTACCATAAAAAAAAGTCAAATTTATGCGAACTTTAACCATAATATGGAATAAATAATTGTTGTAGATTGTTTATTTTCGCTCTTATAAAGTGAAATTGTTTAAAAATGGAATTACTTTGTGAGTGCTTCGCAGTTTTGTTGATAATGAGTAGTAATTTTTAGATAAACAAGGCAAAAATTAGCTTCGCTGCTACTTCGTGGTTTCTTCATAGCAGCGCTATGGAGCAAATTTTTAACGCAGAGTAGCTAGAAATTAGCTTTCATTAGCGATGTAAGGCTATTCTTAAACAACTTCAGTAAATGGAACTCAGTTTGCTAGTTTAGAATAGAAAAAATGTTGCCATAAAAACGATCCTCATTAATGAAATGAGGAGTACGTACTCTTAAAGATAGATCGCTTATAACTATAAAATTAGTGACATAATTAGGTGTTTATAAGGATAGTAAGACGACTTAAAAAAACGAGTTTATAATTTATTTTTGATGCTCAATTCCCAAATATATACGAGCATAAATTGTCCAAAAAAATAAGATAGTTTCCCCAGCTACCTACCGTACTGTAACCAATTTAGATACTAATCAAATTAATTCTTTTTAACATGAAAAAGATTGTACTTTTTTTATTACTTGCCATTTGTCAACTATCTTATGGGCAAAGTGGAATAACATCAGCAACGCCTGATTATACCACCGCAGGATTTACTAGTGAGCCTCTAAAAGTTGGAGATGCAATAACTATAAATGAGTCTACGGCACATCCCTATAATCCAACAGGAATTGAAGCGGTTATCTTTGAAAAGGAGTTTTATAATAAATACTCTTCCTACATAAAAATTTACTTTAAGAACTTTGATTTAGCTCCTGGAGACTATGTTGAAATAATCAGCCCCAATACAGGGGAATCTATTATTTATGCAGGTCAAGGCAAAATTATTGATCAAAATAATACCATGATTAGTGACTTTTGGTCTCAGGTACTTTTTGATGAGCGAGTAATTGTTCGACTACATTCCATTGCAGGATCTAATCACTATGGTTTTGACATCGCAGAAGTGGCTTATGGCTATCCCCAAGAACAAATTGATGCAATTTTGAATGAAAAATCAATCTGTGGGCAGGATGACAAAGAGCCTGTTATTTGTTACAATGGAACGACTATGCACGATAAAGGGCGGGCAGTCTGCCGTTTGTTAATAGGGGGGACAGGGTCTTGTACAGGATGGCTATTAGGTTGTGATGGACATGTAATGACCAATAATCATTGTATAGGTACTTCTTCTGATGCCGCCAATACGGACTTTATATTCAATTACCATCATACCAATTGCAATGGTAGTGGAAATTCTGTTTCAGATGTTGTAGCTGCCTCTGCTAATTTTATAAAAACAAGTTCTTCTTTGGATTATACGTTGGTTCAATTGCCTGTTAATCCTACCAATACATACGGATACTTGAGCCTTAGCTCTGTTGCTCCAACGATCAATGATCGAATCTATATTGTTGGGCATCCAGGAGGCAGAAGAAAAGAAATTACCGTTGTAACAGACCAAGGAGGGGATGCCAATGGAAATGCTATAGTGAATCAGATGACCACAACAGGTATCCGTTATTATGCTGATACAGAAGGAGGGAGTTCAGGATCGCCAGTTTTGGATTTTAATTCTAATTTGGTGGTTGCTATTCATAATACAGGAGGTTGTACAAATGGTTCGAGTGGTAGAAGCGATCAATTGATTGCTGCTATTGCTGCTGATATGCCCAACTGTGGTATCGATAGTTCGGGGGGAGCGATTCCTGTTCCTTGCGGAACGACCATTACTAGTTTTCCTTATACCGAGAGTTTTGAAAATACCACAGGAGCTTGGACACAAGGAACCAATGATGATTTTGATTGGACGCTACTATCAGGTGCTACTCCATCTAATGCAACAGGACCTACAGCGGCTAATGAGGGAACTTATTATATCTATATGGAAGCAACGGCTCCCAATAGCCCAAGTAAAAATGCTAAATTATTGAGCCCTTGTTTTGACTTGACAGGAGTGAGCTACCCTGAATTGGCGTTTAATTACAGTATGTATGGCGTGAATATGGGAACCTTATCTTTGGAAGTGAGCACTAATAATTCAACTTGGACAACGCTTTGGTCTAGAACAGGAGATCAGGGACCAGATTGGATTCCAGATACAATAGATTTAAATGCCTATACGAATGAAAGTTCAGTGAGAATACGTTTTAATGGGACTACGGGGTCTGATTTTCGTTCTGATATCGCTATTGATGCTTTTTCTATTGGTGCAGGAACACCAGATTGTACACCGATAAATACCTTCCCTTATACCGAAAGCTTTGAGAATACATTGGGCGATTGGACGCAAGGGACAGGAGATGATTTTGATTGGGCAATTCACACTGGAGCAACACAGTCTAATAATACAGGACCAGCGACAGCAAGTGCGGGGAATTATTATGTTTATATGGAGGCTTCTGCGCCCAATAATCCTAGTAAAGATGCCTTTTTGGTGAGTCCTTGTTTTGATTTATCAGGAATTCAATTTCCAGAATTGACATTTATGTACCACATGTATGGTGCTGATATGGGAGCACTAGAGGTTGAAGTAAGTACTGGTGGAGGTACTTGGACGAGTGTATGGACAAGAACAGGAGATCAGGGCAATGCTTGGTTGGCTGCAACCATAGACCTTTCTGCTTATACCAATGCAACAGATTTAAGAATACGTTTTAATGGAACGACTGGCTCATCATGGGGATCTGACATTGCTGTTGATGCGGTATCTGTTGGGGCTGTTAGTTATAGTTGCCCTACAACCATTACCAATTTTCCTTATACCGAAAGTTTTGAAAATACCTTAGGTGCTTGGATGCAGGAAACAAATGATGATTTTGATTGGGCTGTCCTCTCTGGTGCTACTCCGACAAGCACGACTGGTCCTGCAATGGCGAATGATGGAACGTATTATGTGTATATGGAGGCTTCTTCTCCCAATTATCCATCCAGAACGGCTATTTTGACAAGCCCTTGTTTTGATTTGTCTACCGTAACAGATCCAGAGTTAACCTTTGATTATCATATGTATGGTGCTGATATGGGAGTATTAATTTTAGAAGCAAGAACAGCTAGTTCCAATTGGGCAACTTTATGGGCTAGAGTCAATGACCAAGGAAACAACTGGTTGACTGCTACAATTGATCTATCTTCTTATGCTAGTGCAACGGATTTGAAATTGCGTTTTAGAGGAACTACTGGTAGTTCGTGGTTTTCGGATATTGCAATTGATGCTTTCTCCATTGTTTCGACGACAACTACCAATGTAATCGCTACTCAAAATGAACAAAGCTTCTTAGCGGTTGCTCCAAATCCTTTTAATGATTATTTAGAAATTGCAACCAACATAAAAGGACTTTCTAAGTATACGATTACAAATGTACAAGGACAGATCGTTCAGGTAGGAGAAATTAACGATAAAACGATTCAGGTAGATCGTTTGATAACGGGTGTTTATTTCATCAGTTTTACTAATGGACAAGAGCACATTACTCGTAAAATTGTTAAGCAATAAAAAATATTCAATGAATTGAATATAGAAACCATATTAAACTAGACAGCAGCCATTCTGAAAATTCAGAATGGCTGCTGCTTTTTAGTTGGGAAGAAAGTCTTAGCAATAGGGGTGAACCATCTTAAGCAGATGGGCGATCAAGTCTTTTTTATTTACAGGAATTGCATTGCCCATTAATGAATAGCCCTCAATATAAGGCATTAAAATACTGACAATAAGATCAGTTTGTTGACTATAAGGAGCAAATTGCTCAACCAACCAATCGTTGTGTTTTTTGTAGTGAAGACGAACTAATTCATCAATCTTAGGATTTTTAGTAGCTAAAGCCCAAATCTCTCGAAACATAGCACAGCGTTCACTAGAACTTCCACTAACTAGAGATTGTTCCAAAAGAAGACTTAGTAAAGCAATGAATTCAATGTCTTTGGGCAATTGAGCAATCTGTTGGCTTATCTCTGCTTCATTTTGCCTAAAATAGTCTTGTATAGTAGCCTCTAACAAGGCATTCTTGTCCTTGTAGTAATATTGCAAATTACTTAAGCGAATATCAGCTAATTTTGCAATTTTTCGCATGGTTAAGCCACCTGCCCCTTCTTGGCTAAGTAATCGAATCGTCGTTTGAATTATTTTATGGGTTTTTTCTGTTCGTCTACTCATATTTTTTATTAGAGCTTCCTATAAAAATGTTTACACAAAATTGTTTTCTGATTTTCAAATTAACACCAAAAGTGAATCATTAAAACACTGATTTTGAGCGGCTGTGTTTTTTATAGGAAACCCTTTATTTTTATTTAAAAACACATCTATCCAATGCTAAGGTACAAAGTATAATACTAAAAAAAGACAGTATAACTTGTAAAAGTTGGTCGAATGACCTATGTTTGTAAAGTTGGTCATTTGACCAACTTTTATTGACGCTAAAATAAATAAGATGAATGTATTGATTATTAATGGAAATCCAAGAGGAGAGAGTTATACAGATGCACTTTGTAATGCTTATAAAACAGGTGCCTTAAAAGCTAATGCGCAAGTAAAAATGATTCAACTTAGAGCGTTGGATTTTGATTTGAATTTGACAAGGGATTTTCAGGAAGGGAAAGATTTGGAGGAAGATCTGAAGGAGGCAATTGAGTACCTTAAATGGTGCGATCATATAGTTTGGGTGCATCCTCTTTGGTGGGCTAGTATTCCCGCTCTTATGAAAGGTTTTATTGATCGAGCATTTTTGTCGGGGGTTACTTATCGATATGAAAAGGGAAAAGCGCTGCCTGAACAACTTTTAAAAGGAAAGACAGCTCGTATTATTTGTACTTCAGATTCTCCCAAGTGGTATTATAAGTTTTATTTGGGTAGCCCAGCTACCAAGCAATTAAAAAAAGGAACGCTTGAGTTCTGTGGTGTGAGACCCGTTCGAACATCTTATATTGCTCCTATCCGAAATTCTACCGAAAATTTTCGAAAAAAATGGCTGGATAAAGTGACCAGTTTGGGACAGCAGTTAATATAAATTTAGGCTTAGAAGTTATTTTTTCTAAAAAAAAATAGCTATTATGAGATAGAATGAAATTATAATAGCTTGGTTATTAGTTGGTAAAATTGATTGCTAAGCAAATGAACCCAAAACTAGACATGAACGAAATTTTAGACCATGAACCACAAAAGGAACAGGGGGCTGTGCCAATTCTTATTGTAGGCTTTACGCTATCTGTTTTTATACGACTAATAGGAAGTGTTTTTATACTGCAAAATTGGTTTTATGCTAGGGAGTTGATTGCTGTTAGTTCCTTTATGATGTTATTGTTTTGGATTTTATCTTTAAAAATATTTAGGCAAAAAAAAGATGGCTATTTAAGGTTCTACAGTTTCTTATTTGGAAGTGGGGTTATTGTAAAAATAGTATCTACTATCTTTGGATTGCAGGCTTGGGGATTCAATTGGCTCTTTTTAGGAGGGATTTTTTTCGAACTAGGAGCCCTTCTGTTGCTGATCCGATATTATCTGCTGTTTTATCAACTGAATACATCTACAACAATACTGACCTACCCCTTTTTGATTAGTAGTCCTGTATTTGTAATTGGTTTAGTGTTTAAATTCGAATCTTGGCGATATGCAAGTGAGTTAATTGTTTTGGGGGGCTTATTATTTGTTTTGACAGCGATGTTTCTCTTGATAAGAATATTATTAAAGAGAGAGGTTTCTAACAAAGGAATAAAGAGTCTATTACTGATTGCTGCAATGATTTTAATTATTGGTATAGTTTTTAAAATTCAATCCTGGCCTTTTGCTATGGAGTTGATCACGGTTGGTTTATTGAGTTTATTATTGGGAGTGGGGCGTAGTATTTTTAAACGATCAATCCATTGAATAATTGAAATTACTTAATAATGAGTTGTTTAAGGTCTTAAGCAGCAACAATTATATCTTATTATTAATTTATGCTAAATGGTTATGTGGACAGAAGTGCTAACTAAACTTGATCAACTTAAAGCTTATGATTCACGGCATCAAGTTTTTGGTGCAAAAAATCATCGGTATGAACGAAATGAGCTCTTAAGTGCAGAAAAAATTAGGCAAGCAGCATCCAATTTGGGCGTAGAATTGCCTATAGAATTGGTGGAGTTTTATAAAACGATAGGAAATGGTATCGTAGGACCTTGTTATGGTTTATTGCCCATTGAAAAATTAAGAACTTACCAAGCGGATCAAGTTTATCCAGGAGCAGCTTATTTTAAGGCGCTGGCAAAAAAACATAAGGATGGGCATGTGTATCCCAATGGGAGCTGGGAGTTGGATCAAGATGAGCTAAAAGGATTGTTGGTGATTATTCCCGAAGGAAGTGGTCATGAGATTTGTTTGGCGACTAAAGGGACTCGAAGGGGACAGGTGGTTTATGTTTCAACAAACGGCATGGTTCATGATTCTATATTTAATCTAATTGACTTGTATCACAATTGGTTGGATAGAGAGCTTGAAATTTTTGATTTTATGTTGGATTTATTGGATAAGCAGTTGAAGGAAGAGGAAATCATCCAAAAGGTACGAACAAAATATCAGGTTTATAATGAAAAGGAGCGTCTGCTCGGTTTAATAACATATAGGCAGGACTAACGGATTAATTTATAGGCGTTATTACAAATAATACTCCGTTAATTAGCTAGTGCGCTAGCGCTTATGAGCTCCCTGAGGTCGGTTCGTTACACTCGTGAGATAGTTTTTTGCTTTTTACAACTGTTCTCATGAGCAAAGCGAACTAAAAAAAAGCAAAAAAACATTGCTTTTTCCTTTGCAGCTTTTAGCTGCAAGCTGACGCAGCTCACTACCGTTCGTGTATTCGATTGATTATTACATGAGCTAGCAAAGCTAGGTTATCAAACAACTAATATTCTGAATGGCAAAATTATATCATTTTGATAATTAACTGCGTAGCACTCCTATGATAATCGAATACGATTTTTTAACGGAGTAATGCACAAATGAATTTTGCTAAAAATAGGCTATGTTGATCTTCAGGTTCTTATTTTGTATTGCTCTGCCAAAAGTGTCTTAAGTTGATAATTAATAACAAATATGGATTTCTGTTGATCGAAATAATAAGATGGAAAAACAAAAAAAATTAACAAATATAGATAGAGCTCCTTCCTTTTTTCGTAGAATCTTAAGTATCGTTTTGCCGCTTTTTTTTCTAGGGATTTCAATTTGGTTGGTGGCATGGATTGCAGATGGTCTCATGTTGCGAAATGCAAAACAAGAAGCACGAACCAAACGAGCCGTATTAGCCATTAGGGATAGTGTTCCGTCATTTGAGCAGTTTGGAACAGAGCTGTTTACAGAACCCTATCTAAAAGCGTATTATAGTCGATCCTACTATTTTACACAGAAGGGAAAAACCGATCAAAAAGAACTAATTGTAGCTAGTTTAAGACGCTTGACGACAGAGTTTGATTGCGTGGATATTTTTTTATTGGCGCATACCAATCCCTATTTATATTGGTTTGAAAGTTTGCCTAAAGAACTGCGCAAAAAAATACGATTGGTTTATAATACGGGCTGCCGAAATGCCAATCAAGGAGAGCGATGGTTGAGATTGGGGGCGGATGCATACATTGGACACAAGGGCAAAACTAGTTTGTCTCCTTTTTTTTACGTTTATTTTTTGAGAAGATGGGTGAGTGGTTATCAGCTAGATCAAGCAATTGAAGAATCGAATAAAATTGCTAAGGATGAAATTAATCTATTCAAAGATAAATTGCCAGATCCTGGAGATATGGGATATGTAGAACAAACACATGCCCACCTTTTTGGAGAGCCTACCTTGAAAATTGATGATTTATGAAAATCAACCTACTAAAGCAAATACCTTGGGCCTTATGTTCACTACTCAATCAATTAGTAGTTCTATATGCTGCTTATTATTTGTACGATAAGGACTATGGATATGGTAGTGGTCGAGCGTTTAGCTACTTTCTTTCTTTTAGTTATTTTGTACTGGGGGCAGCAGGGATATTAGGAATCGTTTCTGGGGTACTAGGAATGATCTTTTCAGTCTTGTCAGAGTCTTGGTTCAAAGTCACTCTAAAAATGATTTTAATTTATATTCCTTGTTTGTTTTTATCTGTTGTTTGGGGATACCTTTGGTTGGTTTTATTAGCTTGGATTTGATAAAAATAGCGTTTGGAAAGCAATATTTTGCGATTGAAAATTTAAAAAAACTTCAATCGCAAATTAAATAAAAGAATGGGAGATAGAGTATAGAATTTAAAATAGAGTGTAGTGAATTTTAGTTTCCATGATCTATATTAATAGACACCATATAAAGATAGGAGATAATGCGAGCTTTTTCCACCATTTTGAGTAAGTGGGGCGTTTCATTGTATAAGTGTAACCTATTCTTGTGTAACTGTATCTATGTTAGATAGTAGCCCCTATAACCGTTTAATGGAGGCTACTATCTAAAAAGGGCTATTCAAAGCGTTTGCTTAATTCAACCATGTCCATAGAAATAAATGTTTTATGTCCATTAGGACCAACATAAGGAACTTGACAAGCAAACAATTCATTGATTAGTTGCTGCATTTCTATTGCTGTTAATGACTTTCCTGCTTTAATTGATGCCTGATAAGCCAAGGAACGAGCCAAGTTGTCATATAACTCAATTTTTAAATCTATATTTTGTTTGAATTGCTCTAATAATTGGCTAATAATTAGCTGTTCATTTTGCTGGCTTAACTCACTAGGCAAGCCATGAACAACAAAACTATTGGTACCAAATTCTTTTATATCAAGCCCTAATTCGTTTAGTTGAGGCAATAGTTCTTTTAGCAAAGCAGCATCTCCAGTTGATAATTCAACACTTTGAGGAAAGAGCAATTTTTGAGTGGTTGCTTTTTTGTGCTCAAGTTGATATAAATAGCGCTCATACATAATACGTTGATGAGCCATTTGTTGATCAATGAGTAAAAAACCAGATTTGATAGGACTAACAATATATCGGTTGTGTAACTGATATAAATGCTTGGTTGTTGCACTATCAGAGAGGTTTTTGGATGAAGCGGCAGAGGCTTTGCTAGAAAAAGTCAGTTCATCAGACTCATTTTGTTGCGTAGAAGGGCGGTCTCCAATAGAAGAAGAGAAGAGTGTTTGTTCTTCTTGTTCCAGTTTTTGCCCCTGTTCCATGGCCTCATTTTCGATATTTTCGTAGAGCTTGTCCCAATTTTGGAGATTAGAAAGCTCCGTTTCTGTTTTAGGTTGCTTTTGATGACCAGAAAATGATGATTTGCTAGTATTGTTTACCTTTGACTTAAAGGTTTGATTATCATTTTGAGGGCGGTCAAAAGAAGACTTTAGCACAGAAGGATTTAAATGCGCCTCATCTAAATGTTGAGAAATCCCGCTTTCTACCTCAAAATCAAGGCTAGGAGTAATACTATTTTGAGCTAGGGCATGTCGAGCCGTTACCCGTAGGTAATTATAAACCAGTCGTTCATCCTCAAACTTTATTTCTTGCTTCGTTGGATGAACATTGACATCAATTTTTTTAGGATTAATTTCGAAAAAAACAACGTATAAAGGATAAACCTTTTCGGGTAATAAATCCTCATAAGCGCTTAATAAAGCGTGATTGAGATAGCCACTTTTAATAAATCGATTGTTGACAAAGAAAAACTGATCTCCACGAGTTTTTTTGGCAGCCTCAGGTTTTCCGATATAACCTGTAATCTTTATAATATCGGTATCTTCCTCAATCGGAATCAAATTTTTGTTGACCTTGTTGCCTAAAATTCCTACAATGCGCTGTCGCAAATTAGAAATGGGCAGATGATACAACTTGGCAGAGTTGTGATGCAGAGAGAAAAAGGTATCGGGATGAGCCAGTGCAACATGTTGAAACTCGTCGATGATATGACGCATTTCTACTGTATCAGACTTCAAAAAATTACGTCTAGCAGGAATATTATAGAATAAATTTTTGACAGCGATAGAAGTTCCTGCTGCTGTTTGACAAGGCTCTTGACTGTTTATTTTAGAACCAGAAATTTTAATCTGTATTCCCAGTTCTTCCTGCTGCTTTTTGGTACGCATTTCTACTTGCGCTACTGCTGCAATTGAAGCCATTGCCTCCCCTCTAAATCCCTTCGTCCGAATCGAAAAAAGATCTTCTGTTTGGCGAATTTTAGAGGTGGCATGTCGTTCAAAGCACATTCGGGCATCTGTTTCAGACATACCTATCCCATCATCTACCACTTGGATAAGTGTTTTACCTGCATTTTTGATAATCAGGCGTATGTTCTTTGCACCAGCATCAATGGCGTTTTCCAAAAGCTCTTTGACGACAGAAGCAGGGCGTTGTACTACTTCTCCCGCAGCAATTTGATTGGCAATGTGATCAGGTAATAATTGTATTAGGTCTGCCATGTAATTTTGATTCAATTAAGCATTAAAAAGGTTCAACTAAACAATAAAACATAGTTAAGTAACTACGGAAAACTAATGATTGTAAATTTAACGCATAATCAATTCTGCGTAGTTAAGTAGATGGGTAAAATTAGTACCCTATTAATTAACGTGTATTTTTTTAACCTACAAGGCAAAAACCGAAGCTTTAGCGGGCTAACTAAGCCTGCGACTTCACGCAGCGAAGCAAGTAAAGCGAGGATTTTTAACGCAACTAGGGTGGAAAAAATGCTTAATTTATTCATAATTATTTTTGTCCATCTACTTACTTAATAATATTTCTCCAAAAGCTCATATTCTTGATGCTCCAAGGGAAACCAATATTCTAACAGTTGAGGTAATAAGCTATCCAGTACAATATAACTAGCCATGGACAGCAAAATAATAATTAATAATAATCTAAAAGAAGAAGAAGTCACAAAACTACCTTTTCTATGCGTTCCATCCGAAGATTTATAATTGCCAAACTCTTGGCGGAGTCGCATTTTTGTTAGTGCTCCTTTGGCGTTTGCCTCCTCTCGTCCTTTTATTCGACGTTCTAGTGCTTCTTTATCAGCATCATAATAACGAGGCTTATAACCAAACTCCCGAGGTTGAAACTTAGTGGTACTATTAAATAGCTTGATCATGAACGAACGATTTTTTTACCCTGTAAAAAATAAATGTCCAGTGGACATTTAAGTGAGTGAACCGCAAAAGCGGCGTTAAAATAATCCAAAAACTAAAAACGCCCCCAGAAAACACTACCACTCAAACAAAGCATGAGTAGCAAAAGCGGCGTTAAAATAATCCAAAACTAAAAACGCCCCCAGAAAACACTACCACTCAAACAAAGCATGAGTAGCAAAAGCGGCGTTAAAATAACCGAAAAACTTTACAACAAGTATCCTTCAAAAAACGTTTTCTTATTTAAAAAAAAAATAAAAAAAACTAAAAGATAGGGTTGATAGAATGAATTATATAGAGCATAATTACAATAATAAAAAACATAACAGCAATTAAAATATAAGCAGCTCCTTCTTCTCTGCGTCTATTGATAGATTGCTTGTTAGACGAACTTTTGTTTGAAGTAGGTTTACGAGTATTCTTTTGTTTTGTTGTTTTCTTTTTTTTAGAAACAGGTTTAGATGTTTCCTCTATTGTTTTATTTTTTTTGTCCAAAACTACCTCTTGTCTACGTTTTAAAGCAGCCTCTTGAGGCGAATAAGCCAAATTTTTGATCGACAAAGTTTTGGTACTAATTTTATCAGAATAACGATTAGAGGCACGAAGCTCAATCGTTAGATATTCTTTTGTTGTTGTGGACTCCATCAAACGAATGGTTTGTGTGCCATTAGAAGCAACATCACCAATCATATCAATATGAACCTCCTCTGCGTTGAGTACTTCCCAAGAAATTGTCAAGACTTCTCCCTTTTGGCTTGCCTTTTTAGAAGCAAAAAAAGAAGATATGGTAGGAGCAGGGCCATCTAGTATTTTATCTACTTCGGCTGATAACTCATCTCCCAATGCTTTGTCATACCGAAAGCGTTTATGATCGTCGCTTAATACTTGGTAAGCTTCTTTTATCTGTTGATAGTGCCCTTCAAAAAATGGGTCGTGTCCATTTTTTTCGGGGTGAAATTTGAGCGATAATTTTTGATAAGCACGCTGAATCTCAGCAGCTGTTGCTCTTTTGTTGATGCCTAATATATAGTAGTAGTCTTTCACAAAACAAAGATAAGCTTTTTTGTGTTAAGAAGGAAGTTGTTTTTTAACAAAAAGCATCTTAAAAACAAAGTTATTATTGTTGTGCTCCATAGGTACAGGGGAGTGCAATAAAACCTAATTTTTGAATAAAATCTTGTTCTTTTTTTAGTTGTTTGCGTCTAAGCTTCTCTTTGTGAAAGATGGCTTGATACGTTAAATCTAGTTGCAGTTTATTAAAACGTTGGTGGCCTGAATCTAATTTTTTTAAAAGAATTTTAAGTGCTTTTGGGGAAACCATTTGGGGGTGTAGTTCTATTCGGACAATCGGTGCAACTTGAAACGTTTGTAAATCATAATAAACAGCACCTTTTCGATAAGCAACGACTAGAGCTTGGGCTTCTTGCATTTTTTTGTACAAAAGGTAAGGGTCACCATAATACCCTGCCTGAAACCGATTATTATCTTTGCTTGTAAACGCAAAAATACTGTTGATTTTTTTGTCTATACTATAGACATGGACTCTATCATAATAAGCCCCTTTAGCCACTTTAATTTCCAAATCAAATGTATCAAGAGGTTCTAAGGCTTCGGCTATTGTAATCCAACCCATTTTATCCAACTGAAATCCAAACTTTTTGAGCCTGTATGTTGCTCTTTTGTGCAGCACCTTTTGATAATTTTCTCGTTGCCGTTGAGCAAGGGCAGCTTTCTGTTGGAGTGCTTTATCATGCGTATGTTTTAATTGGCAAAGTTGTTGGCGAGTTTTTTGAAGTTGTTTGCTATAATATTTTCCCAAATTTTTGACAGCAGTTGGCAGATTTTTGATATTTCCCCAATTTTCTCTAGCAAAAGCTTTGAATTGCAGTTGTTGAGGGGGTTTAGTGCCTAATAATTGAGCTACTTTGTCATCGCACCGAGAAAGATCCCAGTCCAAATGTTGTAAATAGACCTCTAAAGCCGCCTGTTCTTGAGCCAAATGCAGGTAATGCATTCGTTGCTCAAATGCTTTAGTAGCAATAAAAGTAGCAGCAAATTTTTTCTTTTTTATAACCTTAATAGCGCCAGGGTCTATCCCTGTACATAAACTAGTGGTGTCCGAAGATTGTCCCTCCCATTGATAAAACTTAAACTGGACATTGGATGGATGGGCGGTTTTTTTAGAGCGTGGATAATGTGGACTAAAGCTGTAATAGAGGCTATCGATGAGTTTTTTATTTGCAGTTTTGTAATTTCTAAAAGGGAGGTTTTGTTCTACTGTTAAGGCAAAATTGGGGGGCAAAAAATCAAGCTCTTTTAAGTCCATTGGAATCAAAAACTGTTTAGGTTTTTGGGAACTCAACCATTGCATTTCTCCTTGTGGATTGCGGATGCCTTCAAAAATAAGCGCATGTTTTAGACCATGAGCTGTAGGAGTTGCAACATAAATAGGTTGATCCTTGTTGAGTATTAATTGTTTGCCATCTTTTGTGGCATTAATGAATAATGTAGCTCCTTTTTGCAGCACTTTATCTTTGTACTGACCACTAATATTGGATTGAATTTGTTCTTCTAAAGAGGCAATATCCACTACTTCAAGTGTGATTTCTTTTTCGATGATACGACCAGTCTGATCCCTAAATGCTGCTTTAGGAATGGATAAAACAGTACCATTGCTAGTTTCTACCACTTGATCTTCTAGACCACTTAACTGGAAAAATTCACTTTTTTTGAAAGTTTCTATAAAAGGATCGTTGGGGTAATACTTTATTTTTTTTGTTAAGTCTTCTATATTGATAATTAGAGATTGCTCTTGATTGGAGTTGGAGGAATTAGAATTACAAGCAATCAAAAATAGGAAGCAAGCAAGAATGATTAGATTGATTTTCATAAATGATGTCAATTTATATTCTATAAATAGTCTATTCATTTTGATGCAATAAGATTCTTTTTTGGTGTGAACAAAAAAGGTCAAACAGCTAAACTTCTTTGCTCCAAAAAGTGATCGGAAAGCTCTTTATCGGAAACGTATGCAAAATAGAAATAAAGGGAAGGAGCATTTTTAGAGAAAAACCGTAGTATGTTAGTGATTAAAATTACATCGCCTGTAGCTTGACCAACTGCTGATATATACCACCCACAGCAAGTAACTCTTCGTGTTTACCCTGTTCGACAATTTTTCCATCTTGCAGAACAATAATTTTATCGACATGTTGGATGGTTGATAGTCGATGTGCAATAACAATAGACGTTCGATTTTGCATGACTCTAAAAAGCGCCTCTTGCACCAGTCGTTCAGAAGCAGAATCAAGAGCAGAAGTAGCTTCGTCCAAGATGAGGATAGGAGGATTTCGAAGGATGGCTCTTGCTATGGTAATTCGCTGTCGTTGCCCACCACTTAATTTGCTACCCCGATCACCAATCGAAGTCTGGTAACCTTTCTCTAATTGAACGATAAATTCATGCGCATTAGCAATTTTTGCAGCCCTTTCTACTTCCTCTTGACTGATGTTTTCGAGACCAAAAACAATATTGTTATAAATGGTATCATTGAACAAAATAGCTTCTTGAGAAACCATACTCATTAAACCCCTAAGGTCTTTGAGTTGATAGTCCTTGATGTTGATTCCATCCAGTAAAATAGCCCCTTGTTCAATGTCATAAAAACGAGGAATTAGGTCAATCAAAGTTGATTTTCCTGCACCAGAAGCTCCTACAAAGGCGATAGATTGACCTTTGGGAATCGTCAAATTAATAGTATCTAAAATAAGGCGATCGGAGTTGTATTGGAAACTAACATTTTGAAATTCTATTCCTGTTTTTAGTTGTTGAATAGCTTGGGCATCAGGGGCATCTTGGATGTGAATAGGATGCGCTAAAATTTGGTGGATTCGCTCAATGGCAGCACTTCCTTTCTGAATGGCATAATAAGCACTAGAGAACGATTTTGCAGGATCAATGATGTTGTAAAACATGGTAATAAAGACCACAAAAGTAGAAGCCTCAAAAACACCTTGAAAAACCAACGATCCCCCAAACATTAATAAAACGACAACAACAGCAACGCCTAAAAATTCTGTTAGGGGAGACGATAAATCTTTGCGCCTCATGATACGAGTCATTGTCCCTTCGTAATATTGATTTTCTGCCTCAAAATTCTGTTCTTGATAAGATTCTGCATTAAAGGCTCGAACAATGCGCAAACCGCCTAATGCTTCATCCAAAATGGACAACAAGCGACCTTGCGATTCTTGTGCGGCTGTAGACTTCCGTTTTAGTGTTTTGGCAATGCCACCAATAATTAAACCAACAAAAAGGATTAAAATAAACGAAAAACCAGTAAGTAGTGGGCTGATATAGAGCATAACAGCCAAGGAACCAATAATCATAATGGGAGATCGGACGATGGTTTCAACCGATTGCAAAACCGACCATTGTATTTCTTGGACATCAATGGTAATTCTAGACATCAAATCACCTTTGCGCTCCTCCGAAAAATAGGAGAGGGGCAAGTACATTAGTTTTTGGAAGACCGCTTGCCGAATGCGTTTTTCTATTCCATAACGCACAGGAACCATGACATAAAGGGCCAAATAGCGAAATAAATTCTTGAATAAAAAGGTTGTAATAACAATGATAGAAACTAAAATTAGCCCTGCATTTTTTCCATTGTCAAGAATGTATTGGTTAAGGGTATTGTTAAAATAAGTTTTGCAATTGGCAATAAAGCCAGTCTCAATTACTTTGGTGGTTTCAACTACCTCTGTTACAAAAAGAATGTCTAAAAATGGTTTTAAAACCAAAAAAGAAGCAATGGTAAATAATGCAGCAAGAACATTAAATAGAATGTTTAATATCGCATAGGATTTATAATATTTTAAATATTGTATTGTTTTCCAAAAATGCTGCATTAAGGTACAATTGATGGTTGAAAAAAGAAGGGAAATCAAATTGGATTACAGGCTGTATTAGAAACCAATAAGATCCAATTCTTCTAAGGTTTCAAAGATTTCATCTAAGTCATCAAATGATTTAACACCTACCTTCTCTTCTTCGCCCCCTTGCAAACTAATTCCATAAGGTTGAACTGTATCCAAAAAAGATTTTAACTCAGCAGGAGGACAACTGATACTAATTAAGATAGCGTATTCTTGACAAAGATCTTGCAGTTTTTTTAGCGCAGTAGGGTTGTTTTTTAGTTGATTCCAATCAATGCCATTTTTTTCTAAATCTAGATAAAAATAATCAACCTGTTCTGCTAAGTCTTTACATTTTGTGGCAAAGTCGTCTAACTTAGATAGCTCCTCCAAAACCCATTCTTTGATCAAAACAACTTGTTTTAGCTGTAGAGCGATTTGATCGTCTGTAAACATGCCCAATTGTACCGCATCTAAGTTGAGTAATTCTATAGAAGCTTGAATTTCATCCAGCGATTGTGCCATCCCAAATTCTCCAACAATTTTAGGACCAACCAACCAATCTTTAATTTCTTTTACATCTTGTGGGCGAGTATAGTTTGCGTGTCCAATTTCGAGCGAAAAACCTAACCATTCCACATTCCAAGCAGCAAAATAACGAGCATCAGTTAAGTTATTAATACTAGTTGCCTTTATTTTCATTTGAGATATTTTTTTTAGTGCAGGATATTTGTTCCAAAGCAAAGGCAAAGATAATAATTTATTTTGAGCTTATAGTAGTCTGTTATTTTTTATCATACCCAATAGATGAGCATGCCAAATCTTTTGGAGCTGGGGTATAATGTTTTAATAGATGGTTGTTTTTTTCCATTTAAATAAAATGGCTTCCAGTGCTTTTACATTGATCGGTTTGGCTAAAAAATCGTCCATCCCAGCCTCTTCGCATAAGCGTTGATCTTCGATCATAGCATTGGCTGTCATTGCAATAATGATAGGTTGTTTATCCAATTCTTGGCGTATGATTCTAGTTGCTTCTAGCCCATCCATAACAGGCATTTGAACATCCATTAATACAAAGTTGAATTGCCCTTCTTTGAGTGCATTGATTGCTTCTTGTCCATTGGTAACGGAATGAACAGTATAGCCCATTTTTTCTAACAACCGTATGGCGAGCATACGATTAATTTTATCGTCTTCAACAAGTAAAATACTTAGGTTATTAGGAACAGTGGTTCGAGGTGTAATAATAGCAGTATCAATGGGGGAGGGCAGTTTAGATTGATTGGGAAGGACATCAAATTTGGCAGTGAAATAGAACGTTGACCCTTCCTTTTCTGTACTTTCAACCCAGATATTGCCTTGCATTAATTCTACAAAACGTTTGGAAATAGCTAGACCTAAGCCTGTTCCACTATTGGTTCTAGTTCTAGAGTCGTCTACTTGTGTAAATGCATCAAATAGCTTGGATAAACTATCTTGAGGAATGCCAATTCCAGTATCTTTGATGCTAAACTCTAGGGTTATTTTTTGATCCACTTTATTAATTCGCTGGATGTATAAATGTATGTTTCCTTGGTGGGTGAATTTGATCGCATTACCCAATAAATTAATTAATATTTGCTGTAATTTGCCCCCATCTCCAGATAAAATATTGGGGATGTTTCGTTCAATATGATAATTCAACGAGAGTTCTTTTTCTAAGGCTTTAGGGTGGTTGATATTAATGGCATCTTCAACACATTGAATTAAAGAAAAAGGATCAATTCTCAATTCTGTTTTGCCCGCCTCTGCTTTGGAATAATCTAATATTTCATTGATAATTTTTAAAAGTCGATTGCTACTGATTTTTATGGTTTGAACATATTCTTTTTGTTCGGTAGTTGGGTTAGAGTTTTCTAACAAAGCAGCCATTCCCATTACGCCATTAAGGGGGGTACGAATTTCATGGCTAATATTTGCTAAAAATCGAGAACGTGCATTATTAGCAGCAATTAAATATTGCTTTTTTTCTTGAACATTTTGGCGTTCTTTTTCATATTCAACCTTGACCAATAAAAGTCCTATAGCCGTAACAATAAGACTGACCAATAAATTTGAAATAGAACAAAAGAGTAGATGTTGTTCGGATAAATCTTGATGTATGACGTTAGGCCAATAAAATTCTATAAAGAATAAAAGAATAACGTTGATAAAAATCAAGAAAAGGAAATGTAAGTAATATTTAGAGGGAGAAGCAATCGCATAAAAACCAATTAGCAATAGATAAAGGTAACCTGTCCCCCCGTCTATCCCATTGGTGAAAACCCAGTTGAAACTAAGTGCAATAAGGCAGTAGAAGGTAAAAAACATACGAATGAAAGGATGCTTTTTTTTGTCTTCGGAGGTTAAAAATAAAATAAAAAAGATAATGAAACTGATAAATGAATTGATGGGAGCCCCTAAATTGGGTTTGATGATAAAACCATATAGAATGAAACAGTAAAAGGAAATAACAGTGACAGCCAATAGGGACTGTTTGAGGATCCGTTCACTTAATGTTAAGTTAGGGTCATATAAATAAATATATTGTTTCATCTTAAGTTGTCAATAGTAATCATCGCTCAATTTCGCTACGAGTTGGCCGTTTGTTGCGCTTATGAGTCGTATATCATTTTGTGTTAGAATACATTTTTTTGTTATTAGGCATTTAATGGAGTGTTGTGAAGTGAGGCTTATAGGACGATTTCATTAGCCTTTCTAGATTAATGAAATAAACAATTTTCTGAATTTGAAAAGAGGGCGTAAAAAAAACCTCAATAGTATAATATAAGTAATACTATTGGAAAGGGGGGGCAAATATACACAAAAAAATAAGATTTTTTTGCTAAAAGCTATAAAAAGCACAAGTTTTAACAACTTATAACTTAATTAGTTGAGAGCATTTTGAATTCTTTGGTTAATATGCTTAAAAAAGATTGAGCATGATAACTTAGGGAGTCTAGCATTTGTACAATTTCTTGTCTGCGCATATCATCCAAATAATAGGTAGCACTGAGTATTAACCAACGATTGGAAAGGCTAAAGGATTCAGCAATTAATTGGTGGTTGGATTTTAAAATAAAGTCGTAGAGATCTGCTAGTTGCTCAAAGTTTTCTGGAATTTGCAAAATAGGCGACATCGTAGCAATAGTGGGTACCTTATCGTCCAAATGAGTGGTTGATTCTTGTGCTACAATGATAATTTGAGC
The DNA here is from genome assembly GCF_026000115.1 of Aureispira anguillae. Taxonomy (GTDB): domain Bacteria; phylum Bacteroidota; class Bacteroidia; order Chitinophagales; family Saprospiraceae; genus Aureispira; species Aureispira anguillae. The sequence goes on from NZ_AP026867.1 coordinate 406,867, forward strand.
TGTGCCACGATGTAATTTCCACAAATTAGGGTTATTATCTTGTTGACAAACCTTAGGTTGAATGCCTAAACTTAGGATGGCATCGTTGATTAGCTGTCTATGTGATTCTAAAACTGGCATATGTATGTATTATAATTTGACAGGCTATGGTTAATTGATCGTTTTGGGATGATTTTAAACGGTAATTGGCTTAAATTTAAAATCTTAGTTTTCAATAATAGAAGTTGTTTAAAAATGGAATTACTTTGTGAGTGCTTCGCAGTTTTGTTGATAATGAGTACTAATTTTTAGATAAACAAGGCAAAAATTAGCTTCGCTGCTACTTCGTGGTTTCTTCATAGCAGCGCTATGGAGCAAATTTTTAACGCAGAGTAGCTAGAAATTAGCTTTCATTAGCGATGTAAGGCTATTCTTAAACAACTTCATAATTAATAATATAGAAAACTAAGATTTTTAATTTAAAGAAAGGGCAAAAATAAAAAATGTTACTGAATCAAATTCAAAAATTCTTGCTCCGTTAATATGGTAATGCCCAATTCTTGCGCTTTTTTGAGCTTAGAGCCCGCTTTTTCGCCTGCGACCAAAAAACTGAGCTTGGAACTCACACTTCCCACTGCTTTTCCTCCTGCATTGGCCACCATTTCTTTAGCTTCATTTCGCTTTATCTGGGTTAGTGTACCCGTAAAGACAACCGTTTTGCCAGCTAATGGAGCATCTGCTGCAACTTCTTTCTTCTTTTCAGAATCGAGTCGATGGGTATTGACCCCTAAGGCAGCCAGTTCATCCAGTACAGCTATGGTTTCAGGTCGTCCAAATACATCCACTACCTGTTGTGCCACAATAGGACCAATATCTTTTAGCTCGCAAAGTTGTTCAACAGTCCACTGCGCAAGGTCTTGAATTTTTTCTACCTCGGCAACCAATATTTTGGAATTGGTTCTGCCAATATGGCGAATGCCTAAAGCATACAATAAACGATGAGCAGGGTTATTCTTGGTTTTTTCTATGGCCATCTGGAGTTTTTCGGCAGATCGTTGCCCAAAACCTTCAAAAAACGCAATTCTTTTATAGTCTAAGCGATAAATATCGGCTAAACTATTTAGCATTCCTTCTTTGTAAAAACGCTCAATATAAGCCTCCCCAAAGCCATCAATATTCATGGCATTTTTAGAAACAAAGTGAATCATTCTACCCACAATTTGCGCTTCACAGCTAGGATTGACACAACGCCAAACGGCTTCTCCTTCTGGTCGTTCCAATACAGAATCACAGACAGGACAGTTAGTCGGGTACTGTACTACTTGTTCGTTGCCATTGCGCAATTCATCCATTGCTTTTACAATATAGGGGATCACATCCCCCGCTCGTTCCACCAAAACCGTATCGCCAATTCGAATATCTTTCTCTTGAATAAAATCTGCATTATGAAGCGATACATTGGATATGGTTGCCCCTGCTAAATCAACAGGTTTTAAGCGAGCTACAGGAGTAACAGCCCCCGTTCTTCCTACTTGATAGTCAATGCCTGTAAGCTCTGTAGTTGCCTGTTTTGCTTTAAATTTGAAGGCAATCGCCCAACGAGGGTGGTGGCTCGTATAACCACATAATTCTTGCAAACTTAATTGATTGACTTTGACAACCATTCCGTCTATTTCAAACGGATAATCTTCTCGTTGTGCCTGCCATTGGTTGCAATGATCAACGACAGCAGCAATATTTTTGCAAACAGCACGCTCTGCATTAATTTTAGGAACCTTAAAACCCAAGTTAGCCAACAATTCAATTTGTTCATTGTGATTGTCAAACTGATTCAAAACATTGTCTCCACTGGCATTGGTCGCAAATCCCATTTGATAAATAAAAGCATCTAATGCCCGTTCTTTAACTTGTTTAGGATCTTTTAGGCGCAAACCTCCAGTGGCGGCGTTTCTAGGATTCGCAAAGAGCTGTTTTCCTTCTTTTGTACGATTTTCGTTGACTGCATCAAATAAATCCTTGCGAATTAAGACTTCCCCACGTAATTCTACTTTTTGAATGCCATATTTAGAAAAATTAGCACTCAAAGGGATGGTTCGAATGGCTTTGGCATTGGGCGTAATATCGTCACCTTGTGCGCCATTACCACGAGTTGCAGCACGAACTAATAAATCATTTTCATAGACCAAAACAATGGTTCCCCCATCAAACTTGGGCTCAACGCAATAGGTAATATCTTGATCGGTATATTCTGCTTGAATATGCTTTTTTACTCGCTCATCAAAATCGTTTAAATCTTCTGCGTTGTACGAATTTTCAAGCGAGAGCATAGGAGTTAGATGCGCTACGGTTTCAAAATGTTCGGTAAGGTCATTAGAGACTCGTTGCGTAGGCGAGTCGGGACGCAATAAACTAGGAAAAGCCTTTTCTAATGCTTCCAACTTTTTGAATAAACTGTCGTATTCAAAATCACTCAAAATAGGCTGGTCAAGTATATAATAACGCCATTCGTGATAAACAATGACCTCGCACAGTTGTTCAATTTGTGCTTTTGCTGTTGCTTCTGTTTCTGAAACAGGAGCCGTTAAAAGTTGCTTGGAACGCTCAAATAATTGTTTTTGTTCTGGAGCAGAATACATCTGATTTTTTTATCGATTAAAAATGTGTTGGTTAAGATTTTTAGCAATTATAAATGGGGAAAAAGGGGAGTTGCTTATTTTTTAGGTAAAGGAATAACGATGCAGTAGCTTGACGATCAGCTTTTATTGCTGTTGTCACTATTGAGGAGAATTCCACTAAAATATTGGGTTATGTTTAGTGGTTCGTTGTTATTTTAGCAATTGTTATTTATACTCAAAGGCATTCGCCAATTTTTTAGGACATTTTTTGATTACTGCTTGTTGAAATTCTACCAAGAGTTTCTTTTTTTCGTCCTTGTTATAACCTTCGCTATACAATCTAAATTCTTCGGCAAAACATCCTGTTAAATTACTGTTGTAACCAAAACCATCCTTACTATAATTGTAATAAACATTTTCTGTTTTATCGGTACAATTACAAAACTTTTCTGCAAAATCCTCCATGCTTGTTGGATTTAAAAAAGCATTATAAACCACAACCAATAGGATTATAACAATAAAAATAGTTGTTCCAACGATGAGAGGAATTGTGTTTTGATTGACAAAATCCAAAAATTTATCTTTGGTGGATAAGTTCTGAGCGGTAGTATTAGTCTCGTTGGTATCCGTGTTATCGTTTGACATAATTTAATTAAGGCGTTGTTTTTGGCAAAAAAATAGGGCTCTTTAACAGGTTTTGTAATAAGATTTTAACAACTACGATCTATATAATTTATACCCCACTCACTACTTCAAAAGGTAATTTTTTTCGTATTCCACAAAACTCGTTATTAAGCCAGAAATATCAGCTATGACACTGTCTTAACATTACTCCACTAGGAAATTGATACAAGATGCTTTTTTATTAACTGTCTCATGAGCATAGCGAACTAAAAAAGCAGCGGAGTATTAGTCTTAAGTAACTAAACAGTAAATTTAAGCAACCTTTTTGCAACGCTATTAGGTGCAAAAATCTTGGTAAATTTAACGCATAATCAATTCTGCATAGTTACTTATCCTAGATATTGAATGTATAAATATAGGGCAAAGATTTTCTAGTCAATAAGAATCTGATGTCTTTTTTTTATTTTTGCAAGACAAGGCTTTTTATTTTTGCTTTTAAAGTAAATTACGAATTCTATAATAAATAAAGTTGTTGGTTATAAAGGTTTGTAAATCAGTTTTGTGTTATTTGAAAGGGACGACTTTAGTTCTGGTACTATTAATGATAATATCCAATTATGCGGACACACCATTTCATTTTATTAATGCTTGTATTGGGCTTTTGCTCAATTATTTTTTTGTTTAGTAGTTTTCAAGTACCACAGAATAAGACCGTAATTCAGGATCGAATGGCATGGTTTAAAAGCCAACAGATGTTTGATAGTTTAATGCATTACGAGAGCTTGTTGGTAGATAGATTAACAAAAGAAGAAGATCAAGCTTCCTTAGTGGAGAATGGTAAATGGTTTATAGGGACAATGTTAAATTCTCAGCAGGTCTCTATGGCTCAAAAATGGGCTTTATTACAAAACACCTCCGTCTCTAAAGCTTGGGAATATGCTTATAGTAGCCAATTGTATTGGGAAAGTGAAAAGCAAGATTCAGCATATATTTACTTGGATTTGTTGGAGCAATTAACAGAAAAAAAAGAAGCATTGATTTATGCCTATGGCTTTTTTGCCAAAGAGTTCGCCACAAAAAAAAATACCTTACAAAAAGCGTTTGAATATCTAAATCAAGCAGAACAGTTACTCCAAACAACCTCTGATTCAATCCTTTTATATGCTAATCAAGCAACCGTGTATACTGCTATTGGCTATTTTAAAGAAGCGCTAAGAGCAGGGCGGGCTGTTGTTTATCACCAACTCCAAAATAAGTACATAGATTCTGTATCCTTGGCTTTTGCTTATGATCGACTGGCGGAGATTTATTGGGCTCAATCCAATTACGAACAAGCAAAACGATACGCAGGCGAAGCAATTAATTATATGGCAGATCGTTCTGGTTATGCTTATCAGACTGCTAGTATGTGGTACCGTTGGGCTAGCTGTTATTTTAATTTGGAAAACAAACCTTTAGAAACAATCTTGTATTTGCGAAAGGTATTTTCTTTATTGCCCAAAGAGGAACAATTGCCTTCGTTTGGAAAAATGTACATCGATGCCTGCGCTATGATGGCACTTCAGTTTTTGGAAGTAAAACAATTGGACAGTACTCAAATTTATCTTGACGCAGCACAAAAACTTCAAAAAAAATTAGCTTATAAAATTGGAGAAACTGAAGCGATCCAAGCCAAATTGTATTTTGAAAAGGGGGAATTGACCTTGGCAGAGCGAGCTTTTAAAGAAGCAGTTGCCGCAACTAAAAAAGAACATGGAAGCAAAAGCTTATTGACTGCAATTCGAGGGTTAGAATTGGGGAATTATTATAAAACACAAAAAAAATACAAACTAGCCAATAGCGTTTTGGAAGAGGCATTTTGGGCTTTAAGCACCGTTTCTAAATTCAAAACGTTTCCAGCAATGCATACGATTTGTTCTAGGTCAAATGCGATTCAAATCCTTCGTTCAAAAATAGAGACGATGCTGATTTTGTATGAAAAATCTAAGTATAATGTCTCTCTTAAAGACATTTATAGCTCGGCTTTATACAATCTAGATTTGTTGCGAAAGGTAAGCAATACTGCTACCTCCAATACCGATTTTTTAACCTTTAGTGTTTCTGTTTATGAACAGGCAATTGAAGCTTGTGAGTTGTTGTTTCATCATAACCAAGAGCAGCACTATTTGCACGAAGCTTTTCAGTTGGCAGAAGAGTCCAAGGTTGTTTTGTTGCAAAAAATGATGGAAGAACCTAAGGCGCAAAAATTCGGGGGAGTATCTCCTAAATTGATCCAAGCAGAGCTGGAATTGCAAGGTCGTATGGTTTGGTATCAGCAGCGCTATTGGGAAGCAGTACTAAATAAGGATTCTTTGCAAATGAATTGGTATCAGGAACAAATGGCAAGTTTTGATGCTGATTTGGAGGGGCTTAAAGAAGAGTTGAAAATAACAGAGCCGAAATATTATCAGTTTAAATACCAAAACTCAATTGCTAGTTTAGATAGCATTCAACAGACGCTTAGTGATTCTACTATTTTGGTGCAATACTTAGAGGGGAGTCGTTCTATTTATCAATTTATAATTTGCAAAGATACACTTGCTGTTCGCAAGATCTTTTGGAGGACTTACAAACCAACGATCTTAAAATATTACAAGCATTTTACCCACCCCAAATTAAAACAACATAGCCAGTCGGGAGGTTTCAAAGATTTTTGTATCACTTCCTATGAGTTGTATCACAAACTGATGCACCACGAATTGTTGTCCAGCGGCAAACGGCTTGTGATTATTCCTGATGGTTTATTAAATTATATTCCTTTTGGCACCTTATTGACGGACATTCCGCTAGATAATGTTCATAAAATTAACTTTCCCCAATTGGCTTACTTGCTAAAAGAAAAGCAAATTGCATACAATTATTCTAGTAGTTTGTGGCTGCGTGAAATGAATCATCTAAAAGCACCAATTAATCATGAAATATTGGGAATGGCAGCAACTTACACGGATGAAAAAATTGCAGGATTTAGAGCAAAAAAATGGCAAAAGATAAGAAGCCAGTTGACCCAACATGAAGGTAGAGACGCTGAAATGGATTCTTTGTCTAATAATTATGCAGGCGATTTTTATACGGATAGATATGCAACCGAATATTATTTAAAAGATTATGCGGCAGATTATGGCATTTTGCATCTTGCGATTTATGGAATAATTGACCCTGAGTTTCCCGAATATTCTAGTTTGATCTTTGCGGAAGATGCTTATGAAAAAGAGGATAATTTTTTGACCATAAATGAAATAAAACAATTGAATTTGAACACAGATATGGTCGTGTTGAGTAATTGCCAAACGGGGTATGGTCCTTATCAAAGAGGTGAAGGGCTCATTAGTTTGGGGCGGAGTTTTATGTATGCTGGCAGCCCTGCTGTGGTCTTGTCTTTATGGGAGCAAAATGATGAAAGTACTCCAATTTTGATGGATTATTTTTATGAAAATCTAAAACATAAAATCGACAAAGACGAAGCGTTGCGCCAAGCAAAATTACGTTACCTAAAATCGACAAAGGGGCTAAAAGCACACCCTGTTTATTGGGCTGGATTTATTACAGTTGGAAACTATCAAGCAATAGAGGTTGAAGAGCCTGTTGTTTACATCTGGTGGTTTATTATTCCTATTGCTTTCTTAGGATTTTTAGGCTGGTGGAGCATGCAAGCTTTGAGGCAACGAAGATAGTAGAAATGATATTTTTAGTGATGAGAAGGGGCAAAAAATCCCATCTTCCAAGGTTTGTACTTGGCAGGAACAAGCTTAAAATGTTGTTTTACCTGTTGTTCGGTTCGCAAGAAAACCAATCCCATAAAAAACAAGTCAATACTTAAGGTAACCTGAGAATGCGCTTTGATTTTTTCCCATGCTGTTTCCATTTCTGCTGACCAATGAATGTCATCAAAAACAAAGACCGTATTGGGATGACTATAAGGCAAGCAGGTTTCAAAATAGGAGAGGGTTGGAGCCATTTGATGATTGCCATCAATAAAAACATAATCCAATTCTTGCATATCTTCTAAGACCTTGGGCAGGGTATCCTTAAAATCGCCAACATATTGATGAATTTGTTCTGCTTTGAGTTTCTTAAAATTAGCAGCGGCTACTTTTGCAATATTTGGACAACCCTCTAAGGTATAAAAAGGAGCATTTCTCAAAGGGATGTATTGATACAAAGAACTTAGGCCCAAAGAAGTCCCCAATTCTAACCGATTTTGAGGTTGTAAATAATGGATAAGCCGAAATAAAAATTCGCATTGCCATTGCGGAGAAACCGCTGTTTTGGCGATGCTAGAAATGCTTCTAGAAGGAGAATTATTGACTCTAGATCCTGCTCCCAAATCGGTTACCGATAACATAGAAGGATCTTTTTCTAAGGTCATTCGCAAACGTTCTAAGGCTCCAAAATCATAATAAATACGATCATCCTCTATGACTTCTTCTATCAAGGAAAAAACAAAGGGAGAATGAATGGTGTATTTGGTTTGTGCTTGGCTATAAAACTTAAAAAAACGTTTAATGATGCTCAAATTTCAACGGTTATAGATAGGTGAACGTTAGTTGTTGTTAGAATGATATTGAGCGTTAAATATAGGATATAATTTGAAGATGTAAAAATTTGAAAATAACCGATGTTGTTACAGTATCAAATTTTCAAATTTTTACATTATCAAATCAAAGAACCACAACCAACTAAAAAGTAAAATCAGCTCGCAGGGTAAAGTTTCTAGGCGCTTCTAACTTACCTGGTTGGATCGCATATTCATCATTCAGAACATTGTTCATCAAGAGCGAAAGCTTTACCAGTTTGGCTATTTTGTACGCAACACGGGCATTTAAGACATAAGAACCTGTATTGTTTGCTGCTCTAAAGTCATGAATTTTGGTAAGTGGATTTAAAGGAGTTCCTGCTCCATCCAAAAATTTATCAATTGCTTCCATAAAGGATAAATATTGGAAGGTAAAGCCCAAAGAAATATTTTGGTAAGTCGCTTGCCCATCAAATTTAACCGTATGTCTATTTCTATATTTTAAGATGTTGCTCGTAGAAGTAGAATATTCCTTAATATCAGCTTGAACAATGCTGTCTTCAAAGTTTTTATATTGAGGATTAAGAAGCGTGTATCCTGCCATCAATTGAATATCAACAGGACCAATATTTCCTTCTCCCATTAGAGATACATCTACCCCTGTAACTCGTGTATTCCCAATGTTTTGAACTTGAAATGCAATCGGCAAATTAAAAAATTGAGCGTTGATTTCACGAGAGGCTTGGAATTCCATCATGTCTTCATATTCAGACCAAAATCCTGCAATGTCTAAGAACCCTTGCCATTTCCCAATTTTAAATCCTTGTTTAACGCCGATTTCTGCACTCCATCCTTTTTCTGATTTTAGACCAGGATTAGGCGCAACGGTGATACCACCTGTACTGGTAGAAATAAATTTCTCCAAAACAGTAGGAAAACGATAACCTTGTCCCCAAGAAGCTCTGAAAAAAGTAGCTTTTCCAAGTTGATAACTGGCTCCTACTCGAAAAACAGGTTGGTGCTCTACGGTATCTTTTAATTCTATGTGTTGTTCGCCAAGTGATTGACCATTAAAAGAGAGGGTATAATGTATAGAATCAGGATATGTTGTGGTGTTGATTTCGTAACGAGCTCCTATCGATATATTTAATCGTTTGAAAAACTTTTTGTCTACTTGCAAGTAAGCAGCAAAATTATTGTGATTATAACTAGCACCAGAATAAACTTCAGCAGTTGAAAGAATGCTACTCCCCACTAAGCCAGCCGCTACTTCTAAGCCTCCCAATTGTTCAAATTGACGCAAGTATTGATATTCTCCATAGAACATGCTAGAAGAATTACTTTGTTGAGCATCATTGTTGTTATCAATATAATAATAACGAAACTGTGCACGGTGACGATTAGAAAATTTGTCGTAATAAGTCACGGCAGGATCAATGGTCATGCGGAAATTTTGACCTCTTGGAGCTGGGTCAAAGTCCGTTTCGTAAAGCCCTAAATTGGGGTCAACTCTGGCGTGGAATAAGAACACGTTTTGGCTCCCCATATTGACGTTCGTATTTAGGCTGAAAATAAGATTTTCGCTATGGCGATAACGCAAATTAGCTGTTACTCTAGCCTTGTGGTCATAGCCTACGGTAGAGTCAATTTCATTGTTGATTACTCTATAGCCACGCATATAAGATTGATTGTAAAATAGGTTAGAACCTAAAACGACATCAAACTTTCCAATTTTGCGTCTGTGAGCGATTTGAAGCCCCGTTTCAAAGGGCATATTTTTGCCTGTCCACCACTTGTTTTTAGCATCTTTAGGATCTCCATACATAGTACCAAAAAGACTCACTTTGGTAAATGGCTTTTTAGTGGGTTGAGCCGTACGTATATTGATGACCCCATTCATGGCAGATGAACCATACAAAGCAGAAGCAGAGCCTTTTAATACTTCCATTTGTGCAATGTTTTCAGTAGGCAAATCTTTCCAGTTGGGAAGCCCTGCATCAGCTTGCATAGCAGGCATGTCATCCATCAAAATAAGCACTCGGCTACCAGTACCTTGTGCAAATCCAGCCCCTCCACGAATGGTTACTTGATCTCCCATCGTATTGACACCAGGAACTTTGTCCAAGACTTGATTCACGGCATTAGCATTGGTGTTTTCAATCAAATCGGGCGATACAATTGCCAAGGATACGGTAACTTCTCCAAGCGGTTTTTTGAATTTAGAACTGGTTACAGTAGCCTGTGTAAGAATGGTAGCTTCTTCGCTCATTTCAATGTTCATGACCACCGTTTTGCCTGCTTCAATTGTAACCGTTTTGGATTGAGGAGCATAGCCCAAATAACTAAAATTGATGATGTGCTCGCCAGCTTCTAGTTCTAAGGTGTATTTACCATCTATATAGTCACTTGTACTTGCGATAGAACCTGTCCTTACATTTACGCCTAATAAGGATTCTTTGGTCAAGGAATCTGCGATGATTCCTGTAATAATACCTGTTTGTTGGGCTTGTACCCAAATAGGTGCTCCTAAGATCAAAATCAGGAGAAAAATAAGAGTAGTAAAACCTTTCATAGCCTTTACTTTTGTTATTATTATTTTACCCCTTTGTTTAAAAAGAAGTAAAATATTATGTTATAAAATTCTTTTAATAAGAAGTGTTTTATGAGAAAAAACAAATGTGGGATTCATTCTGGGAGGCGCTGCAAAGGTACGTATTTCTTTTTAAGAAAAAGTTTTTGATTCGCTTTTTTAGGGAAGCGATGTCTTTGTAAGCTTTATAATGGTAGGGGATTCAGTTGCTTAGTGCTTTTGTTTGTCTATGAGGAAAATAAGGAAGACAATTCTTAAAAAGCCACCTAAATGCCAAATTTGATAATAAAGCGCAAATATTGTAATTTTACTTTATAATCCATTGTCAATAGCAACAAAAAATAATCGAAACAAATGAGCAAGGAATGGTGTTGAAATAATAATGCTTGAACATTCTACTTAAAATTATCGTTAAACTAAGCAAGTTAAGTTTGCTTGCATTTCGTAAAAAGGATTTTAACATAGTTTTTATTTAAGTTAATTTTTAGTTGCAAAGTAAAGTCGTTTAGTATGATAAATTATATGTATTTACTTTTGTTGTTTTTAGTGACTACATCAAGTTGGGCACAAAAAGAAACACAGGATAAATTTCTAAGTGAAAAACTTCCTGTTCGAAATGAATTCTATGTGGGGGGAGGCATTCACACAAGGGGTTTTCAGGTTAGAGCTGCTTATAGTTTGGTCAAAAATACAACAAGAACCATGACTTTTTTTGCTGAATTTGGCGAAGTTAAACACCCTAAAGAACGCAGGCAAACCTACGAGGGCATATCCTTTGTTGGAGGAGGTCCTAAATCGTTTATTTATGGCAAGCAAAATAACTTGTTTTTTACAAGAATTGGCTATGGGGAGAAATACTATCTTTCTGCCAAAAACAGACGGCTAGTTTCGCTTGGATTTACCTATGGTGCAGGGTTTTCGTTAGGAATGGTACGCCCTTATTATTTGGATTTAATTTATAGGGATAATGGAGGCCGATCGAATTTTGTAGCTGAAAAATTTAATGAATCCAATATGCTCAAATTCTTGAACCCACAAGAAGTAGATGGCCCTTCAGGAATTGCTTATGGTTGGGATGAACTAACCTTAAATCCTGGCTTTTTTTTGAAAGCTGGTTTGTTGATTGATTGGGGAGCTTTTGATGGTATCCTCAAAGATATAGAGATCGGGGTTGCTGCTGATTTTTATTTTGAAGAAATTCCTATTATGATTTTTGAAAAAAATACACCAGTATTCGTAAATTTGTACATCAATGTTCATTTAGGACATAGATGGTAATAATCAATATTCTACTAGCTGTTTGTTGTTTCTGTTTTTTGATGGCAACAACAACACATTTATAAAGTAGGAAACAATAGTTTTGTTGTCACTACAACAAGCCTAATAACTAAATAAAAATTATGTTAATAGAACTTCCGATCGTTCAACCAAAAGCAGAACGCAAGAAAAAACCTAATTGGCTTAGAGTAAAATTACCAATGGGGGAGAACTATAAACGGGTTCGAAAATTGGTAGACGAATACAAGTTGCATACAATTTGTCAGAGTGGTCATTGTCCTAACATGGGAGAATGTTGGGGAGAAGGAACGGCAACCTTTATGATTTTGGGAAATGTGTGTACTCGTTCTTGTTCTTTTTGTGCAGTAGCAACAGGGCGTCCTCCTGAATTGGATACTGACGAGCCTGAACGTGTAGCAGAAGCCATTCAATTGATGGGAGTGAAACATGCTGTTATTACTTCTGTGAATAGAGATGAACTAAAAGATAAAGGTGCTCAAATTTGGTTTGATACCGTTCGATTAGTCAAGGAGTATTCTCCGTCTACTACCATCGAAACTTTGATTCCTGATGTTCGTGGCAAATGGAATGCTTTAGAGTTGATGATTAGCGCAGGGCAGGAGGTAGTTTCGCACAATATGGAAACCGTAGCGAGTTTGTACCGAAAAGTTCGCCCACAGGCTAAGTACCAGCGTAGTTTAGATCAAATCAAAAGAACCAAGGAGTTTGGAAAAAGAACCAAATCTGGAGTTATGGTTGGTCTAGGAGAAACAAAGGATGAAATGCTAAAAACAATGGATGATTTGGTAGCGCATGGTTGTGATGTATTGACAATCGGGCAATACCTACAACCCACCAAACGTCATATTGATATCGCAGAATATGTGCATCCAGATGTATTTGAAGAATATAAAGAATTTGGTTTAGCGAGGGGCTTTGATTATGTAGAGTCAGGACCAATGGTTCGTTCTTCTTATCATGCTGAACGACATGTTTATCCAAATCGATCTTAAAAAAAATAAGCCAATTGGAAGCGTTAAAAATGTGGTGTTTTATGACCCATTCTAATCGCTTCCAATTGACTCGTTAATTGCTCTTTTGGGGGATGCAAAACACCCACTCAAAATAGAACCATTTTTATCGTTTATTCGCTCTTAAGCTGTTCTATAATTGCTTCAATATTTAAGGATTGTTGTTCTCCTGTTGTCATATTTTTAAAGCCCAACGCCCCACTTTCCATTTCTTTACTACCAATAATAACCACATAAGGCACCTTTACCTTATCGGCATATTTCATTAGTTTTTGAAATTTCCACGCTTTGGGATAAATCGTAGAGGAAATACCTGCTGCACGAACTTTTTGCAAGGCTTTAAATCCATATTTTAAGGCAGCTTCATCCATTGCCAAAAATAAAACATTGCTGCTGCTTACAGGGATTTGTTCAAATAGATTTAGCTCCTCCATGACATCATAAATACGAGCAGCTCCAAAGGAAACCCCTACACCAGACGTGTCCTTTAGCCCAAAAATACCCGTCAAATCTGCATAACGACCACCGCCACCAATGCTACCCATCTTAATATCTTTTTGGCTTTCGATCGAGGTGTCTACTTCTACTTCATAGATACAACCAGTATAATAACTCAAACCACGAGCTAGAGAGAAGTCAATTTTTAGCGTGTTTTTAAATGCATAACCCTCTAAAAATGCTTGAACTGTTTCTAATTCCTCAATCCCTTTTAGGCCAACCTCTATACCTGCGAAGATCGTTTTAAGCGTAGGAATATCAGGAGCATTGATGACCGCTTTTACTTTTTCAAATCCAAGCTCATCTATTCCTAGACGTTCCAATTCTTTTTGCACACCATCCCAACCAATTTTATCTAATTTATCAATAGCAACAGTGATTTGGGTAAACAAATTGGGATAACCTGCATATTGTGCGAGCCCATCTAGGATTTTTCGATTGTTCAAACGAATCACCACTCCCAAATTAAGTTTAGCAAAAGCTTCATCATAAATTTGGCACAATTCCGCTTCATACAATAAGGATTCAGAACCAATAACGTCTACATCACATTGATAGAACTCTCTGTAACGCCCCTTCTGAGGTTTATCTGCTCTCCAAACAGGTTGAATTTGATACCGCTTAAAAGGAAAGGCAATATCATTTCTATTCAGGACAACATAACGAGCGAAGGGAACAGTCAAATCATAACGCAATGCTCTTTGGGAAATAGAAGCGGTTAATTGGCTAGAGTTTTTATTGTTTAGTGCCGTTTCATTAGCTTTTGCCAAATAATCGCCATTGTTCAATATCTTAAACAACAACTGATCCCCCTCGTCACCATACTTACCTGTTAGTGTACTCAATTCCTCCATCGCTGGAGTCTCTAAAGGATTAAAACCATACTTTACAAAAACACTTCTTAGAGTGTCAAAAATATAGTTTCTTTTGTTGACTACTGCTGGCGAAAAATCCCTTGTCCCACGAACTAACTTTGGTTTCATTGTTTTATCCTTATTGTGATCCTTTGACAAAAAGATGGAAATTATATAATAACAGGCAATTGCAAAAGCTAAACTAGCCTAGCAAAAGAATGCATTAAAAGTCCCATACAATTGAATCAAAGAACGATTATTATTTATATTGTAATCTTTTCTTCTCTAACTCCTATACTATATAATTAGTACTATCCTTAAAATAGAGATAGTGTTTAGTGCCCTCAAAAGTACATTACATAAAACTATATCCAAAATAACTAAGATAGAAAAAACAAAAACTTTATTTTCTCAATACTAAACCTTACTTTTGCAAGGATATACAAACTACTTATTAAACAATCTATATAATTGTGAAAACGTTGGAGCAAGATTCAGAAATATTAGGAGCACTAGAAGTAGCAATCAAAAAAAACCAAAAATGGTTCCTCCAAACCGTTAAAACTATTCAAGACGAGAATGTCTCAAACTATCCAATCTTGGTAGCCTTCCCTTCTTTTACCAATGTAGATATAGGGCTTCCAATCAAGGAAGATGGAAAACTTTCTTTTAATGCAACTACTTTGGAAGAGTTAGCGATGAAAAAAATTGTAGATTTGGGAAAGATTGACGAGTTTCGTAAGCTATATAAAGAAAAGAAAGATAGTTTTTGTATATTTCTGCTCGAAAAACCAGCACCTCAATTTATTTTTATTCCCATATAGTTTTTGTCTAAAACAGATACAAACATTATCTTAACATTTAGTATTAATAGATTGTTAAGACTTTTGATAGAAAAAAAATAGATTCTTGATGACCCATAAAATGGGCCTTATCTATCTAAGGCTGATTTTTATAAGGTAAAAGCAAAAAAAAACAAGTTTCTATAAACCCAAAGGCAACAAATCATTTTTTAGGTGCGTTATCTTTATATTTAGATTATACCATGTCTAGTAGTTAAACTTTTGTAAAAACTATCTATCCAACCTTCATGCAAAGTATTACTTTGGTAAGGTAATTCACAGAATAGAAAAGTAAATATGTTAAAAATTTTATACTTACACGCAAAACAGTCATACCCTATGTTACGTTGTAAACAATTCATTGTCCCGATGTTTAACATCTTTCTGATGTTAGGCATTTTCTTGTTAGGGACACAAAACGCAAATGCGACCCATGCACTGGGCTCTGATTTGACCTATCTTTGTGTAGGACCAAATCAATACGCAATGACGCTGAATGTCTATCGAGATTGTAATGGTATTAATTTACCCAATAGACAAGTCATCAGTTGGACAGGAAGTTGTGGGGCAGGAAATGTTACTGCTAATCGTACTATCTTGCAAGATATTACACCTGTTTGTTCAGCTCAACAATCTTCTTGTGGTGGTGGTAATGGTACTTTTGGTGTAGAGCAACATACTTACACTGCTATTATTACACTTCCTCCAGGATGTACCAATGTTACCTTTTCTTGGCGCCTGTGTTGTCGTAATAATGCGATTACTACATTGGTAGGAAGCCCTGCCATGTATATTGAATCAAGGCTTATAGATAATAACTTGGTGCCTTGCAATAACTCGCCAGTATTTTTAAATCCGCCAGCGGCATTTACCTGTGTCGGAAATCAAGTGTTCTATAATCATGGAGCAATTGACTACGACGGTGATTCGTTGAGGTTCTCTTTAACACCTTGTTTATCCGCTGCTGGTAATAACGTTAATTACCAAGGTGGTTTTTCAGGAACAGCACCTTTTGGAACTGATCCTGTAACCATTGATCCAGCAACAGGAGCGATTACTTTTACACCTACTCAATTACACGTAGGTGTTTTGTGCGTTTTGGTGGAAGAGTATAGAAATGGTGTATTGATTGGTTCTGTGATGCGTGATATTCAATTCCGTGTATTAAACTGTAACAATGCCAACCCAATCCTTTCGGGGGTCAATGGTTCTGGGCAAGGAAGTGTTAATTTTATTACTTCTACTTGTTTTGGTACACAACTGTGTTTTGATATTGTTGGATCGGATCCCCCAAATCCGGGAGATGTTTTGTCAATGACTTACGATGGTGCTATTCCTAATAGTACTTTTACGGTTTCAGGTCCAGGTGTACCCTCTGGGAATCAGATAACAGGAACATTCTGTTGGACACCTACAGCTTTTGATGTCGGAACACATCGTTTTACCGTGACCATACAGGATGATGCTTGTCCATTGGTAGGTTCAAATACCTTTACTTATATTGTTAATGTAACAACCAATCCGAATGATCCTGTAGATGCAGGTCCGGATGTAAGTATCTGTATGGGAGATACGACAACGTTATCTGCTACGACCACATCGCCAAATGCGGCGACGTATACTTGGTCGCCAGCACCTGGTTTGTCCAATCCCAATATACCTAACCCGCAAGCATTCCCTCCATCGACTACTACTTATACCGTTACGTTACTATATAATGATGGATGTACTTCAACAGATCAGGTGACAGTTGTTGTAGAGGATGATCCTCCATTGGCTGTTGCACCAAACAATATAAATGCCTGTGGTAATGCACCGTTAGTATTGACTGCTACGACGAATGCTCCAGGTATGAATTTTACCTTTACAGAATTGCTGCCCTTAGGAACAGCTGTTGTACCTAATACAGTAACAGGGGCAACAGCAACCGCTCCGATTACCATGCCATCTGCGCCTGGTACTTACCAATGGAGTGTAGTAGTAACCAATCCTTTTACGGGCTGTACTTCATCAGATATTATTACACTAACAGTAGGCGTTGTACCGCCAGAACCAGCATGTCGTAATATCTATGCATCAACAACAGGTGCCGCAAGTGCATCGGGATCACAATTTGATCCTGTAACGATTCAAGAAGCCTTAAGACGTGCTGCTTGTAATAATTCTGTGATTAAGTTAGCAACAGGTACCTATAATATAGATACTGCTCTAAATATAACCGACAACTTAACCGTTGAAGGAGGATTTTTAGAAAATCAAGCATGGTTAAAAACTTCAGAAGTTGGAGCGACTACCATTAATAGAACTACGAATAATGCAGGTGGGGTCTTAAATGTAGATCGACACTTGACAGCAGTAGAGATATTTGGTTCAAGTAATTTCCGCTTACAAGATTTAACAATTACTACTGCTGATGCAATTGTTCCAGGTACTTCTACCTATGGTATCTTTATGAACAATGCATCTAATTATAATATTACAAGGATAAACGTTGAACCAGGAAATGCAACCAATGGAGCCGATGGGGTTACTGGTTGTAGTGGTACTACTGGAACAGATGGTAGTATAGGAATGGACGGTTTACCCAATGGAACGAATTCTAACATCCAAGGTGGAAATGGTGGCTTTGGTGGAAATAGTTGCGGATCTGCTGCTGTCCTTTTTGGTGGTGGCGGTGGTCGTAACGCTGATTTAGGAAATGGAATAGGAGTAGGTGCCGATGGTACTAGTGCTTCTGCTGGTATCGTTGATGGCGGCGGTGGTGGCGGTGGCGGCCGTGGTGGTAATGCTGCTGATGGTAATGATGGAGGGTCTTCAGGTCGTGGGGGTACTCCGCTTAGCCCACCTTTTTCTGGTTGTTCTGCTACGGCTTCAGGACTAGGCTCGAATGTAGCTGGTGGTCTTGGTGGAGGAAGAAATACGTTAGGCGATGGTTTGCCTACCAATAATGGTGCTCCTAATATAGGGCAACCTGGTACACCTGGTATTAATGGTGTAGCTGGTTGTGCTGGTGCAGATGGAGCAGCAGGAGCGCCAACAGGTTGTCTTCGTTATCAAATTGGTTCGCAAGGAGCTACTGGTATGTCTGGATCGGGTGGATCTGGCGGCGGTGGCGGCGGCGGTGGCGGTGGCCAAGGCGGTGCTTGTGGATGTGTGAATGGTACTGGCGCCGGTGGTGGCGGTGGTGGCGGCGGTGGTGCCGCTGGATTAGGTGGAACTGGTGGTTTTGGTGGTGGTGCTTCTTTTGGTATCTACCTATGTTCTAATGGAGCCAATGGTTTTATTGAACACTGTCATGTTTCTGCGGGTACTAGAGGACTAGGTGGATCTGGTGGAGCTGGCGGTGCTGGTGGAGCTGGTGGAGCCGGTGGAGCTGGTGGTAGTGGCACTGCTACTGAAGTTCAAGATGGTGGAGCTGGTGGAGCTGGTGGAACTGGTGGTGTTGGTGGTGTTGGTGGTAATGGCCAACCTGGTATTGCAGTTAACATCTATTGGAGTGGTACAGGAACGGTTCCTGTTGCACAAGATTCTACCTACGAATTATACAATCAACAAATTATTTTTGTAGAAAATACAAACTGTACCAATGCAGATGTAATGTTTTGGGATTCTTCAACAGTTGCTAGTCATCCTTTAACAACAGCAACTCCTCAAGCTATTGCTATTGGTGGAGCGAATACAACAGTTACCAATTGGACCTATGATGCGATTGGTTTAACTTCTACTCCTCCAACAGGTACATTTAATGCAGATACAACAGAGTATGGAAATATAGGTCGATACAGTATTATACACAATACTTGTAATGGATGTCCAGCTGCGGGTGGTCCTGCAGGAACTGCATTAGAAGAGTATAGAGGTTTTCATAATATTGCATTTGACAAAGCATTTAAACCAGATATTACTAGTGATGCAAATGTAATTGGTGTAGATACCTTCCAATTGTGTGTTGGTGATTTCGCAACCTTTGCTAGTTCTATTTATGGAGATACAACTAGATGGGAGTTTAATGGAGCTATTACAAATCCTGGAAATATTCAGACTGTACCTAGCACTCAATTTAATACCCCAGGTTTTTATGCTATTGAGCTATTTTTAATTACAGACTGTTGTGGAGATACACCTACTGATACAGCTTATCTTTATGTAGATCCTATTCCAGCTGTTACGGGAAGTGGCAATCAGACAATCTGTTTTGGTGATTCTGCCATGTTAACCATTGCAGGTTTATCAGCAAATGATACTGTTATTTGGACTCCAACATCAAACTTGGCGTTCATTTCAGAAGATTCTGTCTATGTTAACCCAACAGCAACCACAACATACAATGCTTCTGTTTATTCAGTAGTAACAGATGGTGGACAAACGAGATTGACTTGCCCTGTATCGCTTAGCTATACAGTTACAGTTAACCAATTGCCTTATCCAACAATGACTTCTACGGATGTAGTTTGTAACAATGATGGAACGGCAACTGCAACACCAGCAGCAGGAATTTACAACTTTACTTGGTCAGACGGAACCATAGATAATGGAGTAGCTACTAGTACTATTATTAGTTTGGCACCTGGCACTTACTGTGTAACAGTAACAGATGTAGCGACGGGTTGTGTGGATACAGGTTGTGTTTTTGTTGCTCCAGCAGCAGTAGTGCCAACTGTATTTGCCAATAACATTACAGCTGTAACTTGTGCAGGTGCAAACGATGGTTCGGTTACCATTGGTACTCTTAATGGTACGGCACCATATACTTATGTATGGGATACTTTAGTACCTGGTATTGTTAGTCCAACTTCTGTTGATTATACTGTTACAGGTTTAGCACCTAGAGACTACACTGTTACAGCCACCGATAATTCAGGTTGTATTTCTGTAGTAACATTTAATATTCCAACGCCAGATCCTTTGACAATTGCTATTTTGGATACAACACATCCTGTTTGTCAAAATGATACAGGTAGAATAGAAGTAGAGGGACAAGGAGGAACTGGCTTGATGACTTATATTTGGTCAAATGGAACTACGACTACCTCTGGAATATTATCAGGAATTGATACAGGATTCTATTGTGTAACTGTAGTTGATGATAATAGTTGTACGAATACTTTCTGTATTAATTTAGATGCTCAACAAGTATTAACAACTGCTATTAATGTGGCTTCACCAATTCTATGTAATGGAGGAACGGCTTGTATTGGCGTAAATGCAGCAGGTGGTTCAGGAGCTTATTCTTATAGCTGGTCTGGTCCTGGTATTGTAGCATTTACGACAGGTACAGATACAGCATGTAATTTCCCTGCTTCAGCAGGATTATATACGGTTTTGGTAACGGACAGTACTTATGGTTGTACAACAACTGCTAGTATATCAATTACAGAACCGAGTTTATTGACTTCTACTATATCTTCACAAAGCAATGTTAATTGTAATGGAGATGCAACAGGAATCGCAACAGTAGGAGCCACAGGGGGAACCGCTCCTTATAGTTATTTATGGGATGCTGCTGCTGCTGGACAAACAACTCCTGCTGCAACGGGTCTAGCTGCGGGAGCATATTGTGTTACCGTGACAGATACATTAGGCTGTACAAGTTCTTCTTGTGTAACAATTACACAACCTGCTACAGGAGTAGATGTGAATGCATCAATTACTTCTGCTATAAGTTGTTTTGCTGGAACAGATGGGGAAGCAACAGCAGTAGGATCAAATGGTTCTCCAGGATATACTTATCTTTGGAACATTGGTGGACAAACTACTGCAACAGCAACAGGTTTATCCGTAGCTGGTAATCCATATCAAGTAATTGTTACGGATTCTTTGAATTGTCAAGATAGTGTAACCATTAATATTACAGAACCAACAGCTGTTACAGCAAGTATTGCAAGCAGTGTTAGTGTGACTTGTTTTGGTGATTCAACTGGACAAGCAACTGCAGCTGGTTCTGGTGGAGCTGGTGGTGCGTATAATTTCCAATGGAGTTTGAATACAGGAAATCAAACTACGGCTACAGCTACAGGCTTAAATACAGCAACCAATCCATATAGTGTAACAGTTTCAGATAATAACGGTTGTACAGATAGTATTACTTTCTCAATTAATCAACCAGTTTCAGCTTTAACTTCTGGTGTTACGATTATTGAACATGCGAACTGCTTTGGGGCATCTGACGGTATTGCTTTTGCTGCTGGATCAGGTGGAACAGGCGCATTAACTTATATCTGGGCTGGCGGAACGGCAACTGGTGCTACAACAGATACCATTAGAGGCTTGGCAGCAGGTGTTTACTGCGTAACAGTATCTGATGCGAATAGCTGTAGCAATACACATTGTATAACAATTACAGAGCCTAGTGCAGTAACTGCTACTATTACTGGTTTTACCAATGTTTCTTGTAATGCTGGGGCAGATGGAACGGCTACCGCACTTGGAACGGGAGGAAACCCTGCAACTTCATATACTTATTTGTGGTCTGCAGGAGCGCAAGCAACGGCAACAGCTACAGGTTTGGCAGCAGGTATATATACTGTTACTGTTTCAGATGATAGCTCATGTATAGGAACAGCTTCAGTAACAATAACTGAACCGACTTTATTAACAGCTTCAGCTTCAGTTACAAGTAACCATAATGGTTCACAAGTAAGCTGTCCTACTGCTACAGATGGTAGTGTAGCGGCAACAGGAGCAGGCGGTACAGGATCTTATGCTTTTGCATGGAGCCCCGCAGGTGTAGGAGCTACACTTACTGGTTTGGATACAGGAATGTATATTGTTACAATTACAGATTCTCTAGGATGTACAGCAGTAGATACTGCAACTATAGTACCTCCTGCACCTGTAGTTGCGACTATTACTTCTACTTCTAATGTTTCTTGTAACGGTGATTCTACAGGTAGTGCTGTAGCACTTGGTACAGGGGGATCAGGTGGACCTTACACTTATTTGTGGACAGATAATTCTACAGGAGCAACTAACTCCAACCTTCCAGCAGGAGCACATTGTGTTACTGTGGCAGATGTTAATTCTTGTCCAGCAACCATTTGTACAACAATTAGTCAACCATCTTCTGTTGTTTCGGGTGTTATTAACATCGATACAATCGTAGGTTGTTTTAATGCAACCAATGGTGATATTCATGTTGTTGGAAATGGAGGAACACCATATACTGTAAACCAAGCAAACGGTACAGGTTATACTTATACTTGGACAAATGGTTCTACAGACACTTCTTCTATGAATCTGGGAGCAGGACAACACTGTGTAACAATTACAGATTCTCTAGGATGTAGTGCTGTTGTTTGTATAACATTGACTGAGCCAACAGCTGTAACTGCTACCATCACTGCTACTCAAGATATTTCTTGTACAGGTGATTCTACAGGAACAGCTACAGCAATGGGATCAGGAGGTACACCTGCTAGTCCAGCACCAGCTTATACTTTTGTATGGAGCGATGGCCAAACGACAGCAATGGCAACAGGTCTAGCAGCTAACACTTCTTATTCTGTTACCGTATTGGATGATTATCTTTGTCCTGCAGTAACTAATGTTACGCTAAGTCAACCAACAAATCCAGTATCTGTAGGAGCAACAGTAATTGTTAATCCAGCTTATAATGGACAAGACATAAGTTGTAACGGTGCAACAGATGGAGCTGCTTTCGCAACAGGAAGTGGAGGAACGCCAAATACTGTTGGAGCACCTTATAGCTATGATTGGGGATTAAGTACAAACGATACTTTGTCTAATATCGGAGCTGGAACATATATGGTAACGGTAACAGACTCTTTAGGTTGCCAAGATACAGTTTCTGTAACCTTAGTAGCACCACCAGCAATCACAGCAACAATCACAGCGCAAAGCGATGTGTTGTGTAAAGATGATTCAACAGGAACCGCAACGGTAACTGCAGGAGGTGGAACAGGTGCTTATACTTATTTATGGGCAGATGGAACAGCAACAGCAACAAATAATAATCTTCCAGATGGATCTCATACCGTAACGGTATCAGATGCAAACGGCTGTACAACAACAGCAACGGTGATTATTAATGAGCCAGCTCTACCACTTACATTTGCAAACATCACAATAGATTCTACCGTGAAGTGTAACGGCGGAAATGATGGAGGAATTACAGCAAATGGTGCAGGTGGAACAGGAGCGTATAACTTTGTTTGGAGCAATACTGCTACAACAGCGACCATAACAGGTTTGACAGCAGGTCAATATTGTGTAACAATAACAGATGCCAATGGATGTTTGGATACATCTTGTGTTACCATGACCGAGCCATCAGCTGTTACAGCAACAATTGCTGGCTTTACCAATGTATCTTGTTTTGGAGATTCAACGGGAACAGCAACAGCAGTTGGTGCAGGTGGAACAGAGTTAGGAGCTTATGACTTTGTGTGGAACGATGGTCAAACAACACCATTGGCAACAGGTCTAGCAGCTAATACGTTATACCAAGTAACAGTAACCGATGATAACGGTTGTACTGCTATTAATAATATTACTTTATCTCAACCAACAAGTCCAGTATCTGTAGGAGCAACAGTAATTGTTAATCCAGCTTATAATGGACAAGACATAAGTTGTAATGGTGCAACAGATGGAGCTGCCTTCGCAACAGGAAGTGGAGGAACACCAAATACTGTTGGAGCACCTTATAGCTATGATTGGGGATTAAGTACAAACGATACTTTGTCTAATATCGGAGCTGGAACATATATGGTAACGGTAACGGACTCTTTAGGTTGCCAAGATACAGTTTCTGTAACCTTAGTAGCACCACCAGCAATCACAGCAACAATCACAGCGCAAAGCGATGTATTGTGTAAAGATGATTCAACAGGAACCGCAACGGTAACTGCAGGAGGTGGAACAGGTGCTTATACTTATTTATGGGCAGATGGAACAGCAACAGCAACAAATAATAATCTTCCAGATGGATCTCATACCGTAACAGTATCAGATGCAAACGGCTGTACAACAACAGCAACGGTGATTATTAATGAGCCAGCTCTACCACTTACATTTGCAAACATCACAATAGATTCTACCGTGAAGTGTAACGGCGGAAATGATGGAGGAATTACAGCAAATGGTGCAGGTGGAACAGGAGCGTATAATTTTGTTTGGAGCAATACTGCTACAACAGCGACCATAACAGGTTTGACAGCAGGTCAATATTGTGTAACAATAACAGATGCCAATGGATGTTTGGATACATCTTGTGTTACCATGACCGAGCCATCAGCTGTTACAGCAACAATTGCTGGCTTTACCAATGTATCTTGTTTTGGAGATTCAACGGGAACAGCAACAGCAGTTGGTGCAGGTGGAACAGAGTTGGGAGCTTATGACTTCGTGTGGAACGATGGTCAAGCAACAGCAATGGCAACAGGACTAGCAGCTAACACGTTATACCAAGTAACAGTAACCGATGATAACGGTTGTACTGCTATTAATAATATTACTTTATCTCAACCAACAGCAGCTGTTACAGCAGCAATTACCATTAATACAAATTATAATGGACAAAATGTTAGTTGTAATGGTGCAGTTGATGGTGAAATTAGTGTAGGAGGTTCAGGAGGAACAGCATTTACTGTAGGTGATGCTTATACTTATAACTGGAGTACTGCTGCTACTAATGATACATTGACAGTAGGTGCAGGAAACTATACTGTTACCGTTACCGATTCATTAGGTTGTGCAACTACAGCAACAGTGACAGTAAATGAACCAACATTACTAACTGCAGCAATAGCAGCTGGGCAAATCAATGTAAATTGTTTTGGTGATTCAACAGGACAAGCTACGGTTATGCCAACAGGAGGTACCGTAATTACTACTTATACTTATTTGTGGGACAATGGTACGACACTTGTTACCAATTCAAACTTACCAGCAGGTGCTCAATGTGTAACAGTAACGGATGCGAATGGATGTTTGGCAACTACTTGTGCTACAATCACTCAACCATCAGATGCTGTACAAGTAGCAAACATTACAATCAATTCTAATGTATCTTGTAATGGCGGTAATGATGGAGAAGCAACTGTTATTCCTTCTGGTGGTACACCAGGGGTAGCAGGGTATAATTTTACTTGGTCTGGAACTACTCAGACTACAGGAAATATTACAGGCTTAACAGCGGGAACTTATTGTGTAACAATTACCGATTCGTTAGGTTGTGCTCTTGATACTTGTTTAATTATATCAGAACCAACCGCTGTAACTGCAACAATTGGTTCTATTAATAATGTAAATTGTTTTGGTACTGCTACAGGTTCTGCAACAGCAGCTGGAAATGGTGGTACTGTACTTGGAGCGTACACCTTCCAGTGGGATGCTAACGCTGGTAATCAAACAACGCCAACGGCAACAGGGCTTTCTGCGAATATATTGTATTGTGTGACAATTACAGATGATAATAATTGTACCGCTACAACTTGTGTTACGCTAAGCCAGCCAACTGCTGCTTTAAATGCAGGTGCAACTACATTAACTCCATATAATGGTGCAGAAGTAAGTTGTGTTGGTGCTACAGACGGAATGGTTGCTGCTTCAACTAGTGGAGGATCTGGTAATCCAGCAAACTTTACATACGATTGGGGAGGAGCTGGTCCTAACAACGATACTTTGTCGGGAGTAGGTGCAGGTGTATACTGTGTGACAATTACAGATTCTTTAGGTTGTGTTGCTACAGCATGTGCTACGGTAACAGATCCTTCTGTAGTAACTGCAACAATAGATCCTTTAACAGTAACTCATGTAAACTGTTTTGGAGACTCTACAGGAACAGCTACGGTTACTCCTAATGGAGGAACAATTACAACAGGTTATACTTTCTTGTGGGACAATGGTCAAACAAATGCTATTGTTGTTGGATTACCACAAGGAAATCACTGTGTAACAGTAACCGATGCAAATGGTTGTACGGCTGTAACCTGTGTTAATATAACAGAGCCTGCTGCTGCTATTGTTGTTGCAGGAATGAGTGTTGATTCAAATACTTCTTGCTTCGGAACAGCAGATGGTGGTGCTACGGTTACTGCATCTGGTGGAGTTCCTGCAGTGAGTGGATATACCTATACTTGGAGTGCAAGTGTTCCTGGTGGTCAAGCAACAGCTACTGTTACTGGCTTAGGAGCTGGAATGCACTATGTAACGGTGACCGATTCTTTAGGTTGTGCAGCGTTTGATTCTGTTCTTATTACTTCACCAACAGCGGTAACAGCAACGATTACTTCGACTGTTAATGTAAATTGTTTTGGTGATTCTACAGGAACGGCAACAGCAACTGGATCTGGTGGTACGGCACTTTCTGGATATAATTTCTTATGGGATGCCAATGCTGGAAACCAAACTACTGCAACTGCAACAGGGTTGAAAGCTAATATTGCATACTGCGTAACAATAACGGATGACAATGGCTGTGTTTCTAATACAGCATGTGTAACACTAACACAACCTACAAGTGCTTTGGCATTAACAGCTAGTGAACTTACTTCTGTAAGTTGTGCTGGAGGAAATGATGGAGCTGTTCAAACTGCTGGAACTGGCGGATCTGGAACAATTAATTATGTTTGGGATGCTGCAGCTGGTAGTGCTATTACTACTACTGTTACTGGTTTAGCAGCAGGAACGTATTGTGTAACGGCTACTGACTCTTTAGGATGTGTTGCTACAGCATGTGCAACCGTAACAGAGCCTTCTGCATTAACGATAACAGCAACTTCTGTTGTTAATGTGATTTGTAGAGGCGATTCTACAGGTGAAATTACAGTAGGCGTAACAGGTGGTACACCAGGATATACTTATCAATGGGATGCTGCGGCTGGAAGCAGAACTACTGCTGTAGTTGCTGGCTTAACAGCAGGAAATTATTGCGTTGTAGTTACTGATGCTTCAGGATGTCAAGATTCTCTATGCATCTTATTGACGCAACCTGCAACAGCTGTAGATGTTACAGCAAGTGTAATTTCAGATTATAATGGTTCTCAAATACAATGTTTTGGTGATTCTTCAGGAGTTGCAATGGCTACTACTACAGGTGGTACTGTTGCCGTAGATTATCAATATGCTTGGAGCATTACTAGCCAAACTACAGATACAGCAGTTGGTCTTCCTGATGGAACGTTCTGCGTAACAGTAACGGATGACTTTGGTTGTACAGATACAGCTTGTGTGACTATTACAGAACCTACTCCTGTAACAGCAACAATTGCTTCTTCTGTAAATGTATCTTGTGTTGGCGATTGTTCAGGTTCTGCAACTGTAACAGGAGCAGGTGGAACTGGTATCGCATACACTTATCAGTGGGATGCTGCTGCTGGAAATCAAATTAC
Organism: Aureispira anguillae; assembly: GCF_026000115.1. GTDB lineage: Bacteria > Bacteroidota > Bacteroidia > Chitinophagales > Saprospiraceae > Aureispira > Aureispira anguillae. The sequence goes on from NZ_AP026867.1 coordinate 434,083, forward strand.
GGCAACGGCAACAGGATTGTGTACGGGACTTTATGGCGTTACAGTCGCTGATGCCAACGGATGTGTTGGTGTTGCAACTGTATCGATTTCTGAACCAAATTCTGCTATTCAAGCAAATGTTGTTGTTTCTTCTAACTATAGCGGTCAACATGTAAGTTGTAACAATGCCTTTGACGGTATGGCAACTGCTTCAGCTGTAGGAGGTACTCCAGGATACACTTTCCAATGGAATGGTGCTGCTTCTGGTCAAACAACAGCCGTTGCTAATAATTTAGGTGCTAATATTCAATACTGTGTAACAATTACGGATGCACTAGGATGTATGGACTCTGCTTGTATAACTTTAACAGAGCCAGCAGCTATTACACCTAATATTGATACTACTATTAATGTAAGTTGTTTTGGTGACTCAACAGGTGCTGCTACAATTTCAGCTACTGGTGGCATTGCTCCTTACGATTATCAATGGGAGGCTGCTGCGGATAGCCAAACTACGGCAACGGCAACAGGTTTAAGTGCAGGTTCTTATACCGTAACGGTAACGGATGCCAACGGATGTTCTGGTGCTGCTGTAGTGGTTGTAACTCAACCTGCGGGACCATTGGATGTAGATGCTGTTACAACCTCTCTATATGCAGGAGGAACAGCAATACAATGTTTTGGTGATTCTTCAGGAGCTGCTTTAGCAACAATATCTGGTGGAACAGGACCTTATACTCAAATTTGGGGACATGGACCAACTACTTTAGGAATTAATAATTTATCTAATGGTACTTACTGTATTACAGTAACGGATTCATTAGGATGTATAGATACAGCTTGTGTAACGTTGACACAACCAACACAAGTAACTGTAAACTTAGTTTCTTCTACAATTACTTCTTGTAATGGAGGATGTGACGGTTCTGCAACAGTTGCTGCATCTGGTGGCATACCAGGATATACTTATCTATGGGATGCTGCTGCTGGTAGCCAAGTAACGGCAACAGCAACAGGATTGTGTGCAGGAGTTTATGGTGTAACTGCAACCGATGCGAATGGTTGTATAACAGGATTTAGTGTTACTATATCTGAACCTGCAACAAGTGTTGTTGCAAGTGCTGTGGTAACTTCTAACTATAATGGAGCACAAGTATCTTGTGTTGGAGCAAGTAATGGTCAAGCTGTTGCTAGCGCAACTGGTGGTACAACAGCAGTGCCTGGTGCTTATAGCTATGTATGGACAACGGGTGCTTTAAGCGATACCTTAGACGCTGTTACTGCAGGAGTTTATTGTGTATCTGTTTCGGATGATAATGGATGTATTGATGTGGCTTGTGTAACGATTACAGAGCCTACTCAAGTAACAGCAACGATTACTACAACAAACAATGTAGCTTGTCAAGGAGACAGCACAGGTAGTGCTACTGTAACTGCGACGGGTGGAACAAGTGGATATAGTTACTTGTGGGAAGCTTCTGCAGGAGGGCAAACAACGCCAACTGCAACAGGTTTAGCTGCGGGTTCTTATATTGTTACTGTAACGGATGCAAATGGTTGTACATCACAAGCAATTGCTGTAATTGGTCAGCCTACTGCTGCATTAGTAGCAGGAGCAACAATTACTACTCCAGTATTGTGTGCAGGTGATTCTTCAGGAGCTGCGCAAGTAACAATAATTGGCGGTACAACTCCATATAGTATTATTTGGACTCATGGACCAACTACTGCTGCTATAGCAGGTTTGCCTGATGGAACATACTGTGTGACCGTAACCGATTCTTTAGGTTGTGTGGATACAGCTTGTGTAACATTAGTAGACCCAATTGCTGTAACAGCAAGCGTAACTACTACAGATGCAGATTGTAGAGGTGCAGCAACAGGAACGGCTACCGTTACTGGAGCAGGTGGTCGCCCAGGATATACGTATTTATGGGATGCTAATGCAGGAGGACAAACAACGCCAACCGCAACAGGTTTAGCTGCTGCTACAAGTCCTTATCAAGTAACGGTAACGGATGCAAACGGTTGTTCTACTACAGCTGCTGCGATTATTGGCGAGCCTGCAACGAATATTAATGCTGCATTGGTTGTATTGTCTAACTATAATGGAGCAAATGTAAGTTGTAATGGTGCTACTGACGCAATAGTTGGTGTTTCTGTATCAGGAGGAAGTATTCCTTATAGCTACTTATGGTCTAATGGATCAATTAATGATACACTTACAGGTGTTGGCGCTGGTCAACATTGTGTGACGGTAACCGATAACAACGGTTGTTCTGATATTGCTTGCATTACAATTACTGAGCCTACTCAGGTAACAGCAACAATTGCAACAACAAGTAACGTAGCATGTTTTGGAGAATGTACAGGTACAGCAACTGTAGCTGGTACTGGTGGAACAGCAGTGAGTGCTTATAGTGTTCTATGGGATGCTGCCGCTGGTAACCAAACTACAGCAACTGCGATTAATTTATGTGCAGGTTCTTATAATGTAACGATTACAGATGATAACGGTTGTCAAGCTGTAACAACAGTAATTATTACAGAGCCATCTAATGGATTAGCTACAACAATTACAGCGACATCTAATTATAATGGTCAACAAATATCTTGTGCAGGTGCAGCGGATGGTGAATTGACGGCTGTAGTTACAGGTGGAACAGGAGCAGGTACTTATACTTTTGCTTGGAATTCTAATCCATCGGTAACCAATGTAGCTACTGGTTTAGCTGCTGCTGGTAACCCACACTGTGTTTTTGTAACCGATGCAAATGGATGTAGAGATACAGCTTGTTTCAACTTAGTTGAACCACCTGTATTGACTGCTACTATTGATACACAAACGAATGTAAGTTGTAATGGTGGTGCAAATGGTACTGCTTCTGTACTTCCAAATGGAGGAACAGGAATCTACACTTACTTATGGGATGCTGCTGCTGGCAACCAAACAACTCCAACGGCAACAGGTTTAGTTGCTGGTCCTTATTGTGTGACTGTAACGGATGTGAATGGATGTCAAGTAACAGCTTGTCTAAATATTACAGAGCCTACTATTTTAACAACAACGGCGGCAATTGCTTCTAACTATAATGGTGAAGATGTAAGTTGTGCAGGTGCCAATGATGGTATTGTAGTAGCTACTCCTACAGGAGGAACTTTACCATACACTTACGCTTGGTCTACAGCAGGAGCTGGTATCACAGATACCATGACAAATGCTAGTGTAGGAGCAGTTAATGTAACCGTAACCGATGGAAATGGTTGTACTGCTACTGCTTCGGTAACGTTAACAGAACCATCTGCTGTGACAGCAACAATTACAGCGTCAAATAATGCAACTTGTAATGGTCAATGCGATGGTGATGCTACTGTAACGGCTACAGGCGGAACGGTAACAACTGGTTACTCTTTCTTGTGGAGTGCTTCAGCTAATAATCAAGCTACAGCAACTGCTACTGGATTGTGTGCTGGTACACATACTGTAACCGTAACGGATAACAATGGTTGTACAAATGTAACTAGTGTAACAATTACACAGCCTCTATTGGGCGTATCTGCAATGGCAACGGTAACATCTAACTATAACGGACAAGATGTAAGTTGTAATGGTTCTTGTGATGGAGAGGCAACAGCTGCTGGCTCTGGTGGAACGGTAACAACTGGATACACTTTTGTATGGGATGCTGGTGCAGGTAGTCAAACAACACCTGTTGCTACTGGATTGTGTGCTGGTGTTTATACAGTAACGATAAGTGACAATGGTGGTTGTTCTAATACTGCTATCGTAACTATAACAGAACCTGTTTCTGTAACCGCAACAATTGCTTCTACTGTAACTGTAAGTTGTGGTGGTGGTGCTGATGGGCAAGCAACTGTAGCTGGAACAGGTGGAACTACTTCAATTGGAGGTTATACTTACCTATGGGATGCTACAGCAGGTAACCAAACAACGGCTACTGCTACTGGTTTACCTGGAGGAGTAGGTATTAACGTGACAGTAACGGATAACAATGGTTGTACAGATGTTGCTACCGTAACAATCACTCAGCCATCGAATATATTACTGGTTGACCCAGTCGTAACTTCAGATTACAATGGACAAGATATTTCTTGTGCTACAGTATGTGATGGGGCAGTTAAAGTACAAGTAAGTGGTGGTATCCCTGGATACAATATTACTTGGTCTACTGGTGCAACAATTGATTCTCTTTCTGGTCTATGCGCAGGAACTTATGTAGTAACTGTGACAGATAATGGAGGTTGTACGGTTGTAGATTCTGTGGTAGTAGCAGATCCTATCGTATTAACGGCTTCAATCGTTACACAAAACAATGTCTCTTGTACTGGAGGCGCTGATGCTTGTGTAGATGTAACAGGAGCAGGTGGTACACCTGGATATACTTATGCAATTCAATCAGGAGTTACTCAGGCAAATAATGGCTTGTTCTGCAACTTAGCAGCAGGTACTTATACTGTAACAGTTACGGACTTGAATTTCTGTTCAACTACAATTGGAGTAACAATTACTGAACCTTCAGCATTGCCAAGTGTAACAGCAGCAGTAACATCAAACTACAACGGACAAGATGTAAGTTGTTTTGGAGCTTGTGATGGTATCTTAACCGCAACGGCAACAGGAGGAACTGCTCCTTATACCTACAGTTGGTCAGGAACAACACAAACTACAGCAACTGTAACAGGTATGTGTGCAGGAACTTACTCTGTCTTGATTACGGACTCTTTGGGTTGTACCATTTCTGATGTAGTAACAATTACAGATCCAGCTCAATTGGTTGGTTCATTAACGGGTACTACTGATGCGCTTTGTTTTGGAGATTCTACAGGAACAGCAAGCTTTACTGTAACGGGAGGAACTGCTCCTTACACTTATAGTGCTGGTGGAAATTCTGTAACAACGGTAAGCACATCTGCAACAGTAACTGGCATCGTAGCTGGAGGTTATAATGCAACGATAACAGATGCGAATGGATGTATTGTTACTGTACCATTTGTGATTATCTCTCCACCACAATTAACAAATACCACAACGGTAACATCTTCTTATGCAAATGGAACGATGATTAGTTGTGCTGGTGCTTGTGATGGTGCAGCAACTGCTGTTGGTGCAGGTGGTAATCCTGGAAGTACTTATAACTTCTTATGGAGTACAAGTGCAGGAAGCCAAACTTCATTTACTGCTACTGGTCTATGTGCTGGTACGCATACCGTAACAATTACAGATCAAAATAGCTGTACTGCTGTTGATACAGTAATCTTGATAGAACCTCAACAATTGGCTGCGACAACTACGCAAGTAAATATTGATTGTTTTGGAGATTCTACAGGATCAATTCAAATTGCAGCAACAGTAGGTACAGGTACACCTAGCTACAAATATGTATTAGGTACAGATACTAGTTTAACAGGATTGTTTACTGGCTTAACTGCTGGAACTTACTGTATAACTATAATTGATGCCAACGATTGTAGCCATATAGAATGTGTTACCTTAACACAAAATACACAACTACAAACTGCTACCTTTGTTACTTCAAACTTTAATGGTGCTCAAACAAGCTGCTATAGCAGTAATGATGGAGTTGCTATTGTTAATGTAACAGGAGGTCAAGCAACTTATAATTATCAATGGTCTACAAACCCAGTTCAAAATACGAATACAGCAACTGGATTGTCTAGAGGAACTTACTTTGTAACGGTAACGGACAACTTAGGTTGTATTGCTATCGACAGTGTAGTAGTAACTCCAGCAGATAGTTTAGTATTGGATGTGATTGACACAACGCATGTAGCATGTTTTGGTCAACCAACAGGATCCTTTACCGTAGCTGCAACAGGTGGTGTAGGACCTTACTTATACTCATTTGATGGAGGTCTTACCTTCACCAATACAGTACAATACACGAACTTACCAGCAAATATGCTTGGTGCTGGATACTGTGTTATTGTAAGAGATGCCAATGGATGTGAAACAACAACTTGTATCCGTATCAATGAGCCTGCTCAATTACAAGGATTAGCAGATAGCTTGATTATGGTAAGTTGTTTCAATGGAGCAGACGGTCTTATTGCTGTTCATGGAGTAGGAGGAACACCTCCATACTTGTACAGCTTTAATGGTGGATCTTATGATACAACTAGAATTTTCACTGGCTTAGCTGCTGGAAACTATACAATAAATGTTCAAGATTCTGCGGGATGTATTTTTGTAATGAGCAACCAAATCATTACACAACCACCTGCTTTGATCTTAACAATTGATACCTTCCGCAATCCTACTTGTACTGGAGTATGTGATGGTGTTATTGAATTGAGTGCTGCTGATGGTACTCCTGGTTATGAGTTCTCTATTGATGGTACAAACTATCAAGTATCGGGTATCTTCTCTAACTTATGTGATGGAAGTTACACCGTATATGTAAGAGATGCTCAAGGCTGTATTACAAGTACTACAATTACAATTACGCAACCTACGCCTGTTATTGCAAATGCTGCGGTAACATCGAACTACAACGGATACGGTGTATCTTGTAATGGAACATGTGACGGAACGGCTACGGCTACACCAACAGGAGGTACTCCAAGTTTAGCTGGTACCTATACTTACCAATGGTCAGTGGGTGGCGCAACTACTCAGTCTGTAACAGGCTTATGTGCAAATACAGTATATACTGTAACTGTAACAGATGAAAATGGATGTACTGCTGTAGATGCTGTACAATTAACAGAACCTACTCCTTTAGCGGGTGTCTTTACTCAAGTAACGAACGAAACTTGTGCAAATGATGACGATGGTGTTATTGCTGTAACAGCGACTTCTGGAACAGGAGTTGGACCATATACTTATGATATTGGAGATGGTAATGGCCCCGTTCTAAGTGGTGTATTCACTAACTTGACAGGTAGCCTAACAGGAACCAATTATTCAGTAACCATTACGGATGCGAATGGTTGTCAAGAGGTCTTAGATACTTTAATTTACGAGCCAGCATCAGTTGATATTACTGGAGCAAGTGTGGTGTCAAACCACAATGGATTTGATGTTTCTTGCTTTGGTGCATCTGATGGATCGGCTACGGTTACACATACTGGAGGAACAGGAACTATTTCTTACCTATGGGATGTGAATACAGGAGCTCAAACTAGTGCAATTGCAACAGGATTGAGTGCTGGAACATATTGTGTGACGGTTACAGATGGAAATGGTTGTGCAGCTGATACCTGCATTACTTTGACAGAACCTACTCCATTAACCATGACTGCAACTACAGATTCTGCAGGATGTAATGGTGCAAATGGTGGTGGCATTGCTGCTATCCCTTCTGGTGGAACAGGTACTTATACTTATGCAATTGATAGTACTGGTGCTGGTGTACCTGGTGCCTTTGGATCAGATAGTACTTGGTCTAACTTAACGCAAGGTACTTATGTAATTTATGTAAATGATGCAAACGGTTGTGGTCCTGTACAACAAACAGTGACGGTTGGACAAGATAATCCAATTGTAGGAACTGTAAATGTCTTAACACCATACAACGGACAGCAAATTAGCTGTAATGGTGCATCTGATGCAACGGCAACTGTAACCGCAACAGGTGGTGCTGTTGGTGGCTTATTCTTTACTTATCAGTGGGATGCTGCGGCAGGTAGCCAAACTGGTGGAACTGCTACCAACTTAGGTGCTGGAGTTTACTTTGTAACAATTACAGATACAGTATCGAACTGTACCGAGATTGTTTCAGTAACAGTGGTTGAGCCTTCGGCTATTGTCTTAGCTGTCGATACGGTTATCAATGCAGGATGTAATGGAACAGCGACAGGTGCTGTACAAGTAAGTGCAACAGGTGGTACACCAGCTTACACTTATGACATCAGCGCTCCTGGTCAAACATCTAATGCAACAGGTATCTTTACTACATTGCCTGCTGGTAGCTATACAGTAACCGTAACGGATGCGAATGGATGTACATCAACAGTGCCTGTGGTACTTACAGATGGAAGCCCAATCGTAATGGATCTTGATTCTGTAAATATTTCTTGTTCTGGTTTAGCTGATGGACAAGTGATGGCAACAGTAACAGGTGGTATTCCATCTACAGTTGGCTTTGGTTATACTGTATCTTGGACTGGACCAAATGGACCAATAACAGGTGTTGATACCTTGATTAATTTAGTAGCGGGTACTTATACCATGACAGTTCTAGATTCTGTCGGTTGTACGGCAACTGCTTCTACAGTTGTTCTTGAACCTGCTCCAATTACAGTATCTATTACTTCTTCTACGCCTGCAACTTGTAGCGATAGTAACGGAGTAGTTGTTCTAACGGCAACGGGTGGACCTTCTGCTATAAATGGTATTTTGGATGCTTATGAATTCTCAATTGACGGAGGTACGACCTTTATTAGAGGAACGAATCCAATTACCTTTAGCAACTTGGCGAGTGGTTTCTACGACATCGTTGTTAGAGATACCAACTATACCCACTGTCTTGGTGTAAATGCGATTGATTTGGGTAGTAACAGTGACATTACTGGGTTTACTACTACTACAGATGAGTCTTGTTTCAGAGAGGCAGATGGTACAGCAACAGCAAATGCTACTAGTCCTAATGGTGGATTTAATTATGAATGGTTCTCAGATCAAAATGGTGTTATCTTTAACACGAACCAAACGGCAACAGGTTTGACAGGGAACGTATATGATGTAGATGGAAACGGAACAATTGATACTGCATTCACTTATTATGTGATTGTAACGGATATTGTTGGATGTACAGATACTTTCCCAGCTTACTTAGATCGTCCAGATACCTTGACGGTTACAGCAAGTCTTATTCAAGATGTAAGTTGTTATAATTATAACGACGGAGCTGTATCATCAGTTATTAATGGTAGAGATTCTAACTTAGTAAGCTTCTTGTGGAGCAATGGTGCAACCGATAGCTACGCAATGGGTCTTAGTTCAATAAATGCAGATTCTACACCATACATTGTGGTTATTACAGATACCGTAGGATGTACAGCAAGCGATACTATTTATGTACACCAGCCTTCTCAACCTGTAACAGGTGCTTATACTGGTAACACGATTAGTTGTGCTGATAGTACGAATGGAATTATAACAATAGATTCGGTAGTAGGTGGAACGCCTCCATACTTGTACTCTTTTGCTTCTACTGGTCCTTATGGCTCGGATGCAATACTAGGACAAGGATTGGCAGCTGGTATCTATACGGTGTACACACAAGATGCAAACGGTTGTTTGGATTCCACAGAGAACGTTGTCATCCGTGATACGATTGATTACATTGTAACGGCATTCATGGATCAAACCATTAATATGGGCGAAACAGTAGATCTATACGGAACGATTAACAATACAGGAATTGATAGTTCTTTGGTTTCTTGGTCACAACTAGATCCTAATACAGGAATCATGACCTTATTGATGACGGGTACTTCTGCATTAGAAGGATTCACACCTGATACTTTCTACACAGATATGCAGTTTGTATTATCATTAAACAATGGTTGTGGTGATAGCTCAGTTGTAACAATTGAAGTAAACCAAGAGCAAACGGTATTCGTACCAAATGCCTTCTCACCAAACGGTGATGGAACCAACGATATCTTTACGGTTTATGGTTCTAGTGATGTGAGCAGAGTTAAATCGTTCATGGTATTTGATAGATGGGGTGAGTTAGTTCATATTGGAGAAGACTTCGCACCAAATAGTATTGATCCTACCAATGGATGGGACGGTAACTTTAATGGAAAACCAATGAATCCAGCAGTATTTGTTTACTTTGCTGAAATTGAGTTGACCAATGGAGAAACTGTTATTCGCAAAGGTGATGTAACCTTAATCAAATAATAAATAAAATAGGAGCTGTCAAAACGGTGGCAGCTCCTTATTTTTATACAATAAAGATTGAGCGAATTAAGTTATATTAAAGTAAAACTCAGTGAACTGCTGGGGACTAAGTAAATTAAAATAAATAGTAGGTTTGTTTAGCACAATCTACCTTCCCAAAAGGATAAAAATCAAGAGATTATGAAATTAGGGAAATTCTTTACATTTATTATTATAGCTGTTATAGCTAACCTTAATCCCGTACAGGGACAGGACGTACACTTTTCACAGTTCTATGTGTCCAATTTGACCTTAAACCCTGCAACAACAGGGGTAATGAGTTGTCAGATGAGAGTGTCAGCTATTTATAGAAATCAGTGGGCAAGTGCTGCTGGGCAATATGCTTTTAATACATTTGGACTAGGAGCCGAAGGGAAATTTAATGCTGGCAAACACGATTATGTAGGTGCTGGTTTATCTGTTTGGGTCGATAGAGCAGGAGCTTCTGCATTTACTTCTATACAGGCTAGTTTATCTGGTTCTTATATGAAAAAAATAGGTGGAAGACGTTCTAATGAGCATTATCTAGTTGCTGGTGGGCAGTTTGGTTTTGTACAACGCAGCATCCGTATTGATCAATTGCGTTGGGGATCTAATTGGGATGGAACAAATTTTAATGGTTCTTTGCCAGATAATGAATCTGTTTACAATAGCAGTTTAGCAGTAGCCGATCTAAGTGCTGGGTTGTTGTGGTTTAGTGCTTTAGATAAAGACAATAAAAGCAATGTTTATGCAGGGATTGGTTTCCAACATTTAACAAAGGCGAACTTATCATTTATGAATCCTGGTTCAGAGCCTTTGTTTACTCGATTTACAATTCATGGTGGTGCTGAGGCTCGTTTGGCCAGACGCTTGGCAATTGTACCTAATTTTGCAGTGATGGTTCAAGGACCTTCTACGCAATTAAATGTAGGTACTGGGCTAAAATTTGATTTTAGCAAAAGAGCTCAGTCTAACCAAGCTTTTACTATTGGAGCTTATGTTCGTGGAGCAAATCATGCGCAAGTAAATACGGGTACGAATACAAATACCAATGCAACTTTTGGCGTTGATGCAATTATTGCTTTGTTGCGTTTGCGTTTTGGTAGCTCTAGTATTGGTCTTAGCTATGATATAAATGTATCTCAATTGGCTGCTGCAACAAATGGAAATGGAGCATTTGAGTTGTCTTATGTATGGACACTTTGCCAAAAAAGAGGTCGCCGTTTAGGCTGTCCAACGTTCTAATTATTAGTTCGTGCAAAAAATGAGAGGCTGTCGGAAATTTATTCCGACAGCCTCTTCTTTTTTTATGATAGGAACAAGCTCCAAGGAGCTGCTACAATTCTTCAACAATATGAGCATACATTTGCCATACCTGATCTTTTTCTGGGAGAGGAGCTTCAATAGTGACAGGCTCATTCTTTACAGGGTGGATAAAAGATAGTCGGTTAGCATGCAAATGAATGGTTCCTGGATCAGTATTGAATTTGGAAGCGCCATATTTTTTATCGCCACGAATATTGCAACCAATTCTAGCCAATTGAACTCGTATTTGGTGAGAACGACCTGTAATAGGCAGGATACGTAACAAATGATGATCGGCTAGTCCTCCTAAATATTGATAGGACAATTCTGAACGTTTAGCACTTTTGTATTTCTGTTTGTTAAATGCATTGGTAACGTTACGATTTTTGTCCTTCGATAGATAGTGAACCAAGGTGTCCTCTAATTCTACTGGACGATGCTCAACTACGGCAACATATTCTTTTTGAACTTGTCGATCTTGAAATAATTTATTCATTCTTGCCAAACCCTTGCTGGTTCTAGCATAAACAACGACTCCACTTACAGGTCTATCTAAACGGTGAATAACTCCTAAAAATACATCTCCTGGTTTGTTGTAACGTCGTTTAATATAATCCTTAACAAATTCGGTTAGTGGCAAATCACCTGTTTCATCACCTTGTACCAACCAACCCGCAGGTTTATTAATAGCAATTAAATGGTTATCTTCATATATAACCTGAATGCTATGCTTTTTAAAAATATTCATAAGTTAATTATCGTCATTGTTTAATATAACTGTAGGATCTTTTACAGTTATTAGTATGTATTTCGTAATTTTAGAGTAGTATAAGCTTAAGTACTGTCCAATTTTTATAAAAGATATCTCAAGCTGCACAAATTTAGCAATAAAATTAAACAATTGTGTAGAAGCTGGAGGCCATTTATAGATGTTAGTACTTCCCCTTAAATAATCTAGGTGTTTTATGGAAAAAAAATGCCCTTTATTTAATGCTAACAACTTAAGGTAAATACTATAATTAAATTTTAAAACCCAAAACCAATGAATGATGATGGACAGTAGACGATCTTTCTTCAAAAAAATGATAGCAGGCAGTACTTTTTGTTCTTTACAGGGGCTTAGTCAGCAAGTCTTTGCCGAAGAAATTACCGAAAGTATTGATCAACTGCATACTATGGATCTAGGTGAAGCCACCAAAAATGAAGAACTTTGGAAACGAGTACAGGCTGCTTATACCGTTTCTAAAGGTTATATTAATCTCAATAATGGTGGTGTTTCTCCCCAGCCTGAGATTGTTCAGCAGGCTGAAAAAAAATATTTAGGACTTATTAATGAAATGCCTTCTCGCTACATTGGGCGTGTTTTCCCAAGAAATAGATCAATTCTGAGAGCAAAGTTGGCAAAGTTGGGAGGCTGTCAACCTGAAGAGGTTGCGATGATGTATAATACAACAGAGGCAATTAATACAGTTATTTTGGGGATAGATTGGAAAGCAGGAGATGAAATTGTGTTGTCTAAGCATGATTATTCTACTGTTAAAGTGGGCTGGGAACAACTGGCAAGACGTTATCAGTTGAAGCTAGTTTGGGTGACCTTGCCAGCTCCTATAGAGAACCAAGAGGAAATTATACATAGATATATCTCCAAATTTACTTCAAAAACTCGATTGGTACATTTAACACATATTATCAATTGGACAGGACAGATTATACCAACAGCTGCTATTGCCAAAATTTGTACAAAGGCTAGAAATCAAGGCATTTTTAGTTTGGTTGATGGAGCACACTCATTGGCACATATTAATTTTCGTATTGAAGACTTAAATTGTGATGCCTATGCAACCTCTTTGCATAAGTGGCTTTGCGCTCCTATTGGTACAGGGATGCTATATCTTCGTCGAGATCAGATTTCAAAAATTTGGTCTATGTTTCCATCTGATGTAAAACAAACATCAAGTATAGAAAAATTTGAACACAAAGGAACCATTTCTATTGCTAAGGAAGAGGCTATTCATACTGCCATCGAATTTCATCAGCATATAGGAATAGAACTGAAAGAGGCTCGGTTGAGGTTTCTCAAAAATTATTGGGCAGAGCAATTGAGGGAAGATGAACGAATTCAATTCTATACCTCATTTGATCCACAATACGCAGGAGCAATTGCTTTGTTTGATATAAAAGAGGGGGATAGCTTTAAGTTTTCTCATCGATTGGAGCATAACTATAGAATACATCACACCCGCAGCGAAGTAGAAGGGGCAAAGGGCGTCCGCATTTCGCCTAATATTTATACCTCTTTGGATGATTTGGATCATTTGGTGGAATCTATTCGCACCTTGTTAAAATAGAAGCGATGACCGTAAGTTTTAGGCAGTATGCTCTACAAATGTAAGGTACTGCCTAAACTAAACTTAGCTGCTAAGTAAGCAAGTCATTCTAAAATCTTATTTTTATTGCTAACTTAGAGATTCAAATTAATTTTTATACATATAGAATGGATAGCAAGTACTACAAGGAGGTAAAAGCATATTATGATATAGATTCTGAAAACTTTGAATCGAGGTATTGGGAAAATATTACCCTGCAACGAATTAGAAACTCTTTTCGAGAAGAATCGAATAACTATAAATTTCAGTCGGTACTTGAAATTGGTTATGGTCCAGGTTTAGATGTCATTTATTTTGCCGAAAAAAATCCAGATGCAGAAGTATTTGGTATTGATATTTCGGAGGGAATGCACGATTGGGCAAAAAAACAAGTCGCCCTAAAGAATATTCAAAATGTTCAGCTTGCAGTAGGATCTGTTGAGGACATAGCCCAAGCTTTTGACGATAAAAAGTTCGATCATATTTACGTTTACTTTGGAGCATTAAATACCGTAGAGCAAATAGCAGAAGTACAGGGCTTGCTTAAAAAGTCGTTGAAGCCAGATGGAAAAATGGTGCTTACCTTTGTCAATAAATGGTATTTAATGGCTATTCTAAAGCCTTTACTAAAACTAAGATTTAAAACCAGCGTACAACGTTTGAGGAAAACATGGGGGGGGTATTCTCCTAGTAAATTTTTAGCGAGTAAGTGCTATTCGTATTCAGAAATAAAACGATATTTTAACGAATTTGAAATCGTCAAAAAAAGAGGGTATAGTATTTTCTTTCCTGCTTGGTACGAGAATCGAATTAATGTAAAGTATCCAAAGCTTTGTAATTTTTTGTGGAAAGTAGATCAATTACTCCAAAAAACACCATTTTGGAACCTAGGTGAATATTCTTTATATGTTTTTAAGAATAAGCCCTAATTCTTGTTCTAAGACTACTTCTAGTTGCTGTTGTTTTAGAATGGGGTCAAAGTCGGTGTAATTACTACTCAGGTTGATATTGCATTCAAAAGCTTCTACAATAGCTCGTTCAAATGATTTTTCTAAAGGAATTTGGTCAATCGGCAGATTTACTTTTTGAGCAATTAGTTGTACAAAGTCGCTTTGGGTAAGTGGGGTAGCGTAGGATAGATTAATGGTGTCTTTATAAGGGTGATGAATGAGGTTAAGCAGACAGGCAACCAAATCGTTGACAGTGATAAAAGACATGATGTTTTGCCCATTACCGTATTGTGGTACTTGTCGATGTTTGGCAATGTGTTGTTTAAAGAAGGCACTAAACCAAGAGCCATTACCTAAGACCCAAGGCACTCTTACAAGTGTTATTTTTAAATTGTTGACTTCTTTTTGAGCTTCTAAAAAAGGCATTTCAGCAGCAATATATTCCTTGGCAAAACTAATAGGATTTAACCCTGTGCTTTCTGTGATGGGGGCGAGATGATTGCCATACATTAAGCTACCTGACAAATAAATCACTTGAACGGCTCCTTTTTTCGATTTTAAGAACTTTAATAATCTATTGTTGGCTTTTTTTCCATTGCGAGCGGCTAGTTTTCGACCCCATTTTCCTGCTGAAGAGTTGAGTCTAGCAAAATGGAAAACGTAATCGGGAAAATGGTGGAGTTTGTTCCAATTGAATGTCTTTAGATCACCATAATATACAGTAGTGTGGGCTGGGTAGTTTGCTACCTTTGTTTGATCACGAATTAATAAGTGGATATGAAACTGCTTAGGGTCAAAGTAACTTAATTGTTGACAAAAGTGGCTGCCAATGAACCCCGTTCCTCCAAGAACTAAAATATGTTTTTTGTTCTTCTTGTTGGCATATTGTTCCAATATAGTTTTTTGGTTGTTGGAGGGGTGATTCTTAGAAACATAGAGGTTGGTTTTAAAGGCCAATTGATAGTTTTCGGTACTAATTCCTCTTTTTGCCCATTTTTTTTGCCATTTTTTGTCGGTAAAATGCATGAAAAAGTGATTCAATCGCTGGGATTGCAATATTTTTTCGAATAGCCATTTTATCCCTGTAGAATTGGCAAGGGGAACCTCTTGAGGATTAATGACAGCATTGGGCAAGTAACTTTTTGTCCATGTATTAGCAGCTAATAATTGGTTGTAATAATGAAAACCAACTAGGGGAATTAGGGTATTGAGTTCTATTGCTGTAAAATAATTCTGCTCCTCAATTTCTAAATGCTGGTCGGCGATAAAATAATTCATACAAAAACTATGTTGCATATTCACCAAGAAGGTAAATTTTTTGAAGATATGCAATAGACTTCTACAGGTCCATAGGTTTTGTGCACTTGTAATGATAAAAAAATCGATGTCTGAATGCTCATCGGCATAACCTTTAGAAAGAGAGCCAGAGATAGAAACCATTCGTACAAAGGGGAAATAGCTAATTATTTTAGCAATCTTTTGGGCTTTTTTTAACTCTTTATTGGCTCTTTGATACCCTTGTTTTTTTCGATCGACCAATTCTTTGGAGTCATGGAGGGCATAGCAGTCTTGAATTAAAAAAACCGCTTTTTTTTCCAAGAGTTCTTTTAATGAATTTTCGATTTGATCCATCGTGCATTCAACAGAAATAAAGGCGTGAATTTCGTGAATTGTTAGTGGGAAACTAAACAAATCGAAATAATGGAGTACCTTCTGTATCGCTTGTTCTACGTCTGCTTTTATTTTCAATTATTTTTGTTTTAAGAGGTACATCAATGTTTTAAGAATGATTTTAATATCAATCCAAAGGCTGTGATTTTTAACATATAATAAGTCTAATTTGTAGCGTAGACGAATATCAAATATAGTGTTGACTAAGCCTTTGTACCCATGCGCCTGAGCTAACCCTGTGATGCCTGGTTTTACACTTAATCTAGAGGAAAAATGAGGAATAACTTTGCTGAATTTTTCCTCTTCGTAAACCATTAATGGTCTTGGCCCAACGATACTCATATCGCCTAATAGTACATTAAAAAATTGAGGCAACTCATCCAAGCCATATTTTCTCAGGTATTTTCCCAAAGGAGTAATGCGTTTATCATTAACTTGAGCAGCTAAATGATCTGAGTTTTTATTGTTTATCATGGTTTTTAGCTTAAAACAGATAAATTTTTTGCCATTTAAGCCAACTCTTTGTTGTCTAAAAATAGGAAAAGAACGACTCTGCACAACGATTAGCAAGCATAGAATAGGCAGCAACCAAGATAGAACAAGAACAAAAACAGTGAGCGAAAATAAGAGGTCAAAAATACGTTTTAACTTAAGACCTAGTTTTTCCTTTTCCTCAATTACAAAAAGGGCGTTAAAACCTACAAATGCAACAATTCCAATCTGGCGACTCAGCAAACTTTCTGTTAGAAAAGAAGCCATAAATATCAGATTGATCAACAACAATTTTTTATCCTTGTTTTTAAGACCGAGTTGAATCAAATAAATTAATACTAGAATTAGTATAACAAAACCAAGCAGCCCAACTTCCACAAGGGTTTGCACATATTGGTTGTGAAAGTTATAATTTAGAAAACCTGTATCCTCTGTTCCTTTTTCGCCGATATACATATTGTTGCTCCGAATTTTTTCATTCAGTTGGTCTTGTGCATCTCCAGGCCCAATGCCCAATAAAAATGTATTTGTATTTTGCAGGCTAAGTTCCATGCCCATTCTCCACAGCTCTTTGCGTAGGCTAAATCCATCAAAATGCGTAGCTGGGCTGATGTCAGGCTGCCTGAACGTCCACAAGCGCTCTATATTTACATTGGCATATCGTTTCGTAATATTTTCAGTATTAATCAAAAATTGGACACCAATAGCAAGTATGCTTATGGTGATTAGGAGTAGCCTGTTTTTGGGAGACAGCAAAAAATAATAGAAATACAGCAAAACCATTATAAAAACAAATAGCTTGGACGATAGCAGTATAATTAGAATGGTATTAAATGCCGTTAAGGGCAAGATCCAGCGATTAGGCTGCTTGCCATAAGCTTCAAATAAACTAATCAAGGAGATGGTAAACAATAAAGAATAGTAAATGGCATTGCCATCTAAAATGGCTACCAAATTGTGATAATAAAATGAATTAAAATCACCAGTTTGTAGAAACGCTAATCCTGCAAAAAGCAATAAAAAAGCACCTATGATGTTCATGCCATAGCTAAACAATAAAAAGACTCGGTCTCTATATTGAGCAATGTTTTTGATTGCCAAATTCATCCACAAGACAGGGAGAAAAAGAAAGGGTAACTTACGTTCTAACTCATAACTTAGTGTTGGAAGGTTAAAATCTATCCCATAGTGCAATAAATGAGATAAAAAAAACGATAGGCACAAAACAGAAAACTCATGATAATATTGAAATTTTCGTTTTGCCACAATTTGATACAGGCTATACAACCCAAGACTGTATAGCGTGATGACATTAAGTGGGGAAGATAAAGAGAGGGTAATAAATACTAATGCAGAACCTATTGTTACAGCCCATTCTCTATTTATTTTTTTTAGCAACTTTTTTAATCAAATTTTTTAATTGTTGGTGTATAAGTTCGTAACTATATACAGATTCTATTTTATGCAGATTGTTGGTTATTTTGGTTTGTTCTGTTTGGCGATTCAGCCCCAAAAGGGCTTGAATATCCATTTCTGATGTAAAATAATAAGCATTTTGTGCTAATACCGCTCGATTAAAAGGATTGTCATGGGCTATAATTAAACAACTACAAGCCATTGCTTCTAACAGAGAGGGGTTGGTACCTCCAACAGAATGCCCATGAAAATACAAATTAGAATAATAACGCAAGTTATTCAATTGGTTAATATCATAGATAGCACCCAAGAAAATTACTTTTTGATTATATTTCTTGACCAAAGATAAGCCATATTTGTTGTTAAAATTCCCAATAATACAAAGCGGAGTACTATTTTTATCAAGATGCCCCTTAATGATTGTTTCAACGTTATTCTCAGGAACAAGCCTTGCAATGACTAAATTATAACTAAAAGGTTTTAAGGAATAATTTGCCAAAACAGCTTTATTGTGATCCTCAAAAACAGTAGCTCCATAAGGAATGTAAACCGACTCGGCTTGGTACTTTTGTTTTAGGTAAGTTTGGATACCAATAGAGTCAGCGATTAAGCAATCACTTTGTTTCACAGCCCATTTTTCAGCTGTTTTTAAGAACGCCTGCACCCATTTATTGTACTTGGTGCGTTTCCACTCAAGACCATCCATATTGGTAATGATCCGAGCTTTTTTGGGGAACAACCAGCCCCAAATAGAACTGCTTGTATAACCCAGTTGAAAAATTACATCATAGTGCTTTTTTCGGCTGTTTAAGATGGATAAGAAGTCATAAACAAATTGACCAAATGTCCCTATATGACGTTCTGGATCAAAGATGGGTTGGATCGTAACCCCTCGCCATGAATTGGCTTGATAGGGATGATCGGAAGAATTGTAAACCGTTACTTCAAAGCCTTCTTGCACCAAATATTCGGCAAAGTACATGGCAAATTGCTCAAAACCACCGTATTTATTTGGAATTCCTCTCGTTCCTATAATTCCAATTTTCATCCCTTTGTGTTTAATATGTTTGAATAAGCGGTATAAGTTAGCTTTGCCGCATTTTGCCAATTATACTCTTTTATAATTAAATTTCTTAAAAGGGGGCTATAGGCAGCTTCTACAGCTTGATCGATTGCCGCTCTAATTGATTCGGGGGAATCGGGTTGGCAATAATAAGCATAGTCTTTAAAATAATCTTTGGTATCACCTTTTGGGCTAATAACGACTTTGCACCCCAAATAAGCTGCTTCTAAAGAAACTAAGCCTGTTGTTTCAAACCAACTAGGAAGAATATGTACCTCTGCTGTTAAATAATGAGCAACCAATTCTTCTTGAGGAATTCTAGCAATGAATTCTACATTTTCACCTGCTGTTTTTTTGCATTCTTGATAGTAATTGTTGTGATTAGGCGCAGAGTCTCCAATGATTTTAAGCTGGTAATCTGATCCTTGAATTGCTTTAATTAAATTCAATTGGTTTTTCATTGGCTCAATTCTCGCTACACAAATTAATTGTTTTTTTTGTCGAATGGGCTTAGCTGTTGTCTTAAATTTATTGAGATCGACCCCATTGGGAATAACCGTAAAGGGACGTTCTACTTGGTAACTAGCCTGTAATCTAGCATTTTCACTTAATGAATTGGGCAAAAGACAAGCTGCATTTTTTAATATTTTTTGGATGCTTTTTTTTTGACCTAACCAAAGATAAGGGATATATGGAATTTTTTCATCTTTAAAAAGATGTTTGGCAATTGTTTTTAAATATTCAATCCCATCTGAACCAAACATTCTAGTCAAAAAACAGAAAAGTTTCTTTTGGTTCAAATGCCGATAGAAGCCATAATCTACAAAAATAGGAGATAAAATATAGGGTTTTGAACTGGCTCTAATGCTATCTAATATAACAGCAGGGCGTGTTATATTAAAATAATGAACCAAATCATACTCTTCGTACTGAGGCGTTAAAGAATCCGATAAAATGTCCACTTCTACGCCTAGTTGACGTAGATATTTAGCTGTAAATTGCATTTGAATGGTATCTCCACCTGGAATAGAAAAAATAGTGGGTCTACTTACAAATAATACCTTCATGATTTGAAATAATGTGCGCAATGAAATGAACTGAATTTTGGGTAGATCGCCATTACCCAAATGATGTATTCCATGCTGTTGAATAGATAACTTCCAGTAAATTGATAAATAAAAATGCCTAGAAAAAGAGACAATTGATAGATGTTATTGTAGACCTTGAATTTAAGGAACAAAAAGCATTGGAACAATAGTTTTAGTGCAAACCCAATTCCTCCATATACAACTAGGGTTTCTGCCATGCAATTGGGCAATCTCGCTACTTGTGGCGTTCCCGAAAATTGATAATAGTAGATTAAAATTTCACGACCTATGATCTTAAATTGTCCCAAGCCAATCCCAAAATACGGATTATTGACCTGAAGTACTTGCCATCCAATTTCAAAGGCTTCATAGGTTCGCCCTCGTCCTGAGGTGTCTGCTCCACTCAAAATATTATGAATTCTAAATAGGAGAGGATTGTCGGGAAAAAGAATAAACAACAAGAATAACCCTAGCCCAGCGATTAGGATCAGTCCACCTAATTTATTTCTAGTTGCCTTAAAACGTATAAAACGCAGGGCATGGATTAATAAAACTAAGCTAATGGAGAGTACCACAACCGCAATAACTCCCAAAGAAAAAGAAAGCGTCAAGCTTAAGGCAAGCGATAAAAACAATAGAACATTAGTCCGATCTAATTTTTTTAAAACCAACCAAAAATAATAAAAGAACAGCGGCAGAAGCATTAGTGAATAATGAGAAGCCTCTAGTTCAAATAATTTCAACCTAGGGATAACTTGATAACCTGCTGTAAAGGGCACTAAATACCAAAAAATACCAACAAATTGATTGCTAATAAGAGAGAGTAAGGCTAGTAAGGTAAATCCAAAGTTGAGTTGCGTCAATTTTTTGATGATGGCATCAACGTAGATGGATGATTTGTAATATTGGAAAAAGGTAGCAACGTATATAATTAGGCTGACCATGATCGTAGTAGAGATCATGAAATCTTTGATGACCACTCCTATACAAAGGTGAATTAGGGAATAAATTCCAAGCAAGATAAAGGGCAAACGAAGCTTGTTAAGCCCGTCTTTTTGGTGTAGGTAGTAAATAAAAAAAGGGGTCAATAAAATAGAATATTGCAGCCCAAAAGGGAGCAGTACTTTATTGAAAAAGAAAATCAAAACGATGATTCGAAACGATATTTTTAGTGCTGGATTTATTGTAGTAATAATTTAAAATTAGTAAGTGGATTGCGAATAAATACAAAATAAAGGCTAATAAGACAGAGGGCAAAGGCTAATAATTGCAAATACAATACATCAAAAAAGGCGGTTCCACTGCCCAAAAGGGAAGGGGTGAACAACAACAATAATTTTAATTGTCGTTGTTGCTTGGACGAATCAAATTGGATGACAATATTCAGATGGTACCAATACATACCTACAATAGTTGTTACTACTAAGCCAACTAACATGGCAATAGTGGTTTGGTAAAAGAAAAAACCTAGCAAAATACCCATCATATTTAATCCTGTAAATGAGAGCACCATTTTCAAACTAAATTTCTCATTCCCTGAAGCATTTAAAAAATAATTGGGGATGATCGTGAAAATAAAGAAAAATTCAAAGATAGAAAACCATCTCAAATAGTCTTTTATCTGCATATAATGTTCTGTTCCTAACCAAATTGTAAATAGAGGTTTGGAAAGTAGGCAGAATAGACAAAGTAGTACAATAGAAAGAACGGCGGTAATGTTTCTAGAGTTGATGTAAATATCAAAAATTAACTGCTTGTTGTTTTGATTTTTTGCAATTTGAGGAAAAATCCATGCTGTAATGGCTGCAAATGCCATGTGAATATGGTTGTAAATGGTAGACACAATAGCATAATAGGACAAAACACTTAGGCTAAAACCATAGGAAACCAACAAACGATCGCCTTGATAGGTCAAGATGATGGCAATGGATTGTAGCCAAATATAGAGCGAATAGTTGATCTCATGTTTAACCAATGATTTGGATAGTATAAACTGGTAGCGATAATTGGGAATGAATTGGTGTAAAATTCTATAGTTGATCAACAGGCCTAAACTAGCGGTGATGGCGGTAAAACAAAGAATGTAAATAATATTTTGAAAAAATATAGCAAGTGCAATATTACCAAGGACGGTTATTATTTTGATGGCAACACTAATGACCGTTACATACTTAAAGTTTTCATAAGCTCGATAGACATTGTATAGAATTTGTTCTGCTAATTTCGTGAATAAAATTACTGCCCCAATTAGAAGACAGAGTATCAGCCGTTTTTTGGTGGTGTTAGGATCGACAAACCAATCTAAATAATAGATAGAAAGAGACAGTAGGCTACAAAAAAATAACCCCACAAAAAAGATGACTACGGTGAGCGAAAGATTGGTATTTAGGGTATCGTAAATTTGCTGTTGTGCCTTGTTGCTAATGGAAGTGGAAACATGCTTATAGGTAGAATAGTTTAACCCCAAATTAAAGGCTTGCATGACAACAATAACGGTATTGACAAACATCCAAATCCCATACTCTTGTGCCCCTAGTTGTTCTAAAAAAATGGGAATTGATATAAATAAAATTAGGGGAGAAAGCAGGACTTCTATGATGTTCCAAATCGAATTTTGTAAGTTTTTGGAAGACTTTAATAACTTAAAATTCATGACTTGTTTGTTTGTACCAATAGAAGACAGTTGTTAAAGACAAGGATAGGAATAGATAAATAATACTATATTTTAGCGCTGCTTTGGTGAGCAGGCCAGCCCTAGCATGTTTAATGGCTTGAAACGGTTTTAGCAGACTAACGACCTCCTTTTGTATGAGTTGTTCTTCGAGCGTTGTTTTTAGATTTACCTTAGTATGATGCAAGTCTAATAAGGGAGCGATTTTTTCCATGTTTTCTTGGCTCAACGTTAACTTGACCGTATCTAAGAGTTGAACTTTTATAGAATCTAAAAACTGAATTTCATTGTTAACAAGCGCCAGTCTTTTTTTTAAATCTTGGTGCTTTTTTTGAACACTTTTGATAGAAAATGGGGAGGTAACCAAATAGTTGGTTATGGCTTTTTGAATAACAGGGAGGGATTCCTTATGCTTAATTGTTACCCAAATATAAAAAGGAACTTTTCGTTCTGTAAAATCTTCATGGAGTGGGCTGTTTACAATATTTTTCGCTTGAAAAGTTAAGATGGATTGGGCAGCAGGGAGAGGAATATCTAAGACGGTAGAGAGCGTTTGATATTCTTTATTCGAACAGAGTAATTCAATATCATACAATAAGTCTCCAAAAACTTTTTTGTGAAGAAAATTAAAGGTATAGCTTGTTTTTGCTGTATAATAAGTTTCGATTTTTGATAACTTATAATAAGACAAAACACCAACCATTACAAGAAGTAACAAGCTATATTTCCAGTAATATTGTAAGCCATTTTTGACCAATTTCAACCCGTCAAAATAAAACTTAATGGTATCTCTGATGAATAATTTAAGCGAAAAGTTATCACTAATGTTTTCCATGTCTTTTTTTGTTACAAAGCAGATCTTCTTCCATAAAATTTAAGAAGGAGAAATGGTGGTATAAAATGAAACAACTGTGTTGAATACATTAATGATTGGTTAACAAGTAAAGACAAGCTTGGAGCAATACCAAGCTATAATTATATAGGAGGATAATAACAAACCTAAACAACTGCTAGACCATTTTAGGTTATCCTAAAAGCAGGACAACCTGAAAGCAATCATTAAGAATTATTTCGTTTGTTTAACTCATCTCTAATTTTTGCTGCTTTTTCATAATCCTCAGATTCCAATGCATTCTGTAGTAATTTACTGAGTTCATCTACGGATTGTTCGTCCAACGTTTTTGTTTTAGGTTGACGATCTGTACGTCTATTTTTGGCACGTTGCACCTCTTTTTCGGTTTCTTCTTCAAGAATAATTCCTGCTTGTTCTAGAATAAACTCAAAGGTATAAATAGGACAACCAAAACGAACAGCTAGGGCTAAAGCATCTGATGTTCTAGAATCTACCTCTGTTTGTTTCCCATCTAGAATACAGATTAGATTAGCATAAAAAATGCCATCTACTAAGTTGTTAATGACAACTTCTTTTATTTCTATATTAAAGCCCGTCAAGGCATTTTTAAATAAATCATGTGTCATAGGGCGACTGGGGGCCATTCCTTCCATCGCAACTGCAATTGCCTGTGCTTCAAACTCGCCAATAACAATAGGTAGCCTTCTTGCTCCTTCTTGCTCTCCTAATACAATAGCATAATTTTGCGTTTGTGCTAAACTATGAGACAGAGCAACTATTTCCAGTTCTATTTTTTTCATTAAAAAGTGTTCTTTAGGGAAAAAAGTTAGTTTTTATAAATAATAAATTAACTTATAATACCCCATTTCTAAAGTTCAGATAAGTGCTTCGATATAATTTTTTGTATTCAATCAAAATTATTGGGGCATTATTTGATTGGTCTATAAATCAAGTAGATACCCTTTGTTTTGATGACCAATTGAAGCTTGGAATATCCAAAAAGTAATAATTTTTAGGGCAAAAAAAGCCTACAATTAACTTACTTTACTATTTTCAAGTGCAAAAAATACGGCTTTTTTTTCTAAGAAAAAATTATTAGCAATAAATAAAAGAAAGGGATCGGAGTTTTGTTGAGCGCACAAAAAAAAATCGTACCTTTCAAAGGTACGATTTGAACTTAGATTGTCTTGTTTTATTTGTTCGGGATATTTTAAGACAATTGTTTCATGGAGAAGTGTAGGTGTTAGTCCCATGGAGTTTTTAGGTGTTAGTTCCACGGAGTTTTTAGGTATTAGCTCATGAAAGTTTTGGTTATTAGTTTTATCTACTGTGTTTAGTGTTTAGGTTTTTAGTAATGGCTTTTTAAGACCATTCATGTTTTAGTTTGCGTTTACCTTATGTTGTTTGGTTTGTTGTTTAATGCAGTTGTAAATGGAAATGTTACCGTTTAATTTAAAATAAGAATACTTTTTTTTTGCTAAATTAATTTTGCTAAATATTTTTTATTTATAATATTTTGATTGGCAGAGAATTGTGTTTTATGTGGCGTTGAAAAAAAATAAAATAAAATGTTGAAAGTAGGAATAACAGGAGGAATAGGCAGTGGAAAATCAACCGTTTGCCGCTTATTTGAAAAGTTTGGAGTACCTGTTTATTATGCGGATGATCGTGCTAAATGGCTCATGAATTATCAAGAAGACCTAAAAACAAAAATCCAAAAGGAATTTGGTGTAGGAGTCTATGATGAGGACGGGCGTTTAAATAGAGAATATTTGGCAGGAATTGTTTTTAATAATAAAGCAAAATTAGAAACCTTAAATGCTATTGTCCATCCTGCGGTTTTTGACGATGGAAAAAATTGGCAAGAGGAGCAGGAGGCTTTGGGGGTAAATTATTCTCTAAAAGAGGCTGCTCTGTTGTTCGAAACTGGTTCTTATGCTTCACTGGATAAAATTATTGTTGTTACCGCCCCTGAAGATATGCGCATTAAGCGAGTAATGGAACGAGACAATACGACAGAAGAGGCGGTACGAGCGAGAATGAGCAAGCAAATGCCACAAGAAGAAAAAGTAAAAAAAGCAAA
Organism: Aureispira anguillae; assembly: GCF_026000115.1. Taxonomy (GTDB): domain Bacteria; phylum Bacteroidota; class Bacteroidia; order Chitinophagales; family Saprospiraceae; genus Aureispira; species Aureispira anguillae. The sequence continues at coordinate 459,936 of NZ_AP026867.1, forward strand.
TTATGTAATTGATAATACGGCATGGGAGAGTTTAAGGGCTCAGGTTTCTAAGATTCATGAAGATTTACTCTATTATGCCAAACGACCCAATCGATAAATTGTATCATTGCTCAAAATAGTTGGCATAACGATTAATGTTAATCTCAGCATCCAAGGCTTGATGGTCTTCTAAATAGGCAACAAATTCAGCAGCAAAAAAAGGACTTAAATAGGAGCCTTTTGCTCCCATCCCATTAAATAAATAGAGCATTGGAAATAAAGGGTGTTGACCAATAAAAGGACGGCGATCTCGAACGGTTGGACGGACAGCCGCAAGGTGTTGAACCACTTCAAAAGGGAGCTTAAGAATTCGTCGCAAACGTTCTTCTAGGCTTTTTTGAGCTTTGGGAAGTGGGGCAGTTGTTTTATAATCTCTATTGTAAGTGCTTCCAATCCAATAAAGGTCTTTTTCTAAATGAATGATAAAAACACCATGTTTAACGAGTTTGTTGGGTGCAGGATAGTTGGGGATTTTTACAATTAAAATATCGCCTTTGGCAGGAGCAAAGGGAAGGTAATTAAAATATGGGTTATGAATAGCTTGAAATCCTTCCGCAAAAATAATTCGTCGAGCAACAAGCCCTTTGTAGGCGACACAATTGTCTCTAATTTCCAATTGGCTATAATCAAATTGCTCTGTTAAATAGGTTTGTGTTTTTTCCAATTGTTGTTGATAAGCTAAGACCAATGCTTTAAGATGGACACGCCCCGCTTGCTGAAATTCTACCCCATTTTGCAATTCGGCTAAAAAATCAGTATAAAAACTAAGATCAAAAGTAGGAGCAATATAATTGGTCAGGTCTGGGTTGCCCGAACGAACTAACCAATCGTTTTCTGTTTTGATAGAACCAAATAACATGGCTACAGAACGAAGCGATAAAATAGGAATGTCTAGTTCTTGTTCTAATTCACGATAGGTTTGTATGGCAAATGGAATCAATTCATCTATTCGCCAGCTTTTAACAAAGTTACGCCCTGTTATGGGATTGATTAGGCCTGCTGCAACCATAGAGGAGGCTTGATGGTGTTTGTGGTCAATAACGACTAGCGTTTGTTGCTTTTTTTGCAAAAAATGAGCGACTAAGGTTCCTGCGATTCCTTGACCTACTATGATATAATCGTGCATATAGATGTACTAGTGAAAATGAAATTTGTAAAAATATTGGTTAAATTAGCAATTATCTTTAGAAAGCAGTAAAAGACGTATAAAATGATACAAGTAGTTTTCTTGTTGTTCGTGGTCATGACAAGTACTTATGCTCAAAAAAATCCGCATAAGAACATTACCATTGGAACATCTTATGAGCCCAATGAACCAACAATTGCCATTCACCCTAAAGATCCTAATATTTTGTTAGGAGGTTCCAATATTTTTAATCTTTATCGTTCTGAAGATGGGGGCAAATCTTGGGAGGAAAAAACGCTACGTTCTACTTATGGGGTTTGGGGAGATCCAGTTATTATAGCGGATACCGCTGGAAATTTTTACTTTTTTCATTTGTCTAATCCTGAAGACGGCAATTGGATTGATCGTATTGTTTGCCAAAAAACAGAGGACAATGGTAAAAGTTGGACCAATGGTTCTTATATGGGGCTAAATGGTACCAAGGCACAAGACAAACATTGGGCAGTCGTTGATCCTAGAACCAATTATATTTATGTAACGTGGACGCAATTTGACAAATATGGCAGTACGAACCCCAACGATAAAAGTTCTATTATGTTTTCTATGTCCAAAGATGAGGCAAAAACATGGACAACTGCCAAAAAAATTAATGAGGTGGATGGAGATTGTATAGATAGTGATAATACAACAGAGGGAGCCGTGCCTGCAATTGGCCCTAATGGTGAACTTTATGTGGCTTGGGCAGGTCCTCAAGGCTTGGTTTTTGATCGTTCTTTGGATGGTGGAAAAACTTGGTTGGACAAGGATGTCTTGGTTGATCCAATGCCTAGTGGTTGGGATTATGCTGTTCCTGGAATTTACCGCTGCAACGGGTTACCAATAACTGCTTGTGATATTAGTGGAGGGGCACACAATGGAACAGTTTATATTAATTGGACGGATCAACGGAATGGGGCAGACGACACAGATGTTTGGTTGGCTAAGTCTGAAGATCAAGGGAAAACGTGGTCAAAACCTATTCGGGTGAACAATGATAAGCCTGGTAATCAGCAATTTTTTACATGGATGACGGTTGACCAGACCACAGGTTATTTATACTTTGTTTTTTATGATCGTCGGGGACTTAAAGGAGAACAGACAAATGTGTACATGGCACGTTCTATCGATGGTGGTCAAACTTTTGTTAATTTTAAGATCAATGACAAACCATTTTATCCCAATAAGGGCATCTTTTTTGGCGATTACAACAACATTGCTGTACAAGGCGATGTCATTCGACCAATTTGGACACGTTTAGATGATATGCAGTTGAGTATCAAAACGGCTATTGTTGACATAACAGCAATCCCTGATAAAAACAGCCAAGTTGCTAATGTTACGACTCCAGAATTGGAAGATACCACAAAAACAGCTGTTTCACCATTAGATCCCAATACGTTATTTATTTCTTTCAAAATTCCTAAGAAAAGCAAATTGACCTTGCATCTTTATAATGAAAAGGGCAGACGATTAAAACCCATTTTTAGATGCAAAAGCTTTGAATTTGGTAAACACATCGAAAAATTGAACATTCCAGACCTAAAGCTTAAAAAAGGTAACTATACTTATCAATTAAAACACAAAAGAAAGATACTAAAAGAACGAAAGTTTGAAGTCTTATAAATTATAGAGCTATAGAACAATAAGTAGGTTGGATTGTTATGCTAATGTCTAATTAATAAAAAATATTCTTTGACAACAATTGTGTGATAATCGTTAGTAATAGAGAGGAAAGATAGTTTTCTATTCCACACAATTAGCTTCGCTGCTACTACGTGGTTACTGCGTAAGCCTACGGATGCCAAAGAACCATAAAAAATACTATGATTGATAAAAATACACCTGTATTAGTGACTGGAGGAAGTGGTTATATTGCTTCTTGGGTCGTCAAAAAATTACTCGAACAAGGTTATCTTGTTAATGCGACTGTTCGCAACAAATCAAAAATTGAAAAAGTTGACCATCTGCTAAAATTGCAAACGGAGTTTCCTCAACGATTAAAATTATATGAAGCCGACTTATTAAAAAAGGGCTCTTTTGAAAAAGCAATGGAAGGCTGTGAATTGGTCATTCATATGGCCTCTCCTTTTAAAATTAATGTAAAAGATGCTCAAAAGGAATTGGTCGATCCTGCTTTGGAGGGAACCCGCAATATTCTCAATCAGGTGAATGCTACGCCAAGTGTCAAACGGGTTGTATTAACGTCTAGTGTGGTCGCTATTTATGGTGATGCAGCAGATGCAGTTCTTACCAAAAATGGCATTTTTACAGAGGAATATTGGAATACCTCTAGTTCTTTAAAACATCAGCCTTATAGTTATTCAAAAACATTGGCGGAACAAGAAGCTTGGAAGTTACAAAAGGCACAACAGCGTTGGGATTTAGTCGTCATTAATCCTTCTTTTGTGATGGGACCTTCTCTGAGCAATAGAAAGGATGGAGAGAGTACGGATTTTATGATTCAAATGCTTTCAGGAAATTTCAAAACGGGAGTGCCTAATATGACTTTTGGCTTGGTGGATGTTCGAGATGTTGCAGAAGCCCATATTTTGGCGGGGACTAAAGCCTCGGCTTCGGGGCGTCATATCACTTGCAATCGTTCCCATACTATGTTGGAAATAGCGAAAATTCTTAAACAAGAATTTGGCACTAAATTTAAGTTGCCATCTAGTGAATTGCCTAAGTTTTTGCTCTATATCGTTGGTCCTTTAATGGGAGGTTTGTCTTGGAAGTTTATTAGTGGAAACGTTGGTTTTCCTTTAAATTTTGATAACAGTTATAGCCAAAAAGATCTAGGGCTTACGTACAGAAAGATTGCAGAAACCCTGAAAGATCATGCAGATCAATTGATAGAAAGTGGACACGTTAAGCTGACTTAAAAAATTAACGGAGTATTACTGAAAAATAATCAATACCATAAAAGAGGTTCATTTTCAGTGAATAAGGAAATCAGAACGGGCGTTCGTTGCAAGAAAAAAAAATAAAAAAAAATACAGCGTAGTATTGCATCTTTCAAAATCTTTATTTAAACTTGTAAAACAAAGACGGAATAAAAACAACATCATGACACTAATTAATAATACATTTTATAATAATAATTTTTACTTTTTTAACCAAAAAGGTAAGAGCTAATGAAGTGTATTATATCCTAATATATTTAAAGAGCTCGAACTTAAATTCGGGCTCTTTTTTTTTTGCTTATTTTTTAATACAACTTATTGTTCAATTCTCTTCTTAAACAACTTCGACATTAAAATCTAAAATAACAATGCAACTTTCCTATTCAATTTATAATAATAATAATTTTTTCTTTTACAGCAGGTTTATGCCGAGCTAATAGGGAAGATATACCTATAACTTTTTGAAGCTCGGATTTTATCCGAGCTTTTTTTTTGCCATCAACTATTTAAAATCGAATGAAACACAACTATTATCAGAACAGCAAAGCCTCTGCCATCAAAAAAGTAGCCATACAAGGTATAAGAGGAGCATTTCACGAAGAAGCTGCAAGGCAGTGGTTTGAATCGGAGGCGATTGAAATTGTTCCAACTTTGTTGTTTAAGGACATGGTTAAGGCGGTAGCAGCAAAAGAAATTGAGCATGCAGTAATTGCCATAGAAAACACCATTTCAGGAACCATCCACCAAAATCTTCGTCTATTGTCCAGTTATCCTGTAGAAATTTGCGGTGAAATTAGCTTGCGAATTAGGCAAAATTTGGGCGTGTTACCAGGCACAAGCCTAAAAGATCTAACAGAAGTGCGCTCGCATTATATGGCTATTAATCAGTGCCGAAGATATTTTAAGGAACATCCTCAAATCAAGTTGGTGGAGGATATTGATACTGCACTTAGTGCTAAAACCATTGCTCAACAACAATTAAAAACAGTTGGAGCGATAGGGAGTTTACAAGCAATGGATTTTTATGGTTTGGAAGTTATTGGAAGAAGTATAGAGACCGATAAACACAATTATACACGTTTTTTTGTATTGGCGCCTAAGTCCGAAAAAAGACCTACAGAGGGATATAACAAAGTGACGATTAGTGCTGTTTTGCCACATAAAGCAGGGAGCCTAAATCGGTTGTTGACCTTTTTCCAATTAGAGGCTATCAACCTTAGCAAGTTAGAATCTATCACCATTGTTGGGCAGCCGTATCGATATCGATTTATTATGGATTTGGAATTTGAGCGTGGTTACAATTTTGAAAATCAATTGGAACAACTACAAAAGCTCACTTGCAGTTATAAAATATTAGGATATTATAATAGTAACAATCAATAGATTATGAAAGTTGCATCAAGGGTTTTATCAATAGAAGCTTACTTTTTTGCTAAAAAATTAGCAGAAATAAAGGAATTAAAAACAAAGGGAAAACCAATTATCAATTTGGGGATTGGGAGCCCTGATTTAGAGCCACACCAAAAAGTACGTCAAGCACTTCAAGTAGCGACAGAAAAAAAAGGAAGTTATCAATACCAATCGTATCGAGGAATTGATGATCTGAGAATAGCGATCGCCAAGTGGTATCAAAAGATATACAAGGTTAAGTTGGATGAAAAGCATGAAGTCTTGCCTTTGATGGGATCTAAAGAAGGGATTAACTACATTTCTTTGGCTTATCTGGAAGCAGGGGATAAGGTATTGGTGCCCAATCCTGGATATCCAGCTTATGCTGCTGCTGCTAGGATAGCTGGGGCAAAGGCGGTTTATTATGATTTAAAAGCGGATAAAAACTGGTATCCTGATTTTGAGCAATTGGAGCAGTTGGTGGATGAAGATTGTAAGATGATTTGGGTCAATTATCCTAATATGCCAACGACCCAAGCGGCTTCTATGGACGTTTTTGAGCAGTTATTAAATTTTGCCAAAAAACACCAATTACTATTGTGTAATGACAATCCTTATAGTCTCATTTCATCTAGTTCTCCTAAGAGCTTGTTGAGTTTGCCAAATGCCAAAGACGTTGCGGTCGAACTTAATTCATTGAGCAAATCTCATAATATGGCAGGAGCTCGATTGGGGATGCTAGTAGGGCGACAAACGATTATAAGTGACATTTTTAAGGTCTATAGTAATTTTAGTTCAGGTATGTTTTTACCCATTCAAAAAGCAGCCATAGAGGCATTGGAATTGGATGCCTCTTGGTACAAAATGCTCAATAAATTTTATATGGAACGCAGGCAGCTAGCACAAGCTATTTTAGCGGATTTGGGTTGCCAGTATAACCCTAGGGGAGCGGGACTATTTGTTTGGGGCAAAATCCCTTCAGCATTTAGCGATTGCCATGAGCTCTCGGATCAGTTGCTTTATAAGGCCAATGTATTTGTTACACCAGGAAGCATTTTTGGTAGCAATGGCAGTCAGTATATCCGTATTTCTTTATGTGCTTCTTTAGAAGAATTAACAGAGGCAAAACAACGAATTAAACAACATCTTAACCTACCATTAGTTCGGTGAAAAACCTTATTAGGTTGATTTTTAGGCGTTTTTCGTAAAAATTTATAAATCAATCGAATAAAATGGTGCTTTTTTGATTTTTGTTAAAAAAATTATCGAACTATTACCTACAAAATACCAATTAAAATGAAAATTACAACTTGGAAAAAAAATGATCTAAATAAGCCAATGCTGATTGCAGGTCCTTGCAGTGCAGAAAGCCGAATGCAGGTATTAGAAACTGCAAAAAAATTAAAAGAACAAAATCTGGCTTATTTTAGAGCAGGAATCTGGAAGCCTCGAACTCGACCAGGAGCATTTGAAGGAGTAGGAACAATAGGCTTGAGTTGGTTACAAGAAGCTAAAAAATTATATCAATTGCCAATTTGTACAGAAGTTGCCAATGTAAAACATGTCTATGAAGCCCTAAAAGCAGGAATGGATATGTTGTGGATTGGAGCCAGAACAAGTACCAATCCTTTTGCGGTTCAGGAAATTGCAGAAGCGTTGAGAGGAGTAGATATTCCTATCATGGTAAAAAATCCAATCAATCCAGACTTAAAACTATGGATTGGCGCAATTGAACGTTTTGAAAAATGTGGCATTCAGAATATTGCAGCGATTCATCGAGGGTTTTCTATCTATGAAAAAATTGACTACAGGAATCAACCTAAATGGCAAATAGCGGTGGACTTGCAACGGGAGTATCCCGATATGTTGATGATTTGTGATCCAAGTCATATTGGAGGGAAAAGGGCACACATTCTGAAAATTTCTCAAAAAGCATTGGATTTAAATTTTGATGGTTTAATGATTGAAACACACCATCAACCCCAAGAAGCTTGGACAGATGCTGCCCAGCAAATTACTCCTAAACAATTGATGGAGACATTGGAGCAATTAATTATTCGGGATAAAGAGCCTACTGAGGTGGCACTAGAAGAGTTAGAAGAACTAAGGGGAGCAATTAGAAATTTGGACAAAGAACTCATTCAGCTTTTATCGGATAGAATGTCTATTTCTGAAAAAATTGGTCACTACAAAAAACTAAATAACATGACCATTTTACAAAATTCACAGTGGGAAAAGCTTTTGGATCGGAATATGAAACAGGCCGAAAATGCTCACATTGCCCAACACTTTACTACTAAATTATTCAAACTAATCCATCAAGAATCCATTAATGTTCAAGAGCAAGTCTTAACAAAGGACAATTAAAAAGATGGATTTAACCAACATTACTCCGTTGAAAACCTGAAGGTTCACGTAGTAGCAGCGAAGCTAATCGTATTCGATTATTACATGAGTGCTACGAAGTTGATTATCAAAATGATGCGATTTTACTACTCAAAACATTAGTTATTTGATAACCTAGCTTTGCTAGCTCATGTAATAATCAATCGAATACATGAGCATAGCGAACTAAAAAAAGCAAAAGACTACCTCACGAGTGTAACGAACCGACCTCAGGGAGCTCATAAGCGCTAGCGCACTAGCTAATTAACGGAGTATTAAACCAAACTATAGTTTAATAAAACTAAGTAATGGGGCAAAATTATTTATAGAATTTGCAGTAAAAGATTTTTGATATTAACAAGGCGAAAAACACAGTCATAGCCTTAGCTATGGCGAGTATTTTCAACACAGTTAAGATTAAAAAGATTGCTCGAATAAACTATCAATAATTTAGATTCATTACTTACCTCTTAATAATTTAAAAAAACATCAAAATGAAGGACGTACTAAAGTCTTACCCAACGGTATCGGACAAAATGAAAACAGAAGAAGCCATAGAATTGGTAAAGTTGACTTTTATTAAACATCTATCTAATATGTTGAACTTGAAAAAAGTATCGGCTCCTGTGGTAGTTTTAAAGGGAACTGGGATCAATGACGATCTAAATGGAATGGAGCGACCAGTAGGCTTTCCGATTAAGGATTTGGCAGAGCGTCGGGCAGAAGTAGTACATTCCTTAGCCAAGTGGAAACGATTGAGATTGAAGCAATATGAAATTCCTGAAGGGGAGGGGATCGTAACGGATATGAGGGCTTTGCGTCCAGATGAAAAATTATCACCATTGCATTCTATTTATGTAGATCAGTTTGATTGGGAGCAACACATTCCCAAAACGGCAAGAACTGTTGAACAATTAAAAACAACGGTTCAAAAAATATACGCAGCACTAAAAGCTACAGAGGCTAAAGTGCACGAAGTATATCCTGAGGTACTACCGACCTTACCCGCCGAAATTACTTTTATTCACAGTGAAGATTTATTGATGAAGTATCCCCAGTTAACTCCTAAGGAGCGAGAAGATGCTGCTGCCAAAGAGTATGGTGCTTTTTTCTTGATGGGCATTGGAGGAAAGCTATTTAATGGAGAAAAACACGATGGCAGAGCCCCTGATTATGACGATTGGTCAACGCTTACCCAAAAAGGGCAGCGAGGGCTAAATGGGGATATTATTGTATGGAACTCAGTTTTGGGGCGTTCTTTTGAATTGTCTTCTATGGGAATTAGAGTGGATGAGGAAGCATTGTTGAGACAGTTAGAATTAGAGGATAGCTTAGATCGAAAAGAGCTGTACTTTCATCAATTGTTGTTGAGTGGAGCACTACCACAAAGTATAGGAGGAGGGATTGGCCAGTCCCGTTTGGCAATGCTACTCTTAAAAAAGCGACATATTGGAGAAGTACAAGTTAGTATTTGGTCAGATGCTATTTACGAATCAACCGCAGAGAAGGGAATACAATTGCTATAAAAAATAAGAGGCTGCCTACGGTTGTAGGTAGCCTCTTAAAAAAATATATGATAAGTTGTGATTATTCAGCAGTTTGAACAATAACTTGTCTATTCAATTCTTTTCCTGCATCATCTTTCAAACGGAAGTTATAAGTTCCATTATCCAAAGATTTTACGTTCAAAGCCTTATAGTTATTACCTTGGTTAATTTCAAATTTGTTATTAGCAACCATTGCAAAACCTTCTTCATCAAACATTTCAATGGTTAGGTTTTTAGCATCTTCTGTTTCTATACCAAAAATGAACATACCATTTTCAACTGGCTCATCAGACATGGTAAAATTAACATCCAATAATTGTGCTTCTTTTTCTGCACCCATCAACGACTCATTAATGCTCATTACAGTAGCCGCATCAGCGTCTTCTGCATTCATCAATTGAGCGGTGGCTACAATATCACTTGTTTCAAGTGTAATCATTTTACCCTCAAAGTTTACTTGCAATACTTGCTCTTGTGTTTGAGCAGCTCTAGTTACGCTAGCACTCTCAATCTCTAATTCAGATACTTCTTGATTTTGTTGGTTGCTACAAGAAGCGGTAAATAATATAGTTAGTAATCCTAAGAAAAATAAATTAGTGTAATTTTTCATGCTATTACGATTTTTTACGGTTCTAATAAAAATAAAATACCCTGTTTTGGGACAGGGACAACATTTAATGTACAAAAAAAAAGAATTATTACCGCTAAATAGAACTTTTTTTTTTGTCTGTCCCTTTATTAAGTCCAGATTTATAACGTACTATAATCAAACAATGATTCAAGGAAAAAGGTTTTTGTTATAAATAACGATTATCACGAATAAAGTTGTATGGATAGATGTAGCCTTTTTCTCTTTGCTAGTCTTTTGTAGCCCTTGCTACAAGCACACGCAGTTCACTACGTTCATCCTCATCATCAAAAGACGCACAGCCTTTCCAAGGATGTACGTTTTTGCTTCTTTAGCTCCCTATGGTCGTGAGATCGCAAGCTTAGTTGCTAAAGAGAAAAATCAGAACATCTCTCTGCTCATAAAATCTATTCGTGATAATCGTTAATAAAATACCATTGAGGTTGCTTAAAAATGGTGAATAATGCGAATCCAATCAAAAAAACTACGAATATTCATTTCTTACTAGCGTATGTTCAATGCTCTAATGGTTCAATTTTATTTGATCTAAATTTGAACACGAAATCAACAACAATTGATTTTGATGGAGGTCGCTGAAAATCCTTTTTAAACGAGTAAGCATTAATCTTTATAACAATTAAAATATATGAAAATGTTACTGGGTAAAAACGCAGCTTTATTAGTAGGTCTTTTGTGTATGGTTGCTTCTTGTGGAGAAACAGCCCCCAAAGATTTAGAATTGACCCAAGAGGTGGAGTTGAGTGGCTTCGGATTGACGGCTAAAATCCCTGCTGATTGGAAAATAGAAGAAGAAACAACTTACGATGGAAATTTTAGTGGATATTTAATTAGAGGAAAAAGAGATAGAATTAGAATTGAAGAAAAGGAGGGCAATTGTTTTACAGAAACTTCAGTAGATGAATTTGCTAAGTTTATGGACGAGCAAAGCAAGTCTATTGATGCTAAGGCAATTCCAGCAGGGAAAGAAAGAACACCAGATAGATTTGTGAGCAAAGAGGTCTTAAAGTATAAGAATGGTGCTTATGGCTTGGTGTATGAAAATGAATTTACAACAACAGTAGATGGAAGTACTAAATTGGTACAACATCCTGCCTACTATGTTTTTAACATCAAAAACAAAGAGGGCAAGTGCATTCAGGTAGAGAATACTTCTTATAATAACGATGGAGAAACGTTGCCAACGGATTTAAAAATTATACAGTCTATCCACTAGATAGCGGGCTAATTTTTACAAAAAAAGTAATTTGATACAAATTACTATGTGAATCTTTGTTTCTTGCCTTGTTTGTGAGATCAAAAATGCTATTCAGGGGAGCGAACTATTAATCTATCCCATTGAGCAGTTTTTTTTAGCCTGTTTTTTAGGAAGTGTAAATAGATAATAATTTGCTTTATAAGTTGTTTAAAAAGAATTGTACCCCTACAATACTTTTTAAACAACTTTATCTTGTGTTGTATTAGGTTGTTTAAAGACCTTAAATAAATAGCCTAAAGCTGGCAAAATGATAGAAAGCCCAATAACAATAGCAAGGGTTAATTGTTCAAACGTACGGATAGGAGCATGGCAATTGTCAATGCTCAAAAACTCACCATTGCTAAATTTTATAAAAACAGGGTATTGAACCAATGCCCAGGCCCACAAAATGAAGGCAATTTGTACCACTACTACTTTTCGGATTCTCCATACAGAGAAAATGCGAATGTATTTTAGAATTAAGGGAATTAATGCAGAAGCTAGGAATATAAATAAAAGACTAATAGGAGAAGCTAAAAAATCATCCACAAGACTTGCTCCATACCATTGAGCGCTAGCAAAAACAAGCATTCCTGACACAATAGCACTGGCTAAGGTTTGTTTGATTAATTTGTGAAATCGTCTAATTTCACTTTCTTTCTTAGATTCACCAACTAAAAATATAGCCGCTAAATAACTGCACAAAGAAACCACAAAAAGTCCCATACTAAAGCAAAAGCCATTAAACCAAGGGGCAATATATACCGCATAAAAACCTTGCGATTCATCTACTGTCATTTTGCCCAAAACCATTGCCCCTAATAGTACTCCTAAAAAGAAGGGCGTAATGATACTTGATAGCCTAAAAAATAAATTATAATAAGGATGAGGCTGTGTTTGGTCTACATCATAATGCCGAAAGGTAAAGGCGGTTCCTCTAAAAATAATGCCCATCAATACAATCATAATAGGAATATGAAGGTAATTGGATAAGGTAGCATAAACCTTTGGAAAACCATTAAATACAATAACAACAACAAGAATTAACCAAATGTGATTGGCTTCCCAAACAGGGGCAATTGCTTTGGTAATGGTATGGATACTGCGCTTGCCTGTGAAAATTTCAATAACTCCTGCTCCAAAGTCTGCGCCCCCTAATATGAGGTAGAGAAATAAGGCTACTCCTAAAACCAGTAAGATAAATAAGATCATTTGTTGGTTGTTTTATTGGGTTTAGAATTGGTGGTTGATATGATTTTGCCACTTTCATAAAGTTTAGGTACGCTTTCAAACTGGCGTTTCATTAGACCAATGAGAATAAATGCTAATACAGTAAAAACAAACAAGGTAAAATAAAACGAGTATTGCATACCAGGCATTGTCGTTGCAGCGTCTTTGGTTTTCATTATTTTGTAAATAATCCAAGGTTGCCTGCCTACCTCTGTTACGGTCCAACCTGCTTCTAATGCTATAAAGCCAAGTGGCGTGCAAAAAACAGCTAGTTTTAACCACCAAGATTGGACTAAAATATGTGGTTTTTTCCATTGAAAAAATAAGAATAGAAGTCCAACCAAGACTAAAAAGCTACCTAGACCAATCATAATTTGAAAAGCATAATGGACAACAGCAACAGGAGGGCGCTCATCTTTTGGAGTTTGATCCAACCCTTCTACTTCAGCATGAATATCTCCATGCGCTAAAAAACTTAATAAATAAGGAATTTTAATGCCATAACTCACCGTTTCTTGTTCTTCATCAGGAATTCCGCCAATCAGGAATGGAGCCCCTTTTTCGGTATGAAAGTGAGCTTCCATGGCAGCTAATTTGGTAGGTTGTCGTTGGGCAACATCTTTGGCGGCAGCATCTCCACTAATAGGAATAAGCAGTGCAGCAACAGCACCAAAAGTCATGGCAATTTTAAATGCTTTTTGATGAAAAATGGAGTTTTGACCACGTAGAATTAGAAGCGCATGCACACCTGCAACCCCAAATCCAACACTAATAAAAGAGGCAATTAGCATATGGTGAACCTGAGAGAACCAAGCATCATTGAACATGGCTGCAACAGGATCTATGTTACTAAAAACGCCATTCTCGTATAAAAAACCTGTTGGGCTGTTCATCCACCCATTGGCTGCAATCACCAAGAGACCAGAAGATAATCCTGCGATTCCAACAATCAGCCCAGCCAACCAATGGCTGCGTTCAGAAACCTTGTCCCAGCCATATAAAAAAACGCCCAAGGCAATAGCTTCTACAAAAAAAGCAGTTCCTTCCCAAGAAAAGGGCATGCCAATAATAGGTCCCGCATGCTCCATAAAGGAGGGAAACAATAGCCCCAATTCAAAGGAAAGCATGGTACCTGTCACCGCTCCAACAGCAAAAAAAATAGCGACACCTTTGGACCAACCTTTTGCTAAATCTAAATATACTTGCTCTCTTGTGCGTAGCCATTTCCATTCCGCAAAAGCCATAAAAAATGGCATAACCATACCAATACAAGCAAAAATAATATGAAATCCGAGCGAAAACGCCATCTGCATTCTTGCAGCAATTAAGGTATCCATGTCGATTGTATTTTTTGATGTTTATTGAGTTATACAAACATAAGAAATTAGACACTTAATTGCCAATCAAACTATTTATGTAAATGAATTCTAAATTATAAATAAAAAGAAAAGATGCGGAACTTATTAAACAATAGTTTGTGCTTGTATGCCTTTGATGGCTTCTTCTGTACTTTCAAAACAGGAGCAATCCATTTGAGCAGGCAAACCAACAAAAGACAGTTGATAATTTTTGTTTTGACAAGTATGGATAAAATAATCCAGTGCTTTTTGACCTGTACTATCAATACGAGGAATGCTACTTGCATCAAAGATAATGTGCGTTAAATCATTTTGTTGTTTAGCGTCTAAGGCAGGATTGAGCAACGCTTCCATTTTTTCTCTAAAATAGGCGCTATTGGCAAAATAAAGCTGTTCTTCAAAACGGATAATCAAAATACCAGAAGGAAGTGGCGTTGAGCTTTGATTTAAAGTAATATGAGGATACATTGTATCGTATAGCATATTAATAATAGAAAAAATAACGCCGAGTAAGATACCTTTTTGAATTCCAATGGTCAGTGTAGCAACAAAAGTGACCATTAGAATGGCAAAATCTCTTTTTTGATTGCCTTCCCACAATAATCTAGCATCTTCTACCGAAACTAATTTAAAAACCGCAACCATTATAATGGAGGCTAGAACAGCTTTGGGCAGATAATAGAATAGGGGCGTTAGAAACAATAAAGTAACAACAATAAATGTAGCGCTAATCAGTGCTGCAAGGTTGGTTTTTGCCCCTGCTTGATCGTTAACAGCAGACCTAGAAAAGCCTCCTGTAGTTGGAAAGGACTGAAAGATAGCTCCCATAATATTAGCCATTCCGAGGGCTATCAGTTCTTGGTTGGGAACAATTTTATAATCATTGTGTCGAACATGAATAGCTTTAGAAATGGCAATGGCTTCCATGAAGCCAACCAAAGCAAGGGTGAAGGCACTACCCATCAACTGTTGGATAGAGTTCCAATCTAATATTGGAAAACTAGGGCTAGGTAAACCTTTGGGGATGGTCTTAACAATGGCTACTCCTTGTGCATCTAAGCCGAAGCTCCAGACGCCAATAATTCCTAGTACCACCACCACCAAAGGTGCAGGAATGCTACTCTTCCTTTTTTTTAAACTGATTATGATGCCCATGCCAAGTAGCCCAATAAGCATTGCATAGGGGTTAATATTGCCAATGTTTTGAAAGGCAGACCATAATATTTCATGCAGGAATTGGCTGCGTTCTAAATCTACTCCCATTAAGTATTTTAGTTGACTAAAGCCAATTAATAAGGCAGCCGCAGAGGTAAAACCACTAATAACAGGATGGGAAAGAAAATTGACCAAAAAACCAAGCCGTAAAAATCCCATTAATAGCTGTATCCCTCCAACTATCATGGCTAATAAAATAACAAGAGCAATATACTGGTCGCTTTCTGCTTGTGCAAATTGACTCACAGCAACAGCAACCAACAAAGAATCCATAGCTACAGGCCCTACACCTAACTGTCGAGAAGTGCCTAGTATAGCATAAACAAACTGTGGGATAAGTGCTGCATAGAGTCCATAAATGGGGGGCATTCCCGCAAGCATTGCATAAGCCATGCCTTGAGGAATCAACATAATTCCAACGGTCAGTCCTGCACTAATATCTCCTTTGAGATGTTTTTTGTTGTAGTTGGGCAACCAATCTAGAATAGGTAGTATGCCTTTTAGTTTCATAATTTTTGGTTTCTGCTTTGGGCTAGTTAAAACAACTTGGACTAGCGGCGGCAAAGATACCTAAAAATAAAAGACTAGGTGGGTTAAACAATTATATAGTTTGGCTAAATGTACATTTCTTAAAAAAGGACTCTTTTTTATCTTAATAAGGAGCAGTTAAATTTTCAGATCGCCAACCTTTAAAAAATAGGCGTTTACTGGTTTTTATGCTACAATCGTGCACTTCACAATAGGCTACACCAGCACTTAAACGCATGTCCTCTACTGATTTTAGCATGGCCCAATCGTCAATAATTGCGCTAATCACAAAAGCACCAGGATGTAAGCGACCTTTGGCTCTGACAATGGGATAAGCTTTAGCTCGCATGGCTTCTCTTTCAAAATATTCATTTGCATAACAAGCAATAACAACCATGTCTTTTTGCTGATTGCTGTTGTTGTACCATTGCTCAGGTTGCTTATAATAAAGGTCAAGCAGACCATTATGACCATTAAAAACAACCAAGTCAGCAGCGCCATGTATAGCAATGCTGAAACTATCTTCTAGTGATACTTTTTCGGTATAATTACTGGACATTGCCCGCAAAAAATCATTGACAGTTTCTAACATTTTGTCCCCTCTATAGGCATCTACAACCAGATAAACACTGGCTTGGTTGGGATAGGTTCGTTTAAAAATCACCCGTTCAAGTACCACCGAATCTTTGTAGACATTTTTAATGCTTTTTAAGAGTTTCCAAGCGGTTTTTTCTTTAAAATAACGTTTCATTCCTGTCCGAGTTGCCCAATAAAGATTGGATCTTAGGCTAAATCCATTTCCCAAAGATGCTGTTGTCCTGACAATTCCTTGATGTTCATTATCACATAGCGGAACAAAAACATGAACGACAAGTGGTTTTCCAGCGGCAACTTTTCTTTTTAAATGAGCTTCAATATTGCTTCTGTCAAAGTTCGGAAAATCGTCATCTTTTGGCTGATAGGCAGCTGCACTAATTGGTTGGTCAAAGTTATATTCAGGTTCTTCCGCTGTTTGAATCGTATCGATTGCAGCAGTACTGCTGTCTATTATTGGGGGGCTGTTTATCGTACTATCTTTTATCGTTTGATTGGCAATGGATGGGCTAGGAGTTGAAGGGCTACAAGAAATTAGCAAAAGGAACAAGAAATAATAGTATATACTTTGCATACTTAGAAGTTGTAGAACGGTTTGTATTGATTGAAGTTGTTTAAGAATAGCCTTACATCGCTAATGAAAGCTAATTTTTAGCTACTCGGCGTTAAAAATTTGCTCCATAGCGCTGCTATGAAGAAAATTTTTGCCTTGTTTATCTAAAAATTAGTACTCATTATCAACAAAACTCCATTTTTAAACAACTTCATTGAATAATGTGAAAAGAAGAAAACGTTACATACTTCTAGGTTATTAAAAAAACATTCGCTCCAATACCTAACTATTGGAGCGAATGGTGCTACTTGTTCCTAAATGCCTTTATTAAATAAAATTATAGCCACTGCAACAAGCCATAACATCGGCAAGGTCTACCCAAAATTCACCGTTATCATCTGCTTTTCTTTCGGCTCCTTTCCATGCTTTGCCGCTTGATATATCAATTGGTTCTTTAGTCTCAGGGTCGATATAACTACGCCCATATTCCCCCCAAGGATTTCGGATTTTTAGCGATAAAGTATCTCCTTTTTTTGGTTTTTTTGGCGCAAAATCCAATAAACTATAAGCGTGATTTCCTGCCAATCCTTTTACTTTAGGTTCTCCACCACTTTTCCCTAATTCGTATTCCTCTCCATCATCAAATATTTTTTCTTTGGTTGAGATGGTCATGATTTTACCAGCTTCTAATTTTTCTTTGATGTTATTAAATAAATCCATCTCCTTTTTGGTATATTTACCACTACCTAAAGCCCCTGTAATAAGTTCCTTGGACTGGATTTCTTTGATCATAATATCAATCGTCTCCTTTTTTAATTTAACGATATTGGGTTTGTCTTTGGTGCCAAAATCATTGGATATTTTTTGTAAAATTCCTTCTAGGAGATCCTCTGAAACAAAAACGTTGGACGCCATTTCTTGTAAGGTAGGCAAGATGGTAAGTAGGAGTAGATATTCATTCTGAGAGATTTTATCTTTAAATGTTTTAATAACACTAAACAACTCTTCAGGAATTTGGTCGGAATTATTTTGAATCGGAACATGTGTGGCATCTGTCTTTCCTGTTAAATGCGTGAGAGCAACTCCCGAACTTCCGCCCTCAATTAACCCATAAGACATTTGATCTACAGGTAGTTCTCCTTCGCCACCATGAAAGCCAGCAGCAACATAAGCTTTTTCATACATTTGAACCCATAAAGCCTCTGAAGCATACTCGTCTTCACCGCCACCATATCCAATCCAATTGCCTTTAGTGACAACCGTAGATTTATTGATGGTAACGTTAATAGGCGTATTGGCAGCCTTATAAAGCTTCACCGTTACTTTTCCATTGCCTTGATCTTTGATGTGTTTGACAAAGTGGCTTGCATCTTTATTGGCGATACTAGCCATTGCTGCCAATAGATAACAATCGCCCAATCTACCCTGTTTAATATCTTGCATGGTAGGAGGATGTGGAAATAGAGGGCTTTCTAAGGCATCGCCCTGTTCTTGGTACTTAACCTTATCATTTTTTTGCACACGTTTGGTTGGTTCTATATTGTCTTTTTTGACATAACCATCTTTTATATTTTGGTAATTCTTTCCAGCTTTAGCCTCATCTTCTTTGGTGATTTTTTGATAAGTTGCCTTTTTGACGGTAGAATCTTTGTCGTCCCATTTTTGGAGAATAACCCCAACCTTTCCTTTTTTACCTTGATCTACTTTCTTTTCGCTACTATCTACAATGTCCGTATCTTTTTTAAAGGCACCACCTGAAGTGTCATCAATCGATATTTTTTTAGATATAGTAGGATCGCTGGCATTGATGCTAGCTTCCTCATCGCTAACGGTGAGGGTACCTTTTGATGCTTTTACTTCTTTTTCTTCGGCATTGATAAGACTTAAGAGCACCTGTAAATTATTTTCTTCTTCCTGTTTCAATTGTTTTTGAGCTATTGCTTTGTTATAAACAATCTTATTTAGTAATTCTTGGATTTTAGCAATACTTGCTGTTTGCTTTTTGATGTCCTCATCGCCTAAATTTTCGTAGATTGCCACTTGAGCTTTTATCAAGGGCCAAATCTCTTTATTTTCAGGGATAAATTTGGCAGGAATATCTTTAAAGAGAGGAGCTTGTTTCTTTACTCTAGAGGGTTTTCTTTGTATAACAGCCTGTTGCTGCATAATAGGAGCAGGTACTGAGGGTTCTACAGTGGGAGCAGTATCATCTAAGGATACATTCTGTACCTCATCAGCTTTTTGGTCTGCTTTATCCTCAATATCTTTTCGAGTATCTATTTTTTCACCATTAATTTCTCCAGTAGCTTTTGCTTCCCCCTTTATTTGCTGAATGACATGCCAAAGTTCGTGTTCTAAGTATTTTTCGTTACCAGTACTAATATAAATGTCCATTCCTTTAGTATAGGCTAAGGCACCTACCTCTGCTGGCTTGTCAGAATTATAATGGACTCGTACATTGGATAGGTCAAAACCTGAAAGTTGTTCCATTTTAGCCTTCAAATCATCAGGAATTCCTGTTTTATTTGGTTTTAAAGCCTGTTTTTCAGCTTTTGCAATATCATTTTGCCAGCTTTTTTCTGTTTTTACCCCATCACTTTCTTGAATTTTTTTAGCCCACTCCGTTTCTTTTACCCCATCTATACTTTGATCTACAATGGAGCTTGTAGATTGGAGTTCTTGAGCGTTATTATTAACGGAAGCAGTTTTATTATCTTGCTTTTGATGTTCTAAATAGTCCATAGTAAAGAGAAAGCATTTTAATGAATGAAAAGGTAAACCCTCCTAAGTTAGCCATAACTTAGATAAAAAACAAACTTTTTTTATAAATAAAAATGAAAGAAGTATAGAATGTTCTTTATTTGTAGTTCGATTACAAAATGCGATTTTTATTAGAGGGCTAGAATAATTAATATCAATTATGAGTAAATTAAAAATACCCAAAAAAGTGTTTATGCAAGGAGGAATTCCTGCTGCATTTATAGGGCAATCTATTGCCAAACATCAAACAAAAACAGATATTGGAGCGCACAATATATTTTTGGGACAAGTTAGAGCAGATGTAATAGAAGAAAAGACCGTGCAAGCTATTGAATATACGGCTTATGAAGAAATGGCAGAGAAAAAAATCCATGAAATTCGAGAAGCTACCTTTGATCGATTTGAGATTACTTGTATGCACATTCATCATAGTTTGGGAGCCGTAGCAGCAGGAGAGATATGTTTGTTTGTTTTTGTATCTTCACCACACAGAGATGTCTGTTATCAAGCTTCAAGATATATTGTAGAGGCTATAAAAGCAGAAGTACCAATCTTTGGTAAAGAAATTTTTGAAGACAGCAGTCATCAATGGAAAGTGAATAAAAGTTAGCAGACCGCTTCATTGCTTTGAGTTGTATTTTGTTGGCTATAGACTTAAAATAAACAATTACTGAAAAATTCCATACGATGGTAGATATAACACATAAATCCAATACACTGAGAATGGCGATTGCCCAAGCGACCGTAACGGTTAGCAAGCAGGCAACTATTGACGCAATTATCAATAAGACGGTACCTAAGGGAGATGTTTTTGAAATGGCTAAGGTCGCAGGTTTATTTGGCGTAAAAAAAACAGCGGAGTTAATCCCTGATTGTCATCCTTTACCAATCGAATACACCCACATTAGTTATGAAATTCAAGGCTTAGATATTTTGATTAAGATAGAGGTAAAGACGATTTATAAAACAGGAGTAGAGGTAGAGGCAATGCATGGCGCTTCTTTAGTTGCCTTGACGATGTACGATATGTTAAAGCCTATTGATAAAGGAATTGAAATTAGTACCATTAAATTATTAAAAAAACGAGGCGGTAAATCGGATTACAAAGGAAAATATCCTACTGGTTTGACGGCTGCTGTTGTGGTTTGTTCCGATTCTATTTCCGCAGGAAAAAAAGAGGACAAAGCAGGAAAGGCGATTATCAAAAAATTGGAAAGTTGCGCAGTAGAAATTGCTGAATATACAATAATACCAGACGAAGTAGAGGAGATTCAACAGCAGGTTTTAGCTTTTCATGAACAAGCGGTAGATTTGATTATTTTTACAGGGGGAACGGGGCTTTCTCCAAGGGATGTAACCCCAGAGGCTGTATTGCCTTTATTGGATCGGGAAATACCTGGGATTATGGAGGCTGCCCGTAGTTATGGGCAAGATAGAACACCTTATGCCATGTTATCTAGATCTATTGCAGGCACCAAGGGCAATTCCTTAATTTTAACCTTGCCTGGATCAACCAAAGGAGCAAGTGAATCCATGGATGCCTTATTTCCTGCGCTGTTGCATATTTTTGGAATTATGAAAGGGCAGCGACATGGAAAGGCATAAATAAAGAAAATTAGAGGCCTTTAGTTTATCATATATTTAATAAAATAAGGATGCTTTGGAATTATACCATTTTGATTTTATGCGTTTTATTAATCTACCGTTGGTGGCAAATGAAACGTTCTATTCGAAAGGGCGATTATGATTATCGTTATTACGAGGAAGGGCCCTATGGGGCAAAAAAAAAGCCTCAAGATTGGAAGGATAAAATAAAAGAATTCTTAGGAATGAAATAAGATAGAGATGATAAAAAAAATGTACACTGCCCTGTTGATTGCTTGTTTGTTTTCAGCTTGTAAAGAACCTCAACCTCCTGTTTTAGGTGCTTATGAAGAGGGCGTTTTTACAGTTAATGAAGGGGTGTTTGGGCAGACATCAGGCACAATTACTCATTTTAATAGAACAACAAAAACAACCCAAACGAAAATCTTTAAGCAGGTCAATCAGCGAGACTTGGGAGATGTGGTTCAATCCATGTGCTTTTATGAGGATAAAGCATATATTGTAGTTAACAATTCTAATAAAATAGAAGTGGTTGATGCCAATACATTTGAAGAAAAAGCCCAAATAATGGGACTTAAGTTACCCCGTTATTTTTTGCCGATTTCATCGACCAAAGCTTATGTCTCAGAATGGGGGGCAGATGGTTTAACAGGAACAGTTGGAGTTTTGGATTTAACAACTAACACACTTTCTAATCAAATTGTAGTGGGAAAAGGACCTGAAAGAATGCTGTTGAAGGATGGTAAGGTTTTTCTTACCCATGTGGGCGGTTATGGCTCTAATAATATCGTGACAGTACTAAACACAGCAACCGATCAAGTGGAGGCAACGATTAATGTACTGGACAAGCCTAGTGCTTGCGTAGAGGATGGCGATGGAAACCTTTGGGTGGCTTGTGCTGGACAAGTTGCTTATTTGACTTATCCAACCATAGATACAATTAATAGTACGGCAAGTGGATTAGTCCAGATTGATCCCAATACACATGCTGTTTTGGCGACCCATTCTTTTGGAAAGGGCAAACCAGTTGGGAACTTGATTATAAACAGTAACCTAAACAATGAATTGTATTATACTCGCTCTAATAAAGTTTGGAAATACACCACCACAACTGGGGTAGAAGAGGAGCTTTTTGAAGGAAGTTTCTATGGTTTGGGTTTTGATCCTAACACCAATTATATTTATGCTGCAACTTCATCAGGAGTAAATTTAGCAACCGCAAAACGTTATCAAACAGATGGTACATTGGTTGATAATTATAGTGTTGGTGTTTTTGCCAATAGCTTTGTTACAAAATAAATTGCTTATAAACAGGCATAAAAAAAATGCGAATAACAAGTCTGTTATTCGCATTTTTTACAAAAACTAATTTTGATTAGTTTCCAAAGTTAAGTGCATATTGGAATCCAATATTTAGACCAGCCATTAAGCTCCATGTTCCTGCTCTTTCAGGGCTTGTTAGGGTACCTGAACTAGGGAAACCAGAATAGATCGTATAGGCAGCATCTTCTCCTTCTGGATTTGTTAATGAAGTTTCTAAATGGAATAAAACCAATACTCCCATTTGATCATTAATGCGGATTTTACCACCAACTTCGAGGGTCAAACCTAAGACAAAACTCTTATAAATTTCAGCCTTATCACTAGAAAGTAATTTAGAAACATCTCTGTAGTTTCTAGACACATCTGTTGGGTTGTTTTTAGAACCATAATTGCGTCCGATAGCACTAGATAAGAAATCAAAATGAGGACCAAAGCGCAAAAATGCAGAAGTTGATGCTGTTGGATCGCCTCCTACACGAAGCAATACAGGAACTCGGATATAAGAAGTTTTTCTGTCGTATTTGATCTGATCATCTTTTGCCCAGCCGTCATAGTCAGTCGTATAATTTTGTCCTAATGCCGCATATCCAATACCTGTAGCTAGACCAATTCTTTCACTAAAATTATAACCAACAGTTAAGCCTGTTTGAAAACCAAAAGTTGGTTGGATATTTAACGCTTGACCTTCTGCTAGATCTTCATCATTTAACATGAAGGATAGACCAGGAGTAAATCCAACTGTAATTTCTAGACCTTTTTGAGCAAAAATATTGCTAGTCATAAATAAAGCTAGCGCTAAAAAAGTTAAATTTTTCATATTGTATTATATTTTTAAAATAGCTTGATTAAACCTTCCAAAGTTAGCAAGATTTTTGAGGATTCAAATTATCACTTTATTTTTTTTTAGACCTTAACATTTAGCTTAATACTCTGCTGCTTTTTTAGTTTTTTTAGTTCGCTATGCTCATAAGACAGTTAACAAAAAATATAAAAAAGCCAATGGAGAGAATTTCCTAGCAGAGTAATGTTAATTGTAATCAGCGATTTATTAGGGACGGTAGGTGTAAATAATTCCAATTTGAAGCCCCATCATTACATTCCACGTAGGGTTTCGAAAAGTGCTAAAAGGATCGCTACTGTCCAAATAATTTGGGAAAATGGCATCAAAAGGAGTTTCCTCATCATTGGCTTTTAACTGATCTCGTGCGGCATCATTGGGGTTGGATATAGAATTCGCACTCACTAAATAATCTCCTCGGTTTAGGTTATGGGCAAGACTGGTAGCTCCTTCTCCTTCAGGGTTGGAAGATCCCTCCAAATGCATCAGTAAGGTCACTTTTAAAAAATCATTGATGCGGATTTGAGTACCTAATTCTACGGTTATACCAGGAACAAAATCATTGTAAATTTTTCCCTTTCTTCCCAAACTAAGTATTCCGCTTGTAGCATCATTTTTTTGATATAAAGTAATCGATTGTCTTAGATCAATCCCTTTGTTGGCATCATATTGACTAAAACCATCTAAACGAGTATCTTTATAAGTAGCCGTGGCTAAAAAATCAAAATGAGGTCCCAAACGAGCAAAAAAGCCTATACTTCGATTAGGATCAGTACTGATTTCTAACAACAGGGGAACTCTTATATAACTGGTTTCACGAATTGCCTCTTTTCCAAAATTAGGATCTGTTAAGTTGGTAGATAGAAGCGCTCGTTTATGGGTAAATGTAGCTTTATGCCGTTGATACTGAACGCCTGTTGAGATGCTAAAGATTTCTGTAATTCCATAACCAATTAAAAAACCAGTGTTGTAAGCAAATGTTGTGGCTAAATCTAGCGTTTCTCCTTTGTTGGCATCTTCTTTATTTAAAGCCATTGAAATACCAGGGGTAAAATGAACCCCAATCTTTAGCCCTTCTTGTGCGGTTGTGCTATAGCCTAATGCTATAACTAGGAATAAAATAAGTAAATTTTGCATAGGATGTAATCTTTTCTGTTACTCTGAGTAGTAATACTTCGCAGATTAGCTACACTGCTACTACGTGGTAGCTACGCTGCTGGCAGCCTTGTTGGTTAGCTCATGCAACCCTGTTGGTGCATTGCACCAAGCTGGGACCACTGCGTTTATGTGGTTTTTGCTTTTTGAGCAAAAAGGACAAAAGATTGTTTTGTGTTAGGTTTGATTACCAGTGTTTTAATGCTTTGAGCTTTGAAGACTAGTTTTACCAATAACCTAGCTTTGCTAGCTCATGTAATAATCAACCTAATGCAATTTTCTACGAAGTAATAAACAGAGTGTGTTGTGTTTTAATAGTTTTGGGGGCTATTTGACTTAAACAGTCCAAATGTACTAAGTTTTATTCTTATAACCAACTAATCAATAGAACTACCAAATACTCAAATGAGTGTCCAAATGCCATATATTTTGGTTGCTTTGGTGTATCTTGTGATAAGGAAGTATAAACGAAAAATAGAACGGGGTTGCTGCAAAGAACAATTATTGATAAACGTTATTCATAAGTGGTCACAGAAAGGCAGCGAACGATAAGTAATCAAAAAATTTATGTCCAAATCTACTGTACTATGAAAACAGGACTACTACCATATCTACTCTTAATTTTAATAGGTGGTTTTGTGCTTCTAATTTCCTACGATGATGATCGCCAACTGTGGGGGGAGATCGATGCCCCCAATTTAGATTATCAGATTATGCTTTATCAAAAGGAACGAATTATGCATCAAGCTCCTGAGATTTTAGTATATTTTCAGAAGAAGGGAAGTTCTATTACTTATCCTATTGGTAATATCCTATTGCCTGAGGATAATAGGAGTCCGTTGACTTATGATTACCAATGGTCTCCAGAAGGGGCATTAACCTTGATTTTACGCTGTGATAAATGTATGATAGAGCAACGTAAGTACCAGATAGATATGGAAAAAGAAAAGCCTACCTTGACAAAAATATTAGAGGATACCAAACGAAGTGTATAACTTTCAGACCTATAATTAGAATGGTTCAGTAACAAGTTTTGTGGAATACTGAAAGAAAAAGATTATCTTTTGAAGTAGTGAGCGGGCTATAAGCTGTTAAAAGTTTATCAAAGAGCCATTAAAATAGAGGTTTAGAGTCCTAAAAATATTATAGAATCCTTAATTATAATTTTATGAACACAACTAAATTAAGCGGTTTATTCTTTGCTCTTGCCTTTGTGTTTGGAGCATGCACCACAGAATACACCCCTACCAAAGTAGCATATAATCAAGCCTACGACGAGTATTTGTCTGCCTTTACCAGTGGAGAAATTTCTAAAAAATCAACCATTCGTGTCGTTTTTCAAAACGAGCTTACCACTACGGTTAATGCTCCTATTTATCCCAATCCTTTTTCATTTGAGCCAGTCTTAGAGGGAGAAGCGGTGTGGAGTGATAAACAGACGATAGAATTTATACCTAAAGGAGATTTAACCTCAGGTCAGATTTATACTGCTCAGCTCAATTTGTCGAAGCTATTACCTAATCTTTCATCTGATTTAGCAAATTTTACCTTTCAGTTTAAGGCAAAAGATCAGTTTATCAATGTGAGCCCATTGGCAAGCACTGTAACTAAAGATAAAAATAACACATGGATGGAGTTGGAAGGGGAACTAACAACACACGATGTGGAAGATGTAGAAGGAATCGAAAAAGTCCTAACAGCCTATGATGGTGATCGCCCTCTTAAAATTAATTGGAAGCACCAAAATGGGAAAAAGCATCGTTTTTCTATTGAAAATGTTCAACAAAAAGCCAAAGCTTATCCTATTACTTGGAAGTGGAATGGAAAACCGCTTAATTCTAAAACAATTGGAGAATATTCTTTTAACATCCCTCCTGAAGGGGATTTTATGCATACCAATACCTATCGTTATAACAGCCCAGAACAACACATTATTTTAGAGTTTTCGGATTTGTTGGATACCGAGCAAAATTTAGAAGGGCTTGTTCAGTTGGCAGGTAAAAACATAAAATATGCGATTGAAGAAAACAAAATTAAGTTGTTTACAGATGGCAATTTATTGGGCAAAAAGCAACTCAAAATTTCTGGAGAAATAAAAAGCACCTTCGGCAAAAAACTGGGGAGCCCTTTGACAGAAACCATTACTTTTTCGGATACCAAACCTAAAGTAGAGTGGTTGGGCAAGGGGAACATTATTCCTAAGTCTAAGAAGATGCCTGTTGTTTTTAAGACCGTTAACCTAAATGCAGTTGATGTTCGGGTTATAAAAGTCAAAGAAAAAAATATCAAACAATTCTTCCAAGTCAACCGAATTGATGGGGATAGTGAATTAAAAAGAGTAGGAACGGTTGTTTTAGAAAAGAAGATTGCCTTGGACAAAACCAAAGGCTTAAATCTATCTGAATGGACCAATCATTCTCTTGATTTGGCAGATTTAATTACGCCAGAGCTAGGAGCCGTTTATGAGATTGCACTTGGGTTTAGCCAGTCTTATTCTTTATATCCTTGTGAGGCTTCAGATGCGGAAGAAGGGCATTATGAAGCAATTGATATGATGGATTTGCCCAAAAATTGGGACAGCCCGAATTACAGCAGTAGTTATTGGGATAATTATGACGATGACTACGATTATGGTGATTTAAACAATCCTTGTAGCCGTTATTACTATCGACCTAATTTGGTGGCCAAACGGAATATTTTGGCATCAGACCTAGGAATTATTGCCAAGCAAGGAGATAATGGAAGTTTGTTTGTTGTTAATAATTTGCAGACAACAGAACCTCTCAAAAGTGTGGAGTTAGAGTTTTACGATTATCATCAAGAACTAATCGGAACGGCCAAAACGGATAAGGAAGGAATGGCAAGCCCTTCTTTGGCAAAAAAGCCTTTTTTCCTAATTGCTAAATTGGGTGACCAAAGAGGTTATTTGCGCTTGGACGATGGTTCTGCTTTGTCAATGAGTCGTTTTGATGTAGCTGGAAGCACCTACCACAAAGGATTAAAAGGGTTTATTTATGGAGAACGTGGTGTTTGGAGACCTGGCGATGAATTATTCTTGAATTTTATCTTAGAAGACAAAGACAAAACATTACCCGCCAATCATCCAGTCGTCTTTACACTAAAAGATTCTAGAGGATCTATTGTAGTTAAAAAAACAAGCACAAAAGGCGTCAATGGCATTTATAATTTTACGTGCCAAACCGATGAAGAAGCGCCAACGGGTAATTATTTGGCGACGGTTCGTGTAGGAGGGGCTAAGTTTAGCAAAAACATTAAAGTGGAGGCTATCAAGCCCAATCGCTTGAAAATGGATTTGGATTTTGGAGTAAAAGAACTTTCTGTTGAGAATAAATCCCTTGAAGGACGATTAACATCTACTTGGTTGCATGGTGCTGTTGCCAAAAACTTAAAGGCAAAGGTTGAGGTCACCTTATCAGAAGGAAAAACAAAATTTGTAAAATATAGCGAATATGCTTTTCACGATCCTGCACGTGAATTTTCTCCTGAGGATAAAGTAATTTTTGAAGATAAACTCGATGAAAATGGAAAGGCTACTGTAAAAACAACGATTGCAGCAAATCGCCAAGGGCCAGGAATGCTCAAAGCAAATTTTCGTATGAAAGTTTTTGAACCAGGTGGGGATTTTAGTATTAGCCAGTTTTCAATGCCTTATCATCCATACAAAACGTATGTAGGGGTTCGGATTCCCAAAGGAGACGAGGCTAGAAATATGTTGTTAACAGATGTCAAACACGACATTGAAATTGTTGCCTTGGATAAAGATGGTGAATTGGTCGATGAGGCAGAATTAGAGGTAAAACTTTATAAATTAGAATGGAAGTGGTGGTTTGATAAAAATAGAGATGAGGTATCTAGTTACCGAGGCAAGGTTTATGGTACTGAGGTGACTTCTGGTAAAGTTTCTACCAAAAATGGTAAGGCAACTTGGCAAATGGAAGTAAAATACCCAAACTGGGGGCGTTATTTGGTACGTGTGTCGAATGGAAAAACAGGGCATAGCACAGGAAAAGTATTCTACATTGATTGGCCAGGCTGGGCAGGACGTTCTACCGAAAATGATCCAGGTGGGGCTACTGCCTTGAATTTTACAGCAGATGCCAAAAAATATAAGGTGGGGGATGAAATTACACTTAATATCCCAACAGGACAGGCTGGACGAGCTTTGGTTTCTATTGAAAATGGAACAAAAATCGTTGAAGCGCATTGGGTAGAAACCCAAAAAGGAGCTACTCAATTCAAATTCAAAGCAACAGCCGCAATGGCTCCCAATGCTTATGCTTCTGTTTCCTTGTTACAACCACATGCCCAAACTAAAAATGATTTACCGATTCGTATGTATGGAGCTATTCCGCTCAAAGTAGAAGATCCAAGTACGCATTTAGAGCCTGAAATGGTAATTCCTGACGAATTGCGACCTGGGCAAGAGTTTGCTATGTCAGTAAAAGAACGCAAAGGAGGACCAATGGCTTATACGATTGCTATTGTAGATGAAGGTTTGCTGGATTTAACACGTTTTAAAACGCCATCTCCTTGGAATACCTTTTACAAAAGGGAAGCACTGGGAGTCAAGACTTGGGATATGTACAATGATGTATTAGGAGCCTTTGGCGGTGATGTGAAAAGCTTGTTGAGTATTGGAGGGGATGGTGCTGCTGCTGATCGAGCTCGTAAAAAACCAGATCGTTTTAAGCCCGTAGTTATCTATTTAGGACCTTTTTATCTAAAGGAAGGAGAAACCGCCAATCATAAATTTACCATGCCCAACTATGTTGGTTCTGTGCGTGCTATGGTGGTTGCTGCTAATGATGGTGCCTATGGTTCTACGGAAAAAGCAATTCCTGTCCGTCAACCTTTGATGGTTTTAGGAACGGTGCCTAGAGTTTTGGGCGTGGGAGAAAGCTTTAAGCTGCCTGTGACGGTATTTGCTATGAAAGAGAATATTAAAAATGTTGATGTTAAGGTCGAGACCTCTGGGCTTATTGATGTTGCAGGAAAAAAGACAGGCAATGTGACGTTTAAAGAACCAGGAAATGACTTAACCTATTTTGAATTGCTCACACGATATAGAGTAGGAGCTGGGCACATCAAAATTACAGTTTCTAGTGGAAAGGAATCGGCTACCTATGAGACAGATGTAATCGTCAGAAATGCCAACCCAAGAGAAACCTTAGTAGCGCATCAGACCTTAGAGGACAAACAGTCTTGGAAACAAACCTACAAACCAATAGGTATGATGGGAACCAACCATGGCGTAATGGAGGTTTCTTCTATTCCGCCTATGAATTTGGGCAAGCGACTTAAATATTTGATTCGCTATCCTTATGGTTGTGTGGAACAAACAACTTCTTCTGTTTTTCCTCAAGTGTATCTAACGGCTTTGATGGATTTGCCTGAACAGAAAAAAGAAAAAATTACAACGAATATAAAAGCGGGTATCAAGCGTTTATATCGTTATCAGAACCCAAGTGGTGCAATGGCTTATTGGCCAGGACAAGCGGATGATTTGTGGGCTACCAATTATGCAGGACATTTTATGATTGAGGCTAAAAAAGCGGGGTATACCGTAACCGATGAGTTTATGAAAGCTTGGATTGCTTTCCAAACAAGTACGGCTCAAAAATGGACAGCAAAAGGAACAGTGAGTGATGATTTGACGCAGGCTTATCGTTTGTTTTTATTAGCATTGGCAGGCAAGCCTGATTTGGGCTCTATGAATAGAATGCGACTAAAACAGTCTAAGGCGGAAGCCGTGGCTGCTCGTTGGTATTTGGCGGCAGCTTACCACATGGCGGGGCAAAAAGAGGTCGCAAAAACGATTGCTACCAAAGCTGTTTTAACGGCTTTGCCCTATAAAGGAAGCAATGCTGCGAGTACGTTTGGTTCTCAATTTCGAGATCAAGCTTTGATTTTGCAAGCTTTGAGCATTATGAATTTGCGCAACAATGCCAATGATATTGTAAAGACTATTTCTGATAAATTGGCTTCTGATAATTGGCTGAATACACAAGAAACAGCACAGGCTTTGGTGGCAATGGCAAAATTTGTAGGAGAAGGAGGTGTGAGTAGAAAGGTTACCTTCGAATATCGTTTGGCAGATGGCAGTTGGCAAAAAGTGAACAGCAATAAACCAATTTGGCAATTAGAATTAAAAGGGAATCAGGCGACTGAAGTAAGCTTTAAAAATACAAGTGGTGCCGTTCTTTTTACCCGTCTAATTTCAGATGGTATTCCTGCTGCTATGGACGAAACGGAAACGGCAAAGGGACTGGACTTAACTGTTGTATACATGGATATGGCAGGAGAAAAATTAGATCCTACCCTGATTGCACAAGGAACAGACTTTAAAGCCCAAGTGACTGTTAAAAACACAGGAAACATCGATTATAATGAATTGGCCATTCATCAAATTTTTCCTTCTGGTTGGGAAATTCACAACACTCGCTTGACAGGAGCAACAACAGGAGGGGACAAGGCAGAATATGTCGATATTCGAGATGATCGAGTGTACACGTTCTTTGACTTGAAAAAAGGCAAAAGCAAAACGTTTAATGTATTGCTCAATGCAAGTTATTTGGGACGCTATTATTTGCCAGCTTTGGCAGTAGAAGCGATGTATGATAAGACCATTCAGGCTCGAAAACGAGGACAGTGGGTTGAGGTTAATAAACGAGCAAAAAAATAATTGATAAGGCTGTTTCAACGTCTAATTCGACAATTTGGAAATTTGAAGGCAAAAGTAAATCTTCAAGTTTCCAAATTGAAGAATGGTCAAATGGACAACAAAAAATTGCTCCTAGTGAGATGATAAAGGAAGAAATTCAAGCAAAAATACAGACGCTCATTGAGTCAGGGCAGGGGGAGAATACTTATATTGGGGTGTATATGATGGTCAACCATCTGGGGCTAACTTTAAATCAAGCTTTAGCCAGTCTAAAACCAATGGACTACCAACGAAATTATGCCAATCCTAATGATTTTTATTGCAGCGTTAGAATTGCCAATGTTTGGATCGAATACGAATATATAGAGGGCTATGTGCCTTATATGGGAACTGCTGCAACAGCTTCTAGAATGGTGAGTTTCTTTAATAAGGAACGACTAGAAATTATAGATGGTCTAGCAGAGTTCTTAGCCGTAAAAGATGAACATTCTGTGGAGGATGTTCGCCAAATTGTAGCCGAAGATTATCAATCGTTAATTCCTACTATTATTGATTTATTGGGGGATTGAGTTGGCTGCTTTTTCTTCCCTAGGATACGAATCTGGGTTACGTTTACTCCCTCTCAATAGAAACAGATTAGAACGACCGCCCTTTCAGGGGATATTTTTTGAGTAGCAATAAAGGAATAATATTGTCGAATTACTTACCGATATAATCTCTTTTAGAAACAAGACTTGCTCCATACATAATCCAATGGTACACCTAAATAGCTCGGCTGTACCCTAAAAATGTCCCCCTGTACATCCAACCTTTTAGAATGAATGTAATTTTTAAATTAGGCGTAATTTTGATTGCCAGTTGTTCATAAAACAACAGGATTATAATTATTTCTAAAACAAAAAATACATGAAAAATGAAAACAAGACTTAAATTTTCAGCACTATCATTAATCGCCATTTTTGCAATTCATTCTCAAGCAACAGCACAAGATTTTAACGATGAAAAACTAACTATGGAATCTAGTTCTAGTGAATTGCTAGAACATATAGAAGACGTGAATAAAAATTATCAGACCTACAATACTACTTCTAATAGTACTTGTCCTTCTTCTATCTTAGATTCAAGAGACAATGAATCGTATGCTGTTGTACAAATCGGAAATAAATGCTGGTTTGCTGAAGATTTAAATTATAATACACCTGGTTCTAGACCTAATTCTCAACTTGCACCAGGTAGTGGAAGGCTATATCATTGGAGTGAAGTAATGAACAACTATACCTCCAGTGGCGCAAGGGGAGCTTGTCCTTATGGTTGGCACGTTCCTACTGATGCCGAATGGAATGACCTTGAAATTGCTGTAGGGTTGAATGCTTCTGATGCAACGCAGACAGGGAATAGAGGGAGCCATGCACCGAGCCTTAAATCTGTCAATCATTGGCCTTCTGGGGCTGGTACCAATAGCTCTGGATTTAATGTAGAACCTAATGGGTATTATGGTGTTATATCATCTTCAGGAGCAATAGGATATGGGAGCCATGGAGATGGAGCTTATTATTGGACTTCTACAACAGGGAGTAATAGTTCTTGGGCATGGGGAAGGTCATTGTATCTTTCTAATAGCACGGTTCGCAGATCATTAAACTTGAAGACACACAATAAGTATTCTTGTAGATGTGTCTCTAATAATACAGTGGTAGCTGTTTCTAAGGTAGCTCCATCAAACGTTAGCGAAATAGAGGTTTATCCTAATCCGACTACTGGACGCATTACGATTGACTTAAAAGAAGAAACAGGAGAGGTATTTGTTCAGGTATTTTCTGTAAGTGGGCAATTGGTTTACGAGGCAGAAAACGTACAAGGCGATAGCCATCAGTTGGAATTGAATCAACCTGAAGGAATTTATTTTGTAGAAGTAACAACTACGGAAGGAAAAGAACGTTTTAAGGTGGTAAAGTTGCAGTAATTCGTTTGCTTTTATAGCAGTCAATCGGTACCAAAAACATTGGTACCGATTGATTAATTTTTCAATTGTTTTAAGCCAATGCAGCACTGTTTTTTTTGGTAGTAGCAGCAAGTAAGGCACTTTTAAATTCCTTAGGAAACGCCAGTCTCAAAAAGAAATAACCTGTACCTGCCAAGCCCAGCATCAAGCCTGGCGTTTCAGTTTGGCCGTTTAATAGCCCAGAAGGGTCATTAACACCGCTCGGCCATGGAATGCCTGTTTGCCCAAATTGTGTGTTGCCGAATTGTCCAACATACTCCGCTAAAGACCTATAATTAGGATCGTCAAATACTTCGGCACCACTTAGCAAAATATCTGAGTTGCCTGCTATTCCGTGGCAGATTGAAAAATTAAGAAGACCTGATTTGCCATTTAGCATATCCAAAACACTTTGGTAAGTTGTTTTTAGTGCAATTTGAGCAGCTTGTTTATACGATTCATTTTGGGTCAGCTCATAAGCACGAAGCCTAGACAGCGCAATACCTGGAGCGCCATGACACCAAATGCTACTACAACTGGTTGGTCCCTGCCCTTTGTATTCTCTTAAATCTGGCCAATTAGCTTGAGGGGCATCAAACCATTGCTGTTCATAATTAAAGCCCATTGTTGCAGCTTGAAGATAGCGATCCTCTTGCGTATACACGCCTAATTCAAGTAGCCCTAAAGCAATCCCTGCTGCACCATGTGAATACCCTGTAAGGCCATAGGGGGTAGTTGGAATGGTTAACCAATACCACCATTGATCGTCTTTTTGTGCTTTTTCGATCAAAAAATCGCCACATTTTTTTGCCATTTCCAAGAAAACATCTTGTTCCTCTTCTTGGTGCAATTCTAGCAAGACAGGAATCGCTCCAGCTGCTCCACTGATAATATCTATTTCATGGTCTGTCAAGGCTATAGGAGCTAATGCAGCAATGATTTTTAGCCCCAAATTAGACCATTCAGGGCGGTTTTGCTGCCTTCCAATTTTCCAAAGATGATAAGCAGCCCCCAATTTTCCAGCGTAAACGCCATAATTCCCCAGTTTATTTTCTTTTTGGAGTATTTGGATGACATTATTAACGGTTCCTTCCAAGGTCCAAGTGAGAATAGGATCATTGGTTTTAGAAACAATCATAGACAAAAAAGTAGCAATTCCCGATAAACCATTGTAGGGATCTGCGGAAAAAGAAGTCGTAACAACTTTGAAAGATCCATTAATAGCATCTACCTGATGCCCCGTCCAATTGCAGGTGTTGTTGTACCAAATTGCTTCCTTGGCTAGGTGTTTGGCAATGGAATAAGCAGTTTGAAAAAAAATCTCTTTATTTGAAGTCATGGTCTATTAATTAAGTGGTTTGCAAACGGGGATTTCTATACATATATTTTCGACTCATTCCCATCGATTCCATATAGTTTAAAACAAAGTTGGTAAGCTTTTCAGGATTGGTTATTTTTTTTTGAAACCCCTCAATTAAGGCTTCAGAGATAACTTGAACTCTACTCATCCCAAAACTTTGACCATTGCCAGGGTCTTCTGCAAAGGAAACGCCTTTTCCTAATTTTTGTGTAAATAAAGGAACCGAATCATTGAGGTAGCCGTCCATATTTTTTATAAGATGAGGCAACATCATTTTGGTCAGTGCAAGGTGTTTTTTATCAAGGTACAATACGGCACTATCAGATCGAGTATAAAGCGCTTTATGATTGAGGCATTTAAAATTAAATGGGATGTTGTAAAAATTGAAATTGTTGGTGATTTCTGAAACCAACTTTGCTGCACCTTCGGGCTTGATGTGCCAATAAATTCTAGCTAGGCTTCCTTCGTGACTGAGGTACTCATTGCCATAAACATAATAGAAGACAGCTTGTGCTTTTTTATTTTCTTTTTGTCGGTAAAAGTGGACATATTGATTTACGACAGCTTGTGTTTGTTGAGGAGTTGCATATTTATAAGTATTGGGGATTAAGTGGCGCAGAACGCCATTTTTTTGAGCAAAAGCCTGTCCTTTTTGATCAACGGCATAGATTTTCCAATTCATATCTAATCCATCCGAGGAGCAATTGGCTGCTGACAATTGATTCATAAAATGTTCTCGTTCTGTAATAGGAGGGAGTTGATGTTGGCTTGCAGCGTTATCACAATAAAATTTGCCATACAATTGGTTTGTGATGGCATTCAACAAACGGGAACGTTGTTCTTTTGAGGTATAATGTTGGTTGCTGCCAAAACTACCTAGGTCGTAGCCTGCTTGGGTGTAGGGGTGTTTGTTATATACTTCAAAAGGCTTTTCATCAACTGTAAATGAATGATTGGAGGTGACCTTTAGCCGTTTGACAATTGTCATAATTTGCTGCTCAAAAATATTATTTTGCTGCTTTTTCATAAGAAGTAGAATTTAGACCAAATAAGTCGGAAATGATTTGCTCTGGCTGATTAAATAGATGTTGGCAAAGTTGAATAATTCGTGCGGTATTGGGCAGTAATTGAGGATGCTGCACATTGCTTTCAAAAGCAGTTTGCAATAAACGGGCGGCTGTCATCCGAGTAACTTGATTCAAGGCAAGTTGTTCTTCTTGGTCAGAATAGGCTTTTAGTTGGGCGTAATTTTTCCAAAATGCTTGAATTCCAGATTGGATGGAGGGAATAGAAATATACTCTTGTCCTGAAAATTTGTGATGTTGTAAACTTCCATTGTTATAACTATAAACCCAAGAGGATAAATAAGATTGAAAAACTCCAGCTACGTCCCAAAGTGGATCACCAACATTAGCAATTTCCCAATCAATGAGTTTTAAGGCTTCTTCTTTTTTTTCTTCTTGACCAACCAAGACAAAATTTACCCATTTTACATCGCCATGAATCAGGCTTGTAATCTTCCATTCTAAGCGTAAACGGTCTAGGTTGTGAACTAAGTCTTGATGTTCCAAAATTGTTTTTATAACAGGATTTGTCTCATGACGAGCCATAAATTGAGGTTCTCCAACATTAATAATCCAAGGGAGTTGCTGATTAAAAAATTGAAGTGACGAATTATGGTTGAGTTCTTCTTGGATAGGATGATGAAAAGAATGCAGTATTTCTGCTATTTTTTTTGCATAACTGGTGGAGAATGTTTGATGTTCTAAAATGACTTCATATAAATTTTTGGCAGTGGGAAATAGCTCTGTCACCAAAACCTGATTACTAGGGTCATAACCTATAAAGTTAGGGATAAATTTTCTTGCTTTTAGATAAACATCACAGTGATGGATCAGATGATGAGCTGTTGCATCTTTTTGCATCAAATAAGCATTTTCTGTATTAATATCTACCAATTGTTTGACAAAAAGGGGAGTACCTGCTTCTTGATACACCCTAAAAATAGAATTTCTACTTCTGTGATGTTCCAACGTATAATCTCCTTCCATAAACAGTTGTACATTCAAGTAACCTTTGTCTAATAAGTAGTGGTGGATATTCTTTTCTGTTAATCGCATCGTTATATTATATTTCTTAAGGTGATTGGAGTAGGTAAACAGGTACTGCTTTACACAGTACCTGTTTTTAAGAGTAGACCTGAAAAACAATCTGATAAATTAGATTGTAGCCTAAATAGTTGATCCCGCTTTTAACAAACAAAAGGAATTCCTGTAATTGGGCAATTTACACCTGGTGTAGTTTCAGGAATACATCCAACTACTGGAATTGTAGGGATTGCTTGTGCTTGTGCTGCTCCTTGATTAGGAGGACAGGCAACGGTTTGTGGGCACCCCAAAGCTGTTACAGGTGGAAAGGTTTGTGCTTGCGCACCAGCCTGATTACAATTTACTACTGTTGGAAAACAACCTAAAGCTGTGACGGTAATCGTTTGTGCTTGTGCTCCACCATCTTGCTTACAAATCAATGAAGTCGGACAGTTTTTAACTGCTGTATGACAACCGATCAAAGAGGTTGGACAGTTTTGAACAGCGGTGTGACAGCCAATTGGCTGAGTAGGACATACAGCCGTGTTGCAAAGCAAAGGAGCAGTTGGACAGTTTTTAATCGCCGTTTGGCAACCAATCAAAGAGGTTGGACAATTTTGAACAGCAGTATGACAGCCAATTGGTGTCGTTGGGCAGTTCAATACAGCAGTATTACAACCAAGCAAAGAGGTTGGGCAACCTATCGTTTGAGGAGGGCAAGCGATTGTTTGAGGGCAACCTGCGGCAACTGTTACAGGGATTGCTTGAGCCTGCGCTCCACCTTGTGCACAAATAGGAGATACGCCAGTAAGGGTTTGTGCTTGTGCTCCATCTTGATTAGGAGGACAGGCAACCGTTTGCGGACAACCTAAAGCCGTTAAAGGAGGAAAAGTTTGTGCCTGCGCTTCACCCTGTGGGCAAATGGTAATTGTTGGACAGACAGGAATCGTAGGAATCGTTTGCGCCTGTGCTCCACCTTGCACACATGTTATCGGTGAAATAGTAATTGTTGGGCATACTACAATGGTAGGCATCGTTTGAGCCTGTGCGCCGCCTTGATTAGGAGGACAAGCTACCGTTTGTGGACAACCTAGACCTGCTGTAACTGGTGGAAAAGTTTGTGCTTGCGCTCCACCTTGATTACAGAGAGAGGTTGGAGGGCATAGATAAGGAGTCATAGTTGGTGGTGGAAAAGTCCGTGCTTGCGCCCCACCTTGCGCACAAACAGGAGATACGCCAGTAAGGGTTTGCGCTTGTGCTCCACCTTGTGCACATGTTATTGGTGAAATGGTAATTGTTGGGCATAATGGAATGGTCGGAATGGTTTGAGCTTGTGCGCCACCTTGATTAGGAGTACAAGTAACCGTTTGTGGACAACCTAGACCAACCGTAACTGGTGGAAAAGTTTGCGCCTGAGCCCCACCTTGTGGACATGTTGTTACTGGAGCAATCGTTGGACATAAGCAACCTGTTGGCATCGTGGGCAGAATCGTTTGTGCCTGCGCATGACCACCTTGGTTACATACTGGCCATACTCCTGTTGGAGGAGGGCAGATAAATTGTGTGAACATGATGTTTTAAATTAAGATGATTAAAAAAATAGATATATTTTTTAGAGATAGCATAAATAGGTTCTTCTCTCAGGAGTTCCTATTGGGAAAACTATTGTTCTTTTTCAGCAGATGGATTAGGGCAAATTGGTACTTGGGTTTGTGGACATTTTACCGTAAATGCTTGTTGTTGATGTTGTGGGCAACAGGCTGCTTGCTGATGAGTTGCGGTATTGGCTCCTTGAGCTTGGGTAGCGTATTGTTGATAAACGGTTCCTCCAAAGTAGTGTTGAGCCAAGTTTTGTTCATAAGAAGAAATAGAGGTATTGTTATAAATGTATTTAGTGGCATTATTTAACCAAATAAGCGTGCCTCCAAGTGGGCTATTGGTTTTGGTTAATTTAACGGTATGTAATATATCCTCTTTGGCGATTTCTATGGTTTGGCGTAGAAGGGTATCTAAATAGACAGTAATGGTATCTTCCGATGGTCCTTTTCCTACAAAGCCAGAAAATAGGATCATATCTGTTGGAACTTTGTTTTCTTCTGTAAGAAGGTTTTTGACTAAATCATCTACGGGAAATTGATTTTTTGTTGCCATTGTGTTTTAATTTTAATTAAAGAATATAGGGGCGTAAAATGAAGGGGGCGTAGCTCTAAAGCGTGTTTTATTTATTCTTCAGTCGTTGTTTCTAATTGTTGAATGGCTTGAAGCAATGCTTTTCCATTGGGAGAGCCTAAACCAGTACAAGGATCCCATCCATAGGCTGCTATATACAAGCCATTGTTGCCTTGGGGAGCTTGTATAAAAGCATTGCTATTTTCTAGTTGGTATAGTAGGTTATTAATAAATCCTAATTGATAGCCTAAGGATTGGTTTAATCGGGCAATGAGAGCTGCCCAAAGTGGGGTTGATAGACTAGTGCCTCCCATTGGCATCCAGGCACCATTAAATACAATCTTATAAGCCGAAGCCATTGCTGCGTTAGCCGCTATGTCGGGGATTGCTCGACCATTGGTGGGATTGTACCCTACATATTGTGGATGACGACTTAGGTAAAGGTTGGAAGCCGTTTGCTGATAGGCTGGTATTGGTATTCTGCGGCTATAGCCTCCGCCTGTTCCAACCATGGTATTGGATACCTGTTCGTACCAAACCCTATTTTGAGTTAGCTGCCCATTTTGTATCTGAATGGTTGTTCCTCCACAGCCCAAAACAAATGGATTGTTTGTTGGTACATTGACATTGGGATATTGCAAGCCATTGTAAGCACCGTGATCGCCAGAAGCTGCAATTACTGTAATTCCTCGTAACGCTGCTTCATAAAAAGCACTATTTAGTTCTTGAAGCTCAGTTTCACTATAATTGAACTCAGAACCTGCCCAACTAATGGATAAAATAGTAGGGTTGTTTTTAGTGTCGCTAAGTGCTGTTTTTACTGCTTCGATAATGCTTTTACCATAGTAAATAACAAGTTTTGCCTTGGGAGCAAGAGCCCCTGCAATTTGGATGTCAGAAGTTACTTCTACATTTTCATTGGCGGGTACTTTTGAAGGAGCGCCAACGACTTCAATGGTTGGGACTTCCAAGCCGAGCCCCTGAAAAAATTGTGTCATATCTTGATGGGTAAAGGTGCCCCCTAGTTCGATAAGACCAATGGTTTGCCCTTTTCCATCTCCTTCTGGAAAGTTATAGGCTTGTATAAAATCTAGTGGAGAATAGCTTGTTGTTGCACTTATTGTTTTATCTATTTTAGAAGAGGTTGGGCGTTGTTCAAAGTGTTGTTTGATAAAACCACGGTGTGGTTTTTTGGTATCGGAATCAACTTCTGTTTCAGGAATAGCCTTAGTTGTATCAAATGTTAGGTCGCCCAAGTTATTGAGTACATTTAGTGTCTCAGAAGTTACAGAATCTCTTTTGTCCTCAATAGATTGGAAGAGGTTAGCAGTTGCGTGAAGCACTACTTCTCTTTTTAGAGGGTTAAATTCAGCTTTGATTTCTTTTTGAGCAGCAAATTTAAGTAAGTTATTTACTTCATCTTTGGGGATAGAAAAACGCTTTTGATATTCCGAAAAGCTAATGTAATTTCGATTTTTTGGGTGTTGGCTTAGTAGATCATTTAATTGTTTTTGCTCGTTTTCGGAATGGGATGCGGGAGGGGAATAAAATCGGACTTCAATGGTGCTGTTCAACATTGGATTTAATATTTTTTGAGTTAAGTGGGATGGTTCAATTAATTAATTTTATCCAATAGAATCAATCTCTATTTTTTGCAACACAAAGATGATGTTTTAATATGTTATTTTAGTAGGTATTTATACTTGTTTTTAATATGTAGGTATTTATACTTATTTGTTGTTGAGTTTGTTATGTATTTGTGTTTTGTTTATTTTTTAAAAGAAGAGAAGGTGTTGATCTAAAAAAAATACCCTCCAAGTACTATTTTATAAGTACTTGGAGGGTTTAAGAAAGATCTGCTCTTAATAATCTTTATCCATTACTCTGCTAGAGACCACGTAGATAATTAGCAGCGTATTACTTTATGTTGTATTCAAAATTTATAAACTAGTAGTCATTACAGCTTGCCATTCTCTGATGCTATCTAAAGGATACACTAACATAATAACATTAATAATTAAACTATCTCGAATGGTCAAAATTAGCCCAATTTCTACTAGAATGAACAGCATAACCGATTTGGCAAAGCCTAGATAATGGGCTACAATAAAACCTAAACCACAATAGAATAAATCGCCCATAGAGTTAACAATACTATCTCCTGTATAACCTAAAGCACCTGCATCTCTATAACGTTCAATAATAGTAGCTGAGTTTTCTGCAATTTCCCAGATGGCTTCCAATAGTACAGCAATATTAAATCGCCATATCCAAGAGATTTTGGACGCCAACGGATATAATATTCCAAAAAACAAAATGCCATGTAGTAAATGAGAAAAACTATATGGGTCTGTCCAATGCTGCGAGTTTTGGTCGCTCCAAGCATCACCTATCCAAAAATAAAAATTGCCATTAGCAGCCAACCAATTTCTACCCTGAAATTGTAAAATGAATGCCGTACCAATGATTAGGAAGAAAAGTGCACAGTAAGCGATGGGGGAATTTTTTTGTTGAGACATGAGAGTGTGGAGTTAAGGATGGGGCTGTCAAAGAATGAAAAAAATCAAATCATAGATTTGAAAAAGATATCTAGTAAATTATTACATTTTTGAATAAAAACGGCACTTAAGTTATATAAAATGAAATGTTTATAAAAAAAATAAGCATTACCTCGATAGAAGTAATGCTTATTCAGACCATGCGCAGTAGAAAATTAGCTCAACTGTAATAAGTCATTCATACCAAAAACGCCTTTTTTATCAATCAACCATTGAGCGGCAAGAATCGCCCCAGAAGCAAAACCTTCTCGCCCTTTTGCTGTATGTTTGATTTCTAATTCATCAATAGCAGAATGATATTGAATAACATGCGTGCCAGGAGTATTGCCAATACGTTTTGCCGTGATTGGAATACAATTATTAGCAATTTTTTTATTTTCTTCTTGTAGTTGATAACCTTGGAGGCTGTCAATTTTTTCAAGAATACCCTCCGCTAATGTGACCGCAGTTCCACTAGGAGCATCAAGTTTTTGGGTATGATGGATTTCTTCCATTTCGACTTGATATTCTTGGTGAGTACTCATAATTTGAGCCAAATGCTTATTTAGTTCAAAAAAGATATTTACCCCAATACTAAAGTTAGAAGCATAAAAGAAAGCACCATTATTGGTTTTGCACCAGTCGCTTACTTCTTGATATTGATCCAACCAAGCTGTTGTGCCCGATACAACAGGCAAGCCAGCTTTTAGGCAGGTCATAATATTAGAATAGGCCACTTCAGGTTGAGAAAATTCAATGGCAACATCTGCTTGCTTTAGGTTCTCAGCTGTAAATGTTTCTAAGTTGTCTGCATTAATTTTGAGTACAACTTCATGACCTTGTTCGTTTGCTAAGCGCTCAATGGTACGTCCCATTTTGCCATAGCCAATCATTGCTATTTTCATTAATTTATTAATTATTTATTAAGTAGGGAGGTGTTTACCTACATAGCCGATGACGATTTTATTTTCTAGAATAAGAAAGTGCATTCGCTGACTAGAAGGAAAATTTTTTATATGATAACCAAAGAAATAAGATTCTCCATTATATCGGAACAAACGATGGCGACTCAATTTATCATTATTTTTAACGCTATCACTTTCGTCGGAAATATTTAATTGTGTAAAATCTATGAGATCAGTGTAGTTTGGTGGAATATTTTTATCTAAGCAATCTATGATATAGTCATTCAATGAAGTAATGGAGTCCCATATCCGTTGATGGAAAACAGGAGAGAATTCACCTTTTATTAGCTTTTTTTTAACTGTTGTGACTAATTGAATATGTTCGAAAAGGGTTTCAAAATCATTTAAGAAAGTTTTGCTTTGTTGAAGATTTTGGATTTTTACCTGTTCGATTAATGAATAATGATGCTCCCAGTGAGCTACTGTTGTTACATTATTTACATTTTTTAAGGAGTGCTCTATTTCAGAGTCTCCATTTTTGAGTTCATGATGATCTATTAAGAAAGAAGGTGAATCCCATTTGGGATTGGAGTAAAAACTTAAGGCAAGTTGGTTTAATAGATAGCAAGCTCCTAACGAAGGAACAGAGATTTGTTGATAGAAGAAATCAGATAGTTGCGCTCGTTCTACTTCTATTTCTTCTATTGAAAGAATAGGACTTTGAGTAGATGCAATTAGTGCCTTAATTCTTCCTTTATATTCTTGATCTTGTTGTTCAATCCAAGTTCTTATATAAGTGTTACACCCAATAGGAATAGAATACCAACCAGAATCTAAACTATTGGTAATTCGAATAGTTTTGAAGTTTACTTTAGTGGCTTTTTTATAGATATCAAAGAAAAGTTTGAGAGCTTGATCTATATTTTCTTCTTGTTCAAATGGAAGAGAATGGTCATTCAAAATAAAATATTCCATGTGTAGGTATTTTATCAGTTAAGTGGGGCTGTCTAAGAGTTCATCTAATTTATTTTCCCATTCGTCAAAAAAACCTTTAGGCCACTCATCTAGTCGACCATTAGAATCTAAAAAGGGAGTAATAATATCAATAGAATGTTTTTCAAGAGATTCATCTTTTGAGAAATAGAATATGGAAACATTTTCTTTTGTCAATTGTTGTTTGTGCACAGCAACTCGAATACCATTTAGTATATGATCACTATGTGTTTCTATAAACAACTGGACACCAGATTGGGCTGCTAAACTAAGAAGTTTTCCTAGAGCACTTTGCCCTGCTGGGGCTAGATGAGATTCTGGATTTTCAATAAGTATAATATCATTAGGGCTTGATGCTAAAATGGCTGTAATTACAGGTAAAACATAGGTTAAACCAAAGCCTACATTTTGAGGTTTAAATTTATCTGTATATCCTTCTTTTGTTTTAAACTCATAAGCTAAAACAGCATAATCAATTTCCTCTATTATATTGGCACTTATTTTGATACCTTCACAAATTTCAGACATCCAGAGATTTACTTGACTAAGTAATTCGTCATTTACACTTTTAGGATACAATAGTGCTTTATTTTTTATTGGTTTAGTTTCATTTTGTGCTAAAAAATGTGTTGTGTATTCTCCTTTTATACCAATACTATTTAGTGTATTAATATAATAATCAGATACACGATGAGTTTGATCAGGGGCTACTCTTTCTGCTGCTAAATAAGTAAAGTTT
Organism: Aureispira anguillae; assembly: GCF_026000115.1. Taxonomy (GTDB): domain Bacteria; phylum Bacteroidota; class Bacteroidia; order Chitinophagales; family Saprospiraceae; genus Aureispira; species Aureispira anguillae. The sequence goes on from NZ_AP026867.1 coordinate 503,856, forward strand.
TTATTAAATAAAGATTTAGTGCGTAATTGTTGAGTGCTCAGATTACTACCTTGATTTTTATGAGGTTTTCCTTTTTGCAAGTCAGAGTTGCTTATATAATTATATAGAACATTTAATTGATCTCCATTTTCCCAAGACAGTGCAAAATGAAAAAGGTCCTCTGTAGTTCCATAAGTTAGAATATCTTTACCTTTTCCAACATTAATATAATCCCCTGTTAGCCTAAGACCATTTTCTAATAATGTATTCTGTTCAAATGATTGTCTTAATAATAGAAGTACTTGAATTAAAGAAGATTTACCAACACTGTTTTTACCCGTAATTAAATTAAGATTGCTTAAGGGCAAGTCTACTTCATCAAGTATCTTATAATTCTTAATGTATATATTAGAAATCATTTTGTATGTTTTTGAATTATACTATTTATGGTTTCAAATCTTTTGGTAACACTCGTTTTATGTCCTGTGGAATATGTAATTGATCCATGGAAATCATTTTTTTCAAACAATGCTATATAGTCTTTTAAAAATGAGACCTTTTGTTGCTTTAAATGATCTTTTTGAGCGTGAGATAAATTTGAGAATAAGACAGTAATAACCTCAAATAAAGCTCGATTAATTGATTTATGTTTTTTATTTGTTTGTTTAGAGAGTTTAATAAAAGTATCTTCACCAAAAATATCTTTTGCAAGCTCTAGAGCTTCTAAAAGTTCTTTTTTTAACCTTTCTAATTGAACTTTAGGAGCCTTACCAAGTGTTTCCATTGCATTATTGAGGAATGTAATCATTGGAGCTCTATAGTTAGTATAAGGTTCTAGTTTTAAAGCAATGTATCTAAGCACTAACTCTCTATCTGACATTCGTTTATTAGAAACACGAACAACTTTTTTAAAAAGAGATTCTTGTGTAATCTGTTTTAAATATTCTGATGCTTGACCAGAATGAACACCTTGACTTAAGGCGTGTCTAATTTCTTGAGGTTTTAATGGAGTATTGCCAGTATTAATTCTATGAAAAAGACTATATTTTACATTAGGAGGAGTATCGCGTTTTATTAAGTATGCTGTAACTTGTGCTTCATCTATTCTACGTTGCAGTATTCTAGGCAAATCATCATATGATGATTTGTTGTATTCTTTTAGAAATTCTAATTCATCTAATTCTAGTGTTTTGTCTATGACAAAGGCTTTAATTGTAGATAGTCGTTGAACTCCATCTACTACCTTCCAAGAATTATCATCTGAAGCATCAAAATAAAAGGCTGGTAGAGGAAAACGAATAAGCAACGATTCGATTAATCTACTTTGTGTTTTTTTTGACCACAGACCTATAGATCGTTGAAATTCAGGTTTTAAGTCTATTTCTTCATACTGTAGACGTTTGATGAAAGCGTCCATAGTTGTTTGTTTTGCCTGAATGTCTATCTTAGTAGGATCAAAAGGAGTTGTTAAATCTGTCATTTCTTTAAACAAATCCTTTTCCTCATCTTTATCAAATCCTATTGTTTGTTTCTGTTTCAATTCCTAACAGTTTGAATAGAGAATAGTAATTTATAAACTAAAATAGGGAATATGATTCATATTCCCTATATAATATAGTTATTAATTGTTCTTTAAGCCTCATCCAAGAAAGGATAACGATAATCTGTTGGAGGTACAAATGTTTCTTTAATCGTGCGAGGAGAAACCCAACGCAATAAATTTAAGATAGAACCTGCTTTATCATTGGTTCCAGAAGCACGACCACCACCAAAAGGTTGTTGACCAACAACAGCGCCCGTAGGTTTGTCATTGATGTAGAAATTACCAGCAGTATGGCGCAATCTATGTGCTGCTTTTTCGATTACTTGACGATCAACAGCAAACAAAGCACCTGTTAGGGCATAAGGAGAAGAACCATCTAGGATGTCAATTGTTTCTTCAAATTTGTCATCTTCATAAACATAAATGGTCAGTACTGGTCCGAAGAGTTCCTCACACATAGTGGTATATTTAGGATCATCTACTCTAAGTACAGTAGGAGCAATAAAATAGCCTTCTGACTTGTCATAAGTACCACCTGCTACAACTTCAACTCCTTCATCTGCAACAGCACGATCAATATAAGCGCTGATTTTATCAAAAGCAGTTTCGCTAATAACAGCATTGATAAAGTTAGAAAAATCTTCAACAGATCCCATTTTCATGCTAGCCAAATCCTTTTGTAAGCTATCTTTGACAGCAGGCCACATACTTTGTGGGATATAAGCACGAGAAGCAGCAGAACATTTTTGTCCTTGATATTCAAAAGCACCACGAGATAGAGCTGTAGCTACTTCATTGGCATTGGCAGTTGGGTGTGCAATTACATAATCTTTTCCACCTGTTTCACCTACAATACGAGGATAAGCATTGTACTTGCTGATGTTATTACCAATGGTTCTCCATAAGTTTTGGAAAACACCAGTAGAACCCGTGAAATGTAAACCTGCAAACTCTTTGTGGTTGAAGATGACATCACCAGTAGCAGGACCATCTGCCAAAACTAGATTAATAACACCATCTGGCAAACCTGCATCTTTGAATAGATCCATGATAACTTTAGCAGAATAAATTTGTGTTTCTGCTGGTTTCCAAACGACTACATTCCCCATCATTGCAGGAGCAGCGCATAGGTTCGCACAAATAGACGTAAAGTTAAAAGGAGTGATGGCAAAAACAAAGCCTTCTAGTGGACGATGCTCTAAGCGGTTCCACATACCAGGATTTGAGTCTGGTTGTTCTGTGTACAATTGAGTCATGTATTGTACATTGTAACGGAAAAAGTCAATCAATTCGCAAGCCGCATCAATCTCTGCTTGAAATGCATTCTTAGATTGAGCCAACATGGTTGATGCATTTAATTTGGCACGATAAGGACCCGCCAACAATTCTGCTGCTTTTAAGAAAATAGCGGCACGATGTTCCCATGCTGTATTTTCCCATGCTTCTTTGGCAGCCAAAGCAGCGTCAATTGCAGCTTCTACATGAGTAGCGTTTCCTTTGCTATAATGTCCTAAGATATGTTTCTTTTCGTGAGGAGGGTGCATGGCAACCTTGTTGTCTGTATGCACTTCCTTTCCATTTATAATCATTGGCACATCGGTTTGAGTTGCCTTGTAGACAGCCAATTGTGCTTTTAATTCTGCTCTTTCTTTGCTTCCTGGAGCATAGCTTTTTACCGGTTCGTTATTAGGTGTCGGCACCTTAAAAAATGCATTAGCCATAGCGTTGTTGTTTTAATATTATAATATATACTATAGAAGAAGGTCAAAGGTAAGAAATGGAAGGAGAATTCAAAAATTCTTATTGGTTTTGAATTGCTAAAAGGGGGAATTGTTGCTTTGATTTGAAGTGTACAGGGGAGTATGGGTTGCAGAGTGGTAGCTAAGCCAGAAGATGGAGGTATAAATAGTTGAAAATGGCGTTACTACCATTTTCAACTGTTCAAAGCTACAATCTGAGGCTGTTTATTAATTTTTTTTAATAAAATTAATTGAGTACAGGACAAAACAATTTTTTTAAATGAAATAAGGGTTTAGTCGAGCTATTTTTAGATTTTAGACCCTACTAAGCTGTTATAGGGTCTAAAATCTAAAAACAAAGCGGTCTAGTATCTAAGATCAGAATATAGGTTTTAGTTTAAACGCTACTTTACAAGTGTTCTTTATCTGTTTAGCTATTAGCTCACTTCGTTCGTGAGGTCGCTACGCTTAGTTCGTTCCTCATGAGCGGGCTTTGCCTTTGTAGCTTTGGCTACAAGCTTACATCGTTCACTTCGTTCATACTTATAGTTCGCTTTGCTCGTGAGCACTTCATTTTATAGCTTGTCCTATACATAGAAAATTAAAATAATTATTCATTGATGGTTACTTTAATGAGCGTATTAGTGCCATCGTAAGTATTACGCATTAAAACAATTTCATCTTTAGAAACAGGATAAACGCTTATAATTCTAGAAATAATCTTCCCATCTTTCTTTTTGGGTCTAAGGACTACTCCTTTTTCAAAACCTCCATCTTTTAAGTCTATTTTGAATATTACATAAGCATGGCTACCTACACTATATTTATAGGGAATTTTATCCTCCTCAATGTTTAAATTAGCAGAATTATCGATTCCAAAAAAATAAGCTGTATTTTCATCTATCATCAAGTGTTCGGTATTGAGTACGTTTGAATTTACCGATCCATTCACTTCAAAATAGCCTCCACGTTTAGGAATTCTATTGGTCCATAATAGTTCGCCATTGGCATCTATTTTTGCAATAAATAAATCTTGGAAATCATAAATATCTGATGGTTCATTGTTGACAGTAAATTTTTTCCATTTATGATATAATTTTTCGCCAATGATAAGAACGCTGTTATCCTCAAGAATTCTTATTTCTTTTAGGCTAATAAGGTTTTCTTCATTTTCCTTGAGTTCTATGCCTTTTTTTTCATAACGATTAAGTAATGATTCGGGGAGCGTATGCCATTTTTGTATCACTTCCATAGTACGAGGATTGATCGTAAAAACGAAAACACCAGTACCTGTTTTGGGATCACTATAAAAGCCAGCAAGTCTTATAAGCCCATCATTACCTACATGAGGAGGATTAAATAATAGTTTGTTTTCGGTAGCATGTATTAATTTATTAAGATGATAAGGACTGGTTTGCTTATTTTTTATAAAAGGGGCATCAATCGTAATCTTTTTATTTTCTAGTTCTATTTTAATGATTTGTACAGAACTATTTTCTAGATTAAGTTTTAGTAATTCATAATGAAAATTAATAAAATAATCTTTGCCTTCTTTTCTATAGTCATCTACTTTTCCATCTTCACGTACCTGCGCCAATAGAAAAAGATTGTTATCCTTATCTACAAAAAAGTCACCATTGTCCATTTTTTGTTCCGTATGAGGCATTCTAATAATCCCTTGTTTCAATAATTCTAATTTGTTATTAAAAATATGAACATCAAAAGCTTCATTGTTTAGCGCATCATCCCTATGATCAGGTTTTTTGTGTATGGTAAGTATGATTTTGTTGGGATTACCATCGTGGTCATTTTCTACGAAAATTCTGCTCTTTATTGTAAACCCTTCTTTGATTGTAGCTAAAATTTTAGCCTCTCCAATGCATTTGCCAGAAGCAGGATCTATTTCTTGGGCCATTAGACCGTGAGGTTTTTTCTTTCTTTCTTTTTTACTGGGACCTTTTCTTCCTGTGAAAATATAAAATACTTTATCTTGTACATGTAAGAAAAAATAGGGAGTCATTGTCAATGCGCAGCCAACATCCTCCATACATTCTAAATCTATACGTGTTTTTTCGAGCCCACGAATATCTACACGGTGCAATCGTTTCATTATTGGAGCAATAACATTTTCTGATGCAGTGTGATAAGACGTAGTGTGGATAAACGCCCCAGTTTTGAAAGCTCTACTGTATTTAATTTCAGTTAATTGGGCATAGAAAATTGTTGGTATAAGTATACCAATCAAAAACATGAGTATTCTCATTAATAAAAAGGTTTAGTTGTATAAATAAAAAAATATTGACGGATGCTATTGCAATTTTAACGATCAATATTCATAGTGTTAAAAATTGGCTGCAAATGTACAATAATTCTATTATAATTTTAGGCAGTAAGAAAGCTATTTAATCGTGAATGTTGAGGAGGAATTAACGTATTTTTTGCTATCTGCAAATACTAGAGGTTTTAAGAGGGCGAAATACCAATTAAACAACAAAAAAGAAAAGCCAAACTCTTCAATATTTTTAGAGTTGGCTTAAATTACTTACAAGAGCTTTTGCTCTGTTTTATTACTGTTAAGGTAGTGGTACAAAAAAAATTACTTGGGATCTGACGGTAAGAGTAAGCAATCAATATGCTCAAAAACAAAGTTGCCATCAAAGGTTAGTATACAAGCTCGTCCTATACCAACAGAATCATAACTAAAGTTTGGGTTGCCATCTTGCAGCGTACATTGGATACCATCGTCCATAATATCAACGGTATATTTATCGCCTGTTTTTTCAACATCAATGACAAAAAAGCCGATTGCTTCGCCTACTTTTTGGCGACTATAATCTTGCAATTCTTTTTTTGTTTTAACAACAATAGCGGTATTGCCTACTTTCTTTTTGATGGCTTGATAGTTTGTTTTGTCGGTAGTTTCAATGATAAACTGAGTGGGAGTGATGCCGAAGTGACGATTCATCTCTTTTAGATATTGGTCAATAGCCGTATCTAATAATTGGGCATTAGGTTTAGCGACGGTTTGTCCCAAACTCATTGTTGCCATCAATAAAAGAAAAAGGATGGATGATGCTTTCATTTTTTATAATTTATTAGTTGATAATTTGTGGAGTAATGAGCAGAGTGATGATGGATTAAAGATAATTGTTTTTGCCTTGTGATAGGAAAATAAAGCTACTTAAGTACCAAAGTTTATTGGCATACGACCCTATATCTATATATAAGTTTTGTTCGGCGTTGAAAGTTAGTTGTTTATGTGAGTAATAGACCTGTGTTCCTCAGATTTTAACAGATGCTTTTTGTCTTAAAGTTTTTTTTTTGAGCAAATTGGCACGCTTTTGTAAACGTAAATGGTATAGGATTGATTCTAACCAACACTACTAATCTATTTATATGCAATAATTTTGACACACCTCAAAACTAAAAAATATGAAAAATCTAACATTAATCATCGCACTTATCATAGGAACTACAGTTGCACTTTCTGCACAACGAGGTGGAGGACTTAATAGTAATTCAAATTCAGGTTCTAATAATTCTTCTTTGAGAGGAAACTCCAATTTAAATACAAATCCAAATCTAGGAAGTACCCATAGAGGTGGAACATCTAGTTACGGTCGTGATGGCAGTAGCCGCCCAGGAAGTTATGGAACAGCTAGAAGAGGGCGTGGAAATGGACACCACCATAATCACCATAACAGTCATCATGGACATCATAATAATAACCACAATCATCATCATGGGCATCACAATAACCACCACCATGGGCATGGTCACCACAACCACGTAGTGACAGTTAATTATCATGGACACCATTACAATGGATATTGTAGCTATACCAATCACAATTATGGTTGGAGACCTGTTTGTGTAGCTGATTTTAATGCAGGTTGTTATTCGATCAGAAGTTGTGGATATGATAGAGATCGATTAAGAGCTGCTAAACGTTTTGTTCGCTATAACTATGTTAGTTCATATCAAATCGCAGATATTATGAGAATGTTTAGCTTTGAAAGTACTCGACTAGCGTTTGCAAAATATGCATTTCATAGAACTTGCGATGTTCAAAACTATGGAATTGTATTTGACTACTTAGATTTTAACTCTAGTCGTCGTGAATTGGATTGTTATATTCGTGATTATCGTTGGTAAAAAAAACAGTCCCCAAAAGAACAATGGTTTTAGGAGTATCTCAGGCTTCTAAAACCATTTTTTATTGCCAATTATTCCTAAGCACATCTTGTATTTTTCTAGTCTCAATGCTAGGCAAAAGGCAGTCTAAAAGACAAAAAAATCAGCAAACGTTATTTTTCTAGAAATAGTTCCATTAGATACTACTTTGGCACGCTTTTTCAATATAAGTAGTTAGATAGAACCACAAAACACACAATATTATGAAAGAAATTACGTTTACACTGACATTTTTTATTTTAACTACAGTAATGGCATCTGCACAGCGAGGAGGAGGGGATTATAATAATAGCTATGGTCACGCTAATAGCACTCCTCAATTTACTTCCATGGCAACTCTAAATAGAGGAAACAACGTTGATGGAAATTTAAGACCTAATTCTAATAGAGGCAACAATAGTCCCAATACGAATCACCATGCAGGGCATCATTACAATAATGATCATGGGCATCAGCATCATGGAACGGGAAACAACGCTCATTGTGGAGACCACACTACTGGTATAAATGGGCAGCACCATTATATACATGCTCCTGTTCAATCCGATTTGTTTCATCATTGGCTACACGAATTAAGTTATGAAAGAAATTCTGCTGTTCGCCTAGATGTTGCCTTAAGTTATGTCAATAACCACTGGTTAACTACGCACCAAATTCATGACATCTTAAATTTATTTAGCAATGAAAGTGTTATGCTAATGCTTGCAGAAGAGGCTTATCCCAATGCCTGTGACCCCTATAATTACCACGAATTATATAGCTGTTTCTCTAACAGTGCTTGTGTATTGCACTTGCAAAATTTTCTCATAGGACACTAAATACACTGTAACAAAATAACTTCCAAAAACAATTATACCACTTATTTTCTTGAACGTTAGAAGGCTTATATAAAACAAAAAATACTTTGTTTTATGGGGGAATTATGTCTTAATTCAATGCTTTCTATCCTCTAGTTTGTACCTTTGGTCAACGGATGTTTTAGATATAGAATTTAAAACAGTATGTTCGTTTGTGTTGGAATTCATTAAGAGTAGTAGAACCTAAAACCAATGCCTCAATTTAACGAAGTGAATGTCTAGAGAAATGCTAAGATTTGGTTATTAATCGCTTATCATTTGCATTAATATTCCGTTGATTAGTTAGTGCGCTTTGCTTATGATCGTAGAACAGACACTTAAATTTTATAAAATAAATTTTACATTATGAAATCATTATTTTACCTATTCTTTATGCTCGGACTTTGTTTGTCTTGGGCAAACCCAACTACTGCACAAGTAGGCGGTGAAAGTCGAATGGGAAATGGTGGAGCTTATTGGATATTTGGTCTTAATGCTGGTGGAGCATGGCAAGATAGCGATGTAAAAGCACGTCCAGGCGGAGGCTGGGGCTTTTATATGGGACCTAGTATTTATAATAAGCCCAATTCATTTTTTTCGGCAGATTTGCGTTTTCGATACCTCAATACTTATACTTATGGGCAAAACCACAAAGATGAATTATTGGGGAATTCAATTTTTGCACCTCCTGCATTTAATTATGACCCTACAACGAAAGCTTTTGCGCATAATTATCGAACGGTATTTCATGATTTATCGCTAGAATTACGGGTTAATTTTGAAGAATTGAGACGAAAAACCAACGTTTGGTTATCGCTTTATGGTGGGGTAGGTCTAGGGATTTATGGAACTACATTTGATCAAAAAGATGCTTTAGGGCTTGATTATGACTATGAAAGCATTGACCAAACACAAACAGATGACGCAATCTGTAGAGATATACTCAGTTTGAGAGATGATACCTATGAAACTAGCGCATTTGGTTTAGATCGTTTTGATGACAACCTTTTTAAGTTGGGTTTTATGCCATCTGTTGGAATTGAATTAGGCTACTGGTTTACCCCTTATTTTGCCTTGGGAATAGGTCATAGAGCAACGTTTACACTTCAAGATAATTTTGAAGGGGTTAAAGTTGATAATGGAAAAGCATTAAACAGTTCAGTTCATCATTATACCTCATTTATGCTTCATTGGAGAGTGATGTTAAGCAGAGGGAAAATATCCTGTCCTGATGTTCAATTTGAACTGCCAACTTCCAATGGTTCTACTTATACAACGAGTAATCCTACTGTTTTTGTCAAGGCAGCTATTAGCAATGTTAATCAAAAACAAATTACGTATACTGTAAATGGTCAGCAATCTTTTAGATTTAGCTATGATGAATCAACGGATGATTTTAAGAGTAATTTACCCTTACAGGAAGGAGAAAACCACATTGTCCTTAAGGCAAAAAATGGCTGCGGAACAAGCGGTCAAGCAATTGTTGTTATTTATAAACCTAAAAGAAATCAGCATGTAGCACAGCCTCCCGTCGTAACCATTACCTATCCAGGAGCCAATGCTACCAATGTAACGAATCCAACCATTAATATTTCTGCTCAATTGTTGCATGTTACGGATAAGCGTAATGTTGTCTTTAATGTAAACGGAAATACTGGACATCCATTTGGTTTTTCGGGGACTTCTTTTCAAGCGAATAACGTAAATTTAGTACCAGGACAAAATACCATTACCATACAAGGAACCAATAAAGATGGCAGCGATAGCAAAACGCTTATTGTCAATTATCAAAAGGAAGAACCTTTGCCAATTGTAACGATTATTAGACCTAGTTCTAATCCTTATACTACCAATGCTTCAACGATTAATCTAGGGGCTACGATTCTAAATGTATCAGGAAGAAATGATATAACGTTTAGTATAAATGGGCGGAATTCTACTAATTTTAGTTTTTCAGGGAGATCATTTAGTGCAAACAATATTCCTTTGGTAAAAGGTAGTAATACCTTAACGATCACAGGACGCAATAGGAGAGGACAAGATTCAAAATCTACCGTGATTATTTATCAACAAGAAAAAACACCTCCTGTTGTAACCATTACTCGACCAACACAAAATCCTTATACTACTACTGCTACTTCTACTACCATTACGGCAACGATTCTAAATGTAGTAGGAGCGAGCAATATCAGTTATACTGTAAATGGGCGTAGTAGCAATAACTTTAGTTTTTCGGGAACTAGTTTTTCTGCAACACTAAATCTTGTTCAAGGTAATAATACGATTACAATTACAGGACGCAACCAAGATGGGCAAGACACTAAGACAACGGCTATTGTCTATCAAAAAATAGTACAAAAACCTACGGTAACAATTACTTACCCTAGAACCAATCCTTATGCTTCACCCAATCAAACGGAGCAGGTAAATGCGACGATTACCAATGTAACGAGTAGAAACGATGTAACTTGTACAGTGAATGGTCGAACGAATACTTCGTTTACCTTTTCTAATAATAGTTTTAGTTTAAATGCGATCAATTTAGGAGAAGGGAATAATACCATCACTATAACAGGGCGTAACCAAGCAGGACAGGATACTAAAAGTACGGTTATTTTTTACCGTCCAGTAGTTGTTGAGCGTCCTCCAGAAGTTTCGATTGTAGCACCTAGAACCAACCCTTATACCACTCAGTCGGCTAAAGAAACGGTTTCAGCAACGATTAATAACGTAACAGGACGCAACAATGTGACTTGTACTGTAAATGGTCGTGTGAATACTAATTTTAGTTTTTCAGGAACGAATTTTACACTGGCTAATTTAAACCTGCAAAAAGGAAACAATACGATAACCATTACGGGGCGTAATGGAGCAGGGCAGGATACAAAGTCTACTTTGATTATCTATCAGCCTGTTGTCCAATTGCCTCGACCAGTTGTAACCATTACAGAGCCAACACAAAATCCTTATACAACGCCAAGCGCTCGATTTAGCATTTTGGCTACTATATTGAATGTAGCGACTAGAAATGATGTTGTTTTAACGGTCAATGGAGTTGCTTTAAGTAACTTTAATTTTGCTGGAACCAATTTTTCTGCTAGCAATATTCTTTTAAAAGCTGGCAACAATACCATAAGTATTACAGGACGTAATGCTTCAGGACAGGATACGAAGACAACCATTGTTATTTACAAAGAGCCAGTACAAGAACCATCGGTCGTAATTACATCGCCTAGTCAAAATCCATTGACGGTACAAAATGCAAGCATCAATATTTTGGCAACGATTAAAAATGTAAGTACTAGAAATGATGTTTCTTTTAGTGTAAATGGACAAAATAACAGCAACTTTAGCTTTTCAGGGACAAGTTTTTCTGCCAATAATATTCGCTTGAATACAGGCAACAACACTTTTGTTATTAGTGGTCAGAATGAAACTGGTCAAGCAACGGCAACAACGGTCGTTATTTATCGTCCTGCATTGCCTCCTGTTGTAACGATTACTTCGCCGAATCAAAATCCATTAACCACGCAAGCAGGAACGGTTAACTTGTCTGCAACGATTAGTAATGTAAGTGCTAAAAGTGGGGTTATATTGACTGTAAATGGACAAAATACAAACAATTTTAGCTTTTCTAATGGCATTTTGACCGCTCAAAATATTGGACTCAAAAAGGGACAAAATACGTTAACGGTAACGGGGAAAAACACAGCAGGACAAGACGCTAAATCTACAGCGGTTATTTTTAATCGCCCCAAACCAGCACCTACTGTGACCATTACATCGCCCAATCAAAATCCTTTTAATACCCAGATTAGTAAAGTAAATATCAAAGCCACCCTTACAAATGTAGCGAGTAGAAATGATATTACTTTTACTGTAAATGGGCAAGCTAATACAGGTTTTAGTTTTTCAGGAAGCGAATTATTAGCAGGGAATATTGTTTTGAAAGAAGGGAATAATACATTTACAATAACTGGGAGAAATGCTTCAGGGCAGGATACAAAATCTACCGTTGTAATCTATACCAAACCAGTAGAAAGACCACTTGTAAAGTTTACAAATCCTGTTCAAAGCCCCTTTACAACATTGGCAAATAGAACGAATATTGCAGCAACGATTTTAAATGTAATCGGTAAGAATAATGTAGTATTTACTGTAAATGGACAACTGAATTATAATTTTACATTTAGTGGAACAAGCTTTAAAGCAGACAACTTACCATTAAATGTAGGCAACAATACATTGGTTATTACAGGGCGTAATGCTGCTGGGCAAGATACAAAAACAATGATTGTAGTGTATAAATTGCCACAAAAGAAGCCAACTGTAGTGATTACTTCGCCGAACCAAAATCCTTTTAATACGCAAAGTAACAGAGTGAATATTACTGCAAATGTACTTAATGTTGCCAACAAGGGAAAAGTACAGTTTACGGTTAATGGACAGAGCAATACCAACTTTAGTCTGACTGGGACTGCTTTTGTAGCAAATGGAATCGCACTTAATTCTGGCAATAATACTTTTGTGATTACAGGAACCAATGGAGCAGGGCAAGCAACGGCTTCTACTGTTGTAATTTACAGAGCGCCTATACAAGAGCCATCGGTTGTGATTACATCGCCGAATCAGAATCCATTTAATACACAAATTAATAAAGTGAATATCTTGGCGACAATTAGGCATGTTGCGACTAAAAATAATGTTTCCTTTGTTATAAATGGACAACCCTCTACTAATTTTTCTTTTAGTGGAACGTCATTTGTTGCGAATAATATCAGCTTAAATCCAGGGAGTAACACCTTTGTTATTAGAGGAAGCAATGCTTCTGGGCAGGTGAGTGCCACAACAACGGTTATTTACACGCCTTTGGTTCCACTTCCTACAGTAGTTATTACTTTGCCAAATGCAAACCCTTGGTCAACTCCAGCTCCTAATACAATCATAAGAGCGAGCCTACAAAACGTCGCTAATGCGAACGATGTCACCTTTGCGGTAAATGGGCAAGTCTTAACTAATTTTGTATTGAATGGAACTGCTTTTGAAGCCAATAATGTTGTTTTAACAAAAGGAAGTAATACCATTGTTATAACGGCCAAAAATAGTAGAGGTACTGCAACGGCTAATACTGTTATTGTACATACACCGCTTGATCCAACAGGTGGAGGAACAACCAATACCAACCAACAGGGTGGAGGGGCTAATAATACAGGTTCAGGCGCAGAAGGCGAAGATGGAGGGAGCAAAGGAAAAACTAAAATGAATACTTCCGAAGAGAATCCTAAGGGAGAAGATCCCAAAGAGAGTCCTAAAGATGCCAAATTAGGGGTCAAAGGAAAGAAAGGAAAACTTAGTAAGGATAAGAAAGGAACGGAAGAGCTTCCCGCTAAGGAGAAAAAAGAAAAAATGGACTAGTACTATTTTATGAATAGGAATGCTTGTATAAGCAGTCCTCCATATTCTACAAAGCCATTCTTGATCTAGGTTAAGAATGGCTTTTTTATACAATGATGGAACCTTTTAAGGCTATAATGCCTTAAGAAAACATCAGCTCTGTTTGTTGGAAATGGGCGTTATTTTTAGTTCAAATCCTAGGAAAGGAGCTTATATAAAATCGTCGTCTAAAATATCTTGATTAGAAGCAGGGGAAGATACTTTAGCCACGCTATAAATTTTAATGCTCTCGTAATAGGTATAGCAGCCTGAAATGATAAAAGGAAAACCTACTACGGAGATGGAGTCTTCTAGTAAAATAAGAACACTAAGGATTGTTGTTCCACTGATTAGCAAGCCATTAAAAATTAATAAGGCTGTTTTGAAAAAAATTAGAAAATTATTGGAAGATTCTAGGGTTGAATAATTCAAAATGTAACCTAAAATGATGGGAATAGCGGATAAAAGCGCCAAAAAAAGAATTATAAAAATAAGTTCTTTTTCAGTGCTGCCTGCTTTAAAATATCGAAAGATGCATAAAATTACAATAGAAATAAAGGTTAGTAAAAGTGTTCGTCCTAATACTTTGTTCATATAGAATGATTTTAGGGAAGTTTTTAATTCATTGTATCAAAATCATTACTCTGCTAGAAATTACGTATAACCGAGCTCACGAGTGAGAACAAATTGACCTCAGGAAGCTCATAAGCACTAGCGCACTAGCTAACCAAGCAATGTAGTTGAATTAGCAGCGTATTAAAAAATATAATAAATAAATAAAAACTACTAATTTAGTAGTTCTTTTAGAATTGTACAATCCAGCGTTGGCATTTTTTTAATGCTAAACCTGTGATTTATTTTTATAAATTTTATCTAAACTTAATTGAATCATGAAAAAAAGAATGTTATTTGGTTTTTTATGCAGTCTCTTGATGGGAAGTGATCTTGTTGCACAAGATTATCTGGCAATGGCTAGACCTAAAGACTCTAAAGAGTGGGGCTATATTGATGAGAAAGGCAAAATGGTCATTAAGGCACAGTACAGAACTTGTTTTCCTTTTAATGAAGAAGGTTATGCTGTTGTTAATGAAAATAGAAAGTTCATGTTTATTGACACCAAAGGAAAAGAACTAAAAACAGGCTATAAAAAATTCTATCTAAAAGAATTTTCGTTTGGTTTTGGAGCTGGTACGGTGTTAGCTTTTAATGATGGTTTAGCTCCTATTCGTGAACGAAAGGGCTGGGGATTTCTCAATAAAGAAGGGAAGTTGGCTATAGAAATGAAGTATGACAATGTATCTGGTTTTAAGGATGGTCTTGCTTTTGCAATTATCAAAAACAAGTTTTTTATTTTAGATCCATCTGGGAAAGAAACAGCTGTTAATGTTAAAGATATTGTAGAGATTAAACGCCCTTCTGAGGGGATGGTTGCCTATAGAGCAAAAAATAAATTGATGGGGTTTGTCAATGGAGAGGGAGAGGCTGTGATTAAAGCAAAATATATAGCTGTAGGGCGATTTGTAGCTGGTGTAGCATGGGCTAGAAATACAGATGACCAGTTTGGGTATATTGATAAGAAAGGAAATTGGGTAATTAAACCTCAATTTGATGCCGTTAAGAATTTTGATCCTGTTGCTGGTTTGGCTCGTGTAAAAGACAAAGATGGCTGGGGCTACATTAATAAAGATGGCAAAAAGCTAAAACTGAATATTGAAACAGAGGTATATGGAGATTTTGTAGATGGTTTAGCAAAAGGAAGAAAAGACAAAAAATTTGGCTTTTTTGGTCCTGATGGAAATTGGGTGATTAAACCTCAATTGCAAGGTGTAGGGAAGGTGAGTAGTGGATTTATACCAGCTAAAGAAAACGACCTTTGGGGATTTATTGATATGAAAGGAAAGTGGGTGATTGAACCTCAATTTGAAGGCATTCGCAAAATGGTAAAGGTAAATTAGTCTTTAGAATAAAATATACCAACGATCGTTCTAACTACTCGTTGGTTTGCTCGATTTATTGATGTGCATTGCTTAAGCTTATTGATTTTCAGTTTATTTAAGGGGGAATAATGATCTTAAGTAGTTTTTTATATAGGATATATGCAGTATAGTATTTAAAAAAGCATCATAAATTAAACAAGAAAATATATAAATTATTTGTTTGTTTTTGTAAAAAATTTAATTTAAGCTCAAGTATTCCTAGCAAATTTGTTTGATAGGAATACTTGTATTTTTTATTAAATCAAACAACTAATGCCTAATCAGAAACTAATCCAAAGAGTAAAACGCATTGCGGAAAGAATTGAAATCTTAGCCCATGTTAGTGAAGAACCGAATAACCTAGTAAGAACGTATGGATCCCAAGCTTTAGATCGAGCCAACCAACTTGTTGTTGAATGGATGCAAGCAGCAGGATTAAAAACAACGATAGATACTATTGGAAATGTACGAGGGCGGTTGCCTGCTACTAATAATTCAAATAAAGTTTTTGTTATGGGATCGCATCTAGACACTGTTAAAAATGCAGGAAAATATGATGGTCCATTAGGTTTATTAATTGCACTAGATGTTGTAGAGGAATTGGGGAAAACGCATAAATATCGCCCTTTTAATATTGAGGTTGTTGGGTTTTGTGATGAAGAAGGGGTACGGTTTACAACAACTTATTTGGGAAGCAGTGCTCTAAGTAATACTTTTCAGGAATCATGGTTAGATTTGCGAGATGATGCAGGAATTAGCTTGGCGGAAGTTATTCAAGAAAAAGGTGGTGACGTTCAAAAAATCCAAGAAGAAAGTTTATCCTCAGATGAATGTCTAGGATACTATGAAGTTCATATAGAGCAAGGTCCAGTACTGGAAAATGAAACGATTTCTGTTGGGGTTGTTACATCTATTGCTGCTCAAACGAGAGTAGATCTTCGATTTATAGGCAAGGCAGGTCATGCAGGAACTACTCCAATGGATGCCCGTCAAGATGCTTTATGTGCCGCCGCTGATTTTATTACAGCAGTTGAAAATTATTCAAAATTATCGGATCAAGAAATAACGGCAACTGTAGGAAAACTAACTGTGGAACCTAATGTATCTAATGTAATCCCTAATGAAGTTCACTGCTCTTTAGATCTAAGAAGCCCCAATAATCAGGGAATGTATTTAGCATTAGAAGAACTAGAGGGAATTACTGCCAATTTCTGCGAAAAAAGGAAAATTGATTTTAAATGGACTGTTTTGCAACAAAATGAAGCAGTGTTTTTTGACCCTTATTTATATAAATTATTAGAAGAAGCAGTGTTAGAAGTTGGTATGCCCAAACTTGTCCGTCTAACAAGTGGTGCAGGGCATGATGCAGTAGCGCTTTCCCCAATAATGCCTGTTAGCATGTTATTTATACAATGTAAAGATGGGATTAGTCATCATCCCGATGAATTTGTCGCTTTTGAGCATATTAAGGATGGTGTGTGTGTAAGCGATTGCTTTGTGGCTCAATTAATAGCTTCTTATCAGAAGCAACCCATTTTACAAACAACAATAAACTCATAATTACAATTTAGAATAGGTTTAGATTCAAGACGTATTCTTATACAAAAGAGGCTTAAATGATAAAAGAAAAAGTTATAACAGATCAACTCAATTCAAAAACAGGATTACCTTACTACTGGAAAATAACAGATGTTAACGGTACAGTGCATGAATGGAAAGAATTTTATACTGGACCATTGGTATTGGAAGAAAAGGAAATAGAAACACTTTGTCAGAAATTATTGGGGATAGGCATGGATCAACTACTCGATGTAGCTAATCAGGAACTACTCCCTGTGCCGTCATTGGAAGCAGTTGGTGCATCCGTTGTTATTCATAGTACAACGCCTGACCTCAAGACATTTGATGGCGATTTGGATAAGGTGATTAAAGAGGTTCCGCCAATGGATTATACCTCTTATAAAGAAGCTCGTTCTGTTTATCTTGCAGGGGAAGGAGACCTAGTTGTTGGTCGTATTGAACCTTGGCAAGCATCTGCAAGTTTGGGAAAGGCAAAAAGTATAAAAATTCCAGTGGTAGATTATTATTATATATCACATGCATTGCTAGTCCTAGCCGAACAACACCTCTCATCTTCAAGCCAAGAAATTGACCAAATTGTAGCTTTTATCCAAGCAAACCCCAATGCAGTAATTCGGTTATATGCTTTAGAAAAAGAGATGCAAATATTTTTAATTTGGCTTAAGCGTCTTGCAGGAATAGATCATTTATTAATGGATGCAAACAGTCCTGAAGTGGCAAGAGATTGGAATAAAAAAAGCGTTCTTTTTCCTACGGTTGAAGATGCTATCAATCTTAGCAATTCAATAAAGGGGTGGTCTGCTCAGAAAATACTAGAAGAAGAAGCCAAGTACTCCTTACTTCGCAAACAGCTTGGCTGTGTGTATCCCGCTTTGCCAGGATATACAATTGTTAGAGAAAATAAGGAGGTAGCTACTTTTATACAACAGCTATTGGATGCTGCTACTATGTTACAAGTTCGTTATGGACTAACTTTAGGTTGTTTTAAAGCTTCTGATTCTGGTGATGGAGCACGAATTGTATTAGGCGTAGACCTAAGCGATGTAGATCAACTTAGAGCATTGGCTAAAGATGCTTATAAACATGGAGATGCCTATATTTTAGAGCCTTATTTTAATTATGATAAGGTTGATTTAAATGGAGAAAGCTTGAAAGTAAGTCCCTCTGCACATATTCGATGGGGAGAAGTTGCTACAGGGGTGACCTTGCAATTTACAGAAGGTACTTCGTGGAAAGGCAACATTTTTTTTGATGAAGCGACCGCTGAAAAATTTGGAGTTTCAATAGAGCATTATCAAACTATTGTTACTTGTATGGAGGACGTTCGGAAAGCTTTTGGTAATAATAAACTAGGCTTGACAATTGCTGGGCTTGATTTTGCAATTGGTACGATTGGAGGTTTTTTGGGAAATGAAAAAATTATAGGTATTCAAGACCCTAATATTTCCTTTAATGGAGCAGAGTGCTTACGAGCATTTTTAGAAAAAACCATAAAAGAACAAAATTTAACGACAGAGACGCCACTTTATGGGGTTACTAGAGTATTTAAGCCAAGTAAAAATTGTACGGTACCTGTATTGAATGAAGCAGTTAAATCTTTTGAGGAATCAGGTTATTATACAGATACTATTGCTTCTGTTCCTGAGCGTTGGGGAATGATTGCAGTTGCGCATCAGAATATAGAACTTGCGACCGCAAAATTGGCGGATCTTCGTAAGTATTTAGCCGAGAATGGGCTTATCTTTCAAGAAATGGCTCTAAAGACGGTATAACACTGTAAAATAAAAAGCAGCTAAATAAGTGACTCACTTTTAGCTGCTTTTTATAGAAAAAATCTTGTTTTAAGCTTTATCGAGCGGCGTTACACTTATCCAAACACCATCTTTTGGTTTTAGTGTGGTCAGTGGTTCAACCTCTACTTCTGGAGCATCTGGATCTAGTACAAAATCATAATTGGATACAATGTCAGCCAATAAGATTTTCATTTCCATAAAAGCAAATTGATAACCGATGCACATGCGTTGTCCTGCACCAAAAGGAACAAAGGAACATTTATGCATTTGTTTTTTTAGCTCAGGTTGAAAACGTTCAGGAATAAAATCATTAGGATGTTCCCAGATGGCTTCGTCTCGATACATATTATAGAAATCAAGAAAAATAAGGCTGTTTTTCTTGATGGTATAACCCTCTAGGTCAGTATCTTGATGAACAGTTCGGCTGAGTGCCCAAGCAGAAGGATATAGACGCATGGATTCATCAATAACTTGCTGGGTATAAACCATCTGACTGAGATGCTCTAATTTTAGGGGTTGTCCTTGAGTAACTCTTTGAACTTCTTCTTTTACTTTCTTCAGGTGTTCAGGATATTTAGCCAATAGATAAAGTGCCCAGCTCATTGAATTGGCTGTTGCTTCGTGTCCTGCAAACAAAATGGAGACGACCTCATCCTTTAGTTGTTGATTGCTCATTCCCTCACCTGTATCGCTATATCTAGAAGACATAAGCATTCCCAATAAGTCATTTTTGGGCGTAGCATCTTTTTCTTTTCGTTTGTTAATGATTGTTTCAACGAGTTCACTGGTTGTGCTACGAGCTTTTTTATAGCGTCTTGCTGACGCAGTAGGAATCCAGATAGGAAGCGAAAACGGATTCATTACCTGATCGCTTAAAAATTGGTTTTCGGTAATAAAAGCTTTACTTAAACGATCATAATCCATATCTATAGACTCACCAAATAGACTTTGGACAACCATATCAAGGGTTGTTGCCAACATGTTTTCAACCGCATTAATTTTTTGCTGCCCTTTCCAATTTTGGAGATGATCTTGGCTAACCTTACAGAGTATGTCAAATAAATTAGCAATACTTTCTTTGTAGAATGCAGGTTGAGCAATTTTTCGTTGACGTTTCCACGATTCTCCTTCATTGGTTACCAAACCATTGCCTACAGATAGCTTAAAGGTTTCGTAATTTTTGCTTTTGGGAAATTTACTGATTTCTGAAACCAGAATTTTTTGGATCATACTGGGGCGAGAAACAATGACCAAATTAGAGCCAATTACATTGGCATTATAAATATCGCCATATTGTTTTCTCATGGAGGTAAAAAAGTCAAGTGTATTGGAAAGCATCACCCTTGTATTCTTGATGAGCGGGTCTTTAGCTTTTGCTTTAGGAATTATTTTAGCTTCATTTGTCGTTTGCATGTTTTTTCTGTCTTTTGAAGTAGTGTAAATTTGTAAGAATATTTGCTTTAAAAGCATATTATCTAGTAAATATATTATTTTTTTTCGTCTAAAGCAAAAAACATTTATTTTAACAAGGGAAGAACAGATTTTAAATTTGTTTTAGAAATTGTGAACGGGTGATTATTGAAAGAGAGGAATAAAAAAAAGATAGGAGAGTAGGGGAAAAAAGCGCAAAAAAAAAGCAGTAGACCGAGTCTACTGCTAATATATGAACTTATTAAAATAGTCTAAATTTTAGAAAGAAAAACACTAATATCGCCTACTATTCTATTAATATAGTCATAGTTGACACCATAAAAAATTTGTTTTCCTTTGCGTTCATGCGTAACAATATTAGCTAGGCGTAAAATACGTAAATGTTGAGACGTGATAGATTGCTCTAAACCAAGCGTATTATAAATTTTATTGACGTTAATGTTTTTATTTTTGTCAATAAAAGAAAGTATTTGTAATCTTAAGTCATGTGTTAGTGCACGCATAACCTCAGCTGCATATTCCAGCTTATCTTCGTCTATGATAACTGTTTGTAATTCCATGTTAAGGGGACGTTGTTTTGATAATAGTTAAAAAATGTTTTTGATAATGAGACTTAAAAACTCGGGACGTGTTCTGATTAAGCAGCCAATTGCTCAACTAAAACGGAAACTTCAGCTAATCTAGCATTGTTTAAGGTATAGTAAATAAATTTACCATTGCGTTTAGTTAAGACGATTCCTGCTTTTCGTAAAATAGCTAAGTGCTGAGATGCCACAGATTGTTCAATGCGCAATTTTACATAAATATCTGTTACATTCATTGTTTCATTCTCACGTAAAAGATCAATAATCTTTTTGCGTAAGTCATGTCCAATTGCACGTAGTATAAGTACAACTTTGCGTAGTTCTGGGTAAATAAGTTTGATTTCTTGTTTACCATTCTTGAGGGTAAAAACCTCCATTTTTGATTTTGCCATACAATAATAAGGTTACGTATTTAATAAAAAATTAACAACTAAAACAAATATCTACTTATTTAGTATGATAAAGTAAATAATGTGTTTTTATATAAAAAAAACTCTTTTTTTAGACACTAGTGGGAATGTTTTTAAGGGGCAAATTTGCTACCTCCAGAAATGGATAAATAGTAGCGTTTATTGCAATTTGGGTGAGTGTGTGTATAAAGTTTATTAGAGCGCATATACCTAATTCTTAAAAGATATAATAAATTTTGGTCATTTAATAGACCTAGCAAGCATAATTATTTGGGGATCTTGAGGAAGGCTTACTATCAATTCAAATGCTCAAAAAATAACTTTTATTAATTGTTTCAATAGTTAATAAGTGTAATTTAGGACGATTAAACTAAAGATGTATTATATAAAAAGTAAATATTATAATTGTCTCAATTAGTACAATATATATTTGAAGACGCAAGATATGAAAAAATATCTACTAAGTATAAAAATTATGTTTGTTTTTTTTGAAAAAATATCTTTATAAGTACTGTATTGCAGTCAAATAAATGTATAAAGTTATTTTATATCATAAAATATAGACCTTTATTAATTAAGGAAAAGTACTCAATAATAACAAAATAAGATTATATAAAGTTTATTATATTATTACGTAAACTTTTTATAAAAGTTGTTGAATAGATTATTTTTGATCAACTAGGAGATAAAATTATTGCTTCTGAGTGCCTTTGTTAGCTTTGTTGTAGTGTTTTTGAGGAAGGGGAGAAGCTAAGGCAAAACGGCAAAAAAAAAGAGCATTTAATTATCAAAATTAAATGCTCTTATCTATTTATTATTTAAGACAAAAGAAATTATTCTTCTGTAACAGTTTCAGCTTCTTCAACAGTTTCTTCTACTGCTGGAGGATTTTTGCTTTCTTGGTATGTTTTTAGAATTTCTTCAAACTCTTCTTTGCTTACTGCTTTCATATCTTTACCCATATCTTCAGCAGTTTTTTCCAAAATTCTTTCGTCCATCAACATATCAAAACGACGATTTACTTCTTTTTGATCAGAAAGAATTTTTTGCAACATATTATCCATCATCTCACCATAAGGAGGAATTTGGTAATTGAAGTATCTTAGGATTTCACCACGAGTCATATCTTCTACATCCTTATACTCTACATTAACTTGATATTGTTCAGCGAGTTTGTCACGAATCAAAGACCAGTTGGTATTCTTAATAAAGGCATCAAAATCTTTGCTTTCAAAGAAATCATCCGTAATTTCTTCGTTGGTTTGCTTAAGCCATTTTTTTAGGAACTCAAGTGGTAAATCAAGTTGATTTTGCTCTAACAAGAAGTCAAATACCAAATTGCTAAAGTGATTCAATGAGCTTTGTTTGTACCCTTTGTAAATTTCTGATTTTACCTTTTCTCTAAAGCTTTCTTCCGAATCGATTTCCTCATTAGGAAACAACTGCTTGAAGAACTCTTCGTTTAGATCTGCTTTTTTGACACGTTTGATTTCTTTGATGGTCAAACGGAATGTTTCGTTTACAGTTTGATCTTCTTCAAGTCCTAAAACATGCTTGCGGATATAAGCTTCATCTTTGTCCTCAATAGTATAAATATTGATGTCAAAAGAATCGCTAACGGTAGCACTTAACAAGTCTTCTTTTAAGCTTTCGTTTTTAACATCTCTTAAAGCCAAAAAAGTTTCTTCTTTAGTAACACCACCTTCTTTGATAGCACCGTTTTCATCCAATTCTTGCAAGCTAATCGCCAACATATCTTCGTCTTGAACCTCAGTGATGCCCTCTTGGAAACCATTGCTGTACTTTTTGCGTACATTTTCAATTTCTAAGCTAACCTCTTCATCGCTAACACTAAGGTCATAGAAAGGAAGTTGATTATCGCTAGAAACACCTTGAATATCAAAATTAGGAGCCAAGCCCAATTCAAACTTAAACGTATAATCAGCAGGTTTGTTAATGCTTAATTTAAGATTCTTGTCTTCAATTGCCAAAGGTTGCCCTAAGATTCTAAGGTCGTTCTCTTTGAAGTATTGATTTAAGTTTTCACCAATTGCCCCATTTACTTCTTCTACTAAAAGACCTGTACCAAATTTGCGTTTGATCATCCCCATTGGCACTTTTCCTGGGCGGAAACCTTTGATTTGTGCTTTTTGGCGATATTCTTTTAATTTAGTATTAACTTTAGGCAAGTAATCGTCTTGAGAAAGCTCAATCGTTACGATAGCATTTAGCTCATCAACATTCTCATGCGTTATTGTTGGCATAACTTGATTGTTAAATTTGATTTGATAAAAAGTAAAAGTGCAAGCTGAGAATCATGGTGCTGGTTCAGCGATTCGGCAACTTGCACTTTCCTTGCGTATTTTGTTGGTGCGGGTGGAGGGACTCGAACCCACACACCTTGCGGCACTAGATCCTAAGTCTAGCGTGTCTACCAATTTCACCACACCCGCTCTATTAAATGCGATGCAAATATACACACTAATAGTTGATATACGCAAATTTTTTGAGAAGAAAATTATATTTT
Organism: Aureispira anguillae; assembly: GCF_026000115.1. GTDB lineage: Bacteria > Bacteroidota > Bacteroidia > Chitinophagales > Saprospiraceae > Aureispira > Aureispira anguillae. The sequence continues at coordinate 527,882 of NZ_AP026867.1, forward strand.
TTTTTCAAGGTTTTTTTTAAGTTCCTTGTTTATAGCTTTTTATAATATTCTTTTTATGGTAGTTAAATTGTGTGTGTGCTCATTTTTGTGAAAAATCCCTCTTTTTTCTAAAAAATCTATGCGTACCCAAGCAGAGGCATGTAGCACCGTATTGGGGTCTAAAATTAACCCAACATGAGTAATTTTTTGATTTTTATTTGAAAAAAAAGCAAGATCTCCTTTTTTGTGCGCTCCCCACTCAATTTTTTTTCCAATGTTGACTTGTTGAGAAGCATCCCGAGGAAGCAATATATTACCCATTCTAAACGCTACTTGCATTAAACCCGAACAGTCAATTCCCGCAGCAGTACGACCACCCCACAAATAGGGACTATTAACAAATTCTTGTGCTGCACGGCAAATTCGTTCGATAGGAGGGGCTAAAGATGGTGCTAAATCATAAAAAGGACTTCCCATATAGAGATGTTGTTGGAGTTGGGCATCCCACTCAATCAAAGACGAATTGTAACGTTTAAATGGGGTATCAAAGATCTCTTGAGAAATGTAATTGGCCTGATTTCTTGCCATCCAGCCTTGATAACCATCGTGCAAACACTCTATAAAGAGCCATTCTTTTTGCTCTTCCAAGATGGTATAAGTTTCATTGTACAACAATTGACTAACCATTTCACTGTTGTGGCTGGCTTGTGCACGTATAGGGATAATCGATAGTCTAGCCTGTCCATAGCTTGTTTTTTGCATAAGAATACTGTTTAGTGTAGCGAATGAAAAGAATACAAAATTAGACGATTCAATAATCAGCCGAGTATAGCAATGACCTTGGGAAAAAGTCAAAATCATTAAAATCGTATTCAAAGATGGAATGGGAGAGAATTGGGGAAAAAAAAGAACAAAGGGGATTTCCCCCTTTGTTCTAGTATTTTTACAAACCTATTTTTTGGTTGCAGGTATTCCTTTATGCGCTTCAGGCATAATCGAAGTAATTTGGAAACCTTTAGACCATTTGGGACTATGATCGGTTACATTAACAGATAAATCTATTGTCGCATTATTTCCTGGCTGTGCTGGTGGGATGTAATCAGAAATGAGTGTCAATCTAACATTAAAAGAACCCATATCGATTCCTTTGTTGACGGTTTGCTCATCTTTGTCCATTTTGCTCTCAGAAGAACCTGTTGTAAAGGCATTTGAACTAGAGGTTTCTTTTGTATAAGCATAACCTGCATCAACATGAAGACTAGCCTCCTGCGTAGAACTTAGGACACCAATACTTTCTGTTACAGAAATAGATCCTCCTGTAATAACATTAATACTCCCTGTATGGCTGCTAGACGACCCGTGTTCATTGGTGGTACTACTGTTGTTTTCGTGGGTAACTTCTGTACCTGTTGTTGTAGAACCTTTGTCTTTTTTGAAATTGATGTTAAATTCAAAAGGAGTAACCCATTGATCTCCCGAATTAGACTCATTTTGTGGCGCAATAGGACTGTTAGAGAACTCATAATTTCTATAGCCATTCTCAATACTATCAAGAGAAACACCTACAGGAATAGCATAAGCTTTATTTCCTGAAGCCTTAATCTGAGTAGTAACATAAGCCGTTAGCTTTGTATTATCATTTAGATGAATTAAGACCCGTATTTTTTCGCCATTTGCTAACTTTGGCGGTACATAGATGTAGCGGTTTTTCGCATCAAAAGCCCTGTGAATTTCTTGCTCATCAGGAAGTTTAATGGTATTAATAACCGTTTCAAATTGCTTGTTGTCCTTCTTATACAGTTTGCTGAGCTTTTTATATTGAAGGTCCAATTCCGTTCCCTTGATAACAATTTGATTAAGGGCTTCTTTCCAAACTTTAATATAATGCTCTAAAGGAGCAATTGGTGATAAGGTGTTAAAATGACTTTCGATAACTGGCAATAAGAACGCACGATGTTCGCCAGAAAAAGAAGCTTTTAGGCTGTCGAGTACCTTTGCTTTGTAAAACCTAGTTTGGCTATTGAATTTTACGCTATCAACCGCACTAAATACAGACTTGTACCAATCGATGTGCTTTTGAAGAAAAGCGTTTTCAAGGCTGTCTTTTCCTTCAAGAGATGCTTTGCCAATCAAGGCATCAAAGTTAGGTAAGGTTTGGTTTTTTTGCCAATTTATAAACATAGGAAGCATACCAATGGTTCTCCTATAATCCTCTTGTGTAAGTGCGGTGTTCATGGCATCAGCACAATCGGTAATACTTACCGTATCCTTTGTTAAAGCATTAATAATTCCATTGGTTATTTTTTCTGTCAACTGAGGTTGAGCATTTCCCCATATTTTCTTAAACTGATTGATTGTTATAATCAAGATGTCCTTGGGAAGTGTTTTTTCAGCCAGTTTAGGTTTGATGTTTCCTACTTGCGAAATACAGGTGTTGTACCACTTGGTATAGACCGAATCGAATTTTTCGAATTTTTCTTGTATTTCTTTTATCTTTTCTTTGTTGGGACCATAGTTTGGATCATTAATCGATTTCTCTATACTATAAACTAGACTTTCTAATTTCCCAAAATCAGATAATAAATCTTTTTTATAGATCGCCTCTAGTTGTTCCTCTTCTAGATCTTCTTTAAGTTTATAGATTTTTTGATGAGTGGCATAATGATTCTTTAGAAAAGTACGACTACCACAATCATCTTGTACAATATCACTAAATATTTTAACAACGTCCTGAACAGTTTTTGCGCTGGCCACTTTCTTTAGCATAGAATCCATAATATGTTTTCCTAAAGGAGTGTACAACTGTATTTTATTTAGTTCAAAAATTAGAACATTGGTATTTACAGTATAAGTGTCTAGTTGTTTGGTACCTAAAGCATCCTTTAGTCCCATCAATTTTTTGTGAAAACTGAGTGCGGCTTTTATAAAAGCCCCTTTTTTTATTTCAGCAATGCCCGTTACACCAGTTACGCCATCAACACTTTCTGTAGAGTTATCTGCAATTAGCGTTTCAATTTGTTCTAATAGGGCTAGTTGTTTTGCGGATAAGGTAAAGTTATTAGCTGTTAATAGTTGCTCTAATTGTATCTTTTTGTCAATTAATTGAGCTAGAATATCGTTTTGTTTTGCCGATAAAGCCATTTGATTTATATTTTGGGTGGACCATAGATTGTTGCTCGTTATAAAGATAAAAAGCAGTATTCCAATATATAATCGCATCGTTTTTTATTTTATTTGATTGAATTGTTCTACTAAATTCGCTTAGTTAGAACTAGAGAATGCTTGAAAGAGCGCTTCCATTTCTACAAGAAGATCATCTGCCTCTTTTTTGGCCTTAGGATTTTCTTTTGTTGACTTTAAAGCCGTTGAAAGTGCCTTTTCCAAGCTTGTTTTGAGTGCAATAGCTTCTTGCTGGTTGCTGTCGCCATTAATTTTTTGCTCTAATTCAGATAAAATTCGTCTCAATTTGGCTTCTACGATTGAACGCCCATAGTCATCTTTCGCTTTTTCATAGTCCGAAAGCGTTTGATCAAATGAATTTTTGATGGTGCTCAAAGATGCATCTTCATTAACAAGTTGAGCCTTATCTGCTTTAATTTCTTTTTGTAGTTGTTTTTTGAAAGCAAGCATATTTTTCCCCATGGTACTGTATCGTTTTTTTAGGGAAGGATCACGCTTGGTTTTAAACTCGTCTTGCAAGGCTTTCACCCATTCGTCAACTTGGCGAAGTGCTGCTTGATAATATTCAGCATTACGAGTTCCTTTGCTTTGGCTGTAGTCTCTATTAACAAAAGATTTGAATTGGTCGTAAATCTCAGATCCAGTTCCTTTTTCGGTATAGGATACCTTTTCATCTACTTTGCTTTCATCTCCAATAAATTGGTCGGTAGATGAAGGTGCTTGTTGTGATTGCTGTTCCTCTTTTTCAGGGGCAATAATTACATTACTGACTTTGCGTTTGGACCAAAAGCCTGGTTCACTTTTTGAAATGGGGGCTTTTTTTAGAGAGTCTACAACGGGTTTAGGTTTTACTTGCATCCCATTTTTAGTTGGGATAAACTGAAGTATACCATTGTTATCCAGTTGTGCGATACCAAAAGAGATATTTACTTTGTCGCCAGTCTTAGCGGCAGCAACAAATCCTTTTTTGATATTGGGTTGGGTTCCTAGGATTAAAAGACTTTCTCCTTTTGCTTCTTTGCCAAAATAATCTAAATACAGGTAATAGGGGATTGTAGCCTTTGTTTCGCCTTTTACTAGGGGAGCTTTGAGCTCTGCTAAACCAAGTTTCAAATCTTTAGTGACACTTGTTTTAAATGCTTTTAGTTTTTTTTGTTCAGCAGCAAAGGTTTTAGTAGCAGCTTTATCTTTAGGGTTTTCGGCTAACTTTGCTTGAGCGGCTTCAAAGGATTTCCAGTCAAACAGGTTAGCAATTTTAGATTTTCTCATAAATTTAGTGACTTGTTTAGTTTTATATAAAAATTATAGCTTGTTATAGACAAGCTATCTTACGTAATTCTATTAGGAATTGGCGAGAAGAAATTGGGTTGTTTGATTTGTTGTAGTTTAAGGGAGTTTTACTTTCCTTTTTTTAGAAAAAAAGAGCTGAAAACCCCATAAAACATAGTATTCGGGTATACAATAATATATTTTTTTTTTTACAAAAAAAAGTTTTTCTGTTTAAAATCTAAGATCGTGTATGTAGCTTTTATTAATAGTTTGAAATAAAAAATAAGTTGTATTTATATTTGTTTAGTGAGATTGCTTCTAAACGATGACATAGAACCACAAAATCGGGGAGAAGGCTGTTCCGTAATAAGGTTTGTATTTTGATAGCCCAAAAGGATATTGTAAACTGTATAGAGGATTTTAAGTAGCTATTCAGCTTCTTTTTTCAATTAGAATCATCCAATGATAAAAAAAGTTGCTGTGTCAAAATTTTACAGGAATTGTCAAATAATCAGCGTAGTTAACCTAAATGAATCGTTAAAAAATAAAAAATCACCTCTATTGCAACTTTATTTGCTTTAGTTCTGTTCTTAGTCTTTAAACTTAATTTCTAGATGAAAAAATTAGATCTATGAGGGCGGTTGCTACAAAAGAAAAAACAACTAAAAAGATTAAGGATGTCCAATCAACTCAACCCAAAAAAATACAGTTTGTAGAATTTGTGGTTTTGATGGCAATGATGATGTCTTTGACCGCTTTGTCTATTGATGCCATGCTGCCAGCTTTATCCATTATTGGAGATGATTTGGGCGTTCAGAATCCGAATGACAACCAATTGACGATTTCTTCTTTATTTTTAGGCTTAGCCTTTGGTCAGTTGATTTATGGCCCCATTTCAGACAGTACGGGACGAAAAACACCACTTTATGGTGGCTTGTTGATTTTTATATTGGGGAGTCTAATTTCTATTTTTTCCACCAGTTTGACGAGCATGATTATTGGTAGAACGATTCAAGGATTTGGCTTAGCGAGCCCAAGGACGGTTAGCTTGGCCATGATAAGAGATCAATTTAAGGGGCGAGAAATGGCAAAAGTAATGTCCTTTGTGATGATGATTTTTATTCTAGTTCCTACCTTAGCACCAGGAGTTGGACAACTAATTTTATATCTTGCCGATTGGAAAGCTATTTTTATCTTTATTGGCTTTATGGCTTTGGGAATTTTAATTTGGTTTGCTACTCGTATGCACGAAACCTTAGCGGTCGAAGAACAAATTCCTTTTTCATTTAAGAGAATACAGGATTCTATTGTTGAAATTTGTACCAATAAAATCGCATTGGGGTATACCTTGACAGCAGGATTAGTTTCTAGTGCATTTATTGGTTTTTTAAACTCTGCTCAACAGGTTTTTCAAGACCAATATAATTTAGGGACAAAATTCCCCATTTATTTTGCTGTTTTAGCCATGTCGATAGGAGTGGCTTCTTTTGTCAATGGGAAATTAGTAATGCGCTACGGTACGCAACGAATGGTCAAAACGGCTATAACAGGTTTGGTCGGAATTGCATTGTTTTTTATTGGATTAGTACCCAATTTAGAAGGAACAATGCCACTGTGGTTGACCATGGGATATTTGGTTGCTACGCTATTTTGTATAGGGATTTTATTTGGAAACTTAAATAGCATGGCGATGGAACCTTTGGGACACATTGCTGGAATTGGTTCTGCTATTGTTGGTTCGCTGTCAACATTTATAGCGGTAGGAATTGGAACAATCATTGGCTTGCAATACGATGGTACGCTAATCCCTATTATTTATGGGTTTGCTCTTTCAGGAGGGGCGAGTTGGCTGTTAATTTTTAGAATAGGAGCGATCAAAGGAAATTGATTCGTTAGTGTTTTTTTAGCCACTGCTCTAAGCTTTGTTGAGTGGCATCATCTAAAACAATACCAGTAGCAGGAAGGTAATGAAATTGTTTTTGAAGGCATTTTTTAAGCTCCAAATCTGTAACGGTTATTTTCTTAAAATTTGCCACATCCCAAATTTGTAAATAGACTTGATCCTTAAAAATGCGTTTAAATTCTTCTGGATCATCTTTATCCGCTTGATAGGTTTCATAATAGGTGCGAGTCAAAATATCTTTACTAGTATTTTGATCTAGCTGGGTTAACCAACTTTGGGTAGCCCCATTTCCGCCTTCTGCATAATAATCGGTTGCCAACTCTATGGTTTGTATGAATTGTTGAGATTGGTGATTGTAAACTAAACCATAGATAACATTTTGTTGCATAGCTTGGTCATACACTCTAAGGATTAAGACTTCTTGTGCTTCGGTGATGGGATAACGATAACTGGCAAAATAGGTTTTGTCTTCTGTATCTAATGTCAAATGCTGTTCCAATAATAAAACGAGCTGAGGCTCCAATAGACTACCTTTGAAGGGATAGATACTTTGAGCGGAGTAGTTGCCTGTTTCCTGTGGACCGTCAGTGTAAACATGGAGCAAATTAAAATCTACGAGCTGGAATTTAGTTCGTAAGGAGCTGAATGGATTGGTGTTTTGGGCAACAGTGTATTGATGAGCGAGTAAGATCAATAACAGCAAAAAGGAATACTTTGTAGGCATTTGAAGGCATTTAGGTTTTTAATACCTATAAATATAACAAATAGTTAAGTATAAGACAAAATTAATAAAATAGGTCTAAACTCAATTAAACGTTAAACCTTAGCTATAAAGAAGGTTGCTATGTTTTTTAGCTCCTGAGACCTTTTCTAAAAACATAGCAACTTCGTACCTAAAGTGGTTCTAATTATCCTTTAAAGCCTTTTCCTTGGGCAAGCATTTCGGCATAAGCCTTGGCAAAGTAAGTCAAAATAACATCTGCTCCTGCTCGTTTGATCGACATTAACATCTCAGGCATTGCCTTTTCAAAATCCAACCAACCATTTTGACAAGCAGCAATAAGCATGGCACATTCTCCACTAACATTATAAGCTGCAATAGGGACATCACAGTTTTCTTTGAGGAGGTGAATGATATCCAAATAGGGCAAGGCAGGTTTTACCATTAGATAATCTGCTCCCTCTTGCATGTCTAATTGTGCTTCCAACAGGGCTTCCTGCTTGTTGGCTGGGTTCATCTGATAGGTTTTTTTATCGCCTGCTTTGGGAGCAGAGTCTAAAGCATCTCTAAAAGGGCCATAAAATGCAGAGGCATATTTTGCGGTATAAGACATAATCGAAACATTATTATAACCTGCATCGTCCAAGGCTTCTCGCATAAACCCAACTCGACCATCCATCATATCTGAAGGCCCTAAGATGTCTGCTCCTGCCTGTGCCTGTGCCACCGACATTTTGGCTAAAATGGGCAAAGTTTCATCGTTCATGATTTGACCATTTAATACAAAACCATCATGCCCATCCGAGCTATAAGGATCCATGGCAACATCGGTCATAATACAGCATTCAGGAAATTTCTGCTTGAGGGTATAAATAGCATGCAAATAAAAATTATCTTCTGCATAGCTATAGCTCGCAACTTTGTCTTTGAGCGATTCCTCTACCGCAGGAAATAGCACAAAAGTAGTAATACCCAGTTTTAGACAAGCTTCAACTTCAGGGATCAATTGATCCAAGGACCACCTATAATTGCCAGGTAGGGAAGGAACTTCTTGTTTGATGTTTTTTCCATCGTACAAAAACAATGGATAAATAAGTTGTCCTACATGTAAGTGTGTTTCTTGTGCATGAAAGCGAACCGCAGCGCTCTTTCTATTTCTTCTTGGACGAATATACATAATGTATTGATCTGATTTTTAAGTGCGTGTACTTATTTAGATTAAGAATAATACCTAATTCTAGCTATTATTACCAAAGCAAACTTACAATTTTTCTAAATGCAATTGAGCATTCAAGAATCAAAATCAAGTCAAAAAATCAATTTGCCTAAAATAAGCTTTCTTTAAAGTAGAAAAACCAAATGAAACAATAAATAACGGTTGGTACCATAATACCACGAATAAATTCTTCCATATATCGCTTATTGGCAAAATAAGTTGGAATTAGATTACAACAAAACGCCATTAGAAGTAAGGTGCTTTTTTTGAACCCTGTCCACAAAAAACTATTGTTGCCAGTGATGTTAACAGAATCGGAATTAATCAGTGAATAATCAAATAAATAGATGACAGGGTAGGCCAGAAGCGGAATCAAAATTCCTAGAATCAAGCCATTGGTAAACGTATTTTTTAGCATATATCAGCTTCATTAGTAGTTAATGTAAACAGTACAAAAAGATTGCTTAAATTTACACTATGTATATTAATCATAATAGTTCGGTAATTTTTTGATTTTTGTTAAAAAATCAAAAAAGCACCATTTTATTAGATTGATTTATAAATATTTACGAAAAATGTCCCAGTTGTTTTTAAGTGCCTAAAAATCAATTTAATAAGGTTTTTTGCCGAACTAAAGTTAATCAGGTGCTTACCTAAAAATGTATTAATAAGGAACCTATTAATACATTTTTAAATAAACTAAAATAATTCTAAAGACTTCTTAGGTATTGTAATAATACACCTTTTTAAAAAGGTTACAGTCTATTCAAAATGCTGTAAACTATCAATAGCCGTATGATGCGTCAAATCGTGCATGACAGGAACAACCGACACATAACCGTTCTCCAAGGCCCAAATATCAGAGTCTTCGCCTTCATCTTGATAAATATACTTGCCAGTCAACCAATAATAAGGACGTCCAATAGGGTCTGTTCCCTTTTGAAAATCTTCAGCCCAATAACCTTTGGCTTGGCGACAAATACGAATGCCGTTTATCTCCTCTATTGGTAACTTAGGGATGTTCACATTTAGCAATAAGGTATCTCCAAGTCCTTTTTCCAAGGCATTGGCAACTATTTTGCGAACAAAATGTTTGGAAGCTGTAAAATCTGCATTGGGGTCAAAATCTAACAATGAGAAACCAATGGATGGAATCCCTTCCATAGATGCTTCCATTGCTGCGGACATTGTTCCTGAATAAATTACATTCGTAGATGCATTGGAGCCATGATTGATTCCAGAAAGACAAAGATCAATCGTTTGGTCTTTTAGAATAACATTTTTGGCAATTTTAATACAATCAACAGGCGTTCCAGAGCATTCGTAAGCTTGTACTTCCGAACCAAAAATATCAGAGCTATGGATACGAATCGGATCTTCAATGGTGATAGAGTGCCCTTGGGCAGATTGTGGGCTGTCTGGTGCTACAACTACTATATTGCCAAATTCACGAGCAACAGCGACTAAATTTCTAATTCCTAAAGCGGTAATGCCATCGTCATTACAAATTAGGATGGTTGGTTTTTTTTGCATTAGTGTAAATTATTGGTTTTTTATTCTTAAGAGGGTTATTTTTCGTTCCATAGAAGGCGTTTGTAATCTATAGCGGATTAAATCTTGACCAATGCTATCAATGTTACAAACTCGAACGCCATAGCCTTTGCGTTTGATGATGTGCAAGGTTGAATCGTTGGCAACTTCCCATTTGTCCCAATGTTCTTCTGCCAAAAGCACGCCTGGAATATAAACAAATCCATCTTCTTGGTAACGAACTCTTGTATTTTGTACAGGAGGGGGAGGCATATTGTAATTTTTCTTGAATTCAATAGAATCTTCTATCCAGTCCCCAATAAGAATTTTTTTGATTTCTTCTACTGTAGGGCGAGAAGCGTTGGTGGAACTAGGGGCTTTTGTTGGTGTCGTAACCTCAGGTTCGGTCTTCGGCTGCTCAGGAGTAGAGTTGTTGACTGGAGAGGTACAAGCACTCCAAAAAAGCCCTGTTAAAAGCAATAACGTAGAAATTTTTATGGTCATAATAAAGCAAATGTGTGAATGAAAAATAGCGAGCTGCTCAATAAAAATAAATATTAGGAAGCTATTAGAAAGAGATTCCAAAGAATGCCTCAATAGATCACGATGGAATTAAACCAACAGTTTGGCCATAAGATGTTCATCAATGTACTGTGTGCCCATTTTTATAGAGTTACGTTTGGTGCCTTCAATTTCAAAACCACGTTTTCGATAGAGGGCAATGGCAGCTTTGTTGTGCGTCATTACCTCCAATTCTAAGCGGCTAATTCCATTGGCAGTAGCCCAGCTCTCTAAGGCTTCAAACAAGGCATTTCCAATACCTTGCCCCCAACATTTTTTGAGAACACCTAATCCAACAGTCATACAATGCTGCAAGCGTTCTCCTTTACCTCTTCGCCAAAATGCGCCAAGATGTCCTACTAATCCTTGCTCATCTTCTGCTACAAAAATAATTTGATGTTGTGCTTTTACCATACCAATGACTTGCATCATAGATGGTCGAGGATCGGTTGGGGCAGAACCTAAAAAATCGGTTTCAGCATCAATGTATTTTGTAAGTGCTAGGTATTCTGGAACATCAGAAGTTTTTAGAGCACGAATTGTATAGTTCATTGGTTGTTGTTGTTAGAATATAAAAAGTAACAGCCCCAAACAACTCGTTTTTAAAAAGCAAAAAAATACTTTATTAGTTGTTGGCTGAATGGCTATAAAGGTAAGAAATCAATTGTAATCAACCTTGTTCTTTGTGTTAAAAACAAGCTTATGATTTGAAAATAGAGAAATTTGATAGTTTGAAGCTGAAAGAGCTAGACAGCTTCAAATTATCAAATTATTACCTTTTTAAATTAAAAAAATAAAACTCCTATTACGAGTTAAATCTTTTCTAACAACAACGCAACTTAAAACGACCAACGCAAGCCCAATTGCATTTGCCATCTAGAATTGAGTTGGTCAATCTGCCAAGGATCGCCTTGTGGATTGTTGAATTGAAAAACAGGCGTTTGGTCACTGTCTATTCGTTTGAAATCTAGTAAATTGTAAGAAGCATTGCGCAAATTGGGAACGAATGCTTGCCATCCCCATTTGTGATTTAATAGATTAGCAAAATTAATAATGTCCAACGAAATCTCTAGTCGCTGATTATTTTTTTCACGTTTGAAATAAATCGTATGAGACAAGCGCAAGTCGATTTGACCATTCCACGGCGTTCTAGCTCCATTTCTATTGGCGTAATTTCCTCTATTTTGGTTCAAATAAGCATTGTTATTAATATAGTTATCCAATTGTTCCCATTGTTGAGCTGCTGTAGTAACAACATTTCCCATATCATCTTTTATATCGTCAAAACGAATTTCACTGGCATTTCTAGGAATATAGACGACATCGTTTTTACTAGAACCGTCTTTATTTAAATCACCTGCATAAACAAAAGAAAAAGGACTCCCAGATCGAACGGTTGCTACTAGGTTAAGGCTTGTTTCATGACTTTTGGACCATTTGTGCAAATAACTTACATTAAAAACAAAGCGATGACGAATATCAAAATTGGAATAGGTTAATGCTAATTCGTTAGAATTTACGGCTTGGTTCCAACTGAAATTGGCAGCCATAGAATTCCGAACCCCATTGACTAAATCTTTGCTTTCTCCAAAGGTATACGCAACAAAGGCATTAAAGAAATTGCCAATTTTTTTGGTGGCAGTTAAGGAGATGCTGTACTGATAACCTTTGTCTGTGTTGCCCAAACCAAATACATTGGTAAAGTTAGGGTTGATTTTTCGATCACTACTAGAACCTAAATAATAGCTTCGGTTGTCTGCCCCTGCATACTGAGCCGTAGAATCTTTTAGATTGAGCGATTTAAAAACAATAGCGGTTAATGATTTGGAGAACATCCCTTCAACCGTTACAAAAATTCGATGCGGAAGCTTAATATCAAATGCTAGGCTAGAACGCCAAACAGAAGGCAACTTAAAGTTATTTTCGACCAAGTTAATTTCTGTTAAGTTGGGCTGTTGATTGCGCAAATCAATTAGATTATCGGTTAGAGGAACCATAGCCCCGTTGGGTTTGAGGTCTATATTTCCATAGCTATTCCCAGAAATATAATAGGAATAAGCATACCAAGCAAAAGGAATTCTACCCGAATAAATACCTGTGCCACCCCTCAACTGAAAACGCTCATTGTTGTCCATGATCCAATTGAAGGCTAAACGAGGATTAAATTGAGGAATACCGCCATATTGGTTGCCATAATTAGCAAATTCGGGCGTAGCTGCTACTTCTGCATTAACAGGAGCAGGATTTAGGTTGACTTGAAGGTCTAAACGGATTCCTCCTGTAATAGAAAAACGCTCATTGACACGAAAACGGTCTTGAACATATACGCTTAACAACGCAAGCCCAAATTTGGCAGAAGGTTGATAGCGGTTAAAGTTATAATCATTATTGGTGTAATTGTAAACGCCTCTAATTCTAGAAGGGGTATTGTTGAGAAAATTATCCACGGTCTTATATTCCCAACGACCATTCCATGCCGTCAAAAAACAATAGTGTATGTCATAAAAATCATTGTTGGTTCCTATTGTGATTTTGTGTTTTTTGCGATGAATGGTAAAGTTATCGGTAAACTGAAAAGAATTGACATTGACCCCATAAATAGAAGCTTCTCGATAAGGGCCAATAAAAATAGTATTGGAAGTATTGTAGCCAATTTCAATATGTGGAAAGATGTTACCATCAAAGGTTCGGTTGTCTTTCATATTGTTCCAACCTAAGATAAGATGATTGGACATATTGTGGTCAAAGCTACTTTTTAGTTCTGCTACCAAGCTATTATTACGACTGTGGTGACGGTACGCTTGAGAGCCATATTTAAAGATAGAAGAGCCTCGTTCAAGACGATCGGCATAGGCAAACACTAAGTTGTCACGCAGGGTAAGTTGATGATTTTTAGCAATGTTCCAGTCAAATCGAGCAAAAATTTTGTGGCTGGTTTGTTCGATGTTCGTTGCTTCAGAACTGCCAGGATCATAACCATAATTAGTTACTAAATGTTGGGTTATTTGGTCCACAACTTCTCTAGGAACATTAGAAGATGGAGTACCTGGTACATTTAGAATGGGCTCATTGCGAGAAGCAAATTCATAATTGGCAAAAAAGAAAAGTTTATTTTTTATAATCGCACCCCCTAAACGTCCTCCCATATTAACATCATAATAACTGTTAATCGGTGTTTTTCCATCGTCAACACTCAAACCTGTTAGCCATTGGTTGCGACCAAATAAATAGACAGACCCTGAGAATTGGTTGGTTCCTCCACGAGTTACAGTATTGATATTGGCACCTGTAAAATTCCCCATTCGCACATCAAAAGGGGATAAGGATAGTTGTACTTCTTCTATTGCATCCAAACTAATGGGCTGAGAACCAGCCAATGCTCCAGGGGTTCCCGAAGCAACAGAGCCTCCTGCGCCAGATGCAGGGTCTTGAAAACCAATTACATCATTGTTGGATACCCCATCAATACTTAAATTGTTAAATCGGTAATTGTTACCCCCAAAAGAGCTTTGAAAACCATTGGGACTCAATCGTGTAATGTCTTGCAAACTTCGATTGAGTGTGGGCGTATGTTTCAGTTGTTTTTTACCAATATTGGTTCCAACCCCATCTTTGGTACCACTAAAAGGATCGTCTTTGTCAACGGTTACAACAATAGGAGCATCAACAACAGACTTTGTTTTTAATTGTAAACTAACTTTAGTAGCCTGACCAATACTTACATAAATGTCCTTTTGTTCCAATTTTTCAAAGCCAACATAGCTCACTTCTAGGGTATAAGGTCCCCCTGATCTTAGGTTAGAAAGGATATAACTACCATCTATTTGGACAGTTTGAAAATATTGAGTTCCTGTAGGTGTGTGTGTAGCAACAATCGTTGCTCCAATTAGTGGCTCTTTGTCTTCAAAATCAGTAATAATCCCCTCTATACTTCCCGTTGTAATTTGGCTATAGGCAAAGAAAGGTAGTCCCAAGATCAGTAAGAAACTGGTTAAATAATTCATTGTAAAAGCTGTGATTAAGGTAGATGAAATAATGACAGGGTTTAAGCCTTATCTTCAAAAGATCCTATGTGCTGCTCATTGTATACGGGGGATACAATACTAAGAATTTTTTTGCTCAAAAAAGATCCTATAAGCCAATCTAGCGATTGGTTTATAGGGGCAAAATTAGTAGAATCTAACGAATTTAACAGCAACCTCCTCCATCATAGAAAAAAGTAGAGTCAGAAATATAAATATCTTTACGCCCTAAATCACTTAGTGCTTTTGCTGTTTTGTCACAAATGGCAATAGGTTGATTTTGCAACAAAGTGTGTCCTTTTTCATCGTCAAAAAATTCCTCATCACCATAATAAATGGCTGTTTTTCCTGTAAAGACACAAGGACCATCCTCAGGCATAGGATCCTTGATGGCACAAACCTCTACACTTTCAATGTAGATCAATTCATTGGTATTATAATGCTTAGGATCTAAGATGCGATAAGGGCGTTTAGCACGAACCTCAACCGTTCCGAATCCTACGCTAGTAATCATGTCGATATAATCTTGTAAAGGGATGGAACCACTTAAGCACAAGGCTCTTAATCGATCATCGTTTCTCAATTCGTCAGGCATGTCTTGTTCACAAGTAGGATCAGACATGACCAATCTTCCATGAGGTTTTAAGGTGCGATAAACTTCTTCAAGTGCCTTTTTTAAATCCTCTAATTTGAAAATATTGAACAAACAATTTTGAGCAGCAACATCAATGGATTCATCTGCTACGGGCAAATTTAAGGCATCTCCTTTTTTGAGGTCAACAAACTCAGATTTGAACCAAGGATTTAAGGCTTCTGCTTCTTTGAAATTTTCACGAGAGGCAGTTAACATTTCATCAACAACATCCACACCTACAACGCCTGATTTTTGACGACTGAAATAAGAAAACTGGAGTAATTCCATTCCTCCTCCTACACCTACGTATAAGATTTTGGGATTATTTACTAGATCTCTGGGGTTGACGGTGCTACCACAACCATAGTTCATTTCTAGCATAATTTTAGGAATGTCCAAACCAGGAAGTTGCCAAATAGGAGTAGTTGTACAACATAGCCCAACATCTGGAGTCTCTGCTGCTTGTTTGTAAACATCCTTGGTTGTTTCTAGATACATTTTTTCCATAACCATTAATATTTTTAGAATTGCCAATGACAATGTAATAAAATAAAGATACTGATGAGATCAATTGCCCATTGGCGATAAATTGAGTCCTCAATGTACTTTTTAGATTTGCTGATGGTATGACTTGTGGGTTTCCAAGAACACACCAATACCGCTACATTTATTATTAACCACCTATCTTGGGGGGTACTCTAAAAGATATTAGGTGTAAAATTTAAAAAAAAGAGAGTTGTAAAGATACTTAAATAAAATAATTTATAAAATACTAGATGAAATTTTGTGTTGATTGAATGCTTGCATTTGAATTTAGCGAACTTAGAGTAGTCGAACCTAATGCAAACCTTTTAATACAAACTCATTTAAAACTTTTTTGTTCAAGAGTTTTTGTATTTCTTTTTGAAAATTGATGAATATCGAGTGCTCAAAGGAGAGCTATGTTTACTTTTTGTAAAAGGATTAGTATCTATTAGATAGTTATTTTTATTAAAAATATAGGTGTAAAATTGCTTTGAAAAAACACTAAAATATAGCTTAAGAAAACACTATATTTGTTGCTGAATACCTGATTTGAAATAATTTGTACCAATAATGCGTTTATTTTATAAAGCATTATTTTTTAGGTTAAGATTTTTAATCAATAGGCATACCATTTCATTTGTGATAATGTCTAATAAAGGGTAGCAATTTTTTTACTAAAAAAATAATACATGAAGATAACTTTATTCTGTTTGTTAATCATCATTAATAGCTCAAACCTTTTGGGGCAATATAGTGAAGTAGGAATATTAATGGGAGCAACTAATTATTTGGGTGATTTAGTGCCTTCTAAGGAATATTTTTTAGGAACTAATTTTGGAATGGGGGCTACTTATCAATATAACTTTACAGATAGAGTTGCCATTCGAGGAAATCTTATTTGGGGGCAGATAAAAGGGAGCGACCAAAACTCTAATTATGATTCTGGTCGCCGTCAGCGGAACTTAAATTTTCATTCACAGATATTAGAGTTTTCTGCTTTGGCACAAGTGAATATTTTACCTTTTCATCCCAAACGTAATTTTAAGCCAATTACACCTTATGGTTTTGTTGGAATAGCAGTATTTCATTTTAACCCTTTTACCACTTACAAAGGTAAACAGGTTTATTTGCAACCTTTGGGGACAGAAGGACAAGGAATGGACGGTTATTCGGCTAAATATAGCTTGGTAGAAATTTCTATTCCAGCTGGGATTGGTATTAAATTTTGCGTCAGCAAACGATTTAACCTATCCTTTGAGTTTGGTTTGCGCAAAACGTTTACCGATTATCTAGATGATGTTAGTGGCGATTATGTCCCTTTGAATGAACTTCGTACTGGTAATGGAGACATGGCAGCAAACTTGTCCAATCGAACCTATGATAAAGATGGGAATCAAATCGAACAAGCAGGCAACCCTAGAGGACATGTGGGGAAGGATTGGTACTCATTTATGGGATTTTCTTTGACCTACAGTTTGCACAAATACATTTATTTTGAGAAGAAAAAGAAACGTAGAAGAGGAACCAAACCAAAGAAAAAAGGGAATGGAAGGTGGATGTAAATATTGGTGGATAGGCTTGGGAATGGTCTTGCTGTTGCCATTGGTATCTTGGGCCCAATCTAAGCCTGTAGAAGCTAAGATTGTGTGTTGGAATATCCAAATGCTTCCCAACTCTTTGGCACTTTTTTCTAAAGCGTTGCGAAAAAAACAACGAATTAGAGCACCATGGATTATTGAGCACTGTAAAGAAGCTCCTTATGATCTTATTGTTTTTCAAGAAGTGTTTGACCGAGATATAAAACGTAAGTTAAAACGAGAATTAAAGGAGCAATATCCTTATCAAGTAGATACCAAAATAGCAAAAGGATGTCTAACAAGCAATGGTATTCTCATTGTTAGCCGCATTCCCATGAAGTACATAGATCATGTAATTTATGCCAAAGGAGTGCATGAAGATGGCTGGGCAGCCAAAGGTTGTACCTTGGTGAAAGCAGAAAAAGAGGGACAAGAATTTTATGTAGCGGGGACACATCTTCAGTCTGGAAACTCAAGCCAAGCAGTAGCACATAGAGTTTTGCAGTATCAAGACATTCGTAAATTGTTAGATAGAAACTATATCGCCAACAGGTCCGTTTTTGTGATGGGAGATATGAATACTCGTAAGTCAAATGTAGCACAATATACAAAGATGATAGAGATCATGCAGGTCAAAGATTTCCCGTTGAATGACCAAGAACCCTATACCATTGATGCTAAGAATTCTTGGAATAATCATGCTCAGGGCATACAATTAGATTACATTTTTTTACAGGCTCATGAGACCAATACAACAATCCTTAATCAGCATATTTTGCGTTTAAAACAGGAGCATAAAGGCAAAATGATTGACTTAGCAGATCATTACGGGATTGTTGCCGATATAGTATTATCTAACGAAGGAATTGATTAGAATTTTTTGTCAGAAACAAAACGATCTAAATCTACTTCTGAGGTGAAATTGCATAATACATCCGTTAGCAAAATTCCCATGTCTTCTGCGCCTCCTAAGATAGAAACAGAGTGGAAACCAATCTTTGTTTCGTTTTCGGTAGCTATAAAAGTAACATGCTTGTAAGTGAAATTTCCAGCAGCTTCTGTGTTTTTGATTGTTTTAGTATAAATAGCTCTGTTGCCAGCGGTTACAATCAATTGTTTGGTGCCAGCATTAGGGCGATGCGCATAAGCAAACAGCAGCGTATAGCTTTCCCCTTTGCGAGTCAAAATGGTCTGTTCTATTGCTGATTTTTGATCTAATTCAACGAAATTAGTACCAACAAAATTATCGGCAAGACCATATTCTTTGTATGAATCTGCATGCTCAATGTGAGCCTTTATCGGCTGACTCTTATCCAAAAGTAGTACATTCCAATTTTTGGTGCCCTCCGCAAAATGACCATTTTTTATTAAATTATCTTGAGCTACAAGAGAAGTAACAAAAAATAAGAAACTAGAAACGACAAGTAGTGATTTTAGCATTAGATTAAATGTGGTTATAAGAATTAAAAAATAATGGCAGAGAAAATTGGAGTATTAAGTCTATTCTTGTATTACATGGTAGCAGTAAAGTACAAAAAAAAAAGTATTTATTGTGGAGCTCGAAAATATTTGTTTGTTAATTATATTTAACCTGAGTACAAAACAGAACAGATAAAGAATACTTGAAAAGTAGCGTTTAAGCTAAAACTTATATCCCAATCTTAGATACTAGCTCGCCAGCAAACGGGGAGTGTTTTAAGTTTAGCTCGCTTTGCTCGTGAGCCAGCAAGCTGGGGTTATCCTGTACTTAGGTATTTTGCTTTTTTTAATATAAAAATGAACTTCGTTTATTTTCTTAGAGCCCCTCAGGTGCTAAATAGCTTTTATGGTATAAACACTTTTATTTAGAAATAGATTACAAATGTTTAACAAAAATAGGCTATTTTTTTTGTTAGGATTTATGTATATTCGCAGATTCTCTAGAAAGAAGAATTGGCTTCTTTTGAGATTTATAAATTAACCAAAAAGTTAATTCTTATACTTTGACTAACAATAAACTTCTAATACAAAAATCAATCCGTTATTTATGAAAATAATATTAACTCTTTGCTTGTTGATGACACTGTCTACCATTATGACAGCACAAGGATCTAGTCAGGATGCTACACGATCGGGTGCACGATCAAGTTTGGCTCCATTTTATCATGGTGTTGCATCTGGCGACCCGTTGAGTGATGCAGTTATTATTTGGACACGAGTAACAACAACCGACACGGTAGAAAATGTAACGTGGAGAGTTGCAACGGATACCGCTATGAATAACGTTATTGATTCTGGGACAATGGTCACCACCAATGCTATAGATTTTACCGTTAAGGTAGATGTGACAGGACTGCTGCCGAATACTTTTTATTACTATGAATTTGAGTCAGATGGTCTATTGTCTGTCATTGGTCGAACCAAAACAGCACCAATAGGAGATGTAGACAGTTTGCGTTTTGCGGTTGTTTCATGTGCTTCTTATGCTCATGGTTATTTTAATGCCTATGATCGAATTACCGATCGCAATGATGTGTCAGCTGTTTTACATTTAGGAGATTATTATTACGAATATGGAGATGGTGAATATGGAAATGATCGCACGTATCAACCTTCTAGTGAAATTGTAAATTTGAGCGATTATAGAATGCGTTTGTCTCATTATCGTTTGGATGCCTCCTTGATGCGTCTGCATCAGCAGTATCCCTTTATTTGTATTTGGGACGATCATGAAACCGCCAACGATTCTTGGTATGGAGGAGCAGAAAATCACGACACTGGAGAAGGGAATTGGTTTAACCGAAAGGCAGAAGCCATTAAAGCATATTACGAATGGATGCCTTTGCGTATGCCTGATCCAGCAGTAGATACACAGCGCATCTATCGAAAATTTCGCTATGGTGATTTGTTAGAATTACACATGTTGGATACTCGTTTGCAGGGAAGAGAGGAACAGGGATGGACGAATGCAACAGCACCAGGACGTACTATTTTAGGGCAATCTCAATTTGATTGGTTGTGCAACAATATGGATACTTCTACCGCACAATGGCAAATTATTGGGCAACAAGTTATGATGGCTCCTTTTGATGTTAATCCGACTCCTTGGGGGCAACAATATGGCAACGATGACCAGTGGGATGCTTACGAAACAGAGCGTACCAGCTTATACGATTCAATTTTTGCCAATAATATTCAAAATGTAGTGGTACTAACGGGGGATATCCACACTTCATGGGCGAATGATTTGCCTACTGCTACTTACAATAGTAGTACAGGATCGGGCTCTGCTGGAGTTGAATTTGTTGTGACCAGTGTTACCTCACCAGGTTTGGCGGCTGCACAGTCTGTAGGGGCTCCTGTATTGCAAGGCTTAAATGGTCATATGAAATATATTGACTTGGCAGAAAAAGGCTATTATGTTTTGGATGTCAACAAAACTAGAGCGCAGGCAGATTGGTTTTATGTGGATAGAATAGACCAACTTAGTACCGTTGAAAATTATGGTACTTCTTGGAAGACAGATGATGGAACACGCCATTTGAGTAGTGCGACCAGCGCTGCCTTGCCCAACGCTAGCCAAATTGGAATACCAGCACCGTTTAACCCTAGAAATTGTATTACCTCTACGACTCCTGTAAATGAAAAATTTGAGAATGTATTATTGAGTATTTATCCCAATCCATTTAACGATCAAATTACAATTCAGTACACGATTACCCAAGAGGGACCAGTTAAAATGTATTTGTTTGATGCCTTGGGGCGAAATTTAGCAACCCAAGATTTTGGAACGGTTGCCAGTGGGATTCAAAGAGCTACCTTTGGTATTAATAACCTAACTGCTGGTACCTATGTTTTGGTATTGGACATTAATGGTCAAAGAGAACAACGGATTGTTGTAAAAAAATAAGCATAGATACATTAGAAGTTATTACGAACTGCCTAGCACTCATGAAATAATAGAGTTGTATAGGCGAAAATGAAATAACTTCTATTAAAGAAAAACTCTAACAGGACAACTAATTTTAATGAACCATTAAGATTAGTTGTCCTGTACTTGTACTCAGAGAAAAATTATGAACAATAATTGGAGTTTTTTTTAGAATTACATCCCAAAATTTTGAACCCAATAAGTGCCCCACTTGCTATTCGGGACATAAATATAGGCCAACCCAATATACTTAGTGTCCTTGTCTAATATATTTCTTCGATGTCCTTTGCTCGACATCCAATCTTTCATTACTTCTTGAGGCGTTTTGCTACCAATGGCAATATTCTCTGCTCTTGCAAAAATAGCTTCTCCTAGAAATTGATTCATACGATCAAAGACAGAACATATTTTTTTGTGAGAACCATTCTTGCGCTGATCTTTTGAATCGTGATCAAAATAATTGTCAACAGCCATATCCTTAGCATGGTACCGAGCAGCATAAGTTAGTTGTTGATTCCATTGTAAAGGCTTTCTATTTCGTTTGGCTCGTTCTTTATTGACCAAATCTAATAGCTCTTTTTCAAAACTTTCTTTAGAGGAATTTATTTTTTCTTCTCCACTAGGAATTCCATTAAAATTTTGAGCTACAAAAATCAATGGAAAAAATAAGAAAAGGACAGCAAAAAAGTGTTTCATAGTAATAATTGAATTGACTACTCAACTAGGAGTAAAAAATATTTAGTGTAATTTTAGATGAACAGATGTTTTGTTGATCAGCTTAAATTTTGTTTCTTTAGTTAGAAGTTGTTTAAAAATGGGATTGCATTAAAAATGAGTACTATTTTTTCTATAATCAAGACAAAAATTTGGTGCATAGCCTTAGCTATGGAGCTAATTTTTAACGATGAGTGGAGGAAAAAGAGATGTCATTTAGAATATTAGCTTATTTTTAAACAACTTCTTAGAATACTCTTATACAACTATAAATAATTATGCCATCTTAAACAAGATGCCCCTCCCAAATCATAGTTGGTCAATCTACATTCCCCCTTTTATAACTTATCTCAGAAATATAGAACAATAACTAATAAGTGCAATTGATCTTAAGGCACTGTGTTTTGATCGGTTCTATTAAGTTTTAATTTGAGGGATTGCTAATGAATTAAACTAGTTTCTTATATTTAATATTGTATTAAGTTTGTTTACCTTTTAGTGACAAAAAACAATAATCCAAATAAGAGATCAAAGAACTATATTTTTAAACAACTTCAAAAACTTATGCATAAAATGATGAAGTATATACTTACATTTTTAATTTTTCTTTTGTTTCGGGTTGTTTTAGTTGCCCAAGGAACACCAAATATTGTATTGGTAGGTTATATTTATGAAAGCAATAATCGAGGATATATTAATGCTGTAACCGTCAAAATTACGTCCAGTGATCAAAAACACCGATTTGAGGTGACCACAAATCGACAGGGAAAATTTGAAGTCAAGATTCCAATAACAGGAGGTGTTTACAATATAGAAGCCCAAAAACCCGCCTATAAAAGGGCTTTTACCAAAATTACAACAAAGGGGAGGATTGCCAACGAAGGTATTTTTACAAAGGTTGAAATGTCTCGCTTGCCTGGGTATATCTTGGATATGTCGTTAACGGATTTGGTGGATCCTGATAATCCTGGAGCGCCTGCTTATGGGGTAGAGGGAACTAGAATTGAGATCTATAACAATACGCTTCAAGAAGAGATCATTAATATCGCAAAGCATCCTACGCACATGATTCAATGTAATTTAGAGCAGGGAAACGAGTATATCTTTTTGATTCGAAAAGAAGGCTATTATACCAAACGTATGCGGGCCAATGTGAATGTTAATGGCTGCATTCTTTGTATGGAGGGCTTTGGAACGGTAACGCCAAGTGTAACCGAAAATCTAACCAAAGAGAATACGAGAGGCACTTTAGGGGCAAATGTTAAGCTGAAAAAAATGGTGCTGAATGAAAAAATGAAAATGGACAATATTTATTATGATCTAGGAAAAGCAACCCTACGTCCAGAGGCTTATGCTCCATTAGATGAATTGGCTAAAATGATGTATGACAATCCTCAAATTGTAGTAGAGTTAAGTGCTCATACCGATTGTAGAGGAAAAGCACAGACCAATTTGGAGTTGTCGCAACGCAGGGCAAATGCTGTTGTTAATTATATTAAATCAAAAGTAAAACTTAAACCCAATCAGATAGAAGCCAAAGGTTATGGCGAAACACAGCCGCTAAATTCTTGTGTAGATGGAGTAGATTGTCTGGAAGAGTTGCACCAACAAAATAGACGAACAGAATTGACTGTAATTGATATTTTGGCAGAAGATCCCAGCAAGGTTCGTTCTTTGGCTTCTATGATGCAGGAACGCAATTTTGATCTTATCTTGAATGCAAACAATGAGGCTTATGCTGAATCAGGAGCCAAAACAGAGTTGTACCATCGAAAAACACCTTCTAAACCCCAAACGATGGAGCTAAATTATACAGGGTACAAGCTCCAAATGTTAGATAAGGAAGGCGATTTATCAACCAATCATTTTATGTTTTATGAATTTGATCAAGTGTTTTTGGACGTATTAAAAGAGCGTCATTATGCCTTTTTAATTGGCGATTATAAGGATTATAATGAAGCACAAGAGGTCTTGAAAAAATATCAAAAACAATTTCCTAGAGCTAAAGTAGTAGCCTATAAAGATGGGGTGAGAGTTCAAGAGTAAAAATGATGCTTTGGCAAGCTCAAAATGCTTGCCAAAGCATCCCTATGTTTATTGTGCTTGTGCGGCCAATTGCTGATAGGTTTGCGCTTTTTTCGAATAGGCTGTTGCGGCGCTTTGATCTCCTTGACTTTGCGCTGTTGCTGCCAAGTTGTTAAACATACCAGCGAGGTTATTATAACAGTTTTTGGCAATACTGGGATCCATTTTTGCTGCTTTTACAAAGGCTGGTTCCGCAGCTTTTAGGTCGCCTTTCATGGCGTGTAAAATGCCCAAATGTTGGTAGTTAGACGCATGACTTTGCCCTTCTGGTGTACTCAATACAATCGTTAAATGTTCCATAGCTTTATCGGGCTGTTTTAAAAACTCTCCATATACCCGCACCAATTGTTCATGCGAAATGCCATGATGAGGTTCTAGCGTTAGGGTATATTGAAACCATTTTAGAGCTTCTTGCGCATTCTTTTTGTGGAGATTAACCAAGCCTAAATTATAAGTGGTATGATGAAATTTAGGGTTGATGGCATAAGAGCGTTTAAAACCAGCTTCTGCCGAATCCAATAAGGCCATTTGATTTGGGCTTAGTGCTTGGTTATTGTTATTTTGATCTAAAAATTCTTGAATTAAAGAATTGGCATAATAATACTGCATTTTGGCACTTTGTGGGCTGGCTAGGCGGTCTTTGCTAAATAGCGTCTTATTGTCGTACCAATCAGGATTTCGAGCAATTGTTTTTCCTGAAAACAGTAAGGTGACCAATACCAAACTTGCTGCAATTGGGAGGTTCTTTTTTAATTGTTCCAATCGATATACGTTGCCGATTTTTACCAATAAAAAGCCTACAATTAAGCAAAAACCTAAGGATGGAACATACAAAAAACGATCTGCCATAGGAGCGCCAATGTTAAAGAACAGGTTACAAACCAAGGATAAAGGAGCCAAATAATATAAAATGCCTAGTGCAATAATATCTCGTTTCCAGATTTTTATAGCGGCATAGATACCAAGGGCAAAATACAAGCCCCAACCCAATAAGGCAACGGGATCGGCAAAGCTAGTCCAAGGAATTTGATTGAAGGAATAATCGGCTGCCATGGGATGGGGGTAAACCAGCAATAAAAGATAGTGCAATAAAATAACTCCTATCGTCGCTAAACGAGTCGCTAAATCTGCTCCTACAAATGGATTTTCCATAATATCAGGATTTTCAGTTATGACCAATTCTGCGGGAAGCTCTTTATACAACATGCCCGTTCTTACTGCAAGGTAAACCAAGGCTATGGCAAAAAAAGGCAAGCTCAATTGAAACGCTTTTGGAAACGATATTTTTTGAAGCACAAAGAGCGAAAGAGGAATCAGGGCAATAAAGGTAAAGGCATTTTCTTTGGACAACATTGCCATAAAAAAAGCCAATAAGGTAAGTGGGAGTTTTGCTTGCTGTTTTTTTTCTACAATCAAATAAATTCCTTGCAAAGTAGCTAAAATGAGCAACAAACCAACAATTTCATCTCTACTCTTAATGTTGGCAACCACTTCGGTATGAATGGGATGAACAACAAATAAAAGTGTTGCAATAAAAGCGATTACCGTGCCTCCTTCTATTTTGTCCAGCCAATTGTTTAAGACCCGAAACAACATAAAACCAGTGAGGGCATACAACAGCACATTGATAAAATGCCCCACGAAGGGATTAAGCCCAAAGAACTGATATTCGATGGCAAACATCACCAAAGAAAGGGGGCGATAACGACCTCCTGTTAGGTCCATGCCTTGCTCGCCATAAATTCCTTCAAAAAAATCACGTGTCATTAGATCGTAAATCCCTTTAAATCCTTGCTGCGTAAAATCATTGCCTGTAATGACAATAAAATCATCAAAAGCATATTGATGCCCTAAGGTGTTGAGATATAGCACTGCTCCCAAAAGCGCAAACAACCAGCTTATTTTGTAGGTAGAAGTAGCAATAGGAGTGCTTGGTGGAGAGGTGGGAATTGCAGCAATCGGTTGGTTTTGGGTAGGCTTGTTTCTTTTTGAACTTTTTTGGCGGCTTTTTTTTCTATGCTTTGTCATATCTAATTAAAATATGGATGCGTTTGTCCCAATTTAGTACGCTATGTAAAACGTAGTTTAGTGTTTTTACAATAGAGAGCTCGATCTGCTCGGTTTTTGTTGCTGTTGAGGCGGCTCAGAGCTTGATCGCCTTAGCTATCAGAGCGGGCACAGAACAAAAACAGCGAGCAAAAGGTATGCTTAAAAATATTGAAAAATTTATTACACAGTGTATTTAGTTAGGAGGTAGGTATTTAAGTTGATCTTTTCCAAAAATAAAAATTAAAAATGATTCTTGGGCAAGGATAGACAAGATCTTTTAGCGGTTGTTGCTTATAAGTAAGAAGCGTCAAATAATAAGGGAAGGACATCTTTTACACTTTGAATGACATAGATGTCGCCCAAATCTCCTTGCAAGATAATGCGAATATCCGTTTGATGTCTTACTTCATTTTCATAAATCACTTGGCGACAAGAACCACAAGGAGGAACAGGTCGATCAATTTGCCCCTCTGCACTAATAATCGTAATGGCAACGGCTATAATTGGCGTATTAGGATATTGAGCGGCTGCCGAAAAAATGGCGTTTCGTTCGCCACACATGGTCACAGGGAAGGCTGCATTTTCTTGATTGCTACCAATAACAATGGCTCCATTATTCATTAGAACCGCTGCTCCAACTTTAAAATTTGAATAAGGGGCATAGGCTCCTTTGGCTGCTTCTTTGGCTCGCTTCAATAAATCGGCATCAATCGCATTTAGTTCTGATAATTGATTGGCAACTTCTATTGTTGATTGTAAGGTGATCTTTTTCATACTAATTCTTTCGTTTCTTAGAATATTATAAATGAATTGTAAAATATCCTTTGGGGAATTATGGTTTTTTTGATAGGAAAACTACATTTGCTATAGTTATGATCCTGAAAATAAAATTTTAATTTTTTAACGGTTACTTGGTCAACTTTTTAGGTTGAATTCTTAACGAATTTGTTAAAGAAAGAGCTTATAAACTTACAAAAGTTTATATTAAAAACAGTATAAAAATGAAGAAGATATTGATTATTGGAGCAGGTCGCTCCGCTACCTCTCTTATTCAGTACATGTTGACACATGCAGAGACTTATGATTGGCAAATTACAGTTGCGGATGTATCTTTAGATTTGGCCAACGAAAAAATTGCAGGAAATGCTCGTGGAAATGCTGTTAGTTTTAATGCCTTAGATGCTGAAGAACGCTTGCCTTATTTGGAACAAGCCGATTTTGTAGTATCTATGTTACCTGCACACTTGCACATTCATGTCGCAAAAGATTGTTTGCGTTTGGGCAAGGATTTGGCAACGGCTTCTTATGTTTCGGCAGAATTAAAAGAATTAGATGAGGAAGTAAAAGCAAAAGGGCTTGTCTTTTTAAATGAAATCGGACTGGATCCTGGTATCGATCATATGTCTGCTATGCAAATGATTAATGGTATTCGTGCCAAAGGGGGAAAAATTAGCGCTTTTTATTCTTATACTGGTGGCTTAGTGGCGCCTGAAAGTGATACCAACCCTTGGCATTACAAATTCTCTTGGAATCCTCGAAATGTAGTATTGGCTGGACAAGGTGTTTCTCAATATTTGTACGAACATCGTTATCGCCATACACCTTATCACAGGTTGTTTAGCAAATCAGATTTGGTTTATATTCCAACAATGGGCTGGTACGATGCTTATCCCAATAGAACTTCGTTAAAATATAAAGGATCGTATGGTTTGGACGATATTCCAACCATCATGAGAGGAACTTTGCGTCATAAAGGCTTCTGTAAGGCTTGGGATTTGTTGGTGCGTTTAGGATTGACAGACGATACCTATAAAATGGACTATGCGGATGATTTGACTTATAGACAATGGGTGAGAAGTTATTTGCCTCCTAATTTGGAGCGTATTGGGCATGGTACTTTAAGAGCACAGTTGGCTAGTTTATTTAACTTGAACTTGGCAGATGAGGCCTTAGATAAGTTAGAATGGTTGGGCTTGTTCTCAGACGAAAAAATACCTTTGCAAGAAGCTACTTCTGCTCAAATCCTACAGGAGTTATTGGAAAGAAAATGGGTGTTGGAGCCAGAAGACAAAGATATGATTTTGATGCAGCATGAGGTAGAGTATGAGCTGGATAACCAAAAGAAAAGACATTTGTCAACCCTTGTTTTGTATGGCGAGGATAGTTCTAATACCGCAATGGCTAGATTGGTTGGATTACCTTTAGCAATTGGGGTCAAAAATATTCTATTGGGAAATATTACGTCTAAGGGAGTTTTGATTCCGATTACTCCAGAAATTTATGAGCCTGTTATGGAAGAATTGGCAAGCTTGGGCGTTGGGTTTAACTCCATGGATATTGATTTGGAGTCGTTTAACGAGTATTTTTCAGAAGAAATGTAAGGTTGCCATTTATTAAAGTATACTCAAAAGAAAGAACAGAACGGAGGAAGTACTTTCGGTTTTATTTTTATTTTTGAGCAACAAATAGTTAATGGAACTTGTTATAGCGATTATTACCAGATTAAAACAACTTTTTTATCCTGAAAAAGAATTTTGTGGTTAATTATTGTTTTTAGAAAAAACAAATTGATCAGAAAACGTAAAAAAATAAGAACATGAAAGAGGCATATATTGTAGATGGTATACGTACTGCCATTGGAAATTTTTGTGGAACATTAGCGCCTATTCGCACCGATGATTTAGGGGCTTTGGTCATTAAAGAATTGGTCAACAGAAATCCTAATATTCCCTTAGAAGCTTATGATGATGTTATTATGGGCTGTGCCAATCAGGCAGGGGAGGATAATCGAAATGTGGCGAGAATGTGCTCTTTATTGGCTGGTTTGCCTTGGTCTGTTCCTGGCGAAACCGTCAATCGGTTGTGCTCTTCTGGAATGTCTGCTATTATTCATGCCAATAGAGCGATCAAAGCTGGAGATGGAGATTTGTTTATTTCTGGTGGGGTAGAACACATGACTCGTGGACCTTGGGTTATTTCTAAGGTATCAAAACCTTATGGTAGAGATGCTAAAATGCACGATTCTAGTTTTGGTTGGCGTTTTGTAAATCCCAAAATGGACGAATTGTACGGAACGGATGGCATGGGAGTGACTGCTGAAAACTTAGCAGAAATGTACGACATCAATAGAGCCGATCAAGATCAATTTGCTTATTGGTCGCAAATGAAAGCCGCTAAAGCGCAAGCGAGTGGGCGTTTAGCCGAAGAAATTGTAGCAGTTTCTATCCCTCAACGCAAAAAAGACCCGATTATCTTTGACCAAGATGAATTCATCAAACCAAATTCTTCTTTAGAAGTTTTGGGCAAATTGCGCACTGCTTTTAAGAAGCAAGGAGGAACGGTAACGGCTGGTAATGCTTCAGGGTTAAATGATGGTGCTGCGGCAACTATTATTGCTTCAGAGACAGCCATTCAACAATACAACTTAAAACCTTTGGCAAGAATTGTTTCTTCGGCAGTGGTTGGAGTAGAGCCTCGTATTATGGGAATTGGTCCTGTTAAAGCTTCTCAAAAAGCCTTAGAAAAAGCAGGCTTGACCTTGGATGATATGGGAGTAATTGAATTAAATGAAGCCTTTGCTGCTCAAAGTTTAGCTTGTACCCGTGCCTTGGGCTTGGCTGATGATGACGAGCGAATTAATCCCAATGGTGGAGCGATTGCAATTGGGCATCCTCTAGGGGTTACAGGCACTCGAATTATGCACTCTGCGGCTTTAGAATTGCAAAAAACAGGCAAGCAATATGCCTTAGTGACCATGTGTATTGGTGTAGGGCAAGGCTATGCAACCATTTTGGAGAAAGCTTAAATCTATTTTGGCAAGAATTATGTGTTTTGGTGGTAGTAGATTCTTGAATCGACAGTTGTATAAATCGATGCGTAGTCAACTCTTTTGAGGGAGACATCAAGAATTGGCATTATACTAAATAAACCAAATACTAAATACATTGTAGATGAAATATCTAATAATAGTTGTTTTGATTGGAGCTTTGTCCATCAATTTACAGGCGCAAGATTGCCTTTATGAAATAGATCAAGTAGATCCATTTAATGAGGAGGTAGAGCAGCTAACCGAAGCCGTTGTCATCGCTAAAAAAGTGAAACGAGAAGGCGCTTTGCCACTGCGAAAAGTAATGGCTCAATGGCGTAGGATTGGCGCACAGCAATACTTAGTTTTAAAGTTTCCTGTTACCATGATTATGTCGCCAACATTTACCGACAAAAGCAGTGATAGTGAGCTGATTTTATTGTTAGAAAATAAGCAAAAGGTAATTTTACCCTTGGCAGACTTGATGCGAAATGTAGAAGACAAGGTAGAATTTCGTTATGCAACCGATTTTGTATTGATGGAAGAGGATATTGTTTTACTTCAAAAATATCCAATCACTGCTATTAGGGTTGGAATGAAAAACAATACTTTTGACGTTCATTTAGAACAGGGAGCAGCTGAAACATTAATGGAAACACTGGAATGTATAAAGTAACCAAAAAACATAAATTAAAAGGGCAGATACTTATTGAGGGTATCTGCTTTTTTTATATGCTGGTAGCGGCATAGATTTTAGAATACTTAGCGAATTAATTTTGCCTTTACCAATATACTTTATTTCTTTGTAGTGCTTTTGAGTTGGGTAGAACCTATTTGGGGACAAAACCTCAATCTATCAATATCGCTTAAGCGCACAGAACTTACCATTTAAAACAAACGTATTATGGCTAATAAATTAGACAACTATATTTTGGGGCAATGGACCCCTCATGATGGAGCTGGAATTACACAATACAATGCTGTTACTGGAGATGTTTTGTCTACGGTAAATGGTGATGGAATGGATTTCGCTTCTATATTGGATTATGGACGGAAAGTAGGGAATAAGAATTTGAGAACCATGACCTTTTTGCAGCGAGGATTAATGCTTAAAAAACTAGCGTTATTTCTCCATAAGAACCGCAAAAAATATTACCCTATTAGCTACTTGTCAGGAGCAACTAAAACAGACAGTTGGATTGATATTGATGGTGGAATAGGAACCTTGTTTGCCTATGCAAGTTTGCGCAAGAAGTTTTCAGATCAACCTTATTACGTAGATGGAGAAATGGTGGGGTTGTCAAAAGAAGGCACTTTTGTAGGGCATCATATTATGGTACCCAAAGCAGGGGTTGCTGTACACATTAATGCATTTAATTTTCCAATTTGGGGGATGTTAGAAAAGCTGGCTGTTAATCTATTAGCAGGAATGCCTGCTGTGGTAAAGCCTGCGGAACAAACTTCTTATCTGACCCAAGCAATGGTTAAGGACATTATTGCTTCAGGAATTTTGCCAGAGGGAGCCTTGCAATTGGTTTGTGGTTCTGGAATTGGAATTTTAGATACGGTTAATGCACAAGATGTGGTCACCTTTACAGGGTCAGCGCATACTGGGCGGATGCTAAAAGGCTTGCCACATATCATTAATGAGGCGGTTACTTTTAATATGGAAGCAGATTCATTGAACTGTTCTATCTTAGGCCCTGATGCCACTCCTGATACAGAAGAATTTAAGTTGTTTATCAAAGAGGTACATCGTGAAATGACGGTTAAAACAGGGCAAAAATGTACGGCAATTCGTCGTATTATTGTACCTGAAAACCTAGTAGAAGAAGTACAGTTTGCCTTGAGTGCTAGATTGCAAAAAACAACCATTGGTGACCCTCAGGTAGAAGGAGTTCGCATGGGATCTTTGGCCAGTCATGAGCAATTGAATGAAGTCCTTAAATCTGCTCAATTATTATCAGAAGAGAATGAATTGGTTTATGGTAGCTTCGAGCGTGATTTTGAAGTGATTGGAGCTGATGTAAACAAAG
Organism: Aureispira anguillae; assembly: GCF_026000115.1. Classification (GTDB taxonomy): domain Bacteria; phylum Bacteroidota; class Bacteroidia; order Chitinophagales; family Saprospiraceae; genus Aureispira; species Aureispira anguillae. The sequence continues at coordinate 559,598 of NZ_AP026867.1, forward strand.
GAGCATTCTTAGCACCAATGTTGTTCTTAAATGATAGCCCATTCCAAAAACAGCAAGTACATAGCATAGAGGCATTTGGTCCAATTAGCACAATTATGCCTTACAAAGGGATTGAAGAGGCAATAGAATTGGCAAATATGGGGAAAGGTTCTTTGGTAAGTTCGATTACTACCTATGACGATGCTATTGCTAGACAATATGTATTAGGAGCAGCAACGCATCATGGTAGAATTTTGGTCTTGAACCGAGAATCTGCTGCCGAAAGTACAGGGCATGGTTCTCCTATGCCTCTGATGTCACATGGAGGTCCTGGACGTGCTGGTGGTGGCGAAGAAATGGGTGGCTTGCGTGGTGTAAAACATTATTTGCAGCGTACTGCGCTTCAAGGAACACCAACTACTTTGACGCACCTAACAGGAGTATACCAATATGGAGCTAAAGGAATCGATCACCCCGTGCATCCTTTCCGCAAACATTTTGAAGAATTAAAAGTAGGAGAACAGTGGATTACTGCAAAACATACTGTTACGGTTGCTGATATTGTCAACTTTGCCAATGTTAGTGGTGATCATTTCTATGCGCATACAGACGAAACGGCTTTGGATGGGACTATTTTTGAAGGGCGTGTGGCGCATGGATACTGGGTATTGGCAAAGGCAGCAGGTTTGTTTGTAGAGGCTAAAAAAGGACCTGTTTTATTAAATTATGGTTTGGATGAATGTCGTTTTACAAAACCTGTTTATCCAGGAATGACCATTGGCGTTAAGTTTACCGTTAAGGAAAAAGTAGATCAAGAAAAGAAAAGCGAAGACGATATTGCAAAGGGAATCGTTAAGTTTATGGTAGATGTTTATGATGAAACAGGAGAAACCTGTGCCTTGGCAACCATCTTAACCATGGTTAGAAAATTAGACCAAGATGGCGAAGTAATCGCTGTTGATTAATATAATTTGTACTAAAGAATTGGAATAGGCACGGGAGTTTTTTGTGATTACTTACGTGCTTATTCTCTTTCCTTCATCAATAATCCGAACCCAACTAGCTGACTTATCTCTAATGCAGTGAACTACTTACTTAAGTAGCTTGGTGGGGTAGATTAAACAACCACTAGATTAATTTTTTCATGAAGATAGACTATCAAGCACGAGTTTACGGCTTAGATGTTTTTAGAGCGATTGCTATTTTAATCGTAGTAATGGCACATGGGAGACTTATTGCAGGTGATATGTTTGAATTCATGCCTTTTATCCCTTGGGTAGATGGCGTTGAACTCTTTTTTGTATTGAGTGGTTTTTTGATTGGTTCTATCCTTATTAAAACGATGCACAGGGAAGATGGTTTGTCACGGTCGTCTTTGTTTAATTTTTGGAAACGGCGGTGGTTTAGAACCTTACCCAACTATTACCTCATTCTTATTAGTAATGTGTTACTTGTTTATTTTGGAATTTTGGATGGAGACCTGAGCGAGGTTAATTATAAATTCTTTTTATTTATACATAACTTCATGGATGCTTCTTTCAATTTTTATTGGGAAAGCTGGAGTTTGTCGATAGAGGAACATCTTTATTTATGGTTACCCATCTCCATGCTTATTATAGGACGTTTTTTGCCCGTTAAGCATACCTTTTTGATCGTTACCTTATTATTTATCCTACTTCCTTTATGTTATAGGATGAGTATTGCGAATGCTTCGGTCACCAGTTATCATGCTTGGGATATTATGTTCAGAAAAGCGGTCATAACTCGATTGGATGCTATTGCTTATGGGGTATTGGCTGCTTATGTAAAGTTCTTTTATCCTTCTTTTTGGCAGAGCAGCAGAAATAAGTTTTTTGTATTGGGAATAATTGTCTCTATGATCGTTATTTACATACCTAGAGTCTATGAACATTTTTATACACAAACATTTTCGTTTAGTGTTGTTTCTATAGCCGCAATGTTTTTATTGCCCAAAGCAGATAGCATAAAATCATTTAAAAACAATACCATTGGTCAAGCGGTTACTTATATTAGTGTCATTTCATATTCTATGTATTTGGTTAATCTGAGTATTGTGATTCAATTATTATCCAAGTACTTAGAACCACAATCTGTAGAGATGTTAGCCCTTCGGTATATTTTATATTGGGTCATAACTATTGTTATTTCGGCTATAATTTATAAGTTTTATGAAAGACCTTTTTTAAATTTGCGAGATAAATTTTAAAATCAAGTAGATAGGCAAAAGTTATTAGCTGCACTAATTTTTAGTTCTTAAACAACTTTTTTAGCCAATTAATTGTCCTTCTACTGACTTTACAACACAGTGTAATTAGATCGATTACCCTTTAATAATCATATAAAACAATGGAAAATAAAACAGAGCAAGGAACCGTTACGGTTGATATTGAAAACAAAATTGCAACCATAGAGTTTTTTCATCCATCGCACAATTCTTTGCCAGGCAAATTGTTGGCAAAATTGGCAAATACCATTACAGAAGTTGGGCAAAATGATGAAGTAGTGGTTATCATTCTAAAAAGTGCTGGCGAGCGTACGTTCTGTGCAGGAGCGAGCTTTGATGAGCTGATTTCTATCAAAGATTTAGAAACGGGACATCAATTTTTTATGGGCTTTGCCAATGTAATTAATGCTTGTCGCAAGTGTCCTAAGGTTATTATTGGACGAGTACAAGGCAAAGCTGTAGGTGGTGGTGTAGGAATTGCTTCAGCAGTAGATTACTGCTATGCTACTCGTTATGCTGCGGTCAAATTGAGCGAATTGGCAATTGGTATTGGCCCCTTTGTTGTAGGACCTGCTGTTGAACGCAAGGTAGGAACTTCTGCTTTTTCTCAAATGGCAATTAATGCAACGGCTTGGTATTCGCCAGATTGGGCACAACAAAAAGGTTTGTTTGCAGATGTTGCTGAAACAGCTGAAGAAATGGACACCAAAATTATGTTGTTGGCAACTACTTTGGCAAAATCAAATCCTGAAGCACAAACCTTACTAAAGAAGGTCTTTTGGGAAGGGACAGAGCATTGGGACACCTTATTGGCAGAACGTGCTTCTATGAGTGGAAAACTAGTACTTTCTGATTTTACGGTCAAAGCAATTAACTCGTTTAAAGCAAAGGCTTAATATACTGTAACAAAAGTTATTCTTCTTTTGTAAAAGCTGCCTCACTTGATCTTCAAGTGGGGCAGCTTTTTTATAAAAACTATCTCATAAGCATGAGCCAAACGAACAAGCGGCTTGGTGCATAAACGTAGTGCACGAACAGCTTGGTACTGTGTGCCAACTGTGATCCCGATCAAGCGTAAAGCTCGCACTAGTAATAAGTGGAGTATTATTATGAAACACCCCAAACCAAATAATAGGCAAATTTGCCAAATAATAGTTCCGATTATCTAATGTTTCACTCAGTTTCAGTATATCTCCAAAATACACTATTTTAGTAAGAATTATATTGAACAATTATGAAACCACTATATTTATTGCTGTTGCTTTTATGGGCTGCTGAATATGCTTGTGCACAAAAACAAGATACGATTTATCGTTTCTTTAAAGGTGCCGTAAATAAAGAATATTCGATTACTATGGAGTTGAAGCAGATAGGGAGTAGGCTAGAAGGAAATTATTTTTATGATAAATACCGAAAAAATGTAGCTGTAAAAGGAGAGTTGAGAGCGGATGGCTTGATTGTTCTCCAAGAAATTGATCCATCTGGAAATAAAACCAGTTCTACTTTTGTTGGAACTCATCAGATGAATTGGAAAAGTATTGAGGGAACTTGGGAAAATAAAACCAAAGATCGTTACTTTACCTTTGACCTAATGGCAATAGAACAGCCTTTGGGACAAAAGAGACGCTATAGCTTTGATAACATTCGATGGTTTCAAGGTTTACTCAATTATTTTGACTTAGAGCCTGAGTTGCCTTTTACGGTATATCAGGGCATCGAAAAGAATAATTTTAGATGGAAAAATGATACCAAAGAATCTGCAAGAAAAGATTATCAAAAAATGATCCCTTACCGTTTGGCCAAGCGATTTATTATGGATCAAGTTAGGTTTAAACCAGAGGGAAGTTTTGATTATTTTGATATTAGTGCAGACCAATATAAATTGCATGCCATGCACTATAAAGCGCTTTGCACAGTTTATAAAACAAGCAGCTATGTTGGCTTATTGCTCAATTTTGAAGAAGATACAGGCTGGGATACCTACAATGTAACTTTTTTATTAATTTATGATTATGCAGGGCATTTATTAGATGCTTGCAAGGTGGGCAAACGACTAAATTTAGAACATAGAGGGAAGCAACTAAAAGAACAGATGACAAGTAAGTTTTTAGTAGATTCTACGATTGAAATGCATGCTACTTGTCAACGTATTGAATATGGAAATAATAGTATAGAGGAAGAATACTACAAAGAACAGCAAGAGCAACGCTATATTTATTATATTTTGCAACCTAGTGGGAGATTTATACGGCAAGAGGTGGATTTAGGAAAAAAGAGGAAGCGGTAATCAATTTAACTATAAGAAGCTATTAATGAATTATTTTTTCTACTTATTGCTATTTTTTTTACCCTGTTTGGGAGCGGCGCAATCTACAGCTTTTATCAAAGAATTAAAAAAAGAAGCAACCAACAAAAACTTAGATGAAGTCAAGCGAATTGCTGCTTATAATCAACTGACAACTATTTATTACAATAGAGATGTAAGTAAAGCAAAACGATATTGCGGGCATGCTTTAAAAATGGCGCAAAAGGATTCTTTGTCAATCGGAATGGGCAATGTATATAACAACCAAGCTTTGTTAAGTTTTGGAGCAGGGGAGTATGAATTAGCGATCAATCAGGTAATCAAAGCGATTCAGGTGGCAACCTATCTCAATAGACCGACCCTAAAAGCCATTGCCTATGCTCGTTTAGGGTTGATTTATAGCAGTAAGGGCTATGCTTACAAGGCTATTGAATACAACATCAAAGCCATTAATATTGCCAAACAGATTAGCAATAAAAAAAGCATGGTGTTAGGGTATTATCATATTGGAAAATCCTATTCGCATCTTAAAGACACCAATAAGGCTGTTATGTACTACAATAAAGCAACGACTTATTTTGGTGCAGAAAAAGATAAGAATCTAGCGGCTTTAATTTATATAGAACAGGGCTTGATTTACATGCAAAAAAATGCGTTAAGCAAAGCGCAGCAATTAATGATGGCAGGTTTAGAACTGAGCAAAAAAATGCACAATACTAGGGGGATTGCCTATGGGAATTATGCCTTGGGTTGCTTGGCAAATTATCAACAATACAACAATCAAGCACTAGAGTATTTTAGCACGGCTCAGACCATTTATGAGGAACTGGATGATGACTTAGGAAGTGCACAGGTGTTGGAAGGAATGGCAAAGGTGGAGTTAGAAAGGGGGCAATACAAGGCTGCTGAGGGCTATCTAACAACTGCACTATCAACGGCTAGGGCTTCAAGAGCTATGGTGTTAACAAAGGATTTGTACCAAACCATGTTTGATGTTTATATGGGAGGTGGGGAGTACAAAAAAGCAATTCGTTATTATCAGAAATACCATTTGGTCAAAGATTCTATTTTTAACCGAGATAAGAATAGAGAAATTGCTGAAATTCAAATTAAACACAAAACTAGAGAGTTGGAGCGAGAGCATGCAGAGCTAGCCGAAAAACATAATTTAACCCTCAAATTAAGTGAAGAGAGTCGCCGAAATCAAGAATTAAAAAATACACAAAATTGGTACATCATTTTAGCTTTGATTGGTGGTCTGTTGCTGATTGTCATTATTGGATTACTGGTTTTTAGACAGGATAAACTAAAAACGCAAATCCGAGAAACAGAACTCGAACAACGTGCCTTGCGCTCCCAGATGAATCCTCATTTTATGTTCAACTCCTTGAATTCTATACAAAGTCTAATTGCCACAGATAATAATGCAGAAGCGAGCATCTATCTGGCTAAATTTTCTCGTCTAATGCGACGAATTTTGCAAAATTCTAGACAGGCTTATATCCCATTGCGTCAGGAAATCGAATTTTTGGATAATTATATAGAACTAGAGCAGCGCAGGTTTAAGGAAGCTTTTGATTATGAATTGGACAAAAATGAAATTGAAGACGATCATTTTGTAATGATTCCACCCTTGGTTATTCAGCCGTTTATCGAAAATGCAATCATTCATGGTTTGTTGAGAAAGTCTGAAAAGGGAACCTTGAAGATTAAATTTGAGGACTATGATAAGAGCTTAATAAAGTGTACCATTATGGATAATGGCATCGGGCGAAAAGCTGCGGCTGCCTTCAAGACCGATCAAAGCCAAGAATCATTGGGCATCAAAATCACAGAACAACGCTTAAAATACCTAACGCTCAAGGAAAAAATTTCCGTGCCTTTTATTCATGTGATTGACTTAGAAGATGATAAAGGAGTTGCGCTGGGTACGCAGGTAGAATTGTTGTTGCCCATTAAGTATAAGACCTAGTTAAAATGGTAGGATGGAATTGCATCTCATAGGGCATGGGATAGAATTTTAAAGAACTAAAACAAAATAAAAATGATAGATACTGTAATAATAGATGATGAACAAGCTGCACAAATTACCTTGATGCGCTTTCTTCAAATGCACTGTCCCAATGTAAATATTGTAGGAACGGCAGATGGGGTAGAAGAGGGGCTAAAGTTATTGGAAAGCAAAAAAGCGGATCTTGTATTTTTGGATATAAAAATGAACGATGGAACGGGCTTTGATTTGTTGAAACGCTTACCTGAGATGAACTTCAAGCTAGTTTTTACGACCGCTTATGACGAGTATGCCCTAAAGGCGTTTAAATATTCAGCAATTGATTATCTGCTCAAACCAATTGATCCTTTGGAGTTGATTGATGCCGTTGGCAAAGTAGAACCTAAGAGTACCAAAAAGACGAATACTGCTCAAAGCGTAGACAGTATGTTTGAGTTATACAAGGAAAATAAATTTGATAAAATTGCGATTCCATCGGTTGATGAATTCCATTTTGTTAGAATTTCTGAAATTATTCGTTGCGAGGCTAGCAGCAATTATACGATTATATACTTAAGCACAGGCAAAAAAATTGTTGCGCCCAAAACACTCAAAGAATTTGAAGAATTATTGGTTTCTGAAGGCTTTTTTAGAGTACATCAATCGCATTTGATTAATCTCAGCCATATTCAGCAGTTTATGAAGACTAAAAATAAAATTAGAATGGTAGATGCCTCCGAAGTAGAAGTTTCAAGACGTAAAAAGACCTTATTTATGGAGCTAATTAATATGCGTAAGTTATAATTATTTATCATATTGTACCGAAGGGGAATTTATAGGTAACGAAGCAGCATGGATTATGCATTAAATTTACCAAGATTTTTGATCGCTAATAAGGCGCAAAAAGGTTGCTTAAATTTACAACCATTAGTTTAGTTACTTACCTACAGAATTTGTCTAATTTTATAATAAAAGTAACATGAAAAGAAGTTTATTTTTTGCCTTGTTTTGGCTATCATCAATGACTGTTGGTATCGCTCAATCCAATGCAGATTTGATTCAAGTAGTTGATCGTTTTTTTGTAGCAATGGAAGCAAAGGATACGGTTGTTTTGGATTCTATTATGCACGATGAATGCATTTTATTCTCAACCTTAACTAGAAATGGGGTGCCGATTATAGAGCCTTTGCGCAAGGCTTCTTTTTTGGGATTTATGGGGCGTGCTATACAAAAAAAATACGTATACGATGAGCAATTGTGGAGCTATGAGGTTAGTCGGGAAGATAATTTAGCAACTGTTTGGACGGAATATACCTTATTTACAGGAAAGGAAAATACCGTCAGTCATTGTGGGGTTAATATTTTTACCTTAGCCAAAAATAAAGCGCAAAAGTGGGTGATTACCAATATTACCGATACGAGGCGAAAAACGGATTGCATTGAAGAAAAAACACCACTCGAAAACAAAGACCTCATCAATCAGTTGCTCAATGATTGGCACCAAGCCTCAACCACTGCCAATGCAGATGCTTTTTTTGGGGCGATGACTGCCGACTGTATTTACTTGGGCACTGATGCGTCTGAACGTTGGTTGAGAGATGAACTAAGGACTTGGGCTAACTTTGCTTTTGAGCGAGATACTGCTTGGGCTTTTACCCCTTCCAAACGTGAGATTTATTTTAGTGACAATCAAAAAATAGCTTGGTTCGAAGAAATGCTAGCTACTCAAATGGGAACTTGTCGAGCTTCTGGGGTGCTTTGTAAGGTTGATGGCACTTGGAAAATAAAACATTATGACTTGGCAATCATGGTACCCAATGATTTGATAAAGGATTTTATGAAATTGGTCGAAATGGGGGGCTTACCTGAAAAGAAAAAACGAACTCGAAAGAAAAAAAAGAAATCGTAAGGCTTTTGTTGACTACAACAAAATAGTGTTATGATAAGATTAAAATACCGATAGCGCTAACTATTCGTCTTATAATTCGTGTATTTTGTCGAGCCTAAAAAAAAATGATGAACTTTTTAGTTGTGGTATTCCTTTTGATATAACAACTATAAGTCATCTAACTTATCTTAAGTATGTGTTCAGAGAATTAGTTTTAAGGTAGAACATAATCACAGACTTATCTTTATTGATCATAAGTAATGGGGCAAAATTATTTATAGAATTTGCAGTAAAAGATTTTTGATATTAACAAGGCGAAAAACACAGTCATAGCCTTAGCTATGGCGAATATTTTCAACACAGTTAAGATTAAAAAGATTGCTCGAATAAACTAAACTATCAATAATTTAGATTCATTACTTAAATAAAAAAAATAGAATGAAATCGATACTAAAAACATTTACACTGAGTTTATTGTTGCTTGCTTTTGTTGCACCAACATTTGCCCAAAAAAAGAAAAAAGATATTGACCAAGCTCATGTAAAATATACCATGACTGCTGAAGGAGGAATGGCTGCTGCGCTTACTGGATCAACGATTGATCTGTTTTTTACGCCTACCCATGCTAAGATTCTTGGTGATGTAATGAGTGGGATGATTAAGATGGATGTTCGTTTTGACAACAAGGATAAAAAGGGAATGATGCTCATGGATATGATGGGGCAGAAAAAATTTGTAGAGATGGACGATAAGGCGGTAGAGGAGACCAAAAAAACAAACCAAAAACCACCACAGGTAGAGTACACCAAAAATTATAAAAAAATTGCTGGCTATAAGTGCCAACAAGCCAAAATGATGATTGAAGGTTTGGCTGAGCCTATTATTGTTTATATCACCGAAAAAATCAAACCATCTAATTTAGGCGATTTGAGCATGATGAAATTTACGGGTCTTAAAGGTTTTCCGCTTTCTTGGGAAATGGAGCAAGAAGGAATGAAAATTAAAATAGAAGCAACAACAATTTCTTTGGATAAATTGCCTAAAAAGATTTTTAGCATGGTGATTCCTGATGGTTATGAAAAAATGACAATGGAAGACCTTCAGAACATGGGAGGAACCTTAGGAATGTAAGCGGCTATTGATTAATGATTTAGAACTTTGTTGTTCAATGATAGCATATACATGATTGGCTAAATCAATAACTGTTTTGCAGGTCAATTTGATTTAATCAATCATGTATTTATTTTTTATAAAAAGATAGACTTTTTCTAATGCTATCTAATGCTAGAAGAAGTCTAATAAACTTATACAATATGTCTTTTTTTTCAATTGCATTTTTGATGCTAATTAGCATGAGTTATTCACAAGCGCAATCTACCTTATCAGATGGTTATATCAATTATTCGATAAGTGTAGATAGCGATGAGCCAGCGGCTGCTTTTTTGACAATGGGATCGTCCTTAGAAATTGCCTTCAAAGGGCAAAAAACCAAGGCTGTTGCCAAGGTAGCTGGTGGAACCAATACGGTAAGTCTTGTTGCAGATCACCAATCTGAATCTGGCTTATCTTTGATGGATGTTTTGGGTGAAAAAAAGGCTGTTAAATTAGAAAAGAGCAAGTTTGAAGAAGCAGAAAAAGAGTTAACTCAGATTGGTGAGAATCCTATGCGTTTAACCGATGATACTAAAACGATTGCAGGCTATTCTTGCCAAAAGGTTTTGATGAAAGACAAAAAATCAGGGGCAAATATTGTATTATACATCACCAGTAAAATAAAGCCCAAAGGAGATCCTTTTGCGCAACTCTTGATTGGTGAAATTAAAGGTTTTCCCCTAGGGATTATTGTTCGAAAAGATGGAACAACCGTTAAAATAATGGCTGAAAAGGTAAGTGCTAGAACGCCTAGTGATGCTGCTTTTTCGCTGACTATTCCTAGTGATTATCAGTTGACTACTTTAGAAAATCTAGAAAAAACGGCTCAAAAAGAAATTGAAAAAAATCGTTAAGGAACTAATAAAATAGCCGATTTTGATAACATTTTGGAGACAAATAGAGTATACTACTCTAAATGCCTACTATAGAACAAAGAATTAAAACTAAACGTGGAACAGGATTATATAGCAATCAATAGACAATCTTGGAATAATAGAACAGATACGCATTTAAAATCTGATTTTTATGATCTTGATGGGTTCCTAAAGGGAAATTTGTCACTAAATGAAATCGAATTAAATTTGCTTGGCGATGTAAAAGGTAAACGTATTTTGCATCTACAATGTCATTTTGGGCAAGACACCATTTCTTTGGGACGATTAGGAGCTATATGTACAGGAATAGACTTATCTGATAAAGCAATTAATAGTGCCATTCAACTCTCAGAACAAACGGGAGTATCAACGACTTTTATTTGTTGTGACCTTTACGATTTACCCAATCATTTGGAAGGACAATTTGATATTGTTTATACCAGTTACGGTACAATTGGATGGTTACCCGATATGGATAAATGGGCAAAAATAGTTCATCGTTTTTTGAAACCCAGTGGTCAATTTATCTTTGTTGAATTTCACCCTGTTGTTTGGATGTTTGATGATGATTTCCAAAAGATACAATACAATTATTTTAATTCAGGAGCTATTATTGAATCAGAGGATGGAACTTACGCCGATAGAAATGCAGCCATTAGCCAAGAATATGTAACTTGGAATCACAGCATTAGTGAAGTCGTTAATAGTTTGTTGAAAAATGGGCTTGAAATTAATAGCTTGGATGAATTTGACTATTCACCTTATGCTTGTTTTAGAAATACGGTAGAGTTTGCACCCAAAAAGCATAGAATTAAACACTTAGAAGACAAAATCCCAATGGTTTATGCCATTAAAGCAACAAAAAAATAACCGATATATAGGCTCCAATTTTAACTGAATTCAATCGTAAAAAAATCTAAAATTGTCAACCAATACTATGGATGATGGTGTATTCCCTTCTTTTAATAATAACCAAGATAAAAATAAAATTGATAAAATAACAGCTGCTTTTTTTGATGTATTTACGAACAAAAATGAAAAAGTTCCAAACCTAAAGCAGCTTAAAGAGTTATTTATCTCTAATGGAATAATAATCAATAATACAACAGGAACCCCAGCGGTTTTTGATTTAGATGGTTTTATTGTTCCACGAGAAAAAATATTATCGGATGGGACTTTAACAGATTTTAGTGAAGGTGAAATTTCAAGTAAAACCCAAATATTTGAAAATATTGCACAGCGGTTTAGTTTCTATCAAAAATCGGGTAGATTAAATGGAGTTTATTTTGAATCCAAAGGGATGAAAACCATTCAATTTGTCAAAGTAAATAGGATATGGAAAATATCGACTGTAGCTTGGAGTGATCAAAAATAAATGACTTTTACTTATTTAGTAAAAGATTCTGAAGGTAAGACGTTTCTAATGTAACCTCTGCATATCTTCTAGATTTGTTTTTGGATCTGCTCACTTAAAACGTTGAACAACTTCCTTAACAAAAATACAAGATATATGAAATTTACAGCGAATGTTTTATTGGTGTTGATTATATGTTTGGGTTCCATAACTTCTTCTTTTGCTCAGAAAAAAAAGGCAGCAAATTTTAATGAAGGAGTCATTAAATACCAAATTGAAATAGAGGGGGCGCCAGAAGTCTCTCAATTTGTAAATAACTCTATTATTAATTTATATTTAAAGGGAGAAGATTCCAAGATGGATGTCTCTATTATGGGGGGAATGGCTAACTTCCAGATCATTAATAATATCAAGGAGGATTTATTGACGTTGTTGATGGATGTGCCTTCGTTTTATGAGAAAACAGCCGTTTCAATTGATGAGAATAGCGATATTTTTAAACAGCTCAAAAAAACAAAAAATAAAAACCAAGCTCCTGAAAAAGAGGTAAAAGTTGAGTATTTTAAAAACAAGAAAAAAAAGATTGCTAAATATCCTTGTTACAAAGCAGAGGTTGCTATGGGAACAGGGGTGAATGATAAATTAACGGTTTATTTGACCAACAAACTTCGTCCAGTAGCACTTTCTCAGGTCGAAAAAACGCTGGGAAACATAGAAGGTTTTCCTTTAGGTTTTGAGATAGAAATTGAGGGCGTGTTGGTAAAGATCATGGCAGTGGATATTCTTAAGAAATCACTAGATAAAGAAACGTTTGATATTCCAAATTCTTATGCTAAAAAAACAATGGATGAGTTTAAGGAGGAGATTGAGCAAAAAATGGGAACTGGTAAAGGAGGAGGGATAGGTCTGTAAATGGATTATGTGCTAAATTTACTAAGATTTTTAGCGCACTTATATGGCCTAAATTTATTAAGTATAGGATAAAGAATTAGAGCGATTGCAGCTAGCTGCAATCGCTCTAATTCTTTATTTTTTTGAAGTAATTTATTTTGTCGTGAAATTATACGTACCAACTTTGCGGCCTTTGTTGTAGAGTTCAATACGATAAACCCCAGCTCGAAAAGGAGTAGTAGGATAAGCATGCCACTCCATACAAAGATTTTTAACAGAGGGATTATAGTCAAAAATTTTGCTGGTAGTGTAGCTAATTGCCTCGCTATCGCCAAATAAAGTTAATTTGCCAGAACCTCGATTGGGGTCGCTAACAACAGCACCACTAGGATCAATCATCCGTAAATAGAATCGATTCGCACCAGGTTCGCAAACTTCATTTTTAACAATGTCAAAACAAACTTCAACCAATTCTGTTCGTTTGGCAAAATTGATGCCTTTTCGTTCGCCATTGTTTCTAATACGCAAGCCCTTAGCATGAACATTGGTTGTTTGCAAAACAGAGGCGGTATTGAGTTTTTTGTTTAGTTCGTCATTGGTCGTTTGCAATTCGCTTCCTTGTTTGGCTAGGCGTTCTCGTTCTGCTAATTCTTCAGCATATTTTTTGTCGAGCAATTCCTTTTCTTTTTTTAAACGACGATTTTCGACCCTTAATTCTTCTAAATCCAAGGTTTGCTCCTCAACATATTGGCGCATATTAGCGAGTTCAGCACCTAAGTTTTTGAGTTTTAATTCAATTTTTTTACGAGCCGACTGATCTCGTTTAGCCTGATCTATTAAGCGTTTAATTTTAGAATATTGCGTTTCTAATTCGGACTCTTTTTGAGCGATTTGTGCGTATAATTCTTCGTTCTCTTGTTTATAAATGGCCAATTCTCTTTTTAGTTCATTGTATAAACTATCCGATTGATAGGCCGCTTGCTCTAGCGTGATAACTTTTTCTTGTTGGGTCTTATTGTTTGAGAAAGCATAATAAGTCCCAGCAGCCAAGATAATGAACAATAGAAGCAGTAAAGCCCAGAGCTTTTTGTTCTGCTCTTTTTTAGGAGGAGTATCCTGAGGTTGAGAACTAGGAGGTTGATTGGGTGTTTGTGCTGAATCTGTCATTTGTATGGGCAATAAATGTTTATAAAAACATAAAGATAAAGAACTTCATATATAAAGTGATGATTTTTAGAAATTCTATTCTTAAAAGGAAGGATAAAAAGCCAGTTTTAGACTATAAAAGTTGCAGAAAATCAAAACGTTGCCCATGAAAAAGAACATCCTTACCTTTTATGTAATGTTCGATGCTTTCTAGAACAGGTGTTTTCCACTTATCTTCTTTGGTTTCGCTATAACGACTCTTATTACCTCTACCTATTGTAAAAACCTGAATGATTTGATCTCCAATACGATAGCGGCGTACAGTCTGAGGGCTCCAAAGCCTGAAAAAATCAACTTGAAATTCTTTATCAATATTATTAAAATCTGTAAATTTTATCTTGGTTTTCTTTTCAACTTTTAGCAAGGCTTCTTCAGCAAAAGGAACAGAGCATTTTTTATCTTGATAACCTTCTTCATTAGAACTGGCATAAAATTTTACATCTTGCGTATCAATCGTCAAGGTCATAAAGTCGCAACTTCTATCGTAATGACAGTAGCCGACGTTTTCTAAGACTGCCGTTTCAAAATTTGGCAAGCTGTAAGCGACTTCATAGGCCTTTTGAAAATAGGGGAGCAAAGCTTCTTCATAATCGGTGTCTAAAATATCGATAGCACCAAGCTCTTGATTTAGAATCAATTCGCCCATTTGGTAGGTGCAAACTTTTAGCGTTCCTTTCCATCTTACCTCAATAGCAGGGGTATTATCAAAAGGGCGACCGCCACCCATTTGCATCATCTGGTTGCTAGGGTTGGACAAATAGCGATTCATTTCCATCTCTAAGACGATGACCTGTCCCATACTACTGCCCAATGGAAATAAACTATATTGATAGGCTGCACTACAAGCAAAATTATCACTGATAAAAAGAAAAATAAATAAAAAGGAATAAATATATTTCATGATGTTAGATCATTGTTTTTTAGTAAAAGTAGGTCCAACTAAAACATGAAGATAGTGAACAAATCCATCGTTTTAAGCAGATCCATCATTTAAATGGTTCATTCATGTTTTTTGCTCTGCATTTAGATTTAATGAAGTATTCTAAACGTTGCTTAGATACATAGAGCACACAATTCTAGAACAAAAATAAGAGATACTTTGTAATTTTTTTTGAGTCTTATATCTTCGTGCATCTTTTTATCTTGATTATATAAGGTATTTAACCAAAAAAGTGGATATTTGAACAACCAAAAATCGGATGCAAAACTACTTTACCTAAAAATAAAAAACTACAACTAGTAATGAGTGCAGATAAAATTTTGGTAATCGGCTCAGAAGGGCAGATTGGCACCGTATTAAGCCATGCCTTGAGAGATGTTTATGGAATTGCAAATGTGATAACTTCAGATATTAATCAGCCTAGAAAAAGTGTTATTGGACACTTTGAAAAGCTAAATATTTTAGATGGAGAACGTTTGTTCGAAATTGTCAAAAAACATAAGATTACTCAAATATACCATCTTGCCGCATTGCTCTCAGCCAAAGGAGAGCAAAATCCTCGCCAGACTTGGGATGTGAACATGAATGGTTTGTTTAATGTATTAGAGGTCGCTCGCCAAGAGCAATTAGATAAAATTTATTTTCCTAGTTCTATTGCTGTTTTTGGAGGACAAACTCCTAGAAAGGCAACGCCACAATTCACGGTGCTTCAGCCTGAAACCATGTATGGCATTACCAAAGAAGTTGGAGAACACCTCGCTCAATATTATTTCAAAAAATTTGGAGTGGATGTTCGTTCGCTTCGTTACCCTGGCTTAATTAGTTATCAATCTTTACCAGGAGGTGGAACAACAGATTATGCTGTAGATATTTTTCATAAAGCGGTAAAAGGAGAGGCTTTTGAGTGTTTTTTAGAAAGTGACACTCATTTGCCGATGATGTATATGCCTGACGCTATTCGGGCTACTATGGAGCTAATGGAGGCACCTGTAGAAAAACTATCCATGCATTATGGTTATAATGTACGAGCAATGAGTTTTTCTCCTGAAGAGTTAGCCAGTGAAATCAAAAAACATATTCCCGATTTTCAGATTAGCTACAAACCTGATTTTCGTCAGCAAATTGCAGAATCTTGGGTAGAAAGCATGGACGATACTTATGCTCGCAACGATTGGGGCTGGCAAGAAAGATACGATTTGCCAGCAATGGTAGAAGATATGATTGTGAATCTAAAAAGAATTTATAAGTCGGGATCTTCAGAATACGATGAAAAAATGTTTCTATAAAACCTAATTGATCAATTGGGGAGTTTTTTGCAAAATTTCTATTTTCATTACTTCGTTAAAATCATATTTGATGGATTGATAATGTGATGTTGCTTGTAACACTGCACGAAGTATTAATTTTATAACTGACACACTATGTTTAAGAATGTTCAATCTTCTTTAGCAGAAGAACTACAAGAAATAAAGGACGCTGGACTTTATAAAGAAGAGCGTGTAATTACAACTCCTCAAGCAGCTGATATTAAGACAGATACTGGTGCAGAGGTGATTAATTTTTGTGCCAATAATTATTTGGGCTTGTCTTCTCATCCTGAGGTGATTGAGGCAGCAAAAGCAGCTATTGATACGCATGGTTATGGAATGTCTTCGGTACGTTTTATTTGTGGAACACAGGATATTCATAAGGAACTAGAGCAAAAGATTGCAGATTTTTTGGGTATGGAAGATACGATTCTTTATGCTGCTGCTTTTGATGCTAATGGAGGTGTTTTTGAACCAATCTTGCACAAAGAGGATGCTATTATTTCTGATGAATTGAATCACGCTTCTATTATTGATGGGATTCGTTTGTGTAAAGCTGCTCGTTATCGTTACAAACACAATAATATGGCAGATTTGGAGGAACAATTAAAAGCTGCTCAAGGGGCTCGCCGTCGTCTAATTGTTACCGATGGTTCTTTTTCTATGGATGGAACGATTGCTCAGTTGGATAAAATTTGTGACTTGGCCGACCAATATGATGCCTTGGTGATGATTGATGAATGTCATTCTACTGGATTCTTGGGCAAAACGGGGCGTGGAGTACATGAGTATAGGGACGTAATGGGAAGAGTTGACATTATTACAGGAACATTAGGAAAAGCACTAGGGGGAGCCTCTGGTGGGTTTACGGCTGCTCGCAAAGAAATTGTTGACATGCTGCGCCAACGCTCTCGCCCTTATTTGTTTTCAAATACTGTCGCTCCTTCAATTGTGGGAGCATCTATAAAAGTATTGGATATTTTAACTAAGAGCACGGCACTTCGTGATAAATTGGAAGAAAATACCTTGTTTTTCCGAGAAAAAATGACCGAAGCAGGTTTTGATATTATAGCTGGGGATCATCCAATCGTACCGATTATGTTGTATGATGCGGTCTTGTCTCAACAGATGGCTGATAAATTATTGGACGAAGGAATTTATGTCATTGGGTTTTATTATCCAGTTGTGCCTAAAGGAAAAGCTCGTATTCGAGTACAAATTTCGGCAGGACATGATCGTCATCACCTCGAAAAGGCAGTTGCTGCTTTTACAAAAGTTGGAAAAGAGTTGGGCGTAATAAAATAAAAATGATTGGTTGAAGTTTTTGCTTCAAAAGTGCAATAGCCCGCTAATTTTTGATCTCTATACAAAAATTAGTGGGCTATTTATTTTAGACAAGGAGTGCTTCAATCTCATCAATCAAAGAAATTAAATCTCGATCAGGTTCCTGATTTACAAACTCATTGGCTGCTTCAAATGGGTCTATAGGATATGCTTTTTGATCGTTACTAGGAGAAAGCGCAAAGACAACATAATGACCATATTGGGGCGAATCTGGATTTTCATTGACTCCCCAATGACCGCTGTATTTTTGTATGAGGTATTCCCCAATGAGGTAGCCAATGCGCACCGAAACCCAAAGACTTGTTTCTTCATCCACGGGTTCTTCTCGCATAAACTCATCTACTGTCCCCAAAAAATAGCTAGTTTTTTGCTGATCCAATAAAATAGAAGAAGGATCACTTTGATTAAGACGCTCTGCAAAGTCAATAATAACAGGATGGCTTTCTTGGACAAATTGCTCTAATTTTTCTTTTCTTTCTTTAATCAGTTGATTCATTGCTGTTTTGTTTTTTTGAAAAGAGTATTTCGTTCACTCTAGTTCAATGTTGTATTATTCCACAAGACCTATTTTAAAGGGGCCTAAGATAGAAAGTTTTCTTCCAGAATAGTCAAAGAATCTAATTAAATGAGCCATTGGAATGGATTGCTTGTTGAATGTGGGCTAAATGATGCCTGCAATGCCAAGCATAAATTCCAATATTTTCTTTTAATGAAAAATGTTTGCCATGCTCAGGGTGAACAAAACTGCGTTCGAGTTCTGTATTGCTAAGCCGAGTGAGTAGTTTGCTCCATTTGCTGTGCAAGCCCTTTATTAATAATAAAGAATCACTAAGGTCATCTTCTAAGGAATCGCTTAGTTCAGCCCATCGGTCTTCCCAATAGGGGCGAATGGTAGGCGTATCTTCTGTTAAGGCTAATTTAAAGCGAATGATGCTATTGATATGGCTATCTGCACAGTGATGAACGACCTGTTTTATCGTCCAACCATTCGGGCGATATTTCCAATTGATTTGCGTTGTTGTTAAGCCCACTAGAATTTCCTCCAAACGATGGGGGAAGTCTCTAATGTCCTCAATCCATTGACTGATTATTGTAGGAGTAATGGTAGAAGGTCTAACAAATTCTCCAATTGGAAATTTGAGTTGTTCTAGTGTCGGCATCTTATTAGGTTCGTTTAATTGGTTCATAAACAGCGCTAGGATTTTGTTTTAATTTGATCCAGCTTTTTTGATTGATAATTTTTTTTAGTTGATAATGCATTGTCTTTCCTTTAGCCCTTTTTCTTTGATAGGCAACTAAGCCAATTCCCAAAGCATAGCTGGTTTCTTGATCGAAGTCAATCGTATGAATTTCTTCACCATTATTGAGGCTATGCCTAAAAGAATCTTTAAACAAAATCGTTTTATACGTCTCTTTTTGAAAGGTAAACTCTTTAGTAGTCTTTAAAAAAGTTCTCCTTTTCCGAATACTCTCTTTTCCAAAAGGGCTCTTGTAAAGAGCAGACCATTTGATAGGGCTATCTTTAGCTTGTTGCCATTGAAAAACATCTTTGTGAATCAGGCGACTATCGGTCATTATTCCCGAAATAGCAAGCTTGTACTTCTCTAGCCTAGCACCTTGAGTACTTATTTTTTCTACTAGAATTTCTAATGGATAAAAATCTTGATCAAAAATAGTAGTTGTAAAAAGCGTGTCGTTATTGACAATTTTGGTTTGCATATGCCAGTACAAAATGTCGTTAGGATTGTTGGCATTGACGTATTTATAAGTTTTGGGTTGAAAAAAATTAGAATAAGGAAAATAATAAGGTTTTAGATTGCCTACTGTTTGAGCCAAACAAAAAGTAGGGAAAAGGATAAGAAATGCAATATATTTCATAAAGTCATTATTAA
Source organism: Aureispira anguillae (assembly GCF_026000115.1). Classification (GTDB taxonomy): domain Bacteria; phylum Bacteroidota; class Bacteroidia; order Chitinophagales; family Saprospiraceae; genus Aureispira; species Aureispira anguillae. Next base: position 578,966 of record NZ_AP026867.1, read on the forward strand.
AGGTTTAGTTTCAATTGGGGCTAGTGTAAGTACCTTACAAACGAATCAAGTTATCAACTGTGGATTCAAATGCTACTTATTCCTTCGTTGTATGATTATTTGCAATAGGATTAGATATATTTTGATGTTCAAAAGGAATAGATTCTTTTATCCATTGGGCACACTCCTCAAAGTTTTTAAAGGAGTATTGTTGTTCAACCAAGCTAGGAATAAGATTAAAGCGCTCAAAAATATCTAAGGGTTGCCCACTGAGTCCCGTAAAACAAACTTTTATGTCCTGATCTTGGAGCGTGATAAGCGCATCTTCCATTGCATACAAGCCCGATTGATCAACATAAGGAACCCTGTCCATGCGAATAATTACAATTTGGACATCGGGTAAGGCATTAATCATATCTTGAAAACGAGAGGCAAAACCAAAAAATAAAGGACCATCCAGATGTTTGATATATATTTTATCGCCAATTTGATGAATAAGATCAGCTTCATCTTGCCACATAATTTCTCGTGAAAATTCTTTTAATGGAGCAGTATTGGTACGATGGTCAACAACATCAGATATTTTTTTCATAAATAAAATAGAAGACAAAATAAGACCGACTAAAACAGCCTGAATAAGCCCTACAAATATAGTAAGCCCCAAAACAGTAAACATTACAATAACTTCTGCTACGGGCAATTGAAAAATATGACGCAGCCCTTTGTAATCCATAACGCCAATTCCAACCGTAATCAAAATACCAGCTAAAACAGCAGCAGGAATTTTAGAAGCCAATTGTCCCAATGCAAGCAAAACAACCAAGAGTAAAAGCCCTGCGATCATTCCCGATAGTTTGGTTTTACCACCAGAGTTGATATTAACAACAGTACGAATCGTTGCACCTGCGCCAGGAATTCCTCCAAATAGCGCTGCAATGGAGTTTCCAATACCTTGCCCAACTAGTTCTTGGTTGGGGTTGTGTTTTGTCTTCGTCATATTGTCGGCAACAATAGAAGTCAAGAGGGAATCAATTGCCCCCAAAGCAGCCAAAGAAATCGCTGTAAAAATATAGGGACTAATCTGGCTCCAACTAAATTCAGAAAACACATTGCTATAAAAAATGGGAAAACCACTAGGTATGGTACCAATGGCTCGATAGTTGTCTTCTCCCAATCCAAAATAAGCTCCCAACGATACCCCTAACAGTGCCACAAGACTACTTGGAACAGCAGTGGTTATGGTCTTAAACCCATATATAATTAGAATGGTTAGTAAGGCTAGAAATAGATTGATATAATTGATGTTTTGTGCCGCTCTTGGTAGTAGTTTTAGTGCACCAAGTACGCCAGAAGCATCTGCGGCTGCCAAGACAGCAGCCTCTTTCATAATTTGCGTATCTGTAATTTCTGCTGCTCTATTGATAGTTTCTTTAAAATCTTCCAATACTAAAACATCATCAGCGGCTTTTTCTCTTAAGATTTTTTCTAGAATGATTTCTTGGGCCTGAGGCTTAAATTCATTCAAAAAACTAATGTCCTCTTTGGGATAATAACCCAATGTTGGTAATATTTGAGTGATTAAAATAATCACACCAATTCCTGTCATAAAACCAGATATAACAGGATAGGGAATATAGCGAATGTATTGCCCTACTTTTAGCAGACCTAATAGAACTTGTATCAAACCAGATAATAGAAAGACCATTAGAATATAGGGCAAGGCTTTGCCTAAGTCTCCATCGTTAGCTGCTGTAATACCTGCAATAATGACCATACTTACAGCAGTCATAGGAGCTGTCGGACCCGATATTTGTGTATTGGTGCCCCCAAATAGTGCCGCAAAAAAACTAATAAATATAGCTCCATATAAACCAGCTGTTGCCCCCATGCCAGATTGAACACCAAAAGCTAGAGCTAGTGGCAATGCTACAATTCCAGAGGTTAACCCACCGAATAAATCCCCTTTAAAGTGTTTAAAGTCAAAACCAAATTTCATCGTAATAAGAGTTAGTAGATGATATAAAAATGAGGAGTGTAAAATTAGATTTATAGCCTTGTATCAGGTGTTAAATAATGCTGTTCTAGATCTATTTAGTTGTTTGATTTAGGCGAATCTATAGATTATAAATTTATAAAAAACATCGTTCTTTTTCAACTCTCTAAGGAAGTAAATTGTGTGGAGCAGCAAGTCGTTCTAATCTTTGCCTGTTATTTTGTGATAATTATTAGATGTTTATTGGTTGCTTGATTTTAAGGAAGTAAAAGGATTAAAGAAGCGAGCAAGGCAAAAAGAGAAATTAATCTTAGCTCCAATTATGACAAAGAGACAAGGCAGATCAATAAAAAAATGCTACTTTTAACTATACCAATTCACTATTAAGTGCGGGCATAAAAAGTATGAGTGAAAAAATAATTATTAATAGACCTTTTCTTTTCAAAAAGGGATGAACACCATAAAAGAAAAAGGTTGGTTTAACGTTCGTATAAAAACACTACAAAATGAAATTAGAAGGTAGAAAAATCTTTGACTGTATAGATGCCCATACTTGCGGCAACCCTGTGCGAGTTGTGCGAGAGGGGGGACCAGAACTAAAGGGCGATTCTATGTCAGAAAAACGACAGTATTTTCTAAAACACTATGATTGGATACGTAGAGGCTTGATGTTTGAGCCCCGTGGACACGATATGATGTCAGGCAGTATATTGTATCCTCCATCTGATCCAGAAAATGACTTTGGGATTTTATTTATAGAAACAAGTGGTTGTTTACCAATGTGTGGGCATGGGACAATTGGAACGATTACAGTGGCGATAGAGGAGGGGCTTGTTGTTCCCAAAACACCAGGAAAGGTTAGGATGGAAGCCCCTGCGGGCTTGGTATTAATTGATTATAAACAAGAAGGAAGCAAGGTAACTTCTGTTAAGCTCAAAAATATACCTTCTTTTTTGGCTAAGGAGGGAATTCTAGTTGAATGTGACGATTTAGGAACGTTATCGGTAGATGTGTCTTATGGAGGAAATTTTTATGCCATCATTGACCCGCAAGAAAATTTTAAAGGCTTAGAGAACTATACTGCTGCCCAATTAGTAACTTGGAGCCGAGAAATCCGAGAAAAACTAAATGCAGAACATGACTTTGTACATCCAGAAAACCCAACGATTAATGGATTAAGTCATATTTTGTGGACAGGAGCTACTTTGTCGCAAGAGGCAACGGCTAGAAATGCGGTTTTTTATGGCGATAAAGCAATTGATCGATCACCTTGTGGAACGGGCACTTCGGCTAGAATGGCGCAATGGTATGCAAAAGGATTACTAAAAAAAGGAGAAGAGTTTGTACACGAAAGCATCATTGGCTCTAAGTTTATAGGGCGAATAGAAGAAGAAATAATGCTTGGTGAGACAAAGGCAATTGTTCCTAGTATTGAAGGCTGGGCACGAGTAATGGGGTATAACCAATTGATTTTGGAAGAAGAAGACCCCTATGTTGAAGGATTCTCGGTAGTTTAGTACAGGGGGGCTTAAATTAATAACTTCAATTAATGTTTTTATCAAAGAATTCAAATCATAGATATAAAATGACAATAAAAGAAAGAATACAGGCACTAAGAAGAGAAATGGTAGCAGCAGGGGTTGATGCCATGATTATTCCTGCTAATGACCCTCATCAGAGTGAGTATGTGGCAGATTATTGGAAAAATAGAACCTATTTTTCTGGTTTCACAGGCTCGGCAGGGTTGTTGGTTGTATTGGCGGATTATGCAGCATTATGGACTGACTCACGGTATTTTTTGCAGGCAGAGGTAGAATTAAAAGATACAGGAATTGTTTTGCACAAGCAGCAAGTACAGCATGCCCCAGAACATGTAAGTTGGTTGACGGATTTATTGGCTGCTAAAGCAACAATAGGGGTAGAAGCAAGCTTGTTTTCTATCCAGCAAATTGCTTATCTAAAGTCTTATTGTCAAAACAAAAATATTGTCATAAAAGACATAGAAGGCATTACCAATAAAATTTGGTTAGATCGCCCTGCATTGCCTGATACAACTGCTTATGAGCATGAGGTAAAATATACAGGTGTCCATAGAGACGATAAGTTGAAGCAAATACGTGCTTTTATGGAGCAAAAAGGAGCGCAACATTATTTTATAAGCGGTTTGGATGAAATTGCTTGGTTGCTCAATATTCGAGCTTGGGACATTGATTATACGCCTGTTGTTTTGTCCTATTTATTGGTCAATCAAGATGATGTCGTTCTTTTTGTGCAAGACCACAAGATACCAACGTTATTAAAGGAAAATTTAGCAAAATCAGGAATTAGGCTTCAAGATTATCATACCATAGGAGCCGCTCTTAAGCAAATTGCTCCTCAAAATAGCATCTATGTAGACAAAGGAAATTTTAGCTGGGCTTTCGAATCTATTATTCAGGCTACTATTATTGCAGAACAATCTGTTATTATGCCGATGATGGCCGTCAAAAATGATACGGAAATTGCCCATTTTAGGTCGGTTATGGTAAAAGATGGCGTTGCGCTCACCCACTTTTTTAAATGGCTGGAAGAAACCGTCCAAACAGAGGAATTGAAAGAAACAGAGGTGGCTAAAAAACTAAGCAATTTTAGAAGCCAGCAAGCGCTCTACAAAGGGGATAGTTTTGGGGCTATTGTCGGATATAAAGGGAATGGTGCTATTGTGCATTATCGTGCTGAGGAAGCAACCTGTGCGACCATCAAAAACGAGGGAATGCTCTTGATTGATAGCGGTGGGCAATATCTGGATGGAACGACCGATATTACTAGAATGGTTTGTTTTGATGATCCAACAGAAGAACAAAAAAAGCATTATACCTTGGTGTTAAAAGGAAATATTGCCTTACAAACGGCTCATTTCCCTAAGGGAACAACAGGGGTGCAATTGGATGTATTGGCTAGAATGAATTTGTGGAACAATGGTCTAAACTATGGGCATGGAACAGGGCATGGAGTAGGTTTCTTTTTGAGGGTGCATGAACCACCACAAGGTTTTGCAGAAAGTACAACAACATTGAGAGGGTCTACGGCGCTAGAAGCTGGAACGGTTTCTTCCAACGAACCTGGTTTTTATAAAACAGGAGAATATGGTATTCGTATTGAAAATCTAATACTTTGTGTACCATCGGATAAAAATAGCGACTTTTTGAGCTTTGAAGCCATTACTTTGTTTCCAATTGAGACCAAATTGATTGATTTGTCTTTGATGTTGCCAGCCGAAATAGCTTGGTTAAATGCTTATCATGAACGAGTCTATGCTTCTATTGCTCCTGCTTTGGAAGAAGAGGCTAGGGCATGGTTGTGGAAAAAATGCCAAGCAATTGGATAAATTTGATTGTTAAATAAGCGCAAAATAAAAACCTTCTGAGGTTCGAAAATGAAAATCGATAGCCCTCAGAAGGTTTTTATTTTTTAGACGGCTAACAAATCGTCTGATTCTAAGATTTGAACGCCTTTTTTTTCGGAATTAATGGCAACAATCATTGCCTTGGCTACCTGCTTGCTTTCTATGCCTTTGTACTTGTTGGGAATCGCAAAAGAAAAAGCGGTCATTGCAAATTTGCCTACTAATTCTCCCATCCGCAATTCGTTACGAGAACCCATTAGCAAAGAAGGTCGTAAAATATGGCAGGCCTCAAAGTCCAATTCATGAAGGGCTGCTTCAATTTCTCCCTTTACTCGACTATAAAAAACCTTAGAATTTTTATCAGCTCCAATGGAGGAAATCATGGTCATCTTTTTGGTGCCATTAGCCAATGCAATTTTTGCCGTTTCTAAGACATAGTCATAATCTACTTTTCTAAAGGCAGCCTGAGAACCTGCGGCTTTGATGGTCGTGCCTAGGCAACAGAACAGTTCATCTCCCATTACTAAGTCAGCATTGGGCCAGTCAAAATCATATTTAACTTCTTCTATTTTATCGTGATCTATATCTAACGGTTTTCGAACCAAAGCAATGATTTTTTCATAGCGATCGTCTACCGTCAATTGTTGTGTCAACTCTTGTCCGACTAAGCCAGAAGCACCAATGATTATAGCTGTTTTTTTACTCATATTTTGATAAATTGTGTGATTTTCATTCGACTAAAGATGATACAATATTAGCGAATTTCAAAATGGACGTTGTTAGAAGGCATATTTTTCATTTGTATGGTATAATATCCCTTGGGGAGTGGTGGACTAAAAATATGTAAATTATAGGAAATTAGATATGTTTCCATTGATTTTATAAGGATCGATTTTACTTCTTTTTCTGTAGGAGGGAGGCTAGGGGGGATGGTCGGCATTCGTTGCCCTTGTTGGTTCAATACATTAAGCGCTAAGATAGGATCGTTCAGTACTCTGCTATTGAGTTTCAAGGTTTGAGCACTATGGTTCATAATTACTGCTTTGACCTGAAGTGTTCGACTACTTTGAAATAAGCTATCTTCTAAACTTAGTTTGCCCCTTATATTACTCAGGGAATGCGTAGCAATTGGCTCCTCACTGGTTATATTCGTATGCTCAACACAGCAAATACATAGACAACTATAGATTAAAATAAAGCAATACGATTTCATGTTCCTGTTCAAAATTAGTTGATAGGTTTGATGAAGAACATTTGAACTAAGTGTAAAGAGAACTCAATATTATCAACTGTGCTCGCATTTTGTGCTGCCCTTTTATAACGCTGCTCACTCTGTTGAAGTCGCCAATACTCTTCCTTCAAGCGTTTCAGCCCTTGATCGTATTTGAGCGCATTCTTTTTGTACGTTGTTAATTGCTTTTCTGAAATGTAATTGCTTTGATAGCTTGCTTGTATGGATAAATTAGCTTGTTCTACTTTTTCTTGTGCTACTTGGACAACATGGTCAAATTTGCTTTGATAACGAGTATGAATTTCTTGCTCTTCCTGAGCTCGCTCCTCAAAGATCTTCTTTAAAAATGCTTTTTGATCTTTATATTTTTCTTTGAGTGCTAAAATCTGAGGCTCATTTTTAGCCCTTAATTGCTTTAAGGCCGTTAATGCTTTTTTCTGTAAGGACTTCTTGCGATTATTGGTCGTTTTTTGAATGTTAGAAAGTTCCTTTTTTATTCGTTTTTTATAATTCTGAAAATCTTTGTCGTACCGTTTAGTAATCTGTTCTTTTAGATTTTCAGGCAGTTCAATAAGTTCCGATTTTATAGACATCCACCATTCTAACAATTCGTGAATTTGATAGTAACGGAGCGGTGCAATATTCACTCTTTTTCCAGAAGCTAAAGTAACGATGCCAGGTGGTTTAATATCGATAATTTGTTGGAGGTTGGTGACGTTGTGTTGCTCCAAGAAGGTCGAAATTTCCTTTTTAAATAAAGTAAGTTGAGTATCTATATGTTTGGCAACAACTGCTTTGTCAGTCAGTAATTGACGTTGGAGTTTGGTGAGTAGTTTTTTTTCTTCTTGTTTTTGAGCTAAAGCAAGGTGTTTTTTGTATTGACCAATTTTTTTGTTCGCCATACGTTCTTCACGAAGCAACATTCGCTGATCCTTTTCGAACAATTGGTCGTATTCCAATTGGGTATTTTTAAGTGCTTTGCCGACCGTTTTTTGCAAAACTTCCATTGCCTGTTGTTGTGCAAAATCAATGGCAGAAAGCTCGGCATCCAAAGAAGTAGCCGCAGAAAAAGAAGGGTGCGTATGTAAGATACGGTTGTATTTTTCCTTAAGACCTGTATATTCAAATGTTTCAGATTCAATTAATTCTTGTGCAGTTCGATCTTGGCGATCCAAATCTTGCGCTAATTCCTGCTGTATTCGCTCTATTGTTTGCTGGATATTGCCTTTTTTATTGCCAAGATGTAGCGGAAATAATTTTTCATATTCTGAGTTAAGTTGTTTCCAAAAAATATCTAGATGCTCTTTAATGCCCTTAAAAATGCCTTGTTGTTGTTGAAAAAACTGTTTGTTATCAGCTAGGGAAATTTTTATAAGATAAGCTTTTTGATTATTTTTTCGATCAAAGAAACTAAGGCTCAATAGGACAATCGATAATAAGAGACAAACAAAAAGGACAAGATACCCCATTGTTACCTCATTATAAACCAATATACTAAGACAACCATAGGTAATGCCCAATATTAAAATGGCCAAATTAATTTTCCGAAGTGTTTTGATAACGCTTAGATTGTATTTAGGATGCTCTAATAAATCGGAGATAGGGGGGGCTGTGTTTGTCAGCCCTGCCAAAAAAACATCAGGAGAAAAATGTTGTTGATAAATTAAATCTAGTGCTTTATGAACGACAGGCATAGTTACCATTTTAGAAGGCAAAACTCTAAAACGATGCAAATCTAAATGTTGCATAATTGCCGAACACCAGGCATGAGCCGTAGGGCGCAAAGCAGGTTGGATGCTTCCCTCTACAAAGGCATCATAAAACAAGCCTTGCAATTCATTGCCCAAACCAAAAAAAGCTTGATGCGGGGGAGGAATACTCTTTTTGTACTTACTAAGCGTAGGATTGTGCACAAAAAGTCCTTGTTCAATTTTTTGAGCCAGTGTATTTGTATTATCATAAGGAGCCTGAAACGTTCCAGCAAAGGGATGCACTCCCATTAATAATTTATAAAAAATAACTGCTAGGCTAAAACGATCCCAAGCCTGTTGTTGTGTGGGGTCGTAATCTTTATTTTCTTTGTAATACTCTGGAGGAGTATATTCTGGGGTCGCAACAGGTGCATCAAAAAGCTTGTATCCATTTTCGACTACTTCTACAGAATCTAAATCTACTAAAGCAACTAAACCTTCTGGATTGATAATGACATTATCGGGCTTTAAATCAACCAAGATATAACGTTCGCAAGCATGTACTTGATGAATGGCTGCTGCCAAATTATAGCAAATCTTTAAGCGCAAATCGAGCGCATCTTTTGCTGCTGGATGGAAACGATACCAAGAATTGGCTAATTTTTTGGGCAAATTAGGAGTACATAAAATTTCTAATTTTTCTCCTTTTACCAAAGGCATAATAAAGCCTAAAAATACACCTCGTTCGTCCGTTACAATATCTTGCACCCATACCAGAGCTTGTTGATTGGATGCCAGAGGAGGGTGTTTGAGCAGATAGTTGATTTTTTCTTCTCGGGTTGTTGTCAATTTATTGGGATGATAAATTTTGACCACAAAGTTAACATATTTGAGCGGAGCTATAATTTTATAGAGTAGCCCCTCGCCACCACTAGCGAATGGTTTTGGATTGAGTTTTAACTTTTCTTTGCTCTTTTTGGTATAAATGCGAAGCCCCATGGAGTGTTACTTGAGTAAGGTTGTTCGAATAACACTAATTTAACGAATATTTTAGAATAAAAGTCGCTCTTAGAACAAAATTAGATGATTAGTTACTGCTCTATAGGATTTATTGCGGAAAATAAAATTCCTCATCTTCTAAATAGTCTGCCTGAGGCTTGCTAGGATCTATTTCAAATTTGTTTGGATCTTTAGGGCTTAAGCCAAATTCATGCATATTAGAAAAACTAATGCCTTGAGAATTGGGCTTTTCTCTAATTTGTTCCTTAATTCTATAAACGGCTACATTGACATCCTCCTCTTTGCGGACTAAGTCATACTCAATTTGTAAATGGTAGTGCCGATAGATAAAACTAGCGTACCATTTAAGGAAAGGAGCATCATAGCGATGAATGATATATATGTTGGTATCTAAAGCAGCCTCTACATGGATATTTTTAATGCCAAAATTTTCTAATTGTTTATAGTGATTGGGCGAATTGGCGAAATGACCTAAGTCTAGCATATTAAAATTCATAAACATAGAATCATTGGTACTTTGGTAGGGGGTCATCACCGCTTGCATGTAATAGTCGCCTCCTCCAATATACAGTTGTTCGGGTTGAGCATTAAGGCTATCTAAGGCTGCCGACCAATACATTTTTTGAAAGGCGGTCTTACTGCTTTCAAGCGTGACCATTTTCATATTGGACAGGGCTAAAAAGCTAATAAAAACAAGTGTAAAAAGCTTGGTTTTGCGGAGTATTTCCTTGTCATAGGTTATAAATAAAGCAGCTAATGCAATTAAGTAAAATGCCATGGGATAGCTGACCCGAGTGGGCAGATGCTTGTAAACAAATAAAAAGCCTAAAATTGAAAATACAAGCGCAATACTAGCTCCAAACAATAGGTAAAGCCAACGATTACCTCGAATAAGCATCATACAGACTCCCAAAATTAAAAAGCCATAAAAAACATAATCCTTCATTGGAAATTCAATGAAAAATTGCCACAATCGTTCTTCAATATGTTCTGGAGGATAAGGACAATCTTGAAATGTTTGTTGCAAAGCTTTAAATTGCTTGACTCCAAATACCGTAGAATCAGCAAAAAACCAATGCTTAAAAAGCATTAAATCCTCGTATTCCCAACCAACTTTATAAAAATAATCATCTGCTGAAGAAGGAGTCCATTGGTATTGAGGTTTGTTATAATCTAGAATGTCATGGGCCGCTAAGGAATGTTTATAACGATTGTAATCTGCCCATTCTGAATTTTGATTCTGAATCCAATAATGACTTTGTTCAACTCCCCAAGCAGCAATTAGTATACTCGTACAAAGAACAAGGTTTAGAAAACGTTTTTGTTGCTGTTGGAAAATACCATACAATAATAAGGGCGTTCCTAGAATGACAATGAGTTGAAACGAATTCCAACGCATCATTTCAACAACCATTAACATCAAAAAACTGGCAAAAAACCAATAGTTGCGCCTTTTGTCCTCAGGATTCGAGATTGCACTAAATAATAAAAAGACAGCTCCCATCCCCAGTACTAGTGCTGATGAGGTATATTGAAGCTCTTGGAGCATAGCAGTTTCGCCAACGATAAAACAAACAACAAAGGTTGCAATACGGAACCAACTCAATTTGAGGAGTACTATACTATATAGAATTGCTGTCATGCCCAATAAATGGGCAGTGGTTAGGTACCAACCATACCAAGGAGCATCAGGAAACCAAGAATAGAGGCTGGAAAGCACTTGTCCAATAAAGATATGTGTCCAACGAAGATTGGCAGAGGATTCTTGAATAATTCCCTTGCCTGCCAAAACCATTTGCATCTCTACGTCATCCGTTGTACCATAACGAGTATAAAATAAACCTAAGAATACTAAAAAGAGTCCTAAATTGAGGAGTAAGCTACTAAGGAAAGGTTTGTTTTGGATATATTGGCGCATAAAATTAATTCAAGTTTCCATTTGTCATTCTATTCAACAACAACCTGATTACTTTGTGATTATTATGCAATTGGAATGAATCATAACTCAAGAATCACTATTGGATAATTGCTTTCAAAATTGCACAATATTTAATAGTGCAAATATAGAAATTTATTTGGATTCTTTGTCTATTGTTCCAAAGGTGGTAAGGATATATATGGTAGGAGTAAAAAAGGAAGGGCAAATCATAAAATATACACTAAAAAGTTTTCACGAACTCAAAGGCTCAGCAAACTAACGAGCAGCTTAGTGAATGAACATAGTGAACCGAGCCCTGCGAGCTCATAAGCACTAGTGCACTAGTTAACCTAGCACCGCAGGAAAGGCTAAGCCCACTAAGAGTGAAGCCCGCATTAATAACAAAACTAATTAGTTTAGAGTAAGGTCTTAATAGTTGCTTTGTGCAGAGGGAATCTGAACTTCTTGCAATAAAGTTTCTCCTATTGATTTCAACCAAGGTTGGTTAATTGTATTGGCTCCTGTTTTTTCTACATCGCTAATCCATTTGGTAATTTCTTTCCTAGCCTCTTCTTTATCAAAGTTAAATGTGATTCGTTTGGTGAGGTAAGTGTATAAACGTTTTAGGAGTTTGAGGAAATTAAAGTTTCTAAGTTTCTTTTGCTCTGAATAAGCCTCTTTTCGTTGTATGAAACGATGGTGTTTTTCTAGGTAACTAGGAATATCACCCAATTCAATTTTATCTTTGATAAATGCTTGAAAGAGGGTTTTGATTTCTATAATATTGCGTTGAACAATAAAATGAAGACGATGAGCTTTGTTGGGAAGCTCTTGATTAGAGAATGCCTTAAGTACTGCTTCCCATTTTTCATGAAGAAAGAAGTTATAACTACGAGACAACATAGAAACGAAAGGATGATAGCCTTCTGGGATGTATTGTTCGTAATCCGAATCGATTGTCTCTAAAAGAACAGAATCTTTGAAGTCAAATGCCAAGAAAAGCATATTGATGAAATCTTCAAAATAGATAGAGCCATCATCTTGAACCAACCACAAATTAGTAAAACCAATTTTGTAGACTTGGTAAATATCATAACTAGAAAGGTTGCACTCCTTGAGTGGGATATAGTAACCAATGATGCCCATTAAAAAATTAAAGATACGCTCTTTATCCTCTTTGGGAATCGTTGGAGAATGATTTGTTATTAATGTTAATACCTCTTGAAGATCCTCATGTTGAAAAGGAGCCAATGCAAATTGGTACACACGAGAATAGATACTCAATATATGACTATTATCATTATGAGTATACTGTGTTAGGTTTGGTAAAACAGGCAATTCTTTGAGCAAATACTTTTCGTGTGCAAGCACAATCCCCCGATTTGCTTTTTCTATTAATAGACGCAATTTACTAATCCAATAAGACGTATCAAGATTGGCTTCACTTAGATTTAGATAACCTAGTGCTTCGTTTTTTCTTGTATTAGTATTGGGATGTGAGTACAAACTCTTATAAAAAGCAGCATATTGTTGGTATTCCTGAGGGCTAGGTGTTGTTTTGGTTGTTGTAGAAATTCTATCTCGGATGCTTTGGTGCAAAACTTCAATATATTCCGATTCTTCTCGTTTGCAAAGCGCCTTTTGTAATAACAACTCCTGTAGCAATTCTTCTTGCCCCAATTCTGAAAAAATTAGATACCGTTTAATATCATCTATTAATTCTCCATAAAGTGGGGTTAATTTTTTAGAACTAGATAACTTTAATGCTTTGGCTAGCTTAGTAGAATTAATTTCATCTATATCATCTAAATTAACAGCTTTTTCGAGATAACTAAATAGTTTCTCGTGCCGCTCAGCATTTTTTGTTGTTTTGCCGCACTTGATTTTTTGTCTAAATGCCAACCTATCTATATTAGATAAAGCTTTTATTAAAAAAAAAGCAACTTTTTTCTTTTCCATTTTTGGGGACGTTTTAGAAGATTAAAAATGGTTCTAAAAAATTGATTTACATCTAATTGTGTTAATTGGAGGGCACCCCAGTTTTTTGCAAAAAAGGGGAAATTAGCGAATTCTTGTCTTAGTCTGTAAAGAGAATCCGACCTATATTTGTATTAACAACTAAAGCAAATAAGGGGACTTAATTACTTAAATAATAGTTGTTTAATCAATAGGAAATATTCTATTAACATCAAAAAAGGGACATCAATATATGATGATGATAGAATGCGAAATCTTATTAAGCTAGTAGTTCAAATCATCTGTTTATTTTAACTGCTAAATTATAATAATGAATATATGATGATATACTTATTGTTATAATAACCATAAAAATACAAGATTAAATTTAAAAAAACAAGAGTAACACTTCATTTTTTAATAAATAAATAATTTTTGCCATGAATTTCTCTAAGCTTGCTGCTACAGTATTCACTGTACTTATGACCACTCTATGCTCAATCTCAACTGTTAACGCTACTGCATCTAATAATATTATAGATAAAAACATTTCTGATCATGTTATAGAATCAATGAGTGCAGATGCAAAAGGAGGACCAAGAGATGTGGTTCAGACAATGACAGATGTAACAGTATTACAAACCGAGACAAACCACTTGCATGTAACGGTAATAAAAACAGGTGGAGAGGTTATGTATGAGCTTACTTCTGAAAACTTAGAGACTACTATATCTACAAATGGATGGGAATCTGGTGATTATATTGTAGAAACGGTAGATGATTTAGATATTTATCAAGAATTTTCTATTACCGTAGATTAGATGGTAATAAGTATATATATAGAATACCCTACTTGAACTAGACTTTGAAACTTATTTATTCAGACATCAACACTTCATTTTCTAATCAATTAAATAACTTTTGACATGAATCTATCCAAATTTATTGTTGTAATTAATATTATATTCATGATTGTACTTTTTTCTGCATCAACAATTTCAGCTACAAACTCTAATAATGATCCTATAGCCAAAGAAACGCTTTCAGTAGGAGAGGAGAAGGTGACTGGCGGACCAAGAGATGTGGTTCAAACGATGACAGATGTGACCGTATCACAACAACAAACAGACAATCTATATATAACAATAATAAAAGTAGGAGGAGGGATTCAATGCAAAGTTACTACTGATCGTTTGCATACTATAATTTCTACTGAAGAATGGGACGCAGGAGATTATAGAATAGAAACAATAGATGATTTTAACGTCTATCAAGAATTCTATATTACCGTAAATTAATAACAAAAGACATTAGTTGCCTATTTCTTGGACTAAGAAATGGCAAAAAAACATCGATTTTAAAAAATATTTTGATGACTTTTTGGGGAAATTAAGGGTGTTTTAACTTACTGATTGTTAGTTGGTTGTGTGCTCTTTAGGCTCCAATAAGTATCTTAAAAAAGGGAAATAGGAAACCTTTTGTCTTAGTATAGTGTAAAATTGCACCCTATATTTGTATTAACAACTAAAGCAAATAAGGGGATTTGATAATAGTTGTATAATGAGATATAAAATACTATCTACACAGTTTAAGGGACGAAACTTCAGATAGAAAAAATCTTGTTAAGCTAGCAGCCATAAATTATCGTCTAGATTTTGGCTGCTAGCCTTTTTTTTATACTAACATTACGATCAAGTAATGATCCTATAAAGATTATGTTTTTAAGTAAACATTGAATGTATTTTGCTAAGTGAGCTACTTTTCATTTGAAAAGTAGTTTTTTTTTTGCATAAACAAAAATATATAAATTTTTTTATTATTCAAATAAAAAAAAGACTTCTTCTTCGAAAACTAATTCTTAGATAGACATATAAACTGTAGTTTTTGGAACGAAGTGGCTTAAAATAAGATTACTTTGTGAGTGATTGAGCCACAGGAGTGGAGGCTAATTATTGTTATTAGACCAAAATTTTTCTATAATGTTACCTACTTAAGCTAGCAAGCAGGGTATAATTGCGCCCCAAATTAGCGTTATGATGCCATTAGTTGTGTTCATGGAGGGATAAACTTATGTTATTTAGATCTGGTACTTAGAGCCTCAATAAAAAATCTTTGTGGAGTTGCTCAAACTCTGAAGTATAGTTGTGATTATTTTTTCCTTCTCGGCGAATAATAAGCTCTCCGAGTTGGCATTCTGAAGGAGATAATACGAGTTCAAGCAATAGACGATTGCTAGGTTTTCCAATTCGAGGTATAACTTCTATACAACGTTTGAGATAAAAGCCTTTTTCGATGGCCAATTGAGCAAAGGATTTCCCTTCTTTAATAGGCAAAATAACGGAAAAATTGCCCAGAGGGTTAAGAAGTTGTTGGACACAATCTAATAAAGCATCAAAACTTAATGTATCTGTACTTCTGGCTTGTCGTCTGGCTTGGTCTAGAATATTGGTACTAGCCTCAATTTTGAAGTAAGGAGGGTTAGAAATAATGCTATCGTATAGAGGAAGAGAAAAATTTGTGGTGTAAGCTTGGATAGACTGGTGAAATATTTGAATACGTTGTGACCATTTACTTAGCGTTATGTTTTCCGCTGCTTGAAGATAAGCCTGTTCTTCTATTTCTATAGCATGGATATTTGCTAAGTTATTTCGCTGTGCTGCCATGAGTGCTAACAGACCAGTTCCTGTTCCAATATCAAGAATAGAAGAAGCTTGAGCAATAGCTGCCCAAGCTCCTAGTAATACACCATCAGTGCCAATTTTCATAGCACATTTATCTTGTCTTATGTGGAATTGTTTAAATCTAAAAATAGACATTAGAATTATTACTTTAAAAAAGCTTATTCTTTGTTAATTTTTGAGAGAATGCGTAAGGGGTTAAAAGTCAAGATCTAGATCATCATCCAAGTCCAAATCCAGATCATCGTCCAAGTCAAGCCCAAGGTCATCATCATCGCTATCAAGATCAAGCCCAAGGTCTTCTTCATTATCGACCTCAAGATCCAAATCATCCCCAAGGTCAAAATTTAAATCTTCCTCCTCTTCCGAATTATCGTTTTCTTCTTCTGAATCATCGCCCAAATCAAGGTCATCGTCCAAATCTAGATCATCTAAATCTAAATCGTCCAAATCATCCCCAAAGTTTAGGTCCAAATCATCAAATTCGTCATCATCATCTAGGTTCAGATCATCCAAATCTAGGTCATCTTCTAGGTCAAGATCCAAATCTAAGTCATTATCTTCCAAGTCTAAATCCCCTAGATCTAAATCGTCTAAATCCAGATCATCGTCTAAATCCAAATCGAGGTCCAAATCATCGTCATCAAGGTCCAAATCTAAGTCAAGATCCAAGTCATCCCCTAAATCCAAATCCAAGTCGTCAAGGTCCAAATCTAAATCGTCTAAATCAAGATCAAGATCCAAATCCAAATCGAGATCATCCAAGTCGGAATCATCTGAATCCGTTCCTGCACCAGCTCCTGTTGGAACCTTATAAACTAAAACATCTAAATCTCTAGACTTAAATACGCCGTAGTTTAAAACAGAGCCATTAAACCACATGCAAGTAGGATCACCTTGGCTAAAACCTTTGGTTTCCATTCGTCTATCTATAGAAGTAAATGAAGCATTTTCTTCATCTCCAAGCAAACGCATGACAGTCATTTGTTGCATGGATTCTTTATGTCGAACTAAATCTCCAATTTTCATTTTAATTGAGTTATTCGTTTTATAAGTCTGAAATCACAATTAGTTGCTAATGTTTTAAAGAGAAATCTTAATTTAAACTAATTATAACCCATACCTACACTTATTTAAGAGAAAGTAATGGCACAAAATTATTTGTAGAATTTGGAGTAAAAGATTTTTGATAGTAACAAGGTACCAAATAGCTTGCATCCGTTTATTGTTGCGGTATAAAAGAGACTATTTGTAACCAAAATAAGATCAAAAAAATTACTTGAATAAACTATTGATAATTTAGAAGCATTACTCAATATTGGTTATTGTAAAATTAACTGGTTTGAACTAGGACTGGGTTAATCTTCAACAGGAAGGGGAGTCCCATCGGTATAAACTAGTGTTGCAGCTTTAAAGGATTCTTTTTTGTTTTTAAAGTTGTCCTCATTGATTTGTTGTTGCCATTCGCAAGTAACATCGCCGGGACCAAAACCTTTTATTGCGCCTAGTTTGTCACGAGATCCTTCTCCATCTTGAAAAACGTAAATAATAATCATATCTGGACCTCCAGATTTGAGCCGAACTACATCTCCTACTGCTGGCATAATAATACGGGAATTAAAATTAGATAATGGTTGCACAGTATTTCCCAATCATTAGATTAGGAATCCTATTGCATTTATAGTTATGGTAAAATCACTAAGTTTTACTTTCATTTTCTAAAAAAATAATTGTTTTGGATAAGAATAGCCTAACAATAAAAAAGACCTTATTCCTAATAGACAAATCTTTAGTACTAGAAAGTTAATAAATGATTTTTATTATTTGTAGTCTTATTTATAAGCCCACACTACAATATATAAAATATGTTGTAGATATAATATTCCTTTATAAAATTTCTTCTTAGAGGAAAAGCTAAATTTTGTTATACCGCAATAAAAAAGGATAGAATACAAACCGTATCCTATCCCTTAATGGTGCTAATAAACAAACACCTTTGGTATTTTATCGCTATGCTTAAGCCGTTGCTGTAGCTTTAGGAGCTGCAGCCATAATCTCTTCGTTAGCTTGAGCTTTGTATTGTTCAAAGTTGTTGACAAAACCAACAGCTAATTCTTGAGCTTTGCTATCATAAGCAGCCTGATCTTCCCAAGTATTTCTAGGATTAAGTACTTCATCAGGAACATTAGGACAGGTATTTGGCATATTGAGCCCAAAAACAGGAAGCGTAGAAAACTCAACATTATCTAGTGCTCCATTTAATGCAGCAGTAATCATCGAACGAGTATACTTTAATTTCATACGATTACCTACACCATAAGAGCCACCAGACCAACCTGTGTTGATTAGCCATACATTTACATTATGCTCTTTCATTTTAGTTCCTAACATCTCAGCATACTGAGTAGGATGCAAAGGAAGGAAAGGAGCACCAAAACAAGCCGAAAATACAGTTACTGGCTCTGTAATCCCTGCTTCTGTTCCAGCTACTTTAGCCGTGTAACCTGAAATAAAGTGGTACATTGCTTGTCCTGGAGTCAATTTTGAAATGGGAGGCAAAACACCAAATGCATCACAAGTCAAAAAGAAAATATTTTTAGGAATTCCTCCTTTAGAAGGTTCTAGTGCATTATCGATATGATGGATAGGATAAGAAACACGAGTGTTTTGAGTAATATCAATGTTTTCATAGTCGGGGGTACGAGTACCTTCATGAAACTTGATATTTTCTAAGATGGCTCCAAATTTAATCGCATTATAAATTTCTGGTTCTTTTTCAGCAGACAGATCAATTGTTTTGGCATAACATCCTCCTTCAAAATTGAAGACCCCTTCGTTAGACCAACCGTGCTCGTCATCGCCAATTAGGTTTCGTTTAGGATCAGCAGAAAGCGTTGTTTTACCTGTTCCAGAAAGCCCAAAAAATACAGCAGTATCTCCTGATTCTCCAACATTAGAAGAACAATGCATTGACAACACATTTCTGTTGTGTGGCAAAACATAATTTAAAACAGAGAAGATGCCCTTTTTGATTTCGCCAGTATAACCTGTACCACCAATTAGGATTACTTTACGAGTAAAATTAATGATTGCAAAATTATGTTGACGAGTGCCGTCTTCGTCTGCAACAGCCATAAATTCAGGCGCACACAAAATAGTCCATTCTGGATCTGCATTTTTTATTTCCTCCTTGCTTGGACGCATAAACATGTTACAAGCAAACATAGCAGACCAAGGTTTTTGAGCTACTAATCGAAGTGTTAGACGGTAGTTTTCATCTGCACAAGCATAAGCATCACGTACATAGACATCTTTATCCTCTAAATAAGCAGTAACCTTATTGTATAAAGCATCAAATTTATCAGAATCAAAAGGCATGTTAATATCATTCCAGTCCACTGTATTCGTAGTAATTGCATCCTTTACAATGAAGCGATCTTTGGGTGAACGTCCAGTAAACTCCCCTGTTCTGATAACAAGTGCACCAGAATCAGCCAAGACGCCTTCACCCATAGCAATAGTACGTTCTACTAGTTCAGGAACAGGTAAATTCCAGTAAGCGGTTACATTTTTCAGACCAAGCGTAGTTAAATCTGCGTTGGGATTTTTAAGACCTACGTTCTTCATTAGTCGTGTTTTTTTTTGTGATACACCTTATAGTCATTGTTTTATTTCTTTGTGATAATTTATATTTGTTTAAATATGTAGTGAATCACTTGTTAGTTGTTTAAAACAGTTAAATTAGAGCTACAAAGTAATCTAAATTTAAAAATAAAGTTTTTCTTTTTTTTGCCAATTGACTTTATGTGCCAATTCACAACTTCTATTTGGGTTTGATGTTCTAGGGGAGTATAGAACATCTGAGAACTATTTAAATAGGACAAATATTTAGTTTTATATTTTTGCTTCCCACACAAACCCTTAAAAAATAAGCTTGATCTGCCTTAAATTTGAAAGGCAAACTATTTTTTGTTGGTTAGATGGTTTTCAAAAAACTTAACATTGATTTGAAGCCTAGCGGATGAATGGGAAAGCTAGGAGATTCAACTCATTTTAAAGAAGTAATTAACAACAACATTGCTTTTAGACTTAAGTTATTTTTTATCACTTCATTATGTAATTGGACAAAAATAAGCTGGCATTTTCATTATGTTGTATGTTACACTCATTTAGAAAGCCTCATTTTGCAAGCTAAAAAATTCAACCTACTCTTTTGCCCATCTACTTAATTATACAATAGTTCGCTAAAAACGAACGAAATTTGCCACCTAATAAACAGTACAATGAGCAGTTTAGTGCAATGCACTAATAAGGCTCAGTAAGTAGTAATGTTGCCAATCTTAGCAAATTGCTTATAGAAGTACTTTATTTAGTTCAAAGTTGATTATCAATAATATAACTTTCTGTTGATTGAGTTGCTAAGTTATTGATAAATAGTTTTTTATAAAGTATTTCTGTGAGCAACTAAAAAGGCTACAATCGTACCAAAGATAGTTAGCAAATTATTTAACTGTAAAAATACAAAAGTTTAAAGATTAGAAGCGAATTAATTACTAAAAACTTCTTAACCTTAACGCTGTATTAATAATCTATTTTGAATATAGAACCCTCTAATCCTGCATTGATTTTTTACAACTTTAGTACAAAAGATGTTTTTGTTATTATTCAACCAAGAGGGGTAAGTCTTTCTAGGTTTTCAACAAAAAACTAAATGCAAAAAGATTTATTTTTTTCCTGTAAATTATTGTACACAATTAAGTAGATGGACAAAAGATGCCCAATTTAATGTTAATTATTTTTGTCCACCTACTTACTTATAGACATCGATTCATTGAATGATCCCTAAACAAAAAAAAGCAGTGCGCAATTTATTGCGCACTGCTTTTTTTAATTTACATTTAGTTCTACTTTATTTTCCTTTATGCGACCAGGATATACCTTTAGAGCTTCTTCTAGACAATCCATTGCAGCATTCAAATCATCTGAATTTAATACATAAGCAATACGAGCCTCTTGCGTACCTAGTCCATCGGTACCATAAAAACCAGCACCAGGAGCCATCATAACAGTTTGCCCATTGTGACTAAACTCTTCTAGCAACCACTGACAAAACTTATCACAATTATCTACTGGGAATTTTACAAAAGCATAAAATGCACCTTTGGGGTTGGGGCAAACAACCCCTTCCATTCCTTGTAAGCGACGGATAACCGTTTTGCGACGGTTATCATATTCCTCTGTTACCTCTCCAAAATAACTTTGAGGAGTATCAATAAGCCCTTCGGCAAGAATTTGTGCTAAAGTAGAAGGGCTCAAGCGAGCCTGTGCCAATTTCATTGCTTCTTCCATAAAAGTAGCATTTTTAGAAACAACCACCCCCATACGAGCGCCACAAGCACTATAACGCTTAGATATAGAATCTACCATAACAGCATGTTCTTCCATACCTTCAATGGCCAAAATAGAAGTATGCTGTTGACCTTCATAACAAAAATCACGGTATACTTCATCCGCAATCAAAAACAAGTCATGTTTTTGAACAATTGTTCTTAATTTTTCTAATTCTTCAACCGAATATAGATACCCTGTAGGATTACTAGGGTTGCAAATTAAGATCGCTTTTGTTTTTGAGGTGATTTTCTCTTCAAACGCTTCTATAGGAGGCAAAGCAAACCCGTTTTCGATATTTGCTGTAATTGGAATAATATTAATATCTAAACTTTTTGCAAAGCCATTATAGTTGGCATAAAAAGGTTCTGGAACAATAATTTCATCTCCTGCATCTGCACAAGTAAGGATTGCAAATAATAGGGCTTCTGAACCTCCATTGGTAACAATCATTTGGTCAGTATTGGTTGTTATTCCATAACGACCGTAAAAGTCTACCAATTTTTCACGGTAGGAGAGAATCCCTGCCGAATGAGAATAGGCAATAACACCTAAGTCTGCCTCTTGAAGTGCCTTTACACCAGTATCAGGCGTCTTAATATCTGGTTGTCCAATATTGAGGTGAAATACATGTAAACCTCTTTTTTTTGCGGCTTCTGCATAAGGTACTAATCGACGAATGGGAGAAGCAGGAGTATTAATAACTCGTTTTGATGTTATTGGCATAATCCAAAAACTTTTTTATGAAAAATAGTTTATTTTAGTTTAGACTACAAATGTACAAAAGGGTTTTTATTAATGGGAATTAAGAAATAAGAATTATCAATTAAATCTTGTGTTTTTATAATTAAAGTGCAACAAAAGGTGGATTTTAGTACTAAAATTAGGAGGACAGTTATAAAAGTTTCTATGTTATTGTTCGTTTATAGTGAACGTTGCGTTCTTTTAAGTAGTTGAGGAAGTAATTAAAGCAAACTTCGTCCTTGCCAACGAGTTCTGGAGGGAAAACACCTTTCTCAGTAAAAATACCTTCTAGGAATAAATTAGCTGCTGCTGTGGCGGTATAACCTGTTGTTCGTGCCATAGAAGAAGTTTGTGTGCTAGTGCAATATTCATCGTATAGATTATAAACAACAGTCTTGGTTTGCCCCGTTTCGTCTTTCCCTTTTATGTTTACTTGCATTACAGTAAGTTCTTCTTCTTGGGGCAAGAGTTTCCACTCTTTAAATAAAATTTGGCTGCTAAAGTCTAAAGGTCGAACCATTACTCCATTTACATTAATTTCTTCTGTATTAAAGAATCCACTTTCTTTGAGTACCCGAATGTATTCTACATGACCAGGATAACGCAATGTTTTTTCTTTTAAGTTAGGGATATGTGACATCGTAAATAAGATAGAACGTAAGCCATCTGAATTAAAGGACTCTAGGGTTCCTATTCCGTCAAAATCTATATATTCACAGTCGGTAAGCGGTTCACGCACAACAATGGTACCTGCTTCAACATAACGAGCAGGACGGGTGTATTCTTCAATAACATCAATCGGAGAAAAAGGCGCTTTATAGCAAAAAGGCCATTTTTTTATTTTGGGTAAGCCCCCAACTAAACATTCAAAATCTGTAATTTCTAAAAGCTCATTATAATATCCCAAAATAATATTGTCCATTCCAGGAGCGACTCCACAATCAACAATCGCAGTCACTTGGTTGGCTTTTGCCAAGGCATCTAACTCCAATGCATTCTCAGGAAAAAAAGAAATATCAATCACATTCATCTTGGCCGTTATAATAGTTTTGAGTGTTTCAAACCCTAAAAAGCCTGGAACTGCACAAATTACTAAATCATAAACCTTGATAGCATCAACTAAAGCAGCTTTGTCGGTAACGTCTAGCTGTTGTATTTTTAGAATGGGGTGTTGCTGATGCACTTTGTCGAGTGTGATCTGATTTAGGTCAGTTAGGGTGACTTGGTGTTTTTTGGATAAATCAATGGCCATTGCACTACCAACCATACCAGCACCTAACACAATAATTTTGTTCATAATAGAAATTTTATAAAAAATAAGAAAGCACTAAATAACTAGACAGAATTAATTCTACTTCGTTATTTGAGTGTATTGTCCTTTTAAAAGTTTGGCGCTTGGTCGTCTTAGTAGCCAAAGCGAACCAGGGATAAAAATAGCGGTCAAAAGTTACGCTAAAAAATATAGAGGACAGTGTATTAACGTTAGAAAATAAATACCTTATTTAACTCAAAAATAGGTAGACTTAGTTGCTAGAGTAGCTACAAGCCAGGGGTTCTGACCCAAGGGAGTTGGTTAATTTTTATGTTTTGTCCAAAGAACATGATAAGAATAGTGATTTGGATATATTTTATTGAAGTAAGAACGCAAAAAAAGACCAATAATTAAAATTTTAGAATAAGCATTACTCTGTTGAAAACCCGAACAGAGCTTTGTTCTTAATGGAACAGTAATCGAGAATGAAACCTAAGAAAAAGTATTATTATTTAAATGGGGAGGATAAAAGCTTATCATATGAAAATTTTAGGCATCTTGTCGGGCATTTTTTTTTGATTAAAAAACAGTTTTGATAAGCTAGAATTAAATCGCTCATTCGTTTTAAATTATTATATTGATAATAATAAGCTATAGAAATTCTGGTAGAAATATAGGGATAAGTTACTTAAACTATACAGGATTTATTATCTTCGGAGTAAAGCCTAAATAAGCATACACACTGATATTGATAATAATATTGAATCTATATTATTAATAGATAATTAGTGCTTAGATGTCAACTTTTTTTGCCAATATTTTTTTTGAAATCTAATTCTAAAAAAAGAACTTAGACAGATAAAGTATATCAACTTTAGTGGGGTTGCTAAGAAAGGAAGCATCGTAAAACTTTTATAAAGTTTTCATAAATAATCAAAGATATAATGTTGTTATTATAGTAAAGGGAACAAGAAATGGCTAGCATATAGGTTGAAAAACGACCTGATAAACTACCTTCCAATTCCTAAGTTATTATTAATTTATGCAGAGAACAAAAAACTCTTCAAAGATAAAAATGTGCTATGATAGACTCAAACTCTATTCTAAATTCATTAGATGATGTAGTGTTGTTGATAGATTCTGATTTGATTTTTCGTAAATATTGGGCTAATGATGAGTGTGTTTTATGGGAACCTTTAGAACAATTCTTGAATAAAAAGATTAAAGAAGTTTTTCCGTGTGATCAAGAGCTCAATATCAGCAAATGTATAGAGCATGCTTTTGCTACTCAAAAAAATAACCAGGTTATCTATTATTCTAAAGAGAACGACAAGCATAGGTGTTATAGAGTAAAGCTAAATCTTATTCATACTATTAATAATGTTGGCAAAAAGTATATGCTTTTGATTGTGGGCGATTGTACCGTAGAAGTTGAGGTAAAAGAACAAAAGCGTATTTTTGAAGGGATTGTTTCTCAGGATTGGGATGCAATTACTTTTGCCAATTTGGAAGGGATGGTACAGTATATTAATCCCGCTGCGAATCGTTTATATGGCTATAAAGAAAAGGAATTAATTGGGCAGCATGTTGATATTTTTAATAGCCAACAAGAGCACGATACCGAAGAAATTATTCAAACTATTATCGATACGGGGGTATGGTCAGGAGAAATGGTACAAATTCGTAAAGATAAAACGGTTTTTGATGCTTTTTTGTCTGTACAATTAATTAAAGATAGTACAGGAAAACCAATTGGTTATGCTTCTCATAGCAAGGACATATCAGGACGAAAAGAAACGGCAAAGAAACTCAAAAAAATTATTGAAGAGCGAGAAACCTTACTCAAAGAAATTCACCATAGGGTAAAAAATAACTTACAAGTTGTTACTAGTTTATTAAGTTTGCAAGCTAATATAATTGATGATAAAAAAATAAAACAAATATTTGAACAAAGTCAATATCGAATTAATGCAATGGCTACGATCCATAAGACGCTTTATCAATCGGAGGACTTTTTGACAATTGGCTATGGGCAATACATGAAGGCTTTGGCTCATTATTTAATACTTTCAATTAAAGGAGACGATAAAAATGTTGCGTTATCAATTGATGCTATTGATGTGAAATTAAATATTGATACTGCAATTCCCTTGGGGTTACTGATTAATGAAATTATTACAAACTCATTAAAATATGGGTTAAAAGGTGATACCAAAGGCGAAATTTATATTAAATTAAAGTTGCTAGAATATCCCAATTATCTTTTGCATATAGGGGATAATGGGGTAGGTTTTTCCAATACTATTAATTCGAAAACAACAAAATCCTTGGGACTTAAATTGATCTGCAATTTGGTGCGCCAACTAAAAGGAAAAATTACAAAAAAATCTACCCAAAAAGGAACGCATTATGTTATTGCCTTTCAAGAAATCGTCTAACAGAAGGGGGCTGCTTTCAAACCCAATACCAAGACCTAATTCTTGTTTGATAGGGGGCTATTAAAATGCATTTTAAAAAATGTACCTCTAGGGAGGAATTGATAAGTTCTATTATATTTAAAAAAAAAATATAGATGATTTGTGGGATCTTGATATTTTTTCCTTATATTTATAAGGAACGAATTCAGATACTATTGTTTATTAAATGAAAATGAGACTCTTATCTACCTTTGTCCCGCCTTATTATACTTTTAGAGAGATCGTTTACTAACTACAAAATAAGTACAGGAGAAATAATTATAATTCCCTTTTTGATTTAGATATATACGGTAATCTACTTTTGCGACTAAAAGCAATTAGCCAAAAACATAAAATAAAAATATACAACTGGTTTGGACTGTTCCAAAAGAACGGGGGTTCTCTTTTGTTATGTTAGAACTTAGGACATTCTAATATTTATGAACAATTCCGCCAGTTGTTTTTTTTTGTCAAAAAATCAATTGTTTTATATTTGTTTAACTATATTTAAATTATTATTGAGAATAATTAGGAACTAAAAAAGTTAATTCATAATTTAATATAATTATATTGCAAGTCCCAATAAAAATCCCCCTCTTTTAATCCCGATATAAGATATTTTAATGCTATAATAATGGTTATTGATTATTCCCATAATTAATTAGATAACTGTTTTAATTATTGCAGATGACCTATTTTGTTCATTAATATTTGACCGACCTATAATTGGCTGAAAATGAAGATCAAGTGAACCATCAATAAAGTAGGTTGTGTATTGTAAGTAGAAAAGTTATTATGCTGATAATTAGCTGAATATTACTTGTGTAACTTTGTTGAATTAGAGACATAACTGTGGAGTACATAATATTAATATCTAAAAAATAAGATGTCCATAAACATAAAATAGTTAATGTTTTTAAAGATGAAGTAAATGATCAGAATTGATACAATTGGACATTTGTTTTTAATGTAAAATACCATGAATAAGAAATTACTAGAGAATATTGGTGGAACAACAACACTTCATTCAATAGTTAATCATTGGTACGACCGAGTACTAGATGATGTAATGTTAGCGCATTTTTTTGAGTTAGTAAATATGGAGTGGCTGAAGCAAAAAATGGTTCACTTCTTAGAAGTTTTGCTCACAAATGGGCGTTACGAAATGGGAGGGCAAATTCAGGAATCACATGCTGAATTGGGAATACAGATGGCTCATTTTAATGCTTTTATAGGTCATTTGAATATGACTTTGGATGAATTAGAGATTAAGGAAGAATATATAGAAGATATTATAGATCTGGTATTAGAAACCAAGGAAGATGTATTGTCTAAAAAAGTAGAAGTAGAGGCAAATAATACTCCTCCTAATCAAAATGAAAATATGACTACCCAAAAGAATGGAGACTATGAAGCATTATTGCAAAAAGCATTAGATGCTTCTTTTGCTAGAATGGAGTTTGATAAAGAGGGACGGATTGTTGATGTTAACCAAAACTTTGCCACTATCTTAGGCTATACAGATCCAAGTGAGATCATTGATAGTCATCATTCCATTTTTATTGAGAAGGAATACAAGTTATCTATAGACTATGAAGCGTTTTGGACTAATTTAAAAAAAGGTATTGTTCAGGAAGGGACATTTAAACATACTACAAGAGACAATAGAAATATTTGGGTGCAAGCAGCTTATACTCCTTTGCTTGGGGATAATGGTGAAATCATTCGAGTTATTAAGATTGCTACAGATGTTACCAAAGAAAAAGAAAATACAATGAATGCTGTAGGTTTAAAAACAGCTGTGGATACTTCTTTTGCTCGAATTGAGTTTGATAAAAATGGAAACATACTTGATGCCAATGACAACTTTACCAAATTATTGGGCTATGGTGATGTTTCTGAATTGAGAGGACAACACCATTCTATTTTTGTCAATGAACGTTATAAAGTGTCTGAGGATTATCAGATGTTTTGGGCAAACTTAAACAATGGGAAAAGTCACACAGGCGAATTTGAGCGGGTTCTACGAGATGGAACAGTTGTTTGGATACAGGCTGTTTATACTCCTATTAGAGATGAAAATGGAGCCATTGAAAAAATAATAAAAATAGCAACCAATATTACCAATCAAAAACAATTCTTACAAGAAATTAATAAAGTAATTATTTCGGCAGGGGAGGAAGGTAAGTTAGATGCTCGATTGGATGCTAGTCAAGCTACTGGTGATTGGAAAGAGTTGGCGAGTTCAGTTAATCTTTTGTTAGAATCTGTAGCAATGCCTGTGATGGAGTTGAGTGAGGTTGTTGGCGCTTTGGCAAAAGGAGATCTAACAGAACGTTTTGATTCTTTTATTGAGGGGGATATTAAACAATTGGGGGATGAACTGAATACAGCAATTGATAGTATCAATGTTTTGATGGGTCAAATTTCTCAGATTGGCAATTTAGTTGCCGCTTCAGCAGAAGAAATGTTGGTGAAGGGAGAAGAAATGAAAAATACGACCCAAGAGGTGGCTTCTGCTACTCAGCAAATGGCAGAGGGAGCGCAACAACAGGCACAGCAGACGGATGAGGCGAGTAAAATGATGGATAATGTGCTTAAGGCTGTAGATATTATGGCCGAAAAAGCAGGCTTGATCAATGAATCAGCCGTGGAAGGGCAAAAAAATTCTACCGAAGGTTTGTCTACCATCAAACTGGTTGCCAACAGCATGAATGAAATTCAGGATTCTGCGGTTAGTACTTCAGAGTCTATTGAGATATTATCTGAACGTTCTGAGGAAATTGCCAGTGCGTTGTCTGTGATTACAGATATTGCTGCACAAACAAACTTATTGGCGTTGAATGCTGCAATTGAAGCCGCTAGGGCTGGGGATGCTGGTAGAGGATTTGCGGTTGTTGCTGAAGAAATTCGAAAATTGGCAGAGGGCTCTAGAAAATCTGCTGTGGATATCGAAAAGGTAATTAAGGAAGTCCAAAAAGATATTTTGGCAGCCTCCAAAGCGATTGATAGCATGGAATCAAATGTGAAAAGTGGAATGGCAGCTTCTAGAGAGGCAGAGGCGGTATTCGAAAACATTGAAAGCGCCAGTAACGAAACACTTGATTTGTCAAAAGAAATTGTAGAAGCAACAGAAGACCAAAAGGAGTCGATTAATGCTACTGCCAAAAATATAGAAAAGATTGTAGTGGTTGCTGAAGAAACGGCTTCGGGAACAGAACAAGTCGCTAGTTCTAGTAAGGTGTTGAGCCAAGGAATGAACGAGGTAACGGCTACTAGTGAGGACTTGGCAAATGTTGCCAATCAGTTACAAGAAAGTATTTCTAAATTCAAACTTCAATAACAGGTCGAATAATTAAAATTGAAATGAATGTCTGATAAAACAGAATATACTATTGAAGATGTCAAGCGGGAAGCGGCAAATCATCAACAAAACAAAGAGCAGTCAGAGCTGATGCAGTTGATTATTTTTAAGCTTGGAGGAGAAGAATATGGGCTTTCTATTGACCAAATCAAGGAGGTTGTACTCACTCCTAAAGTAGCAAAAATGCCACAAACGCCTCCTTATATCAAAGGCGTTGCCAATATCCGTGGAACCATTATTGCCATTATGGATTTGGAGCAAAAATTTGGTTTGGGAGAGGAACAGGAAGAGGAACAAGCACTTAATTATACGCTGGTGGTAGAAAATGAGACGGTTAAAGTTGGGATATTGGTCAAAGAGGTTCCCAATACATTAACTATAGAGGTGGATGATATTGACAAGGCATCTACCTTGGTTCAGTATTCTTCTTTGGATGCAAGTTGTTTGATTGGGGTGGTTAATGTTGGTGAACGGATGATTATTTTAATGGATATGATAAAATTGATAGAAACAGAAGGCGTAAAAACTTCTTACACTTAGTAAGGTACTTTAGGGAATTGTCATAGTTATATACAAAGTCAGGTGAAGTTTTTATTTCATAAAGGACTTAAGGCTAATAGGGTTTATATTTTTTATAACAAATAAATTAAGACTTATGGAGTATAAAACAAGATCGATACAAATTACTGTTCGACCAGATGACATTGTTGAGGTTACAAACCTAGAGAACTGGAATGAGCCAGATACCTTAGAAACTGCCCAAGAGAATATAGCAATGATGGAAACTGCGATGGATGGAAAACGTCGGGCTATTATGGTACATCTTCCTAATACTTATACCAGTAAGGAAATTTTGGAATATTATTATAATGCCAATGTAGGTGAAATTGCTAGAGCTTTTGTAGCGAATTCGTTTGCTTCTAAGGTGGTTGGAAATCTTTATTTGAAATTGGCAGGAAAGGCGACTAAACCTACTGGAGTACAGTTTAAGATTTTTTCTCAAAGAACGAAGGCTATTAAATGGTTGTTAGAAAGAATTAAAGAGGACAAGGGCAACAAACTAGCCTGAAAAAATACAGCATTACCCTAGTGGTAATAGAAAAGCATAAAGATCCGATGGAATAATAGTGTGGATATATTTTGAGTTCAAAAGATTCCTATCTGTTGTTTGCATTGTGTTATCTTATAAAAAAAAACATCATAGACAAAAGTGTTTCAAAAGAGGAAATATTTTGTAACAACGGTCTAGGAATTAAATAAACAAATAGATAAAATGAGTAAACGAGTTTTAATTGTAGATGATTCTTTATACATGCGTACGATGATTAATTCAGCATTAACATCGGCAGGGTATGAGGTGGTTGGTCAAGCAGCAAATGGAGAATCTGCAATTGATATGGCAATGGACTTGCTTCCTGATTTGATTACCTTGGATAATATTTTGCCAGATATGATTGGAACAGATATATTAAGGGTATTAAAAGAAGATGAAAATATTCCATCGAAAGTGATTATGATTAGTGCTGTAGGACAAGATTCTGTCATTCAAGAAGGAATGAGTTTGGGAGCAGCTGCTTATATTGTCAAACCTTTTACGACCGAAAGCTTATTGGAAATAATTAATAAGGAAATGGAAGATTAAACGAATTATAAGTGGACAGTAAAAAACAGATTAATGTATTGGTTGCAGATGATTCTGCATTGATGCGTATTCTGATAAGCGACATTATTGAAAAGGATAAATCTATCCATGTGATTGGCCAGGTTAATAATGGCAAAGCTGCTTATTGGTCAACCAAAGAATTGAAACCCGATGTAGTTTTGATGGATATGACGATGGGAGAATATGATGGAATTTATGGCGTTACCAAAATAATGGAAGATTGTCCAACACCTATTATCATTTTATCGGCTGTTGGTAATACAGATATGGAACCCATCATGAAAAGCTTGGAATTGGGAGCTATTGATTATCTCAATAAACCAGCTAAAAATCGGGTGAATATGAATGAGGTAAAGGTAGCCTTGATTAACAAGATAAAAATGGCAAGCCAAATTGTTTTACCTCAACCAGACAAGAGCGACCATGCAGTAAATATCAATGAGCATTCTTTTGGCTCAGAAATATCTTATGACTGTATTGTTTTAGGGGCTTCTACTGGTGGTCCTAGAGCAATTGAAAAAATATTGACACAGTTGCCTAGAAATTTAACGGTTCCTGTCATTATTGCACAACATATGCCAGCCAGCTTTGTGGCTTCTTTTGCCGAAAGGTTAAATCTATTGACTCCATTGAATGTTGTGGTTGCCTCTAATGAGGCTGTTGTAGAGGGAGGAAATGTCTACTTGGCGCCAGGAGATGCTAATTTGGTGGTTATTAAGAAAGGAGGAACGATGGTTTTTGGATCAACCTCTAAACTGTTTTTAGCCTATAATAACCCTTCTGTAGATGGTTTGATGCTTTCTGTTGCAAAAGCTTACAAACACAAGGCAATAGGGATTGTGCTAACAGGAATGGGAAAGGATGGTTCTATAGGGCTCAAGGCAATTAAGGATGCAGGAGGCTATACGATTGCTCAGAGTGAAGCATCTTGTATTGTTTATGGAATGCCCAAAGCGGCATGGGCTAATGGAGCGGTTCAGCAGATGGTTCATTTAGACGAAATTGCTGGTTTTTTAGTTAGTTGTTTGGCTTAATAACCAAAATAAAAATAGGCATTAGTTGTACGATGTGTTTATTGGAGTTGTTTACAATGGCTGTAACGCTGTTGGTTGTTATAATCGGATCACAGGTGTTGAGCTTATTTGCTTCGATTCTTAAATAACTTCATTATTAGAAGATAAAAAAATGGCATTTTTAAAGATTAATAATGGCAAAAGAAGAGGAATATAAAGAAATGTTTCTAGCGGAGGCTCAAGAAAGTTATGAGGAGCTGAATCGCTTATTTACAGAGCTGGAAAAAAACAACCAGAGCCAATCTGCTGTGCATGCTATTTTTAGAATTACGCATACGTTAAAAGGGAATGCAATGGGTATGGGCTTTGAGCCTATTTCTGAACTGAGCCATGTGATGGAGGACATCTTCAATGAAGTGAAATTAGGGCGAATGACATTGGACAGTGCCTTGTTTCAGTCTCTATTTAGAGCAAATGATGTTTTAGGTGCATTAATAGAGGCGATTAAAACCAACGAAGTTGTTCGTTACAAAGGTATTCGAACAAAGTTACAAGTTGCTCTAAGAAAAGCTAAGGCTTTTTATGAAGCGCAAAATGCTTCTACTGTTGCTAAAGAGGAGACTACTACTACCGAACCTGTCGAAACGAAGGAAGCGGAAAAAGTTGTTGATGCTCAGGATGAAGAAGAAGATGACGAAATAGAACCTACAGAGGCAGGACCTAAAATTATTTTGTCGGACATGGTTCAGGTGCCTGTCCGAAAGTTGGATGATTTGCTAAATATAGTAGGAGAGTTGATTATTGAAAAAGATACACTGCTCTCACGATTTTCAGAAGAGAATAGAAGTAGTAGCGAACTGGCAAGATTACACCGTCTAACTTCGGATTTGCAATATAGTGTAATGGATGTGCGCTTGGTGCAGGTTGGTTTTTTGTTTAATAAATTTCATCGAGTTTTAAGAGATGCTGCTGTTGCAGAGAAGAAGAAAGTAGATTTGGTCTTGGAGGGCACAGAAAGCGAGATAGACCGAAATGTGTTGAAAACAATGAGTGACTCTTTAGTTCATTTGGTGAGAAATGCAGTAAGTCATGGTATCGAGCCACCTGAGGAACGTATTCGATTGGGAAAACCTGAACGAGGAACCGTTACCTTACGAGCAAGAAATGAAAAAGATACTGTATTTATAGAAATTTGTGATGATGGTTATGGGATTAATGTAGAAAAAATTAAACAAAAGGCAATTAGCAAAGGCTTGATTCCTAAAGATTATGCTCCTTTGATTACAGATGATGAAGTCTTGCTTTGCATTTTTGAACCTGGTTTCTCAAATGCTGAAGTGGTGACTGAAATTTCTGGACGTGGTGTAGGACTTGATGTTGTACGAATGGCGGTAGAATCCATTGGAGGAAAAATATCCATAGAGACCGAATTGGGAAAAGGGAGCACTTTTATTTTGGGCTTGCCTTCTTCAATGGCTGTCAAAGCTGCTTTGTTATTTGAATTGGGAGGACAGGAGTTTGCAATTGCATTGGCTTATACGAGTGCGGTTGTAGCTATGCAGAAATCAGAGATTCACAAGATGAACACTGGGTTGATCGCAACGTATTTAGGAAAAACAATTTCAATTGTTTTCTTAAGTGATTTGTTTGCCATGGAATCGATGAAAGAAATAGATAAAAAGGGAGCTTTTTATCAACAATTTGATCAACTAGAGGGCGATCCTAAGTTGGATATTGTTATTGTAAGTTATAATAATCGTTTGGTTGGACTTGTCGTTGATAAATTGATGCAACAAAAAGAAATTGTAGAAAAAAAATTACCACCACCTATTGATAATGTAGCCTTGTTTAGTGGAGTTACTATTTTAGGTACAGGACGTATGTGTTTGGTGTTGGATATTGTGAGTATTTTGTCGCATCTATTTAGAGAAAAACGTATTAGTGCTAATATGGCTATCTTGAGATAGTCGCATAAATAAGGATAGTTAAGATATGGAGGTTTTTAATAAAACAGAATTACAAACTGCGGAGTCGATCATTAATCAAGGGCTAAAAAGTGCAGCAGAAACGCTCTCTTTTTTTATGAAAGAGTCGATTGAGGTGAAACAGATTGGAGTGAATGATTTGGGGATTGCCAATAAAGGCCCCCTAAAACTAAAATGCACTACCAATGCTCATTTGTTGACCACTCATGTAGTTGGTGAACTAGAGGGGTTTTGTTGTTTGGTGTTTAGTGAGGAAGAAGCCCAGCTTTTGCAAAAAACGGCTCTGCCGCCAGAGGTAGTAAATGATCCTGTGATGTTTGAGGGAATGAAGGATGCTATTTTATTAGAAGTAGATAATATTATTGCTGCCGCTGTTATTACACAATTTGCCAACTTGTTAAAACGAAAAATGCACGGGTCTGTTCCTGAATTAAGCGTGATAGATGCAACAAAATTTGATGCATTTATTAAAGAACATTTGGATGATCGTTCACATGTTATTAATTTTAGAACTAATTTTGTTGCTCCCCAGAAGTCTTTTAGTCCTATGTTTTTGTGGTTTATGAACCAGCCTTTTATTGATGATATAAAACAACTTAGCGCACAAGGAAGCCGTTAATGATTGATTGATAAGGTTTAATGTTTACTGTAGTGTTCGATAATTCATTGCAGTGTTAACTAAATAAATAGGGTCCAAATATGACAAAGCAGTCTCAACGATTACAAATAACAGATGAAGAATTGGAAGCATTTACGTTGGCCGTTAAGACTCGTTTTGGATTAGATTTTACTAGTTATGAAAAAAAATCTTTAAAGAGAGGCTTAGTTCGGTTAATTTCTAAACAAGACTTGAAGTCAATGATTGGTTTGTGGAGCAAGATGTTGAGAGATAAAACCTTGATCGTTAGTTATATTGATGAGCTATTGGTCAATTTGACCGAATTTTTTAGAAATTATGACCTTTGGCAAAAACTAAAAGATGAGGTGCTAAAAAAAATATGGCATCACGATCATTTGACTTTCTGGCATGCTGGCTGCTCTACTGGAGAAGAAATTTATACCATGGCAATTGTCCTAAAAGAGAGCTTTATGTTGCACAAAGCACAAACTTTGGCAACCGATCTTAGTTCAAAGGCTTTGGCGCAGGCAATAGAAGGAAAGTACAATACGATACTTTGGAATAAGTATATGAATTCTTATGCTTTGTACAACCCCAAAGGCAATGGGGATCGTTATTTTACAAAAGGGGAGCAAGTTTTTTATGTGAGAGAACAGCTCAAAAAACATGTAAGGTTTCAGCGCCATAATTTGGTGCAAGATGAAATGAAAGAAACATTTAAGGTGATTTTTTGCCGAAATGTAATGATCTATTTTGACAATGTGTTAAAAATGAAAGTTTTAGAGCTTTTTTATGATGCACTGGAGGATGATGGCTTTTTCATTATAGGTTATTACGACATGTTGCCTTATGAATCTAGAGAGATGTTTACCTTATATTGTCCTTCAACTAGAATTTACACTAAAAATTTAAACTATAAAAAAGAAAACGCTTAAATAAGATTTTATAAAAATGGAAATTGTCAGTACAAAACATGAGGATAAGTTGGTTTTGGGGTTTAATGGTCAGTTGGATACAGGAACTGCACCCAAAGTCGAGATTGAGGTAAATAAATATTTAGAAAATAATCAAAAAGTTATTTTTAACTTAGAAGCAACTACCTTTGTTAGTAGTGCAGGTTTACGTGTCTTTTTGGGTACTGCTAAGAAATTAAAAGCATCTGGTGGCTTGTTTAGAATTTGCAATGCAAATGATGTTGTGCAAGAAATTTTGGATATTTCAGGATTTAGCCAAATTTTAGATATTAAAGGAAATCTAGAGGAAGCATTAATGGACTTTTAATCATAAATATATAATCCTTAACAAATGGCAGAGCAATCTAAACGATATGATCAAATTGATGAATTGTTAGCTCAGAAAGAGCAAGAAATAGCAATTCTGAAGGAAGAAAAGGTAAGGATGGAGAAAGAGCTGAATCTAGCTAAAGATATTCAGTTGAATATGATTCCAATCAGTCACCCCAATTTTTCAGGGAGAACCGATTTTGAGTTATATGCAAAACTAATTTCAGCTAGAGAAGTTGGTGGGGATTTTTATGATTATTATCTGTTAGACGATGATCATTTGGGGATTGTGATTGGAGATGTTTCGGGAAAAGGAGTTGCTGCAGGATTTATGATGGCGGTTTGTAAGGCGCTCCTAAAATCTAGGGCAACTACTGATTTTTCTCCTGCTAGTATTATCAGTCATGTCAATCAAGAAATGGCAGTCAATAACCCCAATTATATGTTTACGACTGTTTTTTTTGGAATGCTAAACTTGACAACTAGAGAATTGGTCTATACAAATGCAGGGC
This sequence comes from Aureispira anguillae, assembly GCF_026000115.1. GTDB lineage: Bacteria > Bacteroidota > Bacteroidia > Chitinophagales > Saprospiraceae > Aureispira > Aureispira anguillae. Next base: position 615,096 of record NZ_AP026867.1, read on the forward strand.
ATAATCCTACTTATATTCGAAAAAAGGATGGAACATTACTAAAGTTAGGAACTTTGCATGGTCCAGTAGTCGCTGCAATGGAAGATCTAGTTTATGGCGAAACAAAAGTTCAGTTGGATCATGGAGATGTGATTTTTGCTTATACAGATGGTATTACAGAAGCGCATAATAGTGCTTCTGAGTTATTCTCAGAATTGCGATTGTGCCAATCTTTGGAAAAACCATTTAAAAATGTCAAAGAGACGGTAGAGCAAATTTTTATGGATATTTTATTATTTGAAAGAGGCGCAGAGCAATTTGATGATATTACAGCTCTATGTGTTGAATTAAAAGGATAAAGACCATGGCAGAGGTTCATTCTAAGAAAATTATAATAAAAAATACGATAGAAGAGGTACAGAAAGCAATTGCTGCTTTTGAATCTTTTGCAATGATTCATTCTGTGTCTAAGCCAATTATGATAAAAGTCAATATTGTGCTGGATGAATTGCTATCGAATATAGTAAAATATAGTTTCCCCGATGGGGAAGAACATGATATTGATATTATGTTGGAATTGTTTACAACTGGAAAATTGACCATTCAGCTGACGGATGCAGGAGTCCCCTTTAACCCCTTTGACGCTCCTGAGCCTGATTTGTCTATTCCGTTAGAAGATCGAGACATAGGAGGTCTAGGAATTTTATTGGTCAAGAAACTAATGGATGAATACAGTTATAAGCGACAGGTAAATTTGAATATAACTTCAATGATTAAAAATAACGTTTAAAGGAATATTAGCCCATTTTCAAATACCAGTAGGTAATGTTCCCGACCTATAAAGTGAAGATGCAGTGATACACAAATGACAGATTCTATTTGTGTTAAATGAAAATAATAAATGATACAAAAGTTAGGAACAATAAGAACCTATTTCAAAGAGGATGTTACAGCAGCTCTAGGCTTGGCATTGGTTGTCTTGCCAATTGCCTTGGGGATTGCTATTGCTTCTGGGGTTCCTCCTATGGCGGGGGTGATCTCGGCGGTAATTGGGGGGATTGTTGCTACTTTTTTTAGAAGTAGCCAAATTACGATCAATGGTCCTTCTGCTGGTTTGATTACAGTGATGTTGTCTGGAGTAATTGTCTTGGGCGAGGGCGAACCGCTGGTTGGTTTTCAATATATTTTGGCGGCTACTGTAGTGGCGGGAATTGGTCAAATGATACTGGGGCTTTTGAGATTTGGAGAAATTGCTGATATTACGCCAGCAGCGGCGATTAATGGGATGCTTGCTGCGGTAGGTTTAACGATTATAGGAACACAAGGGCATGTTATTTTTGGGCACTCTACCCAAAGTGATAATGCTTATGAAAGTCTGCAACAACTTCAATACAGCATTCAAAATTTAAATCCAATTATTACTTTGATTGGTGGAATTGCTACTATTGTATTGATTACCTACAATAAGGTAAATATCAAAGTTGCTCAATACTTGCCTGCTCCAATATGGATCATTCTATTTACCATTCCTATTGTTTATTACTTCAATTTTTTTGAAACACATTATGTTCCAATGTTTGGAACTGCTTTTGATGTTGGTCCGAGTTATTTAGTTGATATTCCTGTAGAGATTACGAGTTATATGTTTGACCCTAATTTTTCTAAAATAGGGGAGTTGCACTTTTGGGGTGTTTCTTTGAGTATACTCATTGTCTCAACCATAGAAACTTTGGTGAGTGCTAGGGTAGTTGATAAACTAGATCCTTTGGAACGACACACCAACCTAAATAAAGAATTGTTTGCCGTTGGGTTGAGCTCGATTATTTCTGGTTGCCTTGGTGGTTTGCCTGTTATTACCGCTATTCCTGTGCATAATGGGGCAAAAACAAAATGGTCTAATCTATATTATGGACTTATTTTAGGCTTTTTTGTTCTATTGATGGCGCCTTTGATTCGATTGATTCCTTTGGCGGCATTGGCTGTTTTATTGGTTTATACTGGTTATAAATTGGCTACTCTAAAAATATGGAAAGATACGTACAGAAAAGGCGACGATCAGTTCTTGATCTTTTTGACGACTCTTTTGGCAACATTGGTCTATGACTTATTGATTGGTTTAGTTGTTGGCGCAACAATTACATTGTTTATTCATTATGTGAAATCAAACTTGGGGCGCAAGCAATTTGTTCATTACTTGATCAATCCATCCATTGATACTACTCGAACAGAAAATACCCATGAATTATACATCAAGTTAAAAGGGATTGTAAATTTTGTTAATATCCCCAAATTAAAAAGAGTATTGAGGGATAGTGCTAAAGAAGAAAAACACATTATTGTGGATATGTCTCATGCTCGATTAATTGACTATACGGTACTGGAGTACCTGCATGACGATGCTCCAAGATACGATTTGATGAATGTTCAATTTGAAATTGTTGGCTTAGGAGCGCACGATGCCTCTTCTCGTCATCCCAATGCCACTAGAATTTTGCCAGAAGATAAGAAACCTCAGCTTAACCAACGGCAAAGTGCATTAAAAGTATTGTGTGAAGAAAATAATGGTACATTTTGGCCAGAAGTCCGTTGGGATTTTCACCAATTCAAAGATTTTGAGTTTTTCAAAACGAGAACAATTGAATATACTTTTAATACAGCTAAAGGCCATTATAAAATGTTTTTTGAATGGGAAACTTGCGATATAACCTTCGAAGAAGGAGGGCTGTTTTCCAACCAAGAACGCTATACGAGTGTATTGGCACTGCACTTACCATTTAATGCCCCTCAATTTGTTTTGCAAAGAGAAGCCCTTCTGGATAAAATTGGCGTAAAATTAGCATTACGTGATGAAGATATCAATTTGGAAGGGTATCCAGATTTTTCAGAAAAGTTTTTGTTAGAGGGCAATAACCCTGCGGAAGTTCGAAAATTCTTTAATGATTCGCTAGTTCGTTATCTCAATAATAACCCTAATTATCACATGGAATGTAATGGGGCTATGTTGCTTATTTTTAGAGAAATGCGCTTTGCTACACCTACTGCAATGACCCGTATTCATGAGTTTAGTCACGAATTGGCAGAGATATTGCTAGAGAGTTGGAAAGCACAACCTTTAGATTTAGAGGCGATGTTGTAAACAAATGTAGTGAATTGCTCGTATTAAATAATAACACCATATAGTAACACACCCGTTAAATCTAAATATCATTTTGAATTATTTTAGGAGTTTCTATTGGCATTGGAGTTATTATAAATGTGGAAAGAGCGTTTATTGTTTTTTACTTCCTCTTTTTTTATAAGTCAAACGTTTATATACGATTATAGTTTCCTTTGTTACCCCCAATCTTAAAAATACCTAATTAAATTATTTAATGATTAAAACAGAAGTGATTGACTTCTCAATTCTAATCTCTTGCCCACGGAGAGATTAATTATTTAAACAAAATAACGTATTATGAGTTACTATTTACTAACTAGTAAAACCCCCGATTCTAAGCTATGGATGTTAGGAAATATGCGTCTTTGGGTATTAGGCTTAATTACTATCTTCTGTCTTGGAACTACGACGAATTCTTATGGGCAAAAAAGGGACAAAAGAAAGAACAGAAAGTATAAGTTGCCCTACCTAAAAGATATTAAAACCGCAAAAGAAATAGCAGAAATTTACAACAAGTTTGAACGATTTAAATACCAAATTTTAGGACATTTTAGCAATAAAGATCAAGTCGATGAAGGCACAACTACAGAACCTTTGCAAGAGTTTATTGTGATGCCTATTTTCCAAGATCGCCCCAATGAGTTTTGGGTTTACTTAGAGTTTTTCTCGCCAGAATTAGTAGATGCTCCCTTAGATCAACGGGTAGAGCAATATGTACAAGTTAGCCGTGATTCTTTTAGAATGGAAGTTTATTACCTGAAAGATCCTAAAAAATACATCAATGCTTGGAAAAAAGAAACGTTTCCAGCAACAAGTATACGAAAAGACCTAATTAGAGGAGATGCTTGTGACTTAATTATTGCCCACCAAGAGGACAAACCAGGTACCTACAAGACCGTAACGCCAGAAGAAATTACTTGTGAAATGTTAACGGCAAAAGGGGCTGCACGCTATGTTGATTTGGAATTTGAATTGAGTGACGATCAATATTTGATGTGGTTTCATTTTTATGACATCAATAAGGAACATTTAAAAAAGAGCGCACAAAACGGATTACAGTTTAGACGACTCAAAGAAAAAGAAATGGGACATCTTTTGACCAAAAAATAAGCCCAGTTAATCCTCCCGAATTTTTGTAGTATTCGGGAGGATTTTATTTTATTGCTTTTCTTCCTTAGGTTCTTCTTCTTCCTCTTCTTCTTCTGCAAAGAACACACTATAAGCAATAAAAGCTCCAATCACCACCACGAATAATAATTTCCCACCTATAGAGTGCCAAAAAGAGAGCGTAGGAGTTGCTGGCAATGTAATCGAAGCTTCTTGAGCAATTGCATCCAATTCTTCTTTGCTTAGAATTACATAGTTGCCATCTTCGCCAGTATAGCCACACCAACGGATGTCATAGTTCCAAACAGGAATAAAAAAGATGGACACTTGTTTGTAAATACAACCTGCATCTACATAACTGCCATTTTCCATTTGGAACAATTCTGTATCTGGAAAGTCTTGGACTTTAATAATTGTTTCACCTCCAAAACTAAAAAAAGCAGACTTTCTAGCTGCTGCGGTTTGGTAATTAAATAGAGAAAGTACAAAAATTAAAATGCTGATTTTTAAAAATTTGTTGGTCATAGAGTTTGTGTTAAGATATTAGAAAATGAAGTTGTTTAAAAATGTTGTTGATTTTCGAGATCAAAGCTAGTAGTTATCGGGCAAAGCTCGTTTTTTGTTTCGTAGCTGGAAGCTACGGGGCTAAAAATAGCTGCTGATCCGATGGCTGCTATGGTTGGATCGTAGGTGTTAAGATCATTTTTAAACAACTTCAATGATTAAGTTATAATAGTAAACTTATATAAGTGATAAGTTATTGTAATATAGTGATTTCTGAATAAAAGAATAATGTTTAGGCTATTCTTCTTCTTTTTTTGATTTAAGAACATGTTTAAATTCTATCTTCGAGCTGCAAATGTTTGCTTTTGCCCCTATCTACAGCTTTTTTGAGCCTTGATAGCGTTGCTATCAGCCTAAAAAAGAGCTTTGTTAGGCACTAAAATCAAATCATTTTCGCAAAAACCATTGGTATTGAAGAACATAAATTTTAAACATGCCCTAATGGTATTTTCGGTCTAAACAAGTATTGTAATAATTTTTTATTTGTGTCTGAATTGATGAACTGAGATAATGATGAAAGAATTAGTTTTAATGGATCATGATGGTGGAATAGATGATTTGCTATCTGTATTGTTGTTGTTGTTAATGCCCAAGATTGAGTTGATAGGGATCACTGTAACTCCTGCTGATTGTTACTTGGAGCCAGCTATAGAATCTACTTACAAATTATTACAAAAAACAGGCAAAGAACATATTCCTATAGGAAGAGGTGTTTTTCATGGAGTCAATGCTTTTCCAAGTGAATGGCGAGCTAGACCTGAGATTGTTAATGTATTGCCCATGTTGATTAATTTGCCTCCTGCTCCTAATCCTTATGATTTGCCATTGGCTGTTGATTTAATGATAGAATTGCTGCACAAGGCAAGCCAACCTGTAAAAATTGTCATGACAGGACCCTGCTCTAATTTGGTACTTGCTATTGAGAAAGATCCTACAATTATTTCTAAAATAAAAGAAATAATCTGGATGGGAGGGGCATTTAGAACGTCAGGCAATGTACAAACCTATCAACATAATGGAACCGCAGAATGGAATGTTTACTGGGATCCGTTCCATGCCCAAAAATTATTAGAACTGGAATTACCATTGGTTATGGTTCCTTTAGACGTAACCAACCATGTACCCGTAGACAAGGCGTTTTTATCGAAATTAGCCCAGCAATCAAAATACGAACTCTCCAATTTGGCAGCGCAATTGTGGGCCTTAACAATAGACAATATCCCTAGTTATCATTACATTTATTATATGTGGGATATTTTGGCAACCAGCTATGTTGCTCTAGAAGCATTTTTTACAGTAGAAGAACTCCGTGCAAAGGTGCTTGTACAACCCCCAAATGCAGGGCAAACCTTAATCCATGATTCAGGACATCGTGTTCGAATTGCCACAGATGTGAATAAGGCTGTTTTTTATGAATATCTATTTAGCCAATTTAAAGCGGATTTTGACTAGCATAAATAAGCATTAGCATGGATTATCCGATTACTGGTTTAGCATGTTTAATAAGCCTTCTAATACAACACCTGTGGTAACCGCAGCTGCCTCGTACAAAAATTGATGTTTTATAGGCCTTACCTGAACCAATTCCCAACCATTAGAGGTATTAAAACACAATGGATTGGCTGGATGATTATTGTAATAATGCGTCGTGCCAATATTGTATTTCCAAATAAAGTTAGGCTCCTTCGGAAGTGTAACATTGGGTTGATTAAGGGAAGGAGAGGGAGTAGCAACAACAAGTGGAGCCTTAACATATTCCTTCTTAAAAGAAATATCCGTTAATTTAATAGTAGTTGTTTGGGCATGGCTAACTTGAAAACTGATAAGGATGAAAAAAAATAGGGTCAATAATTTCATAGTATTATAATTTAATTGGAGAACTATAGAAGTCTTAAGTATATGACAAATAGCATTTAAAGTCAAGTTTCAAAAGTTAAAGTTGTAGTGAGCGACTATTTTTAACAATCCATCAGACTACTATAAAAGTTAAATCGATCAATTCCATCAGGCAAGCCAGACACTTGTCCATCACCCAATTCTACAATAATCCAATTTCCATCTTTTTGTTGGGCAATATCAATGCTAAAGAAGTTGCTCTTTATACAGGGAATAACGGCTTTTAAAAAAATAAGGTTGGGAGCAACTAAGTCATAATCTCCTTGATCCCAGTAATTAGCAGCAGCAATGATTTTTCCATTTTTGACAAATAACCTGAATTCTTTAGTTAGCGGCATTCCACTAATAGCGTGCGTGGTTAACGGTTCTAGTTCCACAAAAGCACGATAGACAATCCCTACATTTAGGTCTACATCTTGTAGTTCAATAAAACGTTTGGTGATTTTTTCAACTTGTTTCAAATCACTGGCATCGGGAATAAAGCAAGCCTCTTTCCAATAGTGTTTTTGAGATTTGACATAATCTTTGACGATAATGGGATGGTTACCAAAAACGGCTAGCGCTTCTTTGAAATTATTGATGTCAAAAGAAGAAGCCAAGGGTTTGAAGATGCTCAGAGGGGTATAGTTCTTTATGGTGGTATAATTAGCAGGCAAATAGTGGCAAAATCGATACGCTTCAGGAGTATTAATCAATTGAATATTTTTAGCCAGCAAGGCTTGATAAAACTGTTGATACAATTCATAAGAAAGCATCCAACCTCTATAAATCGCCAATGATTTGGAGGGAAGCACAGGAACGGACTGGAGGGCAAGATCCATTTGCTGCTTTTTTAGAGCTTCAAAGGAAATTAAAAAACAGGGAATTTGATGCGCTTTGGCAGCTTGATATTCTTCCTGATACAAATAATCTACTTCTTTAGGACTAAAGCCGCTATCACAAAATAATAATCTCATGGGTATAGGATTGTTTTAGATACGTTCTAGTAAAGCCATGTAAAAGCCATCAAACCCTTCATTGGGTAAGATTTGTTTTTCACGAATTAGACGAAAATTAGTTCCTGCAGGACTCTTTAAAAAGGTTTGCACCTGTTCTTGATTCTCAGAAGGCAAAACGCTGCAAGTTGCATAAACCATTTTTCCACCCGATTGACAGATTGGGCTATATTCTTGTAGAATTTGTTGTTGAGTAGCCTTGATCTGCTCCAAAAAATCAGGTTTTAGCCTCCATTTAATATGCGGACTTCTTTTTAGTGTGCCTAGCCCCGAACAAGGAACATCCAAGAGTAAGCGATCTGCTGTATTGTGAAGCGCCTGAATGGTTTGGTTATTTTGTATTGTTTGAGTGGTAATAATAGAAATCGCTGCCCGTTTTGATCGCTTTTGCAATTGTTCTAATTTAGCTTTTTCTACATCCAACGAAATAATGGAGCCTTTGTTTTCCATCAAGGCAGCCAAGTGTAAGCTTTTTCCACCTGCTCCTGCACAGGCATCTACCACAGCCATTCCCTTTTTGACTTCCAAAAAAGGGGCAACTTCTTGAGAAGAGGCATCTTGAATTTCAAAATATCCCCGTTCATAACTGGGCAGTTGGGTTAGTTTTTGGCGTTTAGGAACCAAAACAGCATCAGGAAGAGACATTAGTTGACCTTTGACACCTTTTTTATCGAGGTTAATAATTAATTCTTCGGGGCTTGTTTTGAGTTGATTGGCTCGCAAAACCAAAGCAGCAGGTTCATTGGATGCACGGATACAAGCAGCCCATTGCTCTCCCAGTTCTTGGCGACCCAATTCATCCAACCAGTCGGGAATAGAGGCTTGTATTTTAAGAATTTGAGAAAAGTCTTGTTCTTTTTGTTTTATCTCTATTGGATTTAAACCCACAAAAGCATCCCAATCTGGTAATTCAAGCCCTTGCAAAATCCACATGATTCCAAGAATTTGCCACCAATCTTCTGTTGTTTGGGGCTCTTTTCCATATATTTCGTAATGCAGCCGATACCATCGAACCGCATCGTAAATAGTAGCAGCCAAAAAACGTCTGTCTTTGGATCCCCATTTTCGATTGGAACGCAACATGGTTTGAACAACACGGTCAGCCAACTGATTTTCGGAAAAGATTTTTTTTAATGCCTTGACAGACGCCTCTACTAAATTTCGGTATAGTCTCAATTTTTCGTATTTTTGTGCCATTCTCTAGGAGAAAATGGTTGAGTGAATCGTTCTAAATGATTTAATCATAGTAGCCTTTTGGTAAAAATCTATCACAAGATTATTATCATTGCTACAGCAAATTTATAAAGAATAAAGCAGTTTTAGCTAAAAAAATCTAAAATTACAATTAATATGGAAACGACAACAAATACATTGAGCTCGCAAGATCTAATGGAGCTAGAAGATAAGCATGGTGCACACAACTATCATCCATTGGGCGTTGTGTTGGCTAAAGGAGAAGGTGTTTATGTCTGGGATGTAGAAGGGAAACGTTATTTTGACTTTTTGTCAGCTTATTCTGCTGTTAACCAAGGGCATTGTCACCCAAGGTTGGTAGAAGCTATCACCCAACAAGCGGCTACGCTAAATCTTACTTCTAGAGCATTCTATAACGACAAGTTAGGGGTCTTTGAAAAATTTGCTACAGAATATTTTGGCTATGATAAGTTGTTGCCTATGAACACTGGAGCAGAAGGAGTAGAGACAGCAATTAAAATTTGCCGCAAATGGGGCTATGAAAAAAAGGGAATAGAAACCAATAAGGCTAAGATTATTGTTTGTGGAGAAAACTTTCATGGACGTACTGTAACCATTATTTCTTTTTCTAGCGATCCAGATGCTAGAGGGAATTTTGGTCCTTATACCCCTGGTTTTGAGGCGATCCCTTACAATGATATTTCTGCTTTAAAAGCTGCTTTAGAAGCGGATGCTGAGAATATTGCAGGTTTCTTGGTAGAGCCGATTCAGGGAGAAGCGGGAGTAAACGTTCCTGATGATGAATTTTTATCAAAGGCTTACCAATTGTGTAAGACACACAATGTATTGTTTATTGGAGATGAAATTCAGACGGGAATTGCTCGCACAGGTAGAATGTTGGCTTGTGAATACGATAATGTGCGTCCAGATATTTTAATTTTGGGAAAGGCTCTTTCGGGAGGAATGTACCCTGTTGCTGCAGTATTGGCGGACAATGAAATTATGGAAGTGATTAAGCCTGGACAGCATGGTTCTACTTATGGAGGAAACCCAATGGCTTGCGCTGTTGCAATGGAAGCGTTAAAAATTGTAAAGGAAGAACAATTGGCTGAAAATGCTTTTGATTTGGGGATGGTATTCCGTGATAGAATGAGCAAATTAGCAGAAAAAACAGAGCTAGTTTCAAAGGTAAGAGGGAAAGGTTTGTTAAATGCTATTTTGGTTAACGATACGCCCGATAGTTCTACGGCAATGGATATCTGTATCGCTTTGTCTAAAAATGGCTTACTGGCAAAACCTACTCATGGAAACATCATTCGTTTTGCTCCTCCATTGGTGATGAATCAAGCTCAATTAGAGGAATGTTGTAAGATTATTGAGGACACTATTTTGAATTTCAAAAAAGCATAATCTACACTTATAGTAAGAAAATATAGTTTAAAATAGGTCTACTCTCATGGGGTAGACCTATTTTATTTTTTAGTCTAAAAAATATTGAGAAAAATATATTGAAATTACTTTAAAAAGATGATTGAGTTATAATATTAAATTGAGAAATATTAAATTATGTTTTTTTTAATTGCTACTTATTCAGCTAGTATTGTAGACAAGAAATTGAAGCGTTAAAAGCAACGGGTATCAATAAAAATGGGCTAGATATCTAAGTAGCAGCTTTTCAATTAGTTAAAATCAATAAAAAATGAATACAATATGATAAAAGGTCAATTCATAATTACAACTACACTACTTTTAATTTTTGGCTATAAAAGCATGCAGGCTCAACACTGTACAGAATCTATGGCACAAGAATACATTGAAAATACAGATATGAAGATCATGTTCCGAAACGGAGGGGATATGTTTTGGGATGGGAATTCCTCAGCTCAATATTCGGTGCCTCATGTTTACGGACAGCCACAAACCAATACGATTTTTGCAGGAGGAGTATGGATGGGAGCCTATGATGATGGGGGAAATTTGCGCTTAGCAGCACAAACTTATCGATCGAGTGGCAATGATTATTGGGCGGGACCATTAGACCCTACAACAGGACTGCCAATTACCAATTCTTGCACAAACTTTGATCAGATTTGGAAAGTGAAACGTTGGGCGATAGAACAACATATTGCCGATATAAATGATAATGGGGTTGTTGATGGACCAACAGATCTTAGTTTATTAAAATGGCCAGGAAGAGGAAACCCTCATTTTGCAGCTCAAATGGGATTTAACCTACCCGACCAAGATTTAGCACCTTTTTATGATGCAAATGGAGATGGGGTTTATACTCCTTTGCATGGAGATTACCCTGTGTTTGAACATGGAAATCCCAATGCCATAGCAGAAGAAATTTTGTGGTCTGTATTTAATGACAATGGCAATCTACATACGCAGACAAATGGCATGAATTTGATGGTAGAGGTACAACAAACTGCTTATGTATTTAATTGTGGAAATGATCCTTTATTAGACAAAACGCTTTTTGTTAAACACAAAGTTATCAATAAAAATGCGCTAGTGTTAAGAGACTATTATTATGGTATTTGGACAGATTTTGACTTGGGCTGTAGCGTTGATGATTATGTAGGAACCATCCCAGCTAAAAATACGATTTATGCATACAATGCAGATAATAATGACGATAACCCTTGTGGCGTAGCAGGAACGACGGGGTATGGTTCGAATCCGCCTGTACAAGCTGTTACGATTTTAAATCATTCTCTAGAGCATTCTATTTATCATACCAATAGTAATTCAAGTCCTACAGGAGATCCTCAAGCTACTTTAAGTTATTATTACTTACTGGAAGGGAAATTCCCTAATGGTACTCCGCTAACAACAGGAGGAGATGGCTATGATCCCGCTAATCCCAATGCTGTTGTTACCAACCATATTTTTCCAGACAATCCTAATGATCCTTCTGGCTGGTCAATGGCTACAGCAGGTTTAGCAGGTTTAGATCAGCGAGTATTAGGATCTATTTATAAAGATAGTTTAATGCCTGGAGAATCTTTTATGGTTGATTTGGCTTATTCCTATCATCACGACCCAGATAGCAATCACCTTCAGAATGTTAACTTGCTATATCAGCAAGTTGATTTAGTACAGCAATATTACGATAATAACTTTGTCTTGACAGGTTGTGCAACGCCTACCTATTGCACTGCTAATTGTGTTTATCCAGGAGATGCGAATAACAATGGAATTGCCAATGATTTTGATATTTTGGAAATGGGCTTAAATTATAATAATACTGCAAGCACTCGTACTATTGTTGGAGATAGATGGATGCCACATACTCCTCCAACTCCTGCGACCAATGCTTATGTAGATGCCAACGGAGATGCTACGGTTGACTTGTTGGATATGGCAACCAATACTACTAATTTTAATAGCACACATGCTTTGTATACAGGAGCCGCAGAAGGTGCCAATACCATAGGAACAGATTTATTCTTCGAACGTTATTATCCTACTACTCCAATATTGCCTGGTACCGATACGATTGTAGATTTGAACAGATATGCTATTTTGGATGTCTATTTTGGAGAGGCTTTGCAACAGATTAATAATGTTTTGGGCGTAACGTATAGAATTGATTATGATGAAACTGTTTTTGATTTACAAACTACTGGGACTTTTGGTACCTTGGGAACTATTTTAAATAATGGCTGGTTGGATGATGACGGTGCTGCTGTATATTCGAGAGCCCTATACGAAACAGGAAAAGTACATTATGTGGCTACTCGACTAGACCAGACCAATTATACAGGAGGTGGAACGATGGGACGTTTGCTTTTGAGAGTAAAACCTACCGCCCCTATCTCTGCAAACGTAATGTCTACGCAAATTTGTTTTGAAGATTTTAAAGCGATTCGTGCTGATGGATCAACCATTTCTATCGGTGGACAATGTGGGACTATTCTATATAGAGACACCAATTTTGTATCGAATTCTGTACAAAGAGTCACTGCCTATACGCCTGCTGTTGAGATTTATCCAAACCCTTCAACCCATTATATCAATGTTGATTTGGGAGGAGAACAAGCAAAAAACATTCAGTTGTTTAATGTCTTGGGAGAATTGGTAGAGCAAGTAGAAAATGTAAGTGGTGTTACTCAATTTGCCAAAAACAATTTAGCAAAAGGAATGTATACCATTGCGATTCAATTCGAAAATGGAATGAGATCTAGCCATAAAGTAATTTTTAACTAGCTTAATTGTCCCCTAATTTACCCCCTTTGTGCCATTGCAGTTATTATCTGCAATGGCATTTTTATTTTATTGATCCAATAGTATGCGAATATTTTCAATCATATTCCTTGCCTCTTGATCTTGAGGATGCCGTTGAAAATACTGGTTGTAATAACTAAGTGCCAAAACAAGATTATTGCGATTATTAGCGCCAGGATCTGCTTCATAAAGCTTGGTATGCAATAAACCTAAAGCACTTAAGGCGACATCTTTATAGTGAGGTTCAGCAAGCAGTTTTTTGTGTAATTCAATGCTTTTTTGAGGATTAATATTGATATAAATGGTAGCGAGCTGATGAAGAACATCTGTACTTTGAGGGTAATGTTCCAATGCTGTATTGAGCGTTTGAATCACTTTGGCATTATCGTTTAGTTTTTGGTATAAACCAGCACGATGAAGCAATAATGTTTTGCTAGTTTTGTGTTTCAATTCAGCTTTGGTCAACATTGCCAAACCATCATTATAAAGGCGTTGTTTTTTGGCAAGCTGGACATAAGTAATATAAACATCTAGAGGAAGGGGATGCTCTAAGCCTTCTAATTGGTGAATGGTGCGTTTAAAGATCGATAAATCTCGTTTTTGGATGGCGACTTCCATTTGTCTTAAATAAGGCTCAATGTCTCTAGGAGCTAATTTAATGGCTTGCCCATAATGCTGAATGGCTTGAGAAAATTGTCGGCTGGCTGCGGCATGTTCGCCAAGTGCCATAGCTTGGTGATAGTCTTCTGATTGTGCAAAACAAGCAAAGGGGAGAAGAAGGCAAGCATAAAAAAATAAGACGTTGAGCATTTGAATCGTTTTTACTAGAGGGGCTAATTCCCTTTGTTTGGAGTGAAGTTGTTCTACAAAAATAGCAATTTTAGAAGGAGTTTTTCAAAAAAATTAACGTTCTTGTTAGAATGCAGGATTATGGCTTAATTTTTAATTGATAGGGATTAGGAAGGATTAAAAATAGAGAAAGAATAATTACTCTACCCGACAGTTTTAAAAATTTAATAGAATGCTTAGACGCTAGATATTAGATCCCAATTAAGTTGTAATTGGGATCTAATTTCTAAGAGCAAAGCGATCTAAAAATAGATAAAAGCTGTCCTGATTTTAATTTTTACAAAAATCATCGGGTAGAGAAAAGAATAACACATTTTAATACAGAAGTTGTTTAAGAATAGCCTTACATTGCTAATGAATTGTAAAATCAGCGAAGCTAAAGCTAATTTTCAGTTACTCTGCGTTAAAAATTTACCCCATAGCGCTGCTATGAACTAGATTTTTGCCTCGATTATCTAAAAATTTAGTACTCATTATACTTACGTGAGTTCGCCATAGGCTCAGTTCAACAAAAATCCATTTTTAAACAACTTCACAAAAAAACATGAGATCTATATTGGTTCTTGGGCTATTTATTTTACTTTTTGTAGCTTGTAACACAACCCATAAAACAACCTCAAAGGACAAGGGATTAAATTTAGAGTGGTTTTATGGTGTTTGGAAGGTAACGGCTTTTCGATTTCACGACGGACGGGTGATGCCTGGTCCTTATATGGGAAACCCTCAATATGAATTTGATAAAGACGGAAAGCGAACCAAAACGCTAAATGAAGAACCTGCTCCACCACCAGAAATTGTAGAATATAAATTGGAAGGAGATAGCATTAGTTATCCCAATAAACCTAAGTTTCCAGGAATGAAAATTATGAAATTAACTCAAGATTCTATGGTTTTAAGAACGGCTAAATTGAGTTGGTATTTACATCGATAAATGAAATATAATAGCTTGATAAATAAGCTGTAAAAGCAATGTTTTGTTGGCTTAGTAACAAAATATTAACTAATATTGCAGTCGATTTTAAATTTTTGGTACAAAAATAGAATAAGAGTTTATAGAACGTGAAATTGTTGACATTTTTGTAGTTTGGTCATGTAAATTGCTTCTTTGTTGTTGTGTGTTGCTGCTTGATAGCATCTTTATTAATAGAACAATAATTTATATTATTGACTACAAGGCAAACTTAAAATAAAAACAATAGAAACGTTTGTTTCAAAAAGTAAAACTAGATGTTATGCAAAAAACTTTTAACGTAAGTATGTTGGTATGGGGAATGATTTTATTGTTGGGTGTTCAACAGTCATTTGCTCAAGATAAAGAAGATAAAAAAGCTGCCAAGACTATTGCCAAAGTAGGCAAATGGGAATGCAAAAAGCTTCAAAAAGATGGTCGGGAAATTAACCTTAAAGCTATTGCAGGAATCGTTACAATGGATTTTTCTGTTCGAAAAGAAAAAGTAACTAAAAAAGTTACGGATGCTAAAGGAGTGGAAAAAAAGAAAAAAGTAATGGAAGTTACCAATGTATTTAAGATGGAAATGGGGGGAAACGATCGTATCTTTAATTACCACATTAAGAACGATTCTATTCAATTTGTAGGCTTAAACGGTTGGAACGATTATAGAATAGTGCGCATCGAAAAAGATGAAATTGTTCTAGAACATAGCTTAGACAATAGCCTTTTTCGTTGGACAATGATTCCAAGTCCTAAAGAAAAGAAAAAGAAATAAAAGTTTATTCTACTGATTTTTTCAGCAACTTTATAGATAGCCATAGATAGAACCCTTCTATTTATGGCTTTTTTGAGTTAAAATATTTCCACGTTAAAGTAGCTATAATTGCTCCTATAATTGGAGCAAGAATATAAACCCACAAGGCAGCCAGATTGCCAGAAACCAAAGCTGGTGCAATCGAACGAGCAGGGTTCATCGAGGCGCCACAAATAGGGCCTGCAAACAAGGCTTCTAGCATTACAGTAGCTCCTACTGCAATGCCCGTAAATTTACTAATTTCAGGGTTTTGACTAACACAGAGTATCACCAGCATCAGAAAATAAGTCAAGATCATTTCGAGTACAAACGATTGCATTATGGTACCTGATGGTTGGGTGCTGCCCAAGTTTCCATGGTTGACAAAAAGAAAAAATAAAACAAAAGAGGCTGCAATAGCTCCTGTGGTTTGAGCAATAAGGTAGGGGGCTAAATCTTTTTTATGGAAGCGATTGGTAAAACAAAAACCTATACTAACGGCTGGATTAATATGCGCTCCAGAGATACTCCCTAGTGCATAAATCATAATTGTTACAATTAAACCAAATGAAAGTGCCACACCAAGATGACTTATAGCTCCATGTGTAATGTGATCAACAACAATTGCTCCTGTTCCAAAGAATACCAATGCAAAGGTTCCAATTAGTTCGGCGATATATTTTTTCATATAGAATTTTACTAAAAATAAACACCTTCAATACTTCTGGTTCTTTATCCAATTAAATCTTGGTGTAAGAATTAAAGTAAGCATTTTTGAGATGTAATAAAAATGCGTCTAAATTATGTTTAGTTATTGTTAATCAAGTTTTAATTTAACATTAAGTCTTGTTTTTGAGTTGCAAAAAGCGAAAGAAAATAAATGCTTCATTATTAAATAGTTTATAGGAAGAGTTTGTTTTTTTGATAATATTAAGTTAACATTAAATTAACATTGGGGGTTTATTTTTGCGCCCAGTTAAATTAAATGTAATATTAACTTAACAATGAATTAATGAATAAGCCAACGATTAGAAGAGGATTTAGAAGTATTTTTGCAGTCTGTTTCTTCGTATTGATGACCTGTAATGTAAGCGCTCAATTTAAAATGCCTAGGTTTGGCAAAGGGCTTTCTTTCGTGGCAAAAGATTCAACTTTTAAGCTGAAATTTAATGCAAGAATTCAGAGTTTATTTGTAGTAGAGTATGATGCAGCAAATAAAGACAGCTCTATTAGTAATACAAGTTCTAACTTTATGATAAGGCGAGCTCGAATTAAATTTGGAGGCTATGCTTTTTCTCCCAAAATTGCCTATAAAATTGAGCTTGGGCTTTCTGCTAACGATATTAGTTCAAGCCAAGAAGACGGATTGGGAGGGGATGCTGCTAGAATAATTTTGGATGCTGTTGTTCAATGGAAATTTGCTAAAAACTACGAATTGTGGGTTGGTCAAACAAAATTGCCTGGTAATCGTGAACGGATTATATCGTCTGCCAGCTTGCAATTGGTGGATCGCTCATTGGTTAATAGCAGGTTTAATATTGATCGTGATATGGGGCTTCAATTAAGAGGAAAGTGGACGTTTGGAAATTTTGTAGTAAAACCTGCTCTTGCATTTACACAAGGAGAAGGAAGAAATATTACTGCTGGAAATTTTGGTGGCTTTTCGTATACAGCTCGTTTGGATTTTAATCCTTTTGGCGAATTTGCTAAGAAAGGAGATTACATAGGGGGAGATTTGACTCGTGAAGATAAACCTAAGCTTGCTTTTGCCATTGCGGGAAATTACAATGATCGGGCAATTCGGCAAGGAGGGCAACTAGGCGCTTTTGTAAAAGATACTTTGGGGAATTATATCGAAAACTCATTGGCTTCTTGTTTGATTGATTTAATGTTCAAATATAAAGGTTTTTCTATTCATTCAGAATTTGGATATAGAGTAGCATTGAACCAGTTTGATGCTACAACAAAAAAGTTTAACACTGGGTATGGATTTAATGTCCAAATGGGATATTTATTCATGAAAAATTATGAACTTGCAGCGCGTTTTACAATGATAAGAAAAGATGGTGCTTATTCTGGCTTAAAAAATATCAATGAATATACATTAGGGTTTTCTAAATATATTGTAGGGCATAATTTAAAAGTACAAACAGATTTGGGCTATGCCCATGATCCAATTGAACCACTGGGTGTTTTTCGTTTTAGGTTGCAGGTAGAAATGCAGTTCTAAATTTTTATACAAAAATCAATTATTTTAAAATAAACAAAATCAAAATGGAGTTTGGAATTTGGGAAATTGTTCAAATTTTAGGATCGCTTGCTTTTTTTATCTACGGGATGAAAATGATGAGCGATGGGATTCAAAGAGCTGCAGGTTCTCAGCTTAGAAAAATCTTAAGAGGGATGACGAGAAATCGCTTTTTAGGCGTATTTACTGGTTTTCTTGTTACTGCTTTGGTGCAATCTTCTTCTGCAACAACCGTTATGACGGTAAGTTTTGTTAATGCGGGTTTGCTTTCTTTGGTAGAATCAGCGGGGGTAATGATGGGGGCTAATATTGGTACAACAATTACAGGTTGGATTGTTTCTATCTTAGGTTTTAAAGTTAAGCTTGCACATTATTCTATTCCTCTATTTGCCATAGGTGTTCCTATGTTTTTAATTGCCAAAGGCAAAACTAAATATTGGGGAGAATTTGTGATTGGGTTTGCGATTTTATTTATGGGATTGAGCGCTTTGAAAGGTGCTGTGCCAGATATTAAGCACAATCCTGAGGTATTGGACTTCTTGCAAAACTTTACAGAATGGGGGATACTTTCTCGTATATTCTTTGTTTTTGTTGGAGCTTTATTGACCGTTGTTGTGCAATCTTCAAGTGCATCTATGGCGATTACACTAACCATGTGTGCCCAAGGATGGTTGCCTCTTGATGTGGCTGCTGCAATGATTCTTGGAGAGAATGTTGGAACAACAATTACGGCAGAGTTGGCCTCTATGATTGCCAATACGAATGCAAAACGATCGGCTAGAATTCATTCTTTGTTTAACCTTATAGGGGTTACATGGATGGTGCTTATTTTGCCTTACTATCTTCCTGTTTTGACAAGCATGGCTGAAAGTGTTATGCAAGTTGATGCTAGTAAGGCTGGAGATGTGCCATTGATTTTAGCGGCTTTCCACACTACTTTTAATACCTTAAACGTACTGATTATGTTAGCTTTTGTACCTTGGTTGGTAAAAGTAGCTACAGTATCGGTAAAAGAGGAAGAGGACGAGTCATACGAACGATTGAAATTTATCAAAAATCCACCCATTACTCCTGAGTTAAGTACAGAAGCGCTTCAAAAAGAAACGGCTCATTTTGGTGAGGTAGTTAGTCGTATGAATGGCTTTTTGAAAACCGTAATCAACTCTATTGATAAAAAAGAAAAGGCAGAAGCAATTAAAAGATTGGCAAAATACGAAGCAATTAGTGATACGATGGAGATTGAAATTACAGAGTATATTACCAATCTAATTGATAAAAAAGCTACTCATGAAACATCAACCAAACTGCGTAGTTTTATGAATATTGCGAATGACTTAGAGCGAATTGGGGACATCTATTACCAAATATCTAAGACATTAGAAGAAAAGAGCAATACAAAAGCTTACTTTTTGCCAGAACAACGAAATGGTCTGAATGAAATGATTGGAATGATCTCTAATGCATTCAATCAAATGAATGCCAATCTTTCTTCTTCTTCTTATTCTACGGTAGAAAAAGACAGTGCAAGAACGCTAGAAGATCAAATCAATTCGCTTAGAAATAAACTTAAGGCAAATAACCTAGATCGTTTAGGAGATTCAGATTATAAGGTTGAAGCGGCTATGATTTATAATAATATCTTTTCTTCTTTAGAACGTGTTGGTGATCATATCATAAACGTAACAGAATCTATTTTAGGAGAGATTTAATACAACCTAAATCAATCGTTAGGTTTAATTTAATTGGATGGTTTGGGATGGGAAGATTAAAATTTATTTCCTTTACTCAAATCATCCAATTTTTTTGAACGATCTTGTTCCTTTTTAAGAATGAGGCGAGTCCTTAATCCCACAAAATTTTGCAAAATTTAAGGTGAAAGGGGAAGAGAGGATTGCAAGAAAAGCAATGAATAAAAATAGGAAAATGCTGCTTTTTTTAATATAAAATATCTTTTTTTGATAAGTAAACTATATTTTTGAAAATAGTTTTTGGGTTTTTATAAAATATTTCATACTTTCGAGCTAACGTTTTAAAACATTAGGTGTTCTTCAACAAAAAGAAGCCGAAAAAACAACTAATGTTTTAAAAATTTAATTGATTGATTTTTGGTGATTAAAAGGTTTGTTAAATGAAAATTTGGCAAACCTTTCTTCTTTTTCGGAGGGTATATGATTACCTTTTTTGCTTTTTTAGTTTGATGCTGCTTCCTTCTTCGTGGATAAATTTGCCATCCGAAATAAATTCAACGCCATTCATATAATGATAGGCTGCATTAGGTGCAAAGGCTGTTGTAATAGTAATTTTATTCGCTTTGGGGTTTTTAATTTCAAAGGTTAACTCTCTTAAGTCAAATACCATCGTAATAGACTTTATCTCTTTTTTGCCTTCGTACTTATAATATCTAGGAGAGTCGCTATTTTTTAGGCTATCTCGGACTTCAAGCGAGGCAGACATGGTTAGCTTTTGTCGTTCTTCTAACATCGCTAAAACAGCTTCTCCATCCATCTCAAAACTAGCCGTTTCATCCTCATTCATAAAGATAGTAGAAATAGTAGTTGGGCTTTGCCCTTTTCCTTTGCCTTGAATAATAATGCGGATGGCTTTTTGGTCGGGATCTTCAATTTCTTCAATGGTATAATCGCCCAATTGGTAATCACTAGTCAAGATGACTTTTCCGCTGCCCAATGGCCGCCATTTTCCTTGAGTGACACAGTTGGTCCATTCTTTATTATAGGTATAAAAAAAGACACCATCACGTCGAAGATTTAGCTCAATATCTTCTTTGTTTGCCTTGCTGGTATATTGGTAGACACCTGTTTGTGCTCGCATATCTAGCGTAAAAAAAAGAGAAATAGAAACGAGGATGAGGATTGATTTCATACTTGGTAATTTTGGTAGTGTGAATATTGCTTTTTTGTGGGAACATGCATTCGAATAACGATCATCATGGATAGTTTCGTATAGAAAAAAATAGGTAATTTATTCCCTGCGGTTATGAGATTGCTTCGCTTTGTTGTGAACATAATCGAGGTAGCACATAAGCCCTAGCAAACTGGGTATGCTTGTGCTAACAGCACAAAAGACTAACCCTAGCAGTTTTAGCTACGCCGTTGAGTACTTAACGAAAAGTATTACAAAAAGCAGTGTTTTTAGCATATAGAATTATTTGTGATAATCGTTAATGATTAGCAAGCTTTCTAGTCTCATGGGTTCGTATTAATGGGGCTAACCCTAAATTGGGATGTAGCCTTGTCAGTCCTTATTGTTATTTTTTAGGGGCAAAAATAGCAATGCAACAAACCTACTATGGCTAATTCTAAAACCATTGGATTAATATATTTATAACTTAAATTATGCCAAATTTTGTACATTCTTGCGAATGCTGCTGATATTGATCCATATAAACAAGATACAAAAAAGTAAGCCAACGAACCAAACTATTGGATGTAAACTAAAACTTAAATGGTAGCCCTGTTCTGTAATCAGGGAGGAAAGGAGGTATTTGATAGGAACCAATAGCGCAAAAACAGCTACCACCACTATGCCAAAGAGTTTTAGTAAATTTTTAGCTAGTATTTTGGCAATTTGCTGATCTTTGTACCCCAGTTGAATTAACAATTGTATATCTTGGCTAGCTTGCGCAATGAGTACTTGAAAATTTAGAATGAAAACTAACATGGCTAAGCCTACAATAGTCAAACCTATTGCTACCAATAAGAAAACAAGCATAAATAAAGTGGTTTTGAGTTCACCACCAATTAAACCACCTCTTGATATTTCATAATTTTTTTCTGCTAAGAATTTTTCTAAACCAACGCTATAAGGGTTATCGGTAGACGCAATGAGTTGAGTGGGCAATTTAGTTTTGCTGCTTTCGCCAAATTTTTGGTTCGCATAGCGCATAAAGGATTTTGGAACCAAGATGGAATTAACATTTGGTGTAAAACCACAAACATAACCATCAAAAATTTCTTGTTGTCCATTGCCAGAGACTGCAATCTTAAAGTCAACCAAACTAATGGTATTGGCTGAAAATTTGGGCAAGCCCTGACTGGGAGCAAAACCAAAGTTATACAGTGCCAGATAATCGCTCGATAAAACAATCGGAATTTTATCACCAGGTTTCCACTGAAACAAAACAGAGTCTACATCTAAAAATTCTTGTGGCAGTGCTTGAAAAAAAAGCAAGGTTCTAAACCCCATGGTTTGGCTCGAAAGAGAAACCTTGTAGTCATTGGATTCAAAGGCATCAACTTGATTAAAAAAGGGCTGCTGACGAATCTCATTAAATTCTTCTTGTGAAAAAGTCAATGGCTTGCCGTAGTTTTTTTCAAATAGTTTGTTGATGACCAAAAAATTATTATCCTTGGCTCCTTTGGTCAGTATTTGCACATCTAAATAAACTTGCAGGGCAAACAACAACAAAAACAAACCTATAAATATCCCTATAGATGCTCCAGTTGTTTGCCAACGGCTTTTATTTTTCCAAAGTACTTTATTAAGCATTCTTTTGCAAATTAGATGATACAATTAGAATCAAAAGATTACGATAACCTAATGAGTTGGTTATAGATATCTACGGCGAATTAATTTTACAAAATCCTTCGCAACAGGTTTCTTTAATTTTTTCATCCATTCATATTGCTCGACCAAATTTGACTCGATATAAGTACGAGCTTCCTCAAAATCACCTCCATTATTTAGTGCTTTAATTGCCGTCTGGAATTTGGCAACATCACCTCCAAATAATTCATTGATGTATAAGAATTTTTCATTTAATCCCAATGCTTTGTTAAGGTCTTTTAATGGAGCAGCACTCAATTTTTGAGACAAGTCGGTTGCTGCCTTAAACAAGAACAATTCTTCAAACTCTTCCTTAAAGCTATTGGTTGGTTGAGTAGGCGTTTCTTCTGTAGCAGTGGTGGGCTCAACAACAGGTTCTACCGATACAACAGGTTCCTGTTTGGGAACTTCCTCTTTGGGCGTTTCTTTTATTACAGTTGCTTCTTCTTTGGCTGGTTTGGTCGCCTCTGGAGTAGTATTAGTGGTATTAAAAACTAGCTTAGGGCGCTTTTTCTTAGGTGTTTCAACGACAGGCTCAGGTTTAGGAGTGTTATCACTAACTGTTGTCGTTACCGTTTGCTGAATAGGCTCAACTTCTGGAGCTTCTTTTACTACCGTGTTCCCTTCTTCAAAACAAGCATCGTATAATTCTCTAATGGATGCAAGCAAAGCATCTCGGTCTACTCTAGAAATGATTTCTTGATTGGCTTCTAAATAAGCATAAAAACGGTTAATCTTGTCTAATTTTTGTTTTATATTTTGCAAGTTCATAAACGATACAATGGACACTGGTTAGTAATCAAATTTGGTGAAAGATAAGTTTTTTCAATCAAAAACCTAAAATTATCTACTATAAGGTTCTTGAAAATGATTTTTGTTAGGAAGCAAAGAAAGTGCCGTTTGTAAGGAGGGATAGAAAAAACCGCTCAAAAACTTATTTAAATAAGTTTTGAGCGGTTCAAAAATAACAGGTATAGCGGTATGCTAATATTGAAAAAGAATGAATTATTTGATCGGTATGTTGTAAGAAATTCCAAGAAACCAACCCAAATGAGCAGTAGGTTTTAGTAAGTTCTGGTCTTTTAATACAGCAGTAGGATAGGGTTTATCTGTTTCATACTTTTCATCTAATTCATTGATCCCTTGTCCTAAACTTATCCCTGTAGATAAGACAAAACGCCTTTTTTTGCCTAAAATGAAACTATTGCCAAGATGCCATCTCATGCTGCCTGTTTCTACTTGGGTGCTAATACCCGCACTAATGGCAAAATCAAGATCGGAGCACCCACCAAAAGAAACATGAACCAAAGCGCCAATAGAAGGGATTAAACTTTTGTCATCAAAACTGCTATGAATAGTGATGGAGTCGGTCGCTTGATTGTTTAGTTTATAATCTTTTAAGGTATACGTTTTTGCCCCTGGAAAATGATTAAAAAATAGACTAGGGCTAAAGCTAATCTTGACTCCTTTTATGGCATATACTAGTGGCAATTTTTCGGGTTGTAGATTTAAACCTTGTTTCGGCTTTGCTTCTAAATCTAACACTAATTCGGAGGCACTTTCAAGTGGAATTGTTGTAAAAAAACTATAATTCCTAGGATTGCTTACTTGCTCGTAGAGTGTGGTTATATCATTGATTGCTTTTAAACTATTGCTATTGGTCATCAATGCGGTATAACTCGTTTCAAGCTTTGCTAGGTCAACTTTGTCTTCCACAGAGGCTCCAGCAGGCAATGGAGGCAAATTGCCATGCGCTATTTTTATGTTGTTAAACGCCATACTCATATTAGCACCAATATCAGCCTTACTGTAACTTTTACCTAAGTTTTGTTGCATACAGGCATCTCGATCTTTTTCTGCTTGTTGGTGCCCTACGTTGCTGTTTAAGATGTCATTAAAGCAAGTTGCACAAGCTAGATATTTTTGGAGCTCTTGAATGGCAGTTGTTAAGTTGTCAATGGGATCTGGATTTACACCTTTACGATCTTTGATGCCTTGATGAGCATTGCCTGACACTTTTGAGGCAACAGCAGCATCTGTTTTCATCTTTTCAATATCTAGAATTTCAGGGCGTGTGGTATGGTATGATTTTAACTGCTTATTGATGCTAATCTCATAGGCATTCCGATTGATGTTTATGATATGTATTTTGACATTTTTCCCTTTTTTGAGACAACAAGGCTCGTCTAATTGATCGGAACCTGTCTTAGAAAAGTCCCAAATGATGGTGTTTTTGATGCAGTCTGGGCGATTATCCTTTTGTGCCCAAAGGGAACAATTACAGCACAAAATACTAAGCGATAAAAGTAATTTAATGAATGTTTTCATAAGTCTAAAATTAATACGTGTTTACATAAAATTAGGCATGGGAGGGGCTTGCTGCTCTTGGAGCAGTTTTGAATTCTTTGTTGTAAATAGAAAAGGAAAATAAGAAGCAAAATTTAGATTAGTAACCTATAATTTTGCTTCTATATGAGTGTATAATAAACTTGTTATAGAGTACTGTATTGAACAATAAGATCTTTTTCTCCTGATTCTGAATTAGGGGTGTCTTTTAGTTGTATAAAAATAACTTGTTCCGTTAAGGAATATAATTGAACATAATCTGCATCATTATTGATTTCTGCTCGAATATCATCAACTCCAATAATTGATAGATAAAGTTTATCTGTAGCACCTAATTTTAATGGTTTGATAGTATCTGTTTCGTTCGGATCAGTTCCTTTTTCCTTTATATTAATATTCCCTGCAGTTCCTCTTTGAGGGGTTGGGAGGCAAGAATAGTACATTTCACCACCATATAATTTACCATATTGATGTTTTTGAGGTACTTGAAATCGAATGGTAGAATCAACTTTAGGTGTAGGTAATAAAGAAGCATTTTCTTCTACAAAAAGGGAAGAAGAATTAGAAGGTTGATAGAGTTTTAATCCTTTTGCTAAGTCAAATTTAAGGGGTTGGGTACTATTACTACAGTTAACATATAGATATGTTTTACCTGCATCTTTATTAGAATGGAGTAATACCGTGTTAAAGCATTCTGTTGTTGCCATAATAATTTATTATTTATGTGTTTAGTGCTTACTCTATTTTAGGCTTTTCAGCAATCGCCTTATAGTAGAACAATTTTATCCTCTTTTAATACAATTGGTAATACAATTTAAGGAACCTCTTCCGTGAATTAGGGGAATATAATTGTTTTGTAATAAGCAAACTTCAAACCCTAAATCTGTCCAAATTTTCTGATTTTGGTGATCATATTTTGATAAATTAGACCAATCGCCATAGCCAACGTCACTTGTTGGTATATCCATCTGTTTAGCAAATGTTGAGCGTTCAGAATAGGGCATAGTATACTCAGAATAATCTGCATTAGAACCACCATAAGATGGAAGCCAAACTTTTTTAGAGGTTGTTTGCTTATATTTATTTTCTATAATTTCAACCAAACAATTATTATAGGTTGCCCACATCCAGTTTCTTTCTCTATTTTTATTATCCTCATAAATGAGAACTAAAGGATTCCTGACAATTTTAAATTTTATATTTGGTGTGTTAAGTAATTGATCAATAATAGAATTAATAGAGGAACTAATTTGAGAAAACCAATGGTAGAATCGTTTAATTTCAGAGTTATTTATATCCATTGGTAAATCGACTCCTAAAGTAGGTTCACCTACTACCAATATGTATTCTCCTTTTTTATTGAATCCAGCTAAGGATATAAACATATCAATGTGAAAGAGGGGTTGCATAGATTGTTTGGAGTTAGGAGGAATCTTGTTAGTGACGTTATTAAAAATGAATTCTTTTGGAAGATTATCTATTGGAATTCTAGATTTTAAAAATATGGGAGTAATTCCAAACCATGTTTCATATGATGTTGTGTAATCTAAGCCGTTTTGATATTGAGAATCTGCTCCCATCAATATAAAACCACTACCAACTAACATGTTTCCTCCTTGAAAAGGGAGTGGGCTGTCACGAAGAATTAAGTGATCTTCGGAAGGCGAATTGGATCCAAAGTATT
Source organism: Aureispira anguillae (assembly GCF_026000115.1). Taxonomy (GTDB): domain Bacteria; phylum Bacteroidota; class Bacteroidia; order Chitinophagales; family Saprospiraceae; genus Aureispira; species Aureispira anguillae. Next base: position 641,656 of record NZ_AP026867.1, read on the forward strand.
TTTTTAAAATAGAATTTAGCGCTACTGTTGAAGAATATAGATAGGTAGAGCTAGAAACTAAACAAGTGATAGGTGGATGATTAGGTTTAGTATAGATAACAGGATAAAAAAGATCTTGTATCCAGTGGCTAATTTCATGGGAAGGTTTGGTGATCTCTACGGGATAGATTCTATTGTTATTATAAGGAATTCTTGGAACAATTCCATCCTGATTAAATTCATTCTCATGATAAATGACAATTATTTTTTCAACGGTATCCATTTTTTGTACAAGTTCCTTGAATATTTCCCAATAGTTATAATTTTTAGTTTTTCCATCTTTAGGGAATACCAAAAGTAATGTTTTGATTTTACCATGGGCAGAAGAAATTATTTGGGGTTTGCCTGGAGGTAAGCCATATTTCAATGATTTATCTCTTATTCCAAAATCATTGTTTTTATCACTTCCTTTTAAAAATGGAGGTAATATTTTCAATTCCATAATGTGTATTTTTTAAGGGGTTAAAACAACTCATGCATGCTTAATTTTAATTGAATAACATCATTGGACAAAGCAATAGAAAGCGGATGATGAGTGGTTGGTAAATCAATCGTTTGGTTTAGGATTATACAATGGGGAGATTGGAGCTTTTTGAATATTTTTTGAGCTTGATGAATAATTTGTTGACTTTCGAATGGGAATGTTGAAGGCATTGAATCTTTGGTTTGAAACGCTTTGCTTATTTCTTGTAAAACGGATGAAAGCTTAGGCGACTCATCGTTTAATTCAACTAGAAAAAATAGAAAATGCAATTTTTCTTTAGGTACTTGAGCGAAAGGATAATTCAATCGAAATTTTTTTAGAATCCTTTCATTGTTTTTTTCAATAAAAGTAATATATTTTGAAATAGAATTTTTAGTGTTCGGAACAATAAGCAACTGATTGTTACTTGTGTCAAAGGCAATGGTTAGCAAAAAAAGCATTGAAGCAGGATTGTAAAAGTGCGGAAAATTGGAAGCGATCTTTTGCTTTAACCGCAATTCATTAACCCTAATTTGATATAAGTATTTTTTTTGCATATTGATACAAGGTTTATAACTTCTGTTCTTAATTCAAAGGTAATTGAGATAGAAGAAGATAGAAAACCAACTTTTTAAAAAATGTAAATTCCCATTTTTACAAGGCTTAGAGCAGGTTTAAATTTTATGTTCTTCAAAACCAACGGTTTTTACAAAAATGATTTGATTTTGGTGCCTAGTAAAGCTCTTTTTTAGGCTGATAGCAGCATTATCAAGGCTCAAAAGCATTACAGCTTGAAGATAGAATTTAAACATGCCCTTAATCCAAGAATCGTCCTAAACTAAACTAAATGGCTTCCTCCCTCGAATTGTTTGACTTGATTAAATCATTAACCAGTAATGAAAAACGACATTTTAGATTAATAACAGAACTGCAAACAGGCAAAAAAAACTATGTCCGTTTATTTGAAGAGATGGATGCCTTGGAGGTCTATGATAAGCAGCAGATCATTGCTAATTTGAAAGGAAATAAGTTTCTGAAAAGTCTGCACGTAACCGAAAATTATCTCTATCAGCGCATTATGGAAAGTTTGAGAACGTTTCATGCCGATCATTCCATCATGGCAAAATTGTACAACCTACTCTTAGATGCCGAACTGCTAAAAGGAAGGGGCTTTTACAAGTTGTCTATGGAGGTCTTGAATAGAGCTGAGAAGTTGGCAAAAAAGCAGTGCAAAAACTTTCTACTGACAGAAATTGCCACTAAAAAAATAGAACTTATTGTAGCAGATAGGGATCGATTATTGTTGGAGCAATTGGACGACTTGTATCAACAAACTCAACAGAACCATCAGCAATTAGAAGAAGAAAGCCTTTATATTTATTGGCACCATTGGTTTGTCTTGGTATTTAGGAAATGGCGGCACCCCAAAGATCCTCAAATTATACAAAGAATGGAAGAAGGCTATCAATTGGTTCAAGCTCAAGCTTTTCCTCAGCATGGAACCTTCCAAGCTCAATATTATTATTATACCATACAGAGTATTTATTGGCAAATAAAAAAGGATTACCTAAAAGGAAATGCTATTCATGCCAAAATATTGGAGGTGTGGGAAGCCAACCCTAGCATTATCAAAGAAAAGTTATCGGTTTATATGGCTCGTTTGGCAAACTATATCAACAATAGCCTTACTTGTCAAAAGTATGAATTGGTAGCTGTTTTGATCCAAAAAATGGAAGGACTAAAAACGACAAGTTTTGATGAAGCAGGGGAGCAATTTCAGAATGTTTATTTTTATAAGCAATTGTATTATTTAAATGCCAAACAGTTGGAGGCTGCTAAGGATTTGATTCCCTTAATTGAAAAGGGAGTGAAAAAATATGCAGCCAAAGTTAATCCTGCTCGAAAATTAGCCTTGTATTATAACTCAACAACAACACTTTTTTTGCTGGAAGAATATGAGGCTGCTGCTGATTGGTTGAACAAAATTTTGGCTGTGTCCAGAACCCATGAACCCAGAAAAGATGTACAGCGATTTGCCCGTATTTTGCAATTGGCAATTTATTATAAATTATCTAGTTATGAGGTCTTAGAATATTTGTTTAGAAGCGTTTATCGAAACAAAAAACTAAAAGCCGAAATGCATGAATTTGAAAAAATTGTGCTGCATTATTTTAAGCAACTCATAAAGGGAACCGTCAGTGAAAAAGCCGAAAAAACACTTTTTCAAGCATTTAGAGCAGCATTAGAAAACCTAAGTCCTATAGAAAAGAATACAACGGGATTTGAAGAATTTTTAATTTGGGTAAATGCAATGTGTTGACCCTTTAAACTACCAATCGGTTTGGCGTTCCCAAGAATTTTGTCCCATAACATCTTCCAAAATAGAAAGATAACTTTGATAGCGAAGAATGCTAATAGCACCAGATTCCACCGCATCTTTAACGGCACAATTGGGTTCGTTGACATGCATGCAATTGCCGTATTTGCAATGCTCTGAAGTATCAAAAATCTCTCTAAAATTATGCGCTACATCAACAGGATCCATATTGATAAAGCCCATTTCTTTGATGCCAGGAGTATCTATAATTAATCCTCCTGTTTCTAATTCATACATTTGTGCAAAAGTGGTGGTATGCATACCTTTTCCTGAATAGTCAGATACCTCCTGCGTGTCTAATTCCAAGCCTGCTTGAATGGCATTAACCAAAGAAGATTTACCAACTCCAGAATGCCCAGAAAGCAATGTTTTTTTGTTTTGCAATAGGGCTTTTAATTGATCAATACCATCTCCTGTTTGTGCAGATACTAAAATAGTTGGATAGCCAATTTCCCCATACATCTGTGCCAATCCTTTTTGAATGGCAATATCATCTTCCGTATAAATATCAGATTTATTAACAATGATATAGGTTGGGATATTGTGCGATTCGGTGGTCAACAAAAAGCGATCGATAAACCCTGGTTTTAGCATAGGGTCTTGAATGGTCACAATAATAAAGGCTTGATCAATATTCGCAGCAATTAAATGCATATAATGCTTTCGTCGAGTAGATTGCCGCAAGACATAATTTTGTCTAGGAAATAGTTTGGAAATCATACCTGTATCTAAACCTTTCTCCTGATCTACCCACACCTTATCGCCAACAGCAATAGGGTTGGTAAGCTTAATCTTTCCTAATCTAAACTTACCTTTTATGCGACAATTCATCAATCGTCCATCTTCCAGTTTGACAATATACCACTTGCCAGTTGATTTTGTTACTATTCCTTCCAATCTAAATCATTTATTAAAAATCACGAATTACCTCTTTAGACAGCCTAACACCAGAAAGACTTATAATCGTTCCCTTAAATAGCAGGTAAAATAAATTTCTTTCATTTTTACAATGCATTAGTTCGTTTCACGCATGCGCTCGCTCTGCTTGGTTTTGTTGGCTGGAGACTGCTTAGTGTTTGATGGCAATGTTACCAAAATGAGAGCAGACAATATTGTGCAGCAACGAACAAAACAAACAAAGGACTTGCTTAAAAATCCCTTACACACTACTAAGGTACGCTTATTTGTTAATATTAGCAGTATATCGCCCAGTAGTCCCTTATTTTTTTGACTTTTTTACAGAAAATTGGAGAAGGGAACAAGTTGTTTTGTTGGTTCATTAGTGCTTTACCCTTATTTTGGTATCAAGGAACCTAAGGAGAATAACCGACTTAAGATAACTTTTTGGTAGAGGCTTGTTTTGGGATAATAGATTGAATTAAGAATTCTTTAAATATTTAGCCAACTTCTTTTTCTTTTTTTTAGACAAAAGCACTACATTTAAGAAGTCCTATCTTATACATAAATTTATAGCTAGAAATAAATAATCAATTAATTGATAGATTGTTGTAGTTGTAAGTTGATGATTCATAATTAACTAAAGCACCTAATAAATTTTTCTTTCATGCAAAAGCAGACTGTTTACGTATTCTTTTCGGAAGCGAACTCAATTGAGGCGAACCAAATTATAACAGATTTAAAGAAGGCAAATGTCAATTGTATTATTGATTTGCCAACGGTCGAGAAGGTAGAACACATAACTCAAAATAAAGAGGCAACAGGACTTCTTCTTGTAAGTGACAATTATTTAAAATCTATTGATGAAACACGACATTTGGATCAATTGTTAGCGGAAGAATACACCGACCAGTTAATTCCTATTTTAACACACGGTCGCCGCCCCAAAAATGGTGCTGTTGACCAAGTAGAAGTTTATCCTACCCAGATCCAAACGCTTAATAACGTCATGTATTATCGTGATTTTTGGTATGAGGAATGGATTGCTTTGCGCAAAAAATCTAAAAATGCGACGAGTGAAGAAAGAGAGGAGTTAGACGAACTAAAAGAGATTGCTAAAAAAATGTCTGTTGGTAGTATTTCTACTTTCATTCGAAAGATCAATAATATTCCCACTGTTGATTGGGATGATTTCTGTGCAAATGATTATCAAGTGTTTTTTGATAAAACGGGATTGGACAAAACTGCTTTGAAAGAACAGGAAGAAAATGTCGTTGAAAATGAGTTTGTTGATGAAACGCCTCAGGAAGAAATAAGCAAAGAGTTGGAAACACCTACTGTTGAACAAGAGGAAGTGGTTGTAGCAGCTGCGCCTATCGTAGGAACGGAAGAAAACAAAGAAGAGCAAGAAGAAATACCTGCTATAGAGGAAGAAATTGATGAGGAAATTCTTGAAGAAATTGAAGAAGAAGTAACCGCTTTTGTAGAGGAAACGAATACTATTGAAGAAGAACTATCTGAAGAAGAAGAACCTTTAGAATTGGAAGAAGCTGTTGTTGCTGAAATGTTAGAAGAAGTGGTCGAGCAGGAAGAAGAACAAGAGGCAATAGTGGAGCAAGAGGAAGAGGCTCCTTTTAGTTTGGAGGGACTAGAGAATTTAGAGGAAGTAGATGCAGATGCCATTTTGGAACAATATACCATTGATGAAGTAGAAGATGTTGACATCTTGTTTCATATTGCAGAGAGCCAAGCAGAGGACGGTGAGTTTGATGAAGCTAGACATTGTTACGAACGTATTCTAAAAATAGATCCTTATAATGGACGTGCTTTGATTTGGTTGGCTCGTTTGCTGACTCGTCATTATGAGGATGAAATCTTAGAAGCGGCGCAGATGTATCGCAAAGCAATTATGGTGAACGATGAAAATGCAGGGTTGTATTATGAATATGCTTTGGTTCAAAAAGATCATTTTCAGGCTTATAATAAGGCGAGCGACTCTTTTAGAGAGGCTTTGTTGATTGACTCTTCTTACGAAGATGCTTATTTGGGCTTGGCGCAATGCCAGCGAGAAATGGGCATGCTTGACCAAGCAAAAGCAAATTATCTGCAAGCCTGTGTTTTGGACGCTCCTAGATTTCAAACCACAGAAAACGACGACTATTTTGGTGTGATTCGAATGGTAGAAGCAGTCGAAGAAGAGGAAATTGACGCTACGGTCTTAGAGGAGCGTGAATATCCTGCTAGCCCAAATGCCAATACTGTTGTTATGGTAACAGGAGCAAGCTCAGGTATAGGTCGAGCTATTGCTGGTCAGTTTATTATGGGAGGGTATAAGGTCATTATAACAGGACGTAGAACCGAACGATTGAATGATTTTAAAGAGATGATGGAAGAGCATTTGGAAGAAGCGCAAATTCATACCTTATCGTTTGATGTGGGCGATTTGGATGCTGTCAAAGCGGCTGTGGATAGCCTTCCTGAAGGTTGGGCAGATATTGACATTTTGATTAATAATGCAGGTCTAGCAAAAGGTTTTGCTCCTGTGCATGAGGGGAATGTAGAGCATTGGGAAACAATGATTGATACCAATATCAAAGGCTTGTTGTACATGAGTAGAGTCATAACCCCTGAAATGGTAAAACGCCAAAAAGGGCATGTGATTAATTTAGGTTCTGTAGCTGGCACACAAGTATATGCAGGTGGCGGCGTTTATTGTGCGACCAAAGCGGCTGTTGATTCATTGACTCGTTCTATGCGTTTGGATTTATACGAGCACAACATCAAGGTAACTTCTGTTAGCCCAGGGCATGTTGATGCTACAGAATTTGCTACTGTACGTTATGAGGATAGCGACAAAGCAAAAATTTATGAAGATTTCAAACCACTATCAGCAAAAGACGTTGCCGATACAGTTTATTATATAGCCACTCGTCCTGAGCATGTTAATATTCAAGATGTTTTGATGTTTGGAACACAACAAGCCTCTGTTAGAGATGTTAATAGAAGCGGTCGCAAAGAAGACTAATTAATTGCCAATTAGGCATTGGAATAAAGGTGTTTAGCTATTTTTAATGGTTAAACACTTTTTTATTTTATACGACATCCTTTATTCAATTCCGTATTAATAACACTTTTTGTACAAAGTATAGGAGTTTGAATTCCTTAGTATAAGGGAATAAAGGTATATTTGTAATCCCAATTTAACACTTTATAATAGCTTGTTGAAAATCTATATTTGATTGATAGATAGTTTTTTTTATTGTTTTGTGCCCAAAAAGGTACTGATAATGAGAGGCAAGCATTCATGCAACCGCAGGAGCGGTAGTTAGCGAACAAAAATATCTAATATAAAAATAAGGTTCTTTGATAATGCCATTCATTAACGATGGTAGCAATTAATTAGAGAACAAAAAAGATGAAACGTATGAATTTTAAATTAATCCTAAGTGCTTTATTGGTGACAAATGTCTGGATGACTGCAAAAGCTCAGTTACCTGTTGTACAAGCAAAAGGAGGGGAAGGAATTGCTATTGATTGGAATACAATGGCAGAAAAAGGAACGGCAGAAGATGGACTTGGTTTTTTTCATAATCCTTGTGCGCAAGGAACAACTCCTATGCATGTATCTTCTACACTCAAGGGACAAGGATCAAAAACGTATAAGCTGCAAAATTTAGCAGATGATAACCCAATGACGGCTTGGGTAGAAGGGGTCTTGGGCTATGGAATAGGAGAGTGGTTCGAAGTCAAAGCAATTACGGTCAATAGGATTTATAATGGCTATCAATCCAGTGCTAAAAATTGGAAAGATAATTCTAGAGTAAAACGATTTAAGGTCTATTTAGATGGTGCTCCAATTTGTTTTTTGGATTTAACGGATGAAATGGGAGCACAGCATTTTGAATTGCCTCATCGTCCTAATTGGGAGACAAAAGCGAATTTTAAATTTGAAATCGTGGAAGTGTACAAAGGAGATAAATGGGACGATGTTTGCATTTCTCATGTTGATCATGTGGCTTGTTGTTTTGCCCCAACTACCCAGATTAGTTTAGCGAACAATTGGAGTCAAGCGATTAATACAATAAAAGAAGGAACACCCTTGTTGGGGATAGATTTGAATACTGCCACGACCTTTGAGTCTAATGTTCAGCTGACAACCAATCAACGCCATTTAACCTTACTAGAAGTCGCAACAGCATCTCATGAGATTGCTATTACCCCAGACCATCCGCTTTATATTGAAGGGCGTGGCTTTATTTCCTTGGGGCAGTTGATGGTAGATCAAAATTATAAGGATTGGGATGCATTAGAACAGGCTGAACTTAACGTTATGGTTTATGACAAAGCGTTGGGAAAAACAAAATTTGAAAAAATTAATACCATCAAAAAAATAGAGGGTGATTTTGATACCTATACCATTCTTTCTATTGCTAAAGGAAGCACCTATATTGCCAATGGTTTTGTTAATAAAGTTTATTGATTTTTGTGTTGTCAATTGATTTAGAATGATAAATGAGCAGGCGTTTATTTGTCATTCTAAATTTTATAATTAAATAAAACGGATATTACAGTTGAAAAGAATTTTAATGTTAAATTAATTGATCTAATCATTCATTAAAATTACACTGAAATGAAAATACTAATACTTGTTTTAGCTTTATTGTTGCAAATTTCGAGCACAGCACAAATTCCTGCTTATTATAACAATGTGAACCTGAATGCAACAGGGCAAACGTTAAAAAATAACTTAGCAAACAAGGTCGTCCACTCTCAAACCAATACGATTTCTTATACTCCTGGTGTTTGGAATGCCTTGAAACAAACAGATTTAGATCCAACCAATACTGCTAATGTTATTTTAATTTATGGATACAGTAATACCGATGGAAATTCAACCACGGATCGAACCCGCTCAAAATATAGCAATGGAGGAGGTAGCACCGACTGGAATAGAGAACATGTATATCCTAAATCTTTGGGTACTCCCAATCTAGGAAGTTCTGGACCTGGGGCAGATCCCCATCACATTCGTTCTGCGGATGTAAATAGAAATGCTTCTCGTGGTAGTAGAAAATTTGCTAGTGGATCAGGAAATTCTAAAATAACAGCGCAAGGCTTTTGGTATCCTGGGGATGAATTTAAGGGCGATGTTGCTAGGATGATTATGTACATGTATCTTAGATACGGAAGCCGTTGTTTGCCCAAAAATGTAGGGATTGGAAGTACGGTGTCCAATGATCCCAATATGCTCCAATTATTTTTGCAATGGAATGTAGATGACCCCGTTTCTACCCTCGAATTACAACGCAATGGAATTATAGAAAACTTGCAAGGAAACAGAAATCCTTTTATTGATAATCCAGCTTTTGCGACTCAAATTTGGGGTGGACAACAAGCAGAAGATCGTTTTGGGAATGGTGGAGGGACTTCTCCTACAACAATTGATGTGAATCTAAGGCTTACCTTCGATAATTATCCAGAAGAAACGAGTTGGGAAATTACCAATAGTTCCAATCAAGTTGTTTATTCGGGCGGCAATTATGGCAATCAGGCAGATGGCTCAACCATCAACATCGCCAAAACATTAAGCTCTGGTTGTTATTACTTGACGATTAGAGATAGTTATGGAGATGGCATGTGCTGTTCTTATGGAAATGGGTCTTTTTTGTTTACCAATACTTCTACTGGAAATACGATTACTTCGGGTGGTTCATTTCAGACAGCAGATACCAAGGCGTTTTGCTTAGGTGGTGGAGCAGCAAGAAACAATAGCAATACCCTAAGGGAAACAAGGGAGGCAGAGTTGGTTAACGATGAAGGGGCAACACTGGCTATTTATCCAAATCCAGTGCATGAGGTGCTTTATATGAAGTTGGGAACCCAAGCAGCAACATTCGAGCTGTTGAACCAAGTAGGGCAAATCGTTGATCGTGGGACGGTAATCAATCAAAGGGTGCCTGTAGAAGGTCTGGCAAAGGGATTGTATTGGATTCGTATCCAAATTGGAGAAGAGAAAATTGTAAAAAAGTTTATTAAAGCCTAAAGGGTGGTCGCAGTCCGCTAATTTTTTCTAAGAAATTGGCGGACTGTTGCCTTAAAATTGTTTAAAATCAAATTGTTAGTTTAGTTCACGCCTAAGATTAACAAATGTAAAATATAAAACTTTATAAGTTTTTCATAGTGAGCGAAAAATGGGGTGTGTGAGGGAACTTTTTGAACTCAAAAAGCGTATTGTTAGCACAACATTTAGAAAAAGTATATTCTTTTTTATAAAAGCCACTAAAATACATGAAAACAAACGTCCTATTGGTATTCCTCTTGTTGGGAATGCAGTTTGTTAATGCCCAACACCCTTATGAATCGGCATTAAATCCCCTAAAAGATGTTTTACCTCCCTCTCCAACGGCTGCTGCCTTAGGAACCTATGGCGAAATTCCTGTCAGTTTACACACAGGGGTTCCCAATGTTTCTGTTCCGCTTTGTGTTCTTAGCGGGAAGCGTCTATCCGTACCCATTTCATTGACTTATCATGGAGGAGGCAATCAAGTTGATGCTGTATCTTCTTGGGTAGGCTTAGGCTGGAGTTTGAACGCAGGTGGCGTTATTAGTCGTACCGTAAATGGAATTGCGGATGATGAGCAATTTGGTTATTGGAATTATGCTGTACCCGACGATTTTTTAGCGCAAGGAATTAGCAACCCAGCTACTCAACAAGAAGCTTATGAAGCGAATGATTATTATAATTATCTCCAAGGAGCTGTAGATGGAGAACGGGACGGACAGCCTGACCAATTTAATTTTAACATTAATGGTTATGCAGGTCGTTTTTATATTGAAAACACAGGCGATGCAACAAACCCCTTGGTTGCTCGCCTAGTTCCTCATCAAGATATAAAAATAGAACTTATTAAGCCTGGTAGTAAATTAGAGGGTTTTACCTTAACGACACCAGATGGTATCAAATATAAGTTTGGGGGTCTTGATATGACGGGAGTGAAATGTGTTGAAAAGAGCAAAAATAACTCCACGATTAGTTGTGGTAGAAACTACAATATACCCATTATTACCAGTTGGTATTTACGAGAAATTGAAGCCCCTAATCAAACGGAAGTAATCCAGTTTGTTTATGAATCGCATCTATTAACTTATGAAGCAGGAATTTCACAAACTATTTCAACAGTGATTGACCAGTATCAAAATTCGTCAATGCCATCTCCTTGTCCCGTAGGAGTTCAATCCAATGATTGTATCCGTAATTTGAGCGTCGAGGGAATTCATTTAAAGCGCATCGAAGCATTGGGTGGACGGGTAGAATTTGTTAGTACGGGCGGAAGAGATGATCTTTTGACAGGTGGCGTTCAATTAAGGGAAGTTCAACAGTATGGAAAGGATAATGGGAATGCCTATCTTAAAAAATACGTGCTAAACCAAGATTATTCGTTAAGCAACAGTCCTGGAGCTCTAAGTTATCGACACAAGCGATTGCGTTTGTTGGGCGTTCAAGAAATTGCTGCCAATAATAATACAAGTAAGCCTCCACATGTTTTTGAATACGAACAGACCGCTTTACCTCCTCGTTTATCTAAGGCAAGAGATTTTTGGGGCTATTACAATGGTAAAATGAACAATACAAGTCTGATTCCAGCGAGTCTTTCTACCAGTCCTAATTTTTATCAAGGAGGAGGAGATCGCTATCCTGATTTTACCTATGCAAAAGCAGGTGTGCTACAAAAAATAACCTACCCAACAGGAGGGCATACGCTTTTGGAATACGAGGGGCATGAGTTAAGCTACGATGTTCCAATCCCTGAACTAATTGTTCAGAATGCAGGTGCAGGGGTTTCTTATTATCAACCTACTAGCCCAAATGAGTATAGCTCAACCTTTACCCTAAATCATGCTCAAGATGTCACCGTTACGGTAAATGTATCGTACCGATGTGGCGCTCCTGCTGCTGCGGTTTCCTATTTGCGAATCGATGAAAAAATTAATGGCGCTTGGCAACCCTTGACAACAAGCAATCCAAACATTAACCCTTCAGGAACGGGAAATGATGGAAAGGGCACTCTGGATTTTAATTCACACCCTACTGATGAAATAAACACACCTTATACTAAAACATTTGAACTTAGTCTTCCTGCGGGAGAATATAGACTCACTGCCGCCGCACTAAATGGTACGGCTAACAATACGAGTTGTTCCAATGATGATGCGTTGAGTATTCATGTGCGATACGAGCAACCAACGGGAAATTTGATTTATAATGAAGCGGTAGGAGGACTTAGAGTAAAGAAGGTCACTATTCATGATGGGATAGACGCTACCAAAGATATGGTAAAAGCGTATAACTATAATCAAGCAGCTAACTCTGCTCGTTCTAGTGGTGTCGGAATTCGCCCTTTAAAATTTCAAGCCAAAAACACGACCTATAACTTTACAGGAACAAGCCATGCAACCAGCAATCTGATTACAAAATGTGAACAATACACTGTCATTAAATATTCGGAGAGCCAAATTCCTTTGCATGGGGTTTCGGGGGCTCATATAGCCTATAAAGAAGTTACGGTTTTAGAAGGGAATAATGGGCAAAATGGAAAGACTTGGAATAAATTTAATATTGTAAAAAATACAACCGCTAATTTAGCCGAGGATTTAAGTGTTCCAACGACAATACTGGATTGGCAAGGAGGGCTCTTATTGGAGCAAGTTGTTTATAAAAAGGAGAATGGCAACTTTATAAAAGTACAAGAGCAAATCAATGACTATGAAATTGCATCTATAAATGGAAGCAATTCTATGCATACGTTTTATGGGACAAAAGTGGGAAAAATTGCGAATATTTATAGTTTAACAAGTAGTGGCGTTTATGTGGCATGTGATAACTACAATACGAATTCGGCAAATTTACCAGGTTATGATTTAGATGCAAGTGTAACAGGTACAGAAATCGTTGCTGATTTTTTTGCATTCATTACAGGATCTCCTGTTCCATATTCTTTGTTTACAAACCTCTACATTAGTCAGAATCCAGGGAATTATGTTCCGCATCCCTGTGAAGGAAAAGGACTTGGCGATTATATGATTAACTACCCTGCATTTGCAGGTTTTGTCACCGTTCGTTATCCCATTTTCTCAGGTTGGAACAAGCAAACAAAATCTACCCTACGTCAATACGATGAAAGTGGCACCAATTACATAGAAACGGTTACTAATTATGAATACGATGATGTTTACACCCATCTCAATAGCACCAAAGTAACCAATAGTGATGGGCTTACCCACATCACCAAAACCAAATACCCTACAGATTATGCCAATTATACAGGAAGTAGTGATCTAGCAGCAGTTGCGATCCATAATTTAAAGCAGCAACATCGACACAACATTCCACTAGAGCAAACAAAATACATTCAAAAATCAGGACAATCGCCAGCCTTAGTTGGAGGAATGTTAACCATTTTTGATACCAAACCCAATGGTTTGGTAGTTCCTAAAACGGTATTTCGCTCAGAGATCAGTAGTCCGATTGCCAATTATACCGAATCTAGTGTAGCTGCCAATGCAGGGTTTGTATACGATCCAGCAATTTATACTGCTTATGGGGAATATCTCAATCATGATGACAATGGCAATATACTTGATTTTCAGAAAACAGCCGACCAACTAAAAAGCTTTGCTTGGGGCTACGATCAACAACTGCCCATTACGGCAGCGACCAATGCCCACTCTTCAGAAATTGGTTATACTAGTTTTGAACAAGGCGATGAAACGGGCTGGTCGATTAGCACAGCTAGTAGCCGTGTAGCAGGAAAAGTAGGTGTTTCTGCCTTACAAACAAACGAAGAATTTCCTTTTGGGCGAGTTTTTACGATAGAAGGACAGGAAAAGAAATACAAATTCTCTGCTTGGGTGAATACCAATGATGCCACCCATTCCTATTTGGTAGTTCGGACTTGTGCTGCTCCTAACAATGCCACCTATCCCAATCCTATAGTGGCTCCAAGTTATGTTCAAACAGGATTTACGACAACCAATGGAGCTTGGCAATTAATAGAAGTAGAAATAGATTTAGCAGCGATTCGTCAAGCAGCAGGATTGTCCAATAATCAAACTTTAGCGATTCATGCTTATTTGTGGAATCCTTATCAAAAAACGATTGCGTTGGATGCTGTTCGTTTTCATCCTTCTGATGCCTTTGTACAGACCTATGATTACGACCAAAATACCCGCCAACTGATTGCAACCGATCAAGTAAACCGTTTACACAGTAGTTATCACTATGATGATTTTCAGCGTTTGTCTCATGTCAAAGATTTTGAGGGGAATATTATAGGAACCAATAGCTATCATTATAAGGGAGCAGGTTCGATAGAAAATCATGTTAAAACAGCACTGGTTCGAGTAGCAGGAAAAACAAGCTTGGCTGCTTTGGCTGGTCTGCCTGTAGATCAATTGATGGAGTCCTATCAATATATAGATGGTTTGGGTCGCCCAATTCAATCGGTAGGAAAGGGGCAATCTCCGAATCAAAAGGATGTTGTTTCCTTCAATGAATACGATGTCTATGGCAGACAGATGAAAACCTATTTGCCTTTTGTGAACAGTAACAGCAATACAGGAGGATTTAACCCCAATCCCATCCAACAAACGCAAACTTATTATGCCAATGAGATTGCAATAGAAAGTCAAACCGCTTATCCTTTTAGCGAAACGATTTTTGAAGCTTCTCCTTTAAATCGTCCCAAGGAACAATCCTCAGCTGGAGAGGGTTGGCAAATTGGGAATAATCATACCGTCCGTAGTTTTTATGGGCACAATGAAGCCCATGAAGTTTTGCGATTGGATGCGCTTACTACCACCGCTCAATATTATGCTGAAAAGGAACTTCTAAAGCAAGAAACGCTCAATACTAAAGGCGTAAAAACGGTTCGTTTTTCGGATCGATTGGGGCGTACCATTTTGGTACAACAAGAGCTAAGTCCAAACACTTGGATCAATACTTATACCTTGTACAATGCCTTTGGGAATGTCCAAGCAGTACTTACACCATTGGCAATAGAAAGGATACAGCAAACAGGAAATTATGACTATACCAATTCGATTTACAAAGAGCTGGTCTATAGCTACACTTATGATGCTCGCCAACGATTAACAAGCAAAAAAATACCCAACTCAGGGATTGTTTATTACGTTTATGATCGATTGGATCGTGTGGTGGCTACCCAAGATGCCAATCAACGCCAATTGGGGCAATGGACGATACAAAAATACGATCAATACAACCGTCCAATTGTTTCGGCACTCTACCATAGCAATTTAACGCAAACTGCCTTACAACAGTATTTTGATGCCCAAACTAAGTTGTACGAAGATCGAGCAGCCAATGCAGTAGGGTACACCAATACCCTTCCAAACTTAACGGCGAATGATCCGATTCAAACCATTCATTATTACGACGATTACGATTTTGATAGAGATGGGCAGGTGGATGCGACCAATAGTTTTATTCCTGCGGCAGGTTACGCCAACAGTTATTTTGACCGCACCCTTAACCAAGCGACAGGCAGTAAAGTTCGGGTTATGGATGGCTCTGGTCGTTTGCTCCAACAAGTTAATTTTTATGATGCTAGAGGGCGATTGATCCAAGTTCAAAGTGACAATGCTTTAAATGGAAAAGACAATAGTTTTAGTGCGTATGACTTTGTTGGAAATCTAACCAAAACAAGGTATCAACACAGCACAACAAACAACAACATCCAAAATGAGGTATTAACAGAGGAGTTCTTCCATTATGATCATACAGGGCGTTTGCTAAAGGTCTATCATAAAGTAGGGAACGAGGATAAGATTTTATTAAAAGAGCAGCATTACGATGAACTAGGGCGATTGATTGAAAAAAATCTTCATTCTACCAATGATGGCAACAATTTCTTGCAGTCGATCGATTATCATTACAATGTCAAAAACTGGTTGGTACGCATCAATGATTTAGATCAGGTGACTCCTGCTTCAACGGGTTCTACCCCTAGTACGACTTTACTACAGAAGAAGCTCCATGAAATTGTCCTCAAATACAACGGGCAGGATGCTACAGAAGGAGAAGTAAATACAGCGATTGAAATTGACGATGAAACGGTAGATTTGGTGAATGGAATTGTAATTGCTAGTCAGCAGTTGCACACCGAGGTAGATTTGTATGGAGAAGCGGCAACGAATACAAAAGACGAAGAAGTTCAAATAGATTTTTCAGATCAAACAATAACAGAAAGTAATATTGCGGCTTCTTTGGAGGAATTAGAAACTCGTTTAGCCCAAAAACTAACAGAGAATGGCTTGACCAACCTTACGGTAATGGAAGTGTTGTTAGAAGATTTAAAAGCGGAGTATAGGGATCGTTGGTTGCTGTTGCGTTCGGATAGTCAGAATGAGGACAATGAGGATCTTTTAAAAATGAATTTTGCCTATGATTATGGTGGAAATATCCATCATTTAGAATCAAAGGTAGAAAGCTATGCCTATCGTTCTATTTATGATTATTCTTATGATAATTTAGATCGTTTGGTCAATGCTGATTATACAGAATTTTTGGAGTCTTCTACTCCGATGTTACCTGTCTATCAACGACCCAATCATTTTTCGGTTCATAATATTTCTTATGATCTAATGGGAAATATAACGGGCTTACAACGTCGAGGAACATTGGCGGTTTTGGGTACTAGTTTGACCAATGGTTTAATGGATGATCTTTCTTATAGTTATGCGAATAACCAATTGTTAGCGGTACAAGATGCGGCAAGTGCGACCACTGGTTTTATAGATGGCGCTTCGAATAGCCAAGAATATGCTTACGATGAAAATGGAAATGTTACACAAGATGACAACAAACAAATTGTCATTCAATACAATCATTTGAATCTGCCCCAACAAATTCAGTTTACAGCAGCGAATGCTACGATCAATTGGATTTATGATGCTACAGGCAATAAGGTGCAAAAACAAATCACGAATCCCAATGGATTAGTTACAAATAAGTATTATATTGGAAATGTGCAATATGTGAATACAGAAGTAGAATTTATCCACCATTCGGAAGGGCGAATAATTCGCAATCTAATTGGTACAGGGAAATATGGGGTTCCGATTTATGCTTATCGCTATGAATATAGCCTAAAAGATCATTTAGGAAATGGACGGGTATTTTTCTCCGATATGGATAAAAATGGTATTTTAGAAGTAGCCCAAAATAGCAATACAAATGAGTTGTTGCAGCAGGAACATTATTATCCTTTTGGGATGCCGATTCGTGGGGAGTGGAAGTTTGTGCAGCCACAGGTTGGTGGGGTGAATCTTTATCAATATAATGGTATTGAAATGAACGATGATTTTGGACTGAATTGGAACATGGCTTTTTATCGTTCTTATGATGCTTCTATTGGACGTTTTCATCAAGTTGATCCAGCAGCAGAAATGTATTACACTTGGGGAAGTTATACAATGGCTTTAAATAACCCTATTAAAAATAGTGACCCTTCTGGGGCTACGGTTGTTATCCCTAATGAACTTCAAGAGACACATAATGGGCTTTATGAATCTTCAGCTACTTATAGAGCTGTATATGACCAACTACACGCAGATGATAGAGTTTTGGAAGTCTCATTACTTTCACCTAAAGAAAAGGGGGCTAATGGACAATATTATGCAGGAAATCACTCTATTGATATAGATCCTAAATTGTCAAGTGATGCATTAACTTCTGCATATACAGAAGAAGTAGCTCATGCTTATCAGGGAATAACATATGGTACAGCAAATTTAAGTAATGATCGATCAGATATAAGAAAAAGCACTAATAATCCAGATGAGATAAAAACAATGCTTGATAAAAGGCATGGAGAAGTTCAAAAAAAAGGAGTTGGAGGAGGTGCCTTTATTGAGGTTGAAGCCAAACTGATACAAGAACAAATGAGACAAGAGGTGGTTGGATCAGATGCAGAGTTTTCAGTAGATGAGTCAGGTACAGGTGGTGGTCCTTTAAAAGGTTGGTTTAATAAAAATAGAAAAGATAGGAAGACAGATCAACTAATAAACATTTCGTCAGAACGGCAAGTGAATAGTTTCTTTTCTCTACAAAAGTCTTTTGCCAATTACTATATATATAATTCAAAAGACGGTAAAAACCACCCATACGCCAAAAATAAAAGAGCAACAACTCCTGATGCTCTCAATTCATTAACAAACGTACGTAAATAATTAAAATGAAGCATTCTATGTTAATGGGAGTTATGCTACTTTTTAGCTCTTGTATGCCAATAAACAAATTTATTAAAAAAAATAATGTTACAATTATTAGTCGAAATAAAATGACAATGAAAAAAGAATTTGTTGTCTATATAAAGGAAAATCTTGAACAAGAGATTGCTTTGAAATTTCCAAGTATTAAAGAAAAGTTCAAAGATTATGAGTTTGATATTGTAATGAAATTTTTGATAACAAGCAACTCTCGAAAAGACATTTTATGGTTTGATTACGAGATAGTAGATTACTTAGAAAATATAGAGGAAGAAGGGAGTAATTACTGTGATGAAATTTGTTATTATGTATATTCTATTATACAACCAAAATTTTATCCTACATTACTATTCAATCGCCCTCATCGAAGTAATAATATTCATAGAAAGCATAAATTACCTGTCCAAGTTTCTATTTCATTGGAAGTTACAAATGGTGAATGGAAACTTTTGTATTAAAAAAAGGCAAAAGGTGTTCCTCCGCAGAAGTAGCCTACCACGGTCACGCCTTAAAAGACCACTTAGGAAATAGCCGAGTCTTTTTCTCTGATATGGATGGAGATGGAGTTGTGGAGGTAGCCCAGCATAGCAATACCAATGAGTTGTTACAACAAGAGCATTTTTACCCCTTTGGGATGGGGATTAAAGGGGAATGGAAGTTTATGCAGCCGCAAATTGGTGGCGCCAATAAATACCAGTATAATGGCATTGAAATGAACGATGATTTTGGACTGAATTGGAACATGGCTTTTTATCGTTCTTATGATGCGAGTATTGGCAGGTGGAATGGTGTTGATCCTCTATCAAACAAGTACTACAGTATGTCTCCCTATAATGGAATGGGGAATAATCCTATTATGAATACTGATCCCAAAGGTGACAGTATCATAAATTTTTATCAATCATATCAACAATACGCCTCTCTTAAAAAAGACTTAAAGAGCAATATAGCCAATGCAAAAACATCTCAAGAACGCAAGGCAGCTCGTAAAGAACTCAAAAATAACCAAGACAAAATTCGTGGGTATAGAAATTATAAAACAACAGAAAGTTTAATACAAGAGTTTAAAGCTGCAAATGAAGATGAATATAATAAGCTGAATAATTTGTCTTTTAATGGGCAGAGTATAGATATAGTTATTAGCCTAAATTCTGCCACGCTTGGAGATAAAGGGGAAGAAGGAAATACAACTATTCCATACAATCCCAAATCCCTAGATCAAGTAACAGATCACGAAACGAAAAAAGAATTTTACAGACCCAAAGAAATTTTAGGCAATAAAATTAATATCACCCTATTTCAAGAAGGGAGAAATTTAACAACTCTTGCAAATGAATTTGGTGATGCTATTTTTGCTGTTGAACAACCTGCTACAAGTTTTACGGAATCTTTCAATAAGGTTCCTTATTTAAATAAACAAGCAACCAAATTCTCATTTGATTATGAGAGAGCCATTCTAAACAAAACAGCAATCCCAAATTCCAAAAATTATAAAACATATTAAAGATATGAGACAACTCTTATGGATAGTACTCTTTGCGTTATTTACAGCAAATACAAGTATCAAAGCCCAAAAATCTGATTCTTTACTAGATGAAAGAACAAAAATGCTTCTCTTTACAAGTATAGAAGCTGATGGTAATTATGGATGTAAGATTACCTGGGATGATTGGGTAAAAACATTAGAAAATCACTATGAATATCTAAAAATCGAACATACTCATAGTAAAAAATTTATTCTTCCCAAAAACCTAGATACCATTGGTACAAGCTACCGACTTCAACTCTTTAAAATAAAAAGTTTTAATTCAGAAAATCAATCTAGATTCCTTTTACAATACACAAAGACAAGCTTACGAAATAATGTATGGTTGAGAGTTGATGGCTATGTAGAAAATGACTTGAATTTATTATTTGATCACTTTATTCGTCAAGGTACCAAGAAAAAAGATTTAAAAATAATTTTACAGGAATGGGAAAAATCTGACGAACTGTACAAGGAGCTAGATTTGTTCTGTAAATTAAAAGGCTATCTTAATAGAAAAAAAGAGCTTTCTTGCTTTAAGTCTGCTTTTTATATTGGCATTAATGATGCTACTATAGGGGCAAGCCCATTAAAGGAGAATGAGTTGAATTCTCCTTTTTCTCGTGTTCCTCTTTATGGATTTTTTTGGAAATAGGAGGCAGAAGTAGCAGACCACAGTCACGCCAGTAGTTGAAAACTATCCCTTTGGTATGACTATCAAAGGAGAATGGAAGTTTGCACAGCCTCAGGTTGGTGGCGCCAATAAATACCAGTATAATGGTAAAGAACTGAACGAGGACTTTGGCTTGAATTGGAATGACTATGGAGTAAGGTGGTATGATGCGAGTATTGGGCGTTGGAATGCCGTCGATCCATTGGCAGGAGATTATATGCCTTGGTCTGGGTATAACTATGTACTTGGAAATCCTTTAAAATATATTGATCCTGATGGGATGCGGGTGGAGGGCGATTTTTATGCTGTATTTCAAGGTAAACTTAGAAAGGTAGGGACTGATGATATTGATGATGGAAAACAGTATCATGTGAAAAATTTAAGTGCCAGAGGGCTATAATAGTGAGGGGGAAGTATATGAGGAACTTTTTAATGAGTCAATAGAAACTGGGAATGAAACAGGTGTGCAATTATATTTAGATGAAGAAACATCTAATGTTAACTTTCATTTTCCTGTATATAGCTCTAGAGTAAAAGATATTCCTTAGTGGACCAGGTCACATTATAATGAATACTGATGAAGAAATGAAGACCATAACAGGAAAGTCTAAAATAGCAGTTTTTGCAGATCTCCATACACACCCTGCTTTAGATGATTATACTCTAGAAGATGATCTAGCAATACAGAGAACTGTAGATGGCAAGAATGCTACCAAGAGGAATGTTGTTTCTTATTCTATTGATGTAAGAGAGTATATTATAAAGCACTCCCCTGCAAAAAGTTCATTCTCTGGACCTGTTTCTAATAGTGAAATAATGAAGATAAGCCCAGCAAGTGTCTATAACAATAAAGTAAGTTTAGTGAGAGATGCAATAAAAACTACCAAATGATAACAATAAATAAATTACTGATAATCTTCATAATCAGCTTGATGACAAGTTGTAGTTCACTTCGCTCCTCTCTGGAATACAAGTACATAAAACCTGTGGAGAAAATTATAGAAAAAGCTATTAATGAAATAGAGCAATCTAAGATTAAACCTTTAGAGAAGAACAAACAATCTTTGTTTATACTTTTTGAAACTTGTAATGGAGCAACTTCTATGATATTCAATTACATTGAGAATATGCCACCTAATCTTCAAAAACACATAAAGAACTCCCGTCGTTATTTATTAATAAATAATAGAAGAATCCCTATTATTTTTGATGCAGATGATGGAAGTATATATGTAAAGGAAGGTGGAATCAATTATGGTATTATTGGGGGGTATGTATTGCAGTTTGATAATGAGGGTAGTAAAATATTGTCTGGAATTGCTAATTAACTGTTTTATCAAAACAAGGAAAAGGGGGGGGCTCCATAAAAGTAGCCAACCACAGCCACGCCAGTAGTTGAAAAACTGACACATAGTTAGCCACTATGTTCTGTCATGTCTTTGGGGCTACATGTTTGTCGTCATCAGGGTGGGGACTCCTGCTTATATTTTTATTTTCAAAAGAAACAGAAGGCTCAGTAAAGCTAATAAAAACTACAAACACTTCATCGCCCTAGAGTGTTCTCCCCAATGGAGTTCACTACTAGGAGCTATCAGGTTGTGGTTAGGTTATTTTAGAAGTAGTCCAAAATAGCAATACGAATGAGTTGTTGCAGCAGGAGCATTATTATCCTTTTGGGATGCCGATTCGTGGAGAGTGGAAGTTTGTGCAGCCGCAGGTTGGAGAGAGGCAATGTAACGGCATTGATAAAAAAGGCAAAAAATGATCAAAACATTATATGTTGTATTTTCAATCTTAGTAATGTATTTTCACTATGATATATATAGTTGCATGAACTGTTCTTATAGACATGTTTGGTGGAATAGTTGGATTATAAAGCACGAGCTATGTAATTTTATACCAGTAATTTATATTGCATTACAAATCGTAAGTACATTAACGGTTGTATTAGGAATCCATAGAATTTTTTTATTGCGCCTAATTGATCCTTTAATAGGTTTGCATACTACTTTAAATATACTTTATTGGGCTTATGTAGCTTACTTTTTACAAGACTCTATTTACAATACTTACATAATGATGAATATGCTATATATGTCATTTTATATTCAATGTTTATGGGGGGATAAAAATAATATAGCTTTGGATGACCTATTAGATTCCTAAAAAAAGCAAGGCATTCCATCTCAGAAGTGAACAGAGTAGAGCAATACCAGTCCTTTTTTATTGCCTAAAGTAGAATTTTTTGAAAAACGAATAAAGTCTCTAGCAATATTATAAAGAATCAAATGCGTTTAACTACCTTTATTGGGTTGTTAAACGCATTTTTTATCATCCTTACTCCAAGTTTAAATGACAATTCCCATAGCATTAATTGTCCAATATTGAACGACTAGTTTTAATTTGTTGCTTGGTAATAAATTGGAAGAGAACGAGGAGTATTAGATTCTAATCTTATCATAAACAATGAAAAAAATATACCTAATCTTTTGCTTATCCTGCATTTGGGGGGGGCTTACAGCACAAGAAAACCTAAGCCCAAAGCAGTTGCTAGAACTCAATAGAGTTTCGGCTGTTGGATTAACAGATGACAAATCTGCTGTAATTTATCGAGCAACTCAATACGATGTTGCTGCTAATGCTAAAAGTACAACGTACTACTTGCAAGCCTTGGAAGGGGGAGCTAAAAAAAAGATTCATGATTATGCAAATTTAGTAACCGATAAACACATCTCTCCCGATGGAAAACATAAAATAGTTACTAAGGATGTAAAGATAGAACGGGTAACGGGAACAGACTTTTATCCCGAACTAAACCATTCAAATGTACAGATTTATGAAAGCTTGCAGTATCGCCATTGGGATGTCTGGGAAGATGGTGCTTATAGCCATGTATTTATCGAAAGTATTGGAGAGAAGACAATTAATAGTGTGGATATTATGGAAGGGGAACCCTATGATTGCCCAACTATGCCTTTTGGAGGGGCTGAAGATTACCTTTGGAGTCCTGATGGTAAAAAGTTGCTATATGTCAGCAAAAAATTATATGGTACAGCCTATACTAAAAGCACCAATACCGATATTTATGAATATGATTTAGCCACTAAAAATACCCAAAATTTAACAGGGTACAACAATGGTTATGATATGGCACCAGCCTTTTCTTCCAAGGGGAAATTAGCTTGGTTGCAAATGAAACGAGATGGCTACGAATCGGATAAAAATGATATTATTGTCCGTTTTAAAAATGGAGGAAAAGAGGGCGATTTGAACTTAACCAAAGATTGGGACGGAACCGTTAATGGCTTTGTTTGGAGCAATGCAGGCGATAAAATCTATTTTAATGCTCCAGTTGGAGGGACGGTTCATTTATTTGAATTGGCGATTCCGAGCTCTTATGAGGGCAAAATAGCTGCTCCCAAGCAGCTTACCAAAGGACAATTTGACGTTAATGGTCTTGTTGGGCACAATGGAAATACAATGGTGGTTTATCGTCGAGATATGAACCATGCGACAGAGTTGTATACCGTTGACCTAAGTACAGGGAAAATGAAACAGTTGACCCATGAAAATGATGCTATTTATCAAACGATTAATCAGAGTAAGGTCGTCAAGAGAATGGTTAAAACAACAGATGGGAAAGACATGGTTACTTGGGTGATTTATCCACCTAATTTTGATGAAACTAAAAAATACCCGACTTTATTGTATTGCCAAGGAGGACCTCAAGGAGCTTTGAGCCAGTTTTATTCCTTCCGTTGGAATTTTCAACTCATGGCAGCACAAGGCTATATTGTAGTCGCTCCTAATCGTCGTGGAATGCCTGGGCATGGGGTAGAATGGAATGAGCAAATTAGTGGAGATTATGGCGGACAGAATATGAAGGATTATTTGGCGGCGATTGATGATGTTGCCAAAGAGCCATACGTTGATAAGGATCGTTTGGGTTGTGTAGGTGCTAGCTATGGGGGGTATTCTTGCTTTTATTTGGCTGGAATTCACGAAAAGCGATTCAAATCCTTTATTGCCCACGATGGGATTTTTAACTGGAAATCGATGTATGGAACTACCGAAGAAATGTTCTTTGTCAACTGGGACATGGGAGGCAATTATTGGGACAAAACTAATAAAATTGCTCAACGTAGTTTTAATGAATTTAACCCCATTGAACACGTAGATAAATGGGATACACCAATCTTGGTAATACAAGGAGGCAAAGATTATAGAGTGCCAATTGGGCAAGGTTTAGAGGCGTTTAATGCCGCTCAATTGCGTGGAATCAAAAGCAAGTTGCTGTATTTTCCAGAAGAAAACCACTGGGTACTTTCTGTACAAAATGCGCTGATTTGGCAAACCGAATTTTTCAAGTGGTTGGAAGAAACCTTGGAGGTGAAGAAATAGTAGGATTGAGCCAAATTTTGTGATTAAATTATTGGAGAACCTATTTTATGTGTCTTTGCATAAAATAGGTTTTTTTTGAACAGTTGTAACCGAATACCCCTTTGGAGTTATCAATAGGATAGCAAGAATAACTTATTATAAATAAAGACCATGAAAGTAAATCAAATTAAAGAACTTGTATTTAAAGTCGATGATGTTGAACAAGAAACGGAGCTTTTTGAAACTCATAATGGCTTAGAACAAATTGAAAAAGCATTTCCTAATAAAATAGCAGCATCTATTCAAGACGATAAGTCTTATTGGTTTACTTATGTGACAGGAGAGGAGTATCATCAATTTTTGTTAATGTTGGATGCAGGATTTAATAGGCACAAACCAATTACAATTAGTCCAGATAATCTGTGGTTGCTCATTTGTCAAGGTTTTGCAGAACATGTTAAGCAAAACGCTTGGTTGTTGAAACATAAATTGGTCAATTTTGGGCTTGGTAAAAGAACAATAACCGTAGAAGTTGATGAATATAAACCAGATTGGGAGCAAGCAATAGAGGATGTTTGTGAGCAGATTTCTAGCTACACTAAAAAAGATATTTACGCTACAGTAGTACTTGATTTTTCTACGACAACATTAGTAGAAAAAACGGCTTTTGGAATTACCTTTATGGATGCTGTCTCTAAATATTTTGTGTATGAAGGGACTAGTATTTGCGGTTTTCCTGCTATTAAATTAACAGGAGAAGTAGCTGACTATCAAAAAATGATTTTAAGCCTTCAAGCTTTGAAAGGTTATGGGCTTAAATGGTGGATCGCTCCTTTAATTGAAATTTTAAATAAAATCATAGCTACCTTAAATGGAAATGTTGATCGAAAATTTTGGCAATCGCTCTATCGATATGAGTTGGAGGCAATGTCAGGTGGAAAAAGTAGAGTAACTGGTTGGATTACTAAATTCTTTCCTTATGTAAAAAATACCAAGTTTTGGAAGTTGAGAAAGGGAATGAGGAAGAATCCTTATTTGTTTGGCAACTATAGAATTGATTTAGATCTCGAGGACTTTCCATCTGGAATAGCAAAAGTTCCTTTTGATTGGCATACCATGGAAAAAGGGACTCGAAAACTAGATTTATTAGCAGGATTTATTGGTAATGCAGAAAATACAGAAACAGGCTTTTTAAGTACTGAAATTAATTGGATCATTGACGAACGAATCAACAATTCTCCCCAACAATCAACCTTTTAGCCGTTTAAACGTTTTGTTTAGTGGACAGACCTAAGCTTAATTCATCTCACGATTCAAAAACATTAAAAAATTTATGAAAAATGTAATTATTGGGCTATTAATTCTGACTGCTTTTTTCGCTGCTTGTGACAAAACTACTCCAACTCCAACAACCAAAGATTGGAACCATGATTTATGGGACGGTTTATTGGCACAGTATGTAAATGCGGCAGGAGATGTGAATTATGCAGGGCTAAAAAATGAGCAATCAACCGTAGAGGAATACCTGAATCTCTTAAGCGATCATGCTCCTAGTTCAACTTGGTCAGCCAACAAAGAAATGGCCTATTGGGTGAATCTATACAATGCCTTTACCATTTATAATATTCTAAAGGAATATCCTGTGGCATCCATTATGGATATTGACAATGGGATGATTTGGGATCAGCGAAAGGTAAGGGTAGGAGATACAGAATATACACTCAATCAGATTGAACAAGAGCGTTTGCTGGCTAAATTTAGCGAGCCTAGAGTGCATTTTGCTGTCAATTGCGCTGCTGCATCTTGCCCACCTTTGTTAAACAAGGCGTGGACAGAAGATAATATTCAACAATATTACACCGATCAAGCTCGTACGTTTATTAACGATACCAATTATAATTTAATTCAAACCAATAACATAGAAGTATCCGAAATTTTTAACTGGTATGCTGCTGATTTTGGGGGGAGCAGTCAAATTGTGAGTTATATTCAACAATATGCCGATAGCACCATTGCCAATAATGCCACCGTTCAATACAAAACCTATGATTGGAGTTTGAATGAACAATAGTAACCATTGGAAATTTGAAGGAGTGACAAAGGACTATACTTGTCAACGCTTCAAATTTCCAAATTTATTTTTTAGAATCTATTTCAGCAGTACTTTATGGACAAATTTTCCATCTGTATTTGTCCATTCAATCAGTAACAAGCCCTTAGCTAATCCTTGGGTAGAAATAGCGGTAGCTCCCTTAAATGGAGCTAGTTTTTGAGTCGTTAACAAACGTCCTTGGAGGTCAAAAATTCGAATTTGACTCACTTCTTCACAAGTTCCTTCTAGATATAATTTATCTTCTGTTGGATTGGGGTATAATTTGGCAGCATTGGCTAAAGCTTTATATTTATTAACCCCAACAGATAAGCCATTCCAGACAACAAATTGCCCCATCATACCTTTGTCCTCGTGTGGCAAAATATGGCAATGATACATATACGTACTATCTGGAGCAATGGCAGTACCAAAATCTTCAAAAGCAGCAACATAGCTTAACTTCCAACCTGGAAGGATCAAGACATCATCTAAAGGACCTTTAAAAACATGTGGCATGGTAGTAGGATCAATCGCAACATTATTGGAATCTAAGATCTGAGTTACAAAAAAGTGAATATCATGAATATGCCAAGGATGTGCCACCCCTGTATTGTTGTTAATCGTCCAAATTTCTGTACTATCCAATAAAACCGTGTCATTAACAACCATCATATCCATTGGAGTATTGTCTATTAGGTAGCCCCCTGTATTAGGAGCCCCTGTAAATTCCTTAACACGTGTTTTGGTATAGGAATAATAAGGGGGCGTTTCTAGAGGGTGCAATGGAATAGGAAAGCTTGAAATTGGGCTATTGGGTAAGGTATTGGGCTGCACAATAATTTTTAACAAGGTTACATCTGTTGCATAATTATTGGTAGTTGACGGGTTGCCAATAACACCATTAGGAATCGAATTGGCATAATTAATCAGATAAAGCGTATCACCTGCTCGCCCTCTCAAATCTACCAACCATTCTGTACGAGCACCAGGGGGAATCAATACTTCATTCATCGCATAAGAAGAATCTGTATATCCTGCATCTGTCGCAATAAATTGAAAGCCCTCAGGATTTAGGTTCAGGTCACCTACGCCAAGGTTAAACGAAAATTTAGCATCTCCATTGAGTATTCTTAGGCGCACCATATTGGCAGGAACTTCTAAGTAAGGATCAACAACGCCGTTTATAATATATTGATAGTTATCTTTGTAACCCCCTCCATTTTGACCACAACAGCCACCTTTTATAATCAGTGTGCCTGCGCTATCTCGAACAAAGCGTTTGGTTTGGATCACCAAAGGAATGTCATCTACTCCATAATCGTGCGGGATTAAATTGTGAATGGCAACTAAGGTTGAATCGTCATAGGCATTCGGAGGGTCTTCAACATAGATCATCCCAGACATGCCCATCTGAACTTGCTCGTAAGTTGTTCCCATAGCGTGGGGGTGATACCACATGGTTGCCGATTTATCCATTACTTCAAAGTCAATCTTCCAAGTACTATTGGTGTCAATTAATTGGTGTGGTCCTCCATCTGCATGAACAGGAACATGAGCCCCATGCCAATGGGTAGTGGTTGGGTGAGGCAGATTGTTGCGGACTTCTGTGTGAATCTGATAACCATAATTCCAAGCAATAGAAGGCCCTAAGTAAGTATTCGAATTACTGTCCATCTGATTGTAGGCATAGGTTGTAATTAAGGTATTTAGGCTGTCTACACCATTAGGATTAAAATTGTGTTGATGGACATCAACCTTCAATAAAATGGTATCTGAATTAATAAGATAAGGAATGGGGAGTGGATTGACAAAATTCTGTGCCGTAGCACTGCCAAAACAGAAAAGTAAAAAGAATAAGAAGTGTGTGTGAAATGTTTTCATGTAGAAGAATTTTAAATTAAAAAAAATTATAATTTAAAATAATAAAAAAGAATGAAAACAATTAATAGTGAGGCAGATTAGATGGGGTGAAAATTTGAAGGGAAGCTATTGGATGTATAGGCTACGCCTTCAAATTTTCAACCTACAGATGAAATTTTACCATTCTCTGCTTTCCATTAGTTTGGCAATTTCAACAATTGTTTCTGTTGCCGAAACAATAGACTCTAGTGCCACATATTCATAACGACTATGAAAGTTGAGTCCTCCAGCAAAAATATTAGGGCAAGGCAGTCCCATAAAAGACAATCTAGAGCCATCTGTTCCCCCACGAATTGGACGAGTAATAGGCGTCATTCCTAAATTGCTAATGGCTTCACGAGCTAATTCTACAATGTGCATAACAGGGCGCACTTTCTCCGCCATATTATAATACTGATCGGTCAAGGTTAGGCTAATACAGTCATTGTGCGTATGATTTAGTTGTTCTACTAAATTTTGAACCGTTGCTTTTTTTGCTTCAAATTTCTCTTTGTCGTGATCTCTGATGATGTAGCGCAATTCGGTTTTATCAACATCGCCCTTAACAGACAAAAGATGGTAAAAACCTTCGTAGCCTTCTGTTTTTTCAGGAACCTCTTCGGTTTTTAAGGTTTGAATGATATCAGCAGCAATGTACATTGAATTAATCATCTTATCTTTAGCAGAACCAGGATGTACAATTTTGCCTTGAATATCAATTGCTGCATAAGCCGCATTAAAGTTTTCATATTCAATCTCACCAGGCAATGAGCCATCCATCGTATAAGCCCACTCTGCACCAAATTTTTCAACATCAAACAAATCCGCACCACGCCCTACTTCTTCGTCAGGAGTAAAGCAAATTCGGATTTTACCATGTTTGATTTCGGGATGGTTGATTAGATATTCCATAGCAGAAACAATTTCCGTAACGCCTGCTTTGTCATCTGCTCCCAACAAGGTCATCCCATTGGTAGTAATCATTGTTTGCCCCTTAAACTGAACCATTTCAGGGAATTCTTCCGTTCTAAGAACAATATTTTCTTCTTCATTTAATACCAAATCGCCGCCTTCATAATTCTCCCATACAATAGGAGCACAGCCTGTAGCTGTAAAATCAGGAGAGGTGTCAATATGAGCAACAAAACCTACGGTAGGAATTTTTTTGTCCGTATTGGCAGGGAGTGTTGCCATGATGTAACAATGTTCGTCAATTTCAACCTCACTTAAACCAATTGCTTTTAATTCTTCAACAATTTGATTGGCCAAAATGAATTGTTTATCTGTACTAGGAATTTTATCAACTCCAAATTCAGATTGTGTATCTACTTTTACATAGCGTAAAAATCGGTCTAAAATCTGTTCTTTCATTATTCTAGTTTAATTAGTAGTAAAGTTTGGACTCGTTTTATTGGGGCAGTAAGTTACTTAAAGTCCAGAACTTTTTTTATATTATTAGAACCAAAGTTCAGCTAATTTTAAGGCTTCTTTTATAACTCAAAAAACGCTATCCGCTCCATTCCTATGAAAAATAAAGGCTTAAAAGTATTGGGTGTTTTACTGTTGTTGTTATTGCTTATCCTAGTTGTTGTTGTCGAATTTGTAGCACCTTATGCGATCGTAATGCCTCCTAGATTAGTACTTAAGGAACATCCAGAACGTTTTCCTAATGGGGTTTTTCCAACAGATTTTAACCTGAAAACAAAAGTACTCGATTTGCAAACTTCAGATAAAAAATACTTATCCAATTACTTGGTTTTATCCAATTTAGATAGCTGTCGAGGAACCATCATTATGTTGCATGGGATAGGAGGATGTAAAGAGGACTATTTGGGCAGCGCTCAAAATATAGCAAGGTTAGGTTATAATTGCCTGATTTATGATGCACGGGCACATGGGCAGAGCGAAGGAGAATATTGCACCTTTGGTTTTCTTGAAAAAGAAGACGTTAAAACAGTAGTAACCGCTATCCTTAAGGATAATCCTACGACAAAAATTGGTTTGTGGGCAAGTTCTATGGGAGGGGCTGTTGCCTTACAGGCTTTGGCAATAGACCAAAGAATCGATTTTGGAATTGTAGAAAGCACCTTTACAAGCTTACCAGAGGTCGTTTACAATTATCAAAAACGTTATTGCCGTGGCATAGGGCTGCGTTGGGTCAGCAATCGAGTCCTTGCTAAAGCAGGTAGAATAGCAGGCTTTGATCCCTTTGAGGTTCGTCCAATTGATGCTTGTACTCAAATAGCACAACCTATTCTAATCAATCATGGAGATGCCGATCTCAACATTGATATTAAATATGGGAAGGCTCTTTTTGAAGCCTTAGCGACTGAGAACAAACAATTTTATACGGTAAAGGGAGGTGGGCATGATAACTTATATTCGATTGGTGGCATAGACTATACCCATACTATATTTGATTTTATGGCGTTAAATTTTAAGTGAGTATCTGTAACTTATTGGTTAGTTTGTACTTATTGTAAAGAATCGACCTATCGTTCTACCAAAGAAAACAAAAACGTATGAAATATATCGCACCTGTTATTTTATTCTGTATACTGAATTTCACCAGTAGCTATGGGCAAGGGCATACCCCTGGTTTGAGCCCAGAAGACACCCTCTCTTTTATAAAAATGGAACTCACTAACCCCGATGGCACTCCCTACGCCAATTCATTGGTGGTCTTAAAAGGAGAAAAAGGGCATTGGGTAAAGGTGATGACAGGAAAAGATGGGCGTGTTAAAGCCAAGGTTCCTTTTGATGAAATTTATACGGTACATTGCGGGGAGCATACTTGTATGAGAAAAATTAAAGTCAATGCATTTCCTTATGTTACTTATAATTACAAGGCCTATACACAGCGATTTATTTATTTTACATTTACTTATCAAAATATAAATGGAGAGCGCCTGAAAGGGGAAGAGGTAGTACTGCATTCTTCAACTGGAAAAACATATATGGACAGTACCAATCAAGAGGGGCAAGTTTCGTTTTATCTACCATTTGACCCTTCATTTCGAATTGCTGTCAAGTACCATGATAATGTAAAAACAATAACACCTAGAGATGTCGGCAAAGAATATAAGCTTATGACAACCGTTTTTACTTGGATGGGAGCAAGAGAAAAAGAACGACGGGCACACATTGCCGATTCGCTAGCTAGATTGGCGCATCTAAGTGCTACTGAGTTATTAGATTCTTTGGTGGCTTCTGGAAAAGGAGGGGAGATTGCAGAAAAGGACATTTATATTCCTATTAATTACGATAGTACCGAGTGGGTAATAAAGATGTTGGGAGAAAAAGCTAAACAGTATCATTCCAAGTTAAAGGAAAATCCTGCTTTTTTTGAGCAAAAAAATAAAACAGTCTTGGCGCCCTTGTATCGTTTGAGAAAAAAAATGGCACAAAAAATCATTGTTACTGATATAACAGGATCTATGTATGGTTATACCGAAGAAGTCGTGTTGTGGCATGCGCTCAATTTTATGGAAAACTCACCTAAGAAATATTTGTTCTTCAACGATGGTGATCATAAAGCAACCGCTCAAAAAACAATTGGATCAACGGGAGGACTATATTTTTGCCAAGGACAAATTAAGGATTTTAAAACCATTCTTAATAGCATGCGCAAAGGGATGCGTAATGGAGGAGGAGGAGATGGCCCCGAAAATGATATTGAGGCTTTATTGGCGGCAAAGCAGCATTGTAATGAAGGGCATGAAATTTTTTTAATAGCAGATAATTACAGCCCGATAAGAGATTTAGAATTGATGGAGCAACTCAATGTACCCATTCGAATTATTTTATGTGGCGTAGAGTATAAAAGCTGCTTTAGAGATCATCAAATTAATGAAGAATACCTAAATTTAGCGCATGCAACGGGAGGTTCTATTCATTTAATTAAAGAAGATATTTATCATATTGCTCAAATCAAAGAAGGTGAAACGATTACCATCAATAAAAATGATTACCATTTTGTTAATGGTCGCTTTCTTTTGCAAAAGAAAATGTGAAAAAAATAGTTAAAAGAACTTTATATTTTTAAGGTGTTATTTTTGTTTGATAAAAGTTTTTTTAGTTTATAGGGTTGTATTTATTTTGATTTTGTGTTGGTTGTGGATATTTATTTTTTGTAAGTGTATTTTTTTTGAATAAAAAAGTCTTTTTATTGCCCTAAGGCTTTATCTATTATTGTAGTGTTAAAACGGGTAACCGCACCTCAATTTTAATAATTACGTTTAATTCAAAAAAATCATAACCAACTTATGAAAGTCTTTAATTATTTAACATTAGCCATGATATTCCTATTTGGCGTAAATGCTAGCTTACAGGCACAGTGTACGGCTTCGTTTACTCATACCAATACAGGGAATACCTACAATTTTACCTCATCGGTGAGTGGGGGTCTTTTTAATCCTGTTTACATTTGGACCATTGATGACTATAGCAACTATACCAATCATACGCTTTATGGAGCCAATCCATCGTTCACCTTTGGAGGAACGCCAGCAATCGGTTATCATTATGTCTGTTTGACGGTTTTGGATTCTATAACAGGATGCCAAACAACTTATTGTGACTCTATCTATGTAAACAATGGAGGAAACCCATGTGCAGGATTTAGCGGCAGCTTTACCTATACGAATAGTGGTAGTACTTTTAATTTTACATCAGCAGTAACGGGGGGAGCAGCAATTTTTTATAATTGGAACTTTCATGGGTTAGGAACCTCTAATGCCCCTAATCCATCTTTTACTTATCCTGGACAAGGGTGGTATGCTGTTGACATGACAGTGATCGATACGATTTCAGGATGTCAGCATACACAGCATGATTCTGTTTATGTTTCGGGAGGAAACTCTAATCCATGCGCAGGACACTCCGTTAGTTATACATCAAGTGTATCTGGAAATAATGTGACGCTTACAGGGCAATCAACGGGTTATCACCCAATAACCTCTACAATGTATTATGTAGACGGAAATACGAATGCTTACTTGGGAAGTGGGGCTAATCTTACCTTGACGTTGCCAAATGGAACACATTATATTTGCTTTTATGCAGCAGGGACTGTTTTTGATTCTTTAACCAATACTTATGATTCATGTGGTAGTGTATATTGTGATACTATTGTTGTGAATGGTAATAATAATCCATGTGCGAATACATTTGTATCGTTTGGAGATTCTACAGGAGCGGGTAACAATACACATTTCTATTCTTTTGTTGGTGGTTTTCAAGCTGGCGCTTACTACTTGTGGGATTTTGGAAATGGTACTTATAGCAGTGCGATGAACCCAACGGTACAGTTGTCAAATGGCTGGCACTATGTATGTTTGACGGTAGATGATTCTAGTTGTGTAGAAACTTATTGTGATTCTATCTATGTACAAAATAGTGGAAATCCATGTAACACATCAGTATGGTTTGTTGATTCTATAGGAGCAGGTAACAATACACATTTTTATTCTTTTGTTAGTGGTTTCCAAGCTAGTACTTACTTCTCATGGGATTTTGGAAATGGTACGTATAGCAATGCGATGAACCCAACGGTACAATTGTCAAATGGCTGGCACTATGTATGTTTGACAGTAGGCGATTCTAATTGTGTAGAAACCTATTGTGATTCTATCTATGTACAAAATAATGGAAATCCATGTGCAGGATTTGCTGGTACCTTTAACTATACAACAAGCGGAACGACTGTTAATTTTACAAGTACAATAACAGGAGGTACTCCTTCTTATGGGTACTACTGGAACTTTGGAGATGGTAACTTCGGATTTGGAGCGAATCCGTCTCATACTTATGCTGTTGGTACTTCTTATGGAGTAACGTTGACGATTTCTGATACTACTGGATGTTCTTATACTTATTACGACACCGTTACAGTAGGAAATGGAGGAAATCCATGTGCCAATACATTTGTATCATTTGGAGATTCTACAGGAGCAGGTAACAATGTACATTTCTATTCTTTTGTTGGAGGCTTCCAAGCTGGTGCTTACTACACATGGGATTTTGGAAATGGTACTTATAGCAATGCAATGAACCCAACGGTGCAATTGTCAAATGGCTGGCACTATGTATGCTTGACGGTAGATGATTCTAGTTGTGTAGAAACCTATTGTGATTCTATCTATGTACAAAACAATGGTGGTGGTTGTACTCAAAATGAAGTAACTTTGACCATCAATTTGGACAATTACGCAGGTGAAACTTCTTGGGAAGTGACCGATGCAAGTGGTGCTGTAGTTGGAAGTTTTTCTTATCCTCCATTTATGAGCGCTAGCACAATGACACATACACTTTGTTTGCCAAATGGTTGTTATAACTTTACAATCTATGATAGCTATGGAGACGGAATTTGTTGCCAATATGGTCAAGGTGACTATGCTTTGGTAGACAATTCAACTGGAGCTACTTTGGCTGCTGGTGGAGCCTTTGCTTACGCTGAAACTACTAACTTCTGTGTGGGTGGAGCATCTAACCCATGTGGAGCCTTTGCTAATAGCTACTTTACTTATACTGTAGATTCAACAGGAACGGTTTCGTTTGCTCCTCAAATTGTAGGAAACCAATATCCACTAAACTTCAACTGGGATTTTGGTAACGGAAACACTTCTACTGCTTCTCACCCAACCTTTACATTTGCTACCAATGGTTACCATGTGGTATGTTTGACAGCTGACTCTGCTGGTTGTACGTTTACTTACTGTGATACGATTATGATTACTACTAATAACAATGGAAATCCAGCAGGACCATGTGTTAATCTAACAGCAGATATTAACATCAACCAAGATTCAACAAACCCATTCTTATTGTGGATGCAACCTGTTGTTAGTGGTGCGGCAGCTAATGCTCAATTTACATTTGTATGGGATTTTGGTGACAATACAGGAGGATTCTCTGGCTCACCAACACATATTTACAACAGCTATGGTTCTTATGTAGTTTGCTTAATGGCAGTAGATAATGTTAATGGTTGTGTAGTTACATTCTGTGATACAATTACAATTGACTCAAGCGGAAACTTTAGCCGTAACTTTACAAAGCCTGGATTTACAGTAAATACTTTGCCTCCAGTAATTAATTTCTATACAGCTGTAGAGCAAGTAGAACAAACAGATGTTGCCATCAACTTGTTCCCTAATCCAGCTCGTGAAACAGTGAACTTAGCAATTAATACAACTGAAGCAATCAATGGTACAGTTGCTATCTTAGACGTTACTGGTAAAATTGCTTACCACCAAGTATTGGATTTAGACGCAGGCGAGCAACAAGTAACACTTCCTGTTAGTGAATTGCCAGCTGGTATTTACTTAGTAAAATTAACTAGCGAAACAACACAAAAAACGATGAAATTCATCAAAGAATAATAAGAAGAAATTATTTAGCAATACTCCGTTGATTTTTTAACGGAGTATTAATTTAAAATAACCTATTTATAAGTAATGGGGCAAAATTATTTATAGAATTTGCAGTAAAAGATTTTTGATATTAACAAGGCGAAAAACACAGTCATAGCCTTAGCTATGGCGAGTATTTTCAACACAGTTAAGATTAAAAAGATTGCTCGAATAAACTATCAATAATTTAGATTCATTACTTAAATAGGATATAGGGTGTGAATAAAGCCAGAGTTTGAGGAAGCTCTGGCTTTTCTTTTTTTTATAAAAAAGCAAAAAACTATCTCACGAGTGTAACGAACCGACCTCAGGGAACTCATAAGCGCTAGCGCACTAGCTAATTAACGCAGTATTATCAATAGAAAAAACAATTAAATAATCATTTTATGAGTTGTTGGTAATGGGCTTGTTTTTAGGTGCTTAGGTTTTGTATTGTCTTGCTTGTTTAGTATTGATGCATGATATGGGCTTCTAATGGTACACTTTTGGCATTGTGAAGACTATTAATTACTTTGAGCAAAAAATAACAACTATGAAAACTATATACACACTAGTCACACTATTTAGCGTTCTTGTTTTGGGGCAAGCACAGCATTATCACCCACATCCTATCCCAATGTCAGAAGCAGAATTTGGACAAGCACTTAGACACATACAACAAGAGTCTTTTGACGATGGCAAAATGAGAATTGCGAAAGGAGTAATTAATGGGAACTATGTTTTGGCAGGTCAAGTAAAAACGATGATAAAGGAATTTTCATTCAAGGACAGTCAAGAAAAATTGGCCATGTATGCGTACCCAAAAACTTACGACCAAAAGAACTATTATATGATTTATGATGTTTTTACGTTTTCATCAAGTAAGGATAAAGTAAGTCAATGGGTCAGCACACAACCTATTATTGATTATCAAAGTGACCCTTATTATGGTCCCATCCCAATGACAGATGCAGAATTTTCGCAAGCGCTCCAATATGTACGAAACGAATCGTTTGACAATGGCAAAATGAGGGTTGCAAAGCAGTTGATTGATGGCAATTACATTTATACCCGTCAGGTAAAAGTATTGATTAAAGAATTTAGTTTCAAAGGAGGGCAAGAAGACATTGCTCGTTATGCATACCCAAAAACTTACGATCAAAAAAACTATTATATGGTTTTTGATGCTTTTACTTTTTCTTCGAGCAAACGTGAATTGGATGAATGGTTAGAAGGACAGCCTATTCATGATTATAATCGCCCATCTCATTTAAATCATGGAGGGATTAATCACAATTCTAATTTGGGACAGGGAGGAAATGGAAATGGATGGAATAATTCCCCCAATAACGGACGCCCCAACGGAACTCCTAATAACAATAATTGGAACACCAATAATCCCAATAATGGTCGTCCTAATGGAATGCCCAACACCAATAATAGTAACAACAACAATAATAACACTTGGAACAATAATCGTCCAAACCATAATGGAACAGTAGGTATTAACCCAATTAATAACGGAAATACAACCAATGATAAAGTGGTGCTTTCTGATGCTGAGTTTGCTAATGTAAAGGCGCAAATTGCTGCTTTGGCAACAGATCGAGAGAAACTTGTTCGTGCCAAACAAATCAGCGATCAAACCTATTGGTCGGCACATCATGTAAAAGAGTTGATGCGGCTATTTATTTTTGAAGACATTCGATTGGATTTTGCGAAGTACGCCTATGCCAAAACAGTCGATCAACGAAACTATTATTTGGTAAAAGAAACGTTGACAGATTCCAATAAAAAGCGTGAATTGAATGAATACATTCAAAGGATGGGAGGGAGTCAAAATAATCCTACCAGTGGCAATCCTATACAGGCTATGTCTATACGAGATTTTGCAACCGCAAAAAGCAAGATTGAGGCTTTTTCTTCTGATAAGGATCGATTTGAAGAAGCAAAGGTGGTTATTTCAGCTAATTTTCTAACAACAGAACAAATTAAGGAAATTATGGGCTTGTTTATTTTTGAAGATGTTCGATTGGATTTTGCTAAACAGGCCTACCAAAAAACATTTGACCCACAAAATTACGCAAGTATCAAAGCTGCCTTAGTGAATCGATCAAGCCAACAAGAATTACAGCGTTATCTAGATCAATATTAATAGAAGAGCGCCCATTCTTTAGTTTAGAAAGGCATTGCTAGAGTGTAAATTTTATTCGATAAAAAAAACTACCAAACCTCCTAAGAGGTTCAGTAGTGAGGTGTTATTATAGTGTGTTACGATAAATATAAGGAAAAAAGTTAATTCACAGCATAATGAAAGAATTTTTATCGAACTGTATTCAGAGTGATTTAAATTTAAAGCTTTGTATCTAGTAAAAGTTTTTTTATAATAAAGGTTCTTTGATGAATTGTGTGACAAGCACTAACAAAGGGTAAGCTTTCTGCTACTTTTAGCTTCGCTGCTAGGCATCCCCGTTGGTACACCATACCAAACTGCTCGTGCACTACGTTTATGTGGTTTAGAAGAAAGTTTATAGGTAGTAAGTCGTAAGTCCTGTATGAACAGAGACTAAGCATACGACTTACTACCTATAACTTATAACAAAAGTAGCAATAAGAGAGCTGGGTTTCCACACGATATGTCAAAGAACACTTTGTTTTATAGTTTAGCTCGCTTTGCTCGTGAGCCAGCAAGCTGGGTTGCCCTGTACACAGAATAATTAATCATTATTACATTTTTTTGTCAATTTTTTAACTTCTATAAACTTCTTGTACTAAAAACATAAATTTTTGAAGTATAAGAACTAATTTAACGTTATTAAGTTTTGTAGAATGTAAAGGGATGGGATATTTTTAAGACTAGAACAATTAAGGAGAAGTCCTAAGTTTTGCTTTTTTAGTGCTCACAAAATTTGTAGATGAACCCTTTATTTTAATCAACCGCAATAATGAAACGACTGACAGATATTCCGAGTTTAGATGATATAGAAGCGGCTCATGAAGCCATTAAGCCCTATATTCATCGTACACCTGTGCTAAATAATAAAAGCATTGATGATATTGTAGGTGCAAGGGTTTATTTTAAATGTGAAAATTTTCAAAAAGTAGGTGCTTTTAAAATAAGAGGGGCTTCTTGTGCTATTCTAGCTTTGGATGAAGCTGAAAGAGCAAAGGGGGTTGCGACACATTCTTCTGGAAATCATGCGCAAGCTTTGGCATTGAGCGCTAAAACTCACGGCATAAGTAGTTATATTATAATGCCCAATAATGCGCCACTTAGCAAGAAAAATGCTACACTAGATTATGGGGCAAATGTGATTTTTTGTGAAGCGACCAACGAGAGTAGACAAGCGACTTTAGCAAAGGTTGTGGAAGAAACAGGAGCTATCTATATTCCTTCCTTTGATCATTATAACATCATTGCAGGGCAGGCTACTGCGGCTAAAGAATTAATAGAAGAATTAATCAATTTGGATGTAATAATGGCACCAATAGGGGGAGGGGGATTAATGAGTGGAACGGCACTAGCAACGCATTATTTATTGCCTGATGCTCGTATTATAGGGGCAGAACCCAAGGCGGTAGATGATGCTTTTCGATCGTTTACCACCAAAAGAAGGGCTACCAATACAACAACTAATTCTATTGCTGATGGTTTGCTTACTAATATTGGAGACAAAACGTTTGAAATTATCACCAAGTATTTGGATGATATTATTACGGTTAGTGAGTCAGAGATCATTGCGGCTATGCGGT
Source organism: Aureispira anguillae (assembly GCF_026000115.1). Lineage (GTDB taxonomy): Bacteria > Bacteroidota > Bacteroidia > Chitinophagales > Saprospiraceae > Aureispira > Aureispira anguillae. The sequence continues at coordinate 681,434 of NZ_AP026867.1, forward strand.
TGATTTGGGAACGAATGAAAATTATTGTAGAACCCTCTTCGGCTGTTCCTTTTGCAGCTATTTTACAACAAAAAGAGCGCTTTGAAGGAATGGAAATAGGGGTCATATTAACAGGGGGAAATGTAGATGTAAATAATTTACCTTTTTAAGTTTAAATTTTACTCCTTTGTAAAAAAATGAATTGTCCGCTGCGACCTGAGCAGATTGTAAATAGATGACATCTTAATGAAATTATTGAAGTTACTAAGTTTCATTTTTATAGCGTTAATCTTTACCGCTTGTCCCATAAAAAATGAACGATTACCTAAACAGGTAGTCCCCCTAAACCTTCCAGAATTACCTTTGTCAATTCTTCAAATCCCTCTAACAATCAAATCACAAGACTTAAAGGAAGCTTTTTATCAGCAATTTCCAAATCCTGTGCTAAAAGGAGAGACTGAAGCGTTAAAAATGAAATTGTCAGGGAAGCAAAAGGAGGGAGATCAAAACCTTTGGGATCGTATCACTAGTCCGCTATTAAAATGGGTGGATAAAACATTTCATGTCTCTTCAAAGGTTTTGTACGAGGTCAATTTGTCAAACTTTGATTTTTGGTTTGATGGAGATCAATTTTATATGGATGTATTGTTAGATTTGGAAACCCAAGTGGATTTAAAGAATAGAATTACTATCTTGGGAGAACATGCTAAATTAGAGGGGAGCTTGAACTGTCCTATGCAGGCAAGAGTAGTTATGAATGGTCGAATAGAATTGACTTCAAATGCTCAAATTAATGTCCTACTCGATGATGACAATGGTAGAATTAAGTTTCAAAAAATCTGTTCTTCTAAAGCCATTAAGGAGGTGGATTTTCCTCAGTTGTTACGACCAATTTTAGAACCACTAAAAAAACACATCAACCAATCCGTTAATAAAATTATCACTCAGCAATTGCAACGATTATTAAGCAATAGTATTCAAAGTGACTACCTTAGCTTTCAAGAAAAAATTAATACCGTTGCTCAACAATTGGGACAACCTTATCATTTGGCAGAAAATATTTGGTTAATTCCTCGGGTGCAACAAGTTTTTGTATCTCCTCTCAATGGAAGTGGAAAGGGGGTAGATAATCAACTCCAATTCTGTATAGGAGCAAAGGCAAAACCTATGGTGGCATTATCGGAAACAAAACCACAGGAAAGTATTCCTAAAACAGTAGATTTTGCAGTAGAAAATTACCAAACTCGAACTTCTATTTATGTCAATGGAACAGTACCCTTGGATTATGCCGCAAGGGAGTTGCAGGTTTTTCTAAAAAATTATGTGGATCAAAACTATGCAAAGCACGGCTATACCATTGGAAAAGTTAGGATTTATCCAAGTGCTAAAAAAGCAGCAGTAGCAATTGAAGTCCTAAAGGCAAAAACGACGAAGCAAAAGGCAATGCTTTATCTTTCGGGACTTCCCAAATATGATGCGCATTCACAAGAAGTTTATTTGGATGATTTAGCATTTACAACCCAATCTAAAAATATCATACTTAAATTTGCAGACTGGATCTTGCATCCAAAAATAATGAAAGCATTAAAAGAAAATGCTCGTTTTGGACTGTCCGATTCATTAAAAGATTTGCAGGCACAAATAAATGATTTTAAATTGGAGGAACAAATTGGTACACTGACTGGAAAATTTGACTATGTAGACATTAATCAAGTTTTTATTGGAGAAAAAAACTTTGAAGTTTATTTACAGGCAGAAGGTAAGTTAGATTTTGAAATCCATTGGTAAGGTTAGCCCATTTTTTAGTTAAGGTTGTTTAATCCCATTAGTTCGTTGATCTTTTAGTTAGGAACCACTGAACTATTATAATCCATTATTTCGTATATATACATGTAATAGCACTACAGGTAACCAATGGAGTGTTATAAATTAAGTAAGTAGAACTGATTACTATGAATTGTCCAGATTGTAATACAAAAATCCCTACAGCTCATCTTCATGTTGCTGCTGATCTTGCCGAATGCCCCAATTGTAAATTGGTATTTAAAATAGAAGCAGTCAAGCAAAGAGAGCAACTAAAAAAGGAGATGGCTGTATTTGATATGGACGAACGACCTAAGGGGACTTGGGTGATTTCTAAAGATGGTTATTTGAGGGTAGGAGCTACTGCTAAATCAAAATATGGCTGGCTTTCTTTTGTGTTGGGAGTAGCTTGGCTTATAGCCTCCTTTTTTGCTTTTTTTGCTGTTCAATTAAGTTTAGGAGAATTTAGCATTGTTTATACACTAATGGGAATTGTATTTATTTGGCTAGGCTTAGTGTTTACTTGGTTTGGCTTATTAGGAATAGGAGGGATGGTAGAAGTTAGGCTTAGCCAAGAAGAAGGAGTCCTTATTTCTGGAATGCCGCTTCTTAAAAGCAAAAATCAGTTTTTTTTGGATGATGTGATCGACATAAAAGACGAAAAAGAACAACTGTATTCTAATCGAATTAGCACGACAATTGAAATTTTATTGGAAGGACGGCAAAGTCTTGTTTTTGGAGTGGCTTTGAATGATAAAAAACGAAATTATATACGAAAAGCACTTCGAAAAATCATAGATGCTAGGAAGAAAAAAGAAAATTACCTAGATCCAGATTTACTAAAACATTTGTTAGACTAATGCTAGTAGAAATGTAAATGTGCTGATTCTTGCTTAATGCAAGAACCAGCACTAAAAAACTACACCATTGGGTACTCTAATTCTTCTAAGTGTAAGAAATCAATCATGGTTGCTAGCATTTTGCTATACTTGTCACGATGATTAAATCCACATTCTTGTAAGCCCTTGATAAAGGCGGGTAGATCGTTGGCTTCTATATCTTGTAAAGGAGCATAACGAGCCATGTTAAACATGCCAGTGTAATAATCAAAACATTCATCAAGAGAAGAAAAGCGTCTGTAGCCAGCTTTTCCATTTTGGTAAACTCTTATCCCTAAATGATTGTGCTTTTCTTTGGCATTAAAACTACGACCATAACCTGTTTCTAAACAAGCAATGGCTAAGGTAATTGGAGCAGGTATAGACTGCTCTTTCTGAACTTTGACGGCATAGGGATAAATCGTTTGGATGTATTCTCTAGCATGGTCAATCGTAATTATTGAGAAATCAGGAATAAATTCCTCTATGATTTCAGGTTTTGAGGTTTCTTCTAGTAAAGGAGCAAAAACTGGTTCTGCTTGTTGTGTATTGGTTGCTACACAAATCGCTAATGCTGCAAATAGATGCTTCATAACGGAAAAAGTGCTTGACATTATTTTTTTGATCTCTTTTAGGAGTGAAATGCCTTACACTAGATTTACCTTAGTGAATTTCTTTGATATAGCTTGGAAAAGAGATTGTTATCAAAATAACGCTCTGTTTTCAGGTAAATGTTGTTTTATTTTTAATGAAAAAAACTACAAGCTCTGTCCAATATGGATAGGCTTTAGCTTAGCAAGAACCGTGCCTTTTGATTAATCTATTGATTATTAGGTTTTTGTGTTTGTTTTGTGATGTGGTAGAAATAAAAAATGAGATCTGTTCTTCACAAGAAACAAACCTTATATTATAGGGCAAAAGAAAAAAAATAAGAATTATTATTCGTTGGTTTTCTTTTTTTCTTTGGTGTTGATTGTGAATGTTTTTTGACAAAAGGAGCTTCTTATTGGAATAAAATTCCCAAAATGGCAGAGCATTGAAGAGATCCTAAAAAATTGACTTGGCTATGTTATTTATGAACATTGTTTTGGGATAAAACTAGTTCATGTTAGGTTAGATTTTTAATAAAAAGGATGAACTTCATTTTCGAGTTAAGGGAATTTTTGGAACGAATAAAATATTCGTTTTTTATAGATGTAGATAGCTTGTTTTTGCTGCAAAAATATTATAGATATTTGGGTATTTTTTTGTATCTTTGCTCTTATGGAAAACGATAAAATAAACGAAGAGGAAACGGCAAAAAATAAAACCCAATATGGAGCGGATAATATTACCGCTTTAGAAGGATTAGAAGCCGTACGATTGCGTCCAGGAATGTATATTGGAAGCACAGATGAAAAAGGGTTACATCACCTCGTTTATGAGGTTTTGGATAACTCAATTGATGAGCATTTGGCAGGACACTGTAGCCACATTAAGCTTATTATCAATGAGGATAATTCTATTACCGTAAAAGATAATGGTCGTGGTATTCCAACAGGAATGCATCAAAAACTCCAAAAATCGGCTTTAGAAGTTGTTATGACTGTCCTGCATGCAGGGGGAAAATTTGACAAACAAACGTATCAAGTTTCTGGTGGTCTACATGGGGTAGGTGTTTCTTGTGTAAATGCTTTGTCTAGTATGTTAAAAGCTGAGGTGCATAGAGAGGGAAAAATCTTTACTCAAACGTATTCTCAAGGAATCCCACAAACGGCAGTAGATGTTGTTGGAGAAACAGACATCACAGGTACCAATATTACCTTTTTGCCAGACCCAGAAATCTTCCCAGAACGAGTATATAGCTACGAAACGTTAGCAAAACGTTTGCGTGAGTTGGCTTATTTGAACAAGGGCTTAAATTTGACCTTGACCGACAAACGAGAGACAAACGAAAAAGGGGAGCATCCACAAGAAACGTTTTTCTCTGAGGGGGGACTATTAGAATTTGTTCAGCACATTGATAAGCAAAGTGGGCGAGAGGTTTTAGTTGATCTTCCTGTACATGTAACAGGGGAACAGGATAACGTAATTGTAGAAGTGGCGTTTCAATATAATCGCTCTTATCGTGAAAATTTACGCTCCTATGTTAATAACATCAATACAATTGAGGGTGGAACGCACGTAAATGGTTTTCGTCGTGCAGTCTCTCATGTATTAAAAAAATATGGCGAGACTAAGGATTTGTTTACCAAAGCTAAAGTCAAAATTTCTAGTGAAGATTTTAGAGAGGGCTTAACGGCTGTTATTGCTGTTAAGGTTCCTGATCCTCAATTTAAAGGTCAAACCAAAGGAGAACTAGGAAATGCTGAGGTTACTTCTATTGTTTCTGCTTGTGTGCGTAATGCCTTAGAAATTTTCTTAGAAGAAAACCCTTCTGCTGCAAAAATGCTAATGGATAAAGTTATCCTTGCTGCAAAAGCACGTAGTGCTGCCAGCAAAGCTAGAGAAATGGTACAACGCAAAAATGTGTTGACAGGTTCTGGGCTTCCTGGTAAGTTAGCAGATTGTTCTTCTAAAGATCCCGATAAGTCAGAAATCTATTTGGTAGAGGGAGATTCTGCGGGAGGTACTGCCAAACAAGGACGTGATCGTGAGTTTCAAGCGATTCTTCCTTTGAGGGGTAAAATCTTGAATGTAGAAAAAGCCTTGGAATATAAGATCTACGAAAATGAGGAGATCAAAAATATGTTTACAGCGCTAGGCGTTCGCATCGAAGAGAAAGATGGAGAACGAGTCTTGAACATCGAGAAATTGCGTTATCACAAGATTATTATTATGTGTGATGCCGATGTCGATGGTAGTCACATTGTTACGTTAATCTTGACGTTCTTCTTCCGTTATATGCGTCCATTGATTGAAAATGGATACATCTATATTGCTGCACCTCCATTGTACCAAGTTAAAAAAGGCAAACGTGCTATTTATTGCTGGAATGACTTGGATCGAGATCAAGCAATTGCTTCTTTGGGAGGCGAAAATGGTGTGAGTATTCAGCGTTATAAAGGTTTGGGGGAAATGAATGCAGAACAATTGTGGGAAACAACTATGGATCCTGGTTCTCGTACCTTGCGCCAAGCTAATATTGAAGATTTTGAATCCGCAGATGCTGTCTTCTCTATGCTTATGGGCGACGAGGTTCCGCCACGCCGAGCTTTTATTGAGGCTAATGCCAAATATGCCAATGTAAATGTTTAAAACAAAAAGATAATAGAGCTACTTGGAACTCCAAGTAGCTTTTTTTATTCCCCTCTTAATACTACGAAATTATATAGGAAGAAGATTTGCCAGTAGGGGCAAAACCTACAAAAGATTTTGATATATTGTTTTAAATGTTATGTTTTTGCTTTATTTTCTTGTAGTTTGGGTGTTGGTTCGATGAAAAATAATCGAACTATTATTAGAACGACCAGTCTTTTAAGATTCAATTTTTTAGATCCTTTTCTATAGGACAAAAATAATTCAAGACTTAATCTACTACTATGAAAGACCTTAATTATCTACTCCAAAAGCTAGAAATTGTACAAGAGCGTTATGAGACTAAAAGGGCAGGAGAGGAGCAGTTCAATATTTTTACAGCACTGCATAAAGAGCACGATGAACGAAGGCTGCATTCTCGTTTTATTGCGGTCTTATTAAATCCTTTTGCCTCTCATGGGTTAGGTGATCTTTTTTTGAATGCGTTTTTGAAATTAGTAAGTCTTGATCCTCTCAATTATCAAAAGGCAATTGTTTATCCTGAAGAAATTGCTAAACAAGAAAATAATAATATTGATATTTTAATTATCGATAGAAGTTCAAAGCATGCCATTATTATAGAGAATAAAATTTATGCAGGAGATCAGAAAGATCAATTAAAGCGGTACTTTGAACATGTTAGGAAGAATGAGCGAATTCCTGAATCTCAAATTAAGACTTTTTATCTGAGTTTGGATGGGCATCCGCCTTCTCAATATAGTTTAGGAAAAAATAGTTTAGGAAAAGATAATACATTAGAGGATCTAAATGGTGAGTGTTTGTCTTATCAGGAGCATATTTTAGATTGGTTGGCGTGCATATTGCCAGTTGTTGTTGCCCAACCTTTTTTAAGAGAAAGCATTATTCAATACCAAAAACTAATCCAGAAGATGACAAACGAAGAAACAAATATCGAAGAGCGAAAGGAGTTAAAAGATGCCATAGGGACAAATGCTCAAACCATGAAGGCTGCAAAGTATTTGGTGGATAATTTTAAGCATGTTAAATGGCATGCCATCGATGACTTTTGGAAAGAGTTAGAACAGCATTTAACAGAAAAAGGCTTTAAAAATATAGATACTGCTGGAATAACGGCGCATGCTATTAAGAATATTGCGCACGACTCTTCGAATAAACAGGGGGAGGACTGTAGCCTTAGTTTTGACTACCAAGAGGGGATTAAGGTGCATATTTTGCATGAAAAAAATGTACAGCTTTGGTGGGGGGTACATATGGATGAAGTTTCGGCTGAAAAGAAGGAGAAGTTTGAAGAATTAAGAAAATCAAACGAAATAAAGAGGCATGAAGATGATGATATTTATTGGTGGAAATATTTAACCTTAGAAAATGGAGAATATTTATGGTTAAAAGATTTTAAGCAAGAAGAAACCTTTAATTTAATTAATCCAGTGCTTCGAAAAGAGACCATTGAATTGATCGTAAAACAAATTGTTGAATTCTTCGCCAAACATTTTTAAAAAAGAGACCTGCTCCAACTAGAAGAACGTCCAAGCTAAAATGCGACTTTTCTTATTTCCTTGTCCCATTGCTATGGTTTTGACTTGCTGAGCGTTGACCTGCTTTAAACATTTGTAAGCAGGTTTAAGATGTATTTCTTTGGAGATTAATGTTGTAAACCAACCAATAGAATTGGCAAAAGTTTTGCTTTGAAGAATCATGGTTTTGACAAACTGAAGCTCTCCTCCTTCACACCATAATTCCTCTTGCTGTCCTCCAAAATTTAGACTGGATTTTCCCGATTCTTTTTGCCCTAAATTTTTTAATTTGCGAAGATTGGCTTCTTGAGCAGCTTGGGCAGAAGGATGAAAGGGAGGATTACAAATGGATAAATCAAAATAATCCTTGGGGCGAACAATGCTTTTAAAAAGCTGTTGGGCTTGGGCTTGCCATCTAAGTTCTATACTGTTACGAAGGTGTTTGTTGTTGTTGATAATTTCATGTGCTGAAGCCAACGCTGTTTTATTGATGTCAGCTCCAACAAAAGACCAACCGTATTCTTGGGTTCCAAGTAGCGGATAAATACAGTTAGCACCTACCCCAATATCCAAAACTTTAATTTTTTTGCCTTTGGGAATTTTACCTTGATTATGACTAGCCAATAGGTCAGCAACATAATGAATATAGTCTACTCTCCCTGGGATAGGTGGGCAAAGGTAGTTTTCAGGAATGTCCCAAAAGTCAATAGAATAATATTGCTTTAGTAAGGCTTTGTTCAATGCTTTGACCGCAATGGGATCAAAAAAATCAATGGTTTGATGTCCATACTGATTGATAAAAACAAAATCTTCTAAGAAGGGATAGGCATGAATTAGTTTTACAAAGTCATAAGAACCCTGATGTTTATTGCGTGGATGCAAACTTGCCTTAGAAGATGGATGTTTTTTCTTTGCCATAAAAGTGTATTGCTAGAATGAAGCTACAATAATAAAACATTAAACCATTGAATAAAAGAATGGGGGCTATAAAATTTGCTCAAAAACAGCAATTAGGCGTTCCAATTCTTCTAAGGTATTGTAATGAGCAATGCTGACTCGAACGACACCCCCTTGCTTATCCAAATCAAGTGCCTTGGTAATCCCTTTTGCATAAAAATTACCTGTTTTAATGCCAATATTTTGTGCAGCAACTTTAGCATCAATTTCTGAGCTGTGCATTCCATTGACAACAAAAGCAATAGTAGAAACACGGATTGCTTTATCGGCTGTCTTTTCGCCAATAAGACGGACATTGGGTTTTTGCATTAAAAAATCAAGCAAGCGTTGAACAAGAAGTTCTTCGTGTGCATCAAATAAATCATAAGCAAATTGTAGTTGTTCTCGAACCGATGCCTTGGGATCAATTCCATGATGTTGAGCAACTGCTTGAAGATATTCTACAATGCCATTTAGACTATAGGTTAGTTCGTAGTTCGGTCCCCCAGGTTGAAATTTGTAAGGGAGATCATCTGGAGGAATAAAACTGTGATTAATACCTGGTAGGCGAAGTAAATGTTCTTCTTTGCCATACAAAACACCAATATGAGGACCAAAAACTTTGTAGATGCTATAAACATAAAAATCTACATTCAATTCTTGTACATCAGGTAAGCGGTGTGGCGCATAAGCGACACCATCCACAAAAGAAAGCGCTCCTTGGCTATGAATATAGGCTGTAATTTCTTTAACGGGATGGATCGTTCCAAAGATATTTGATACATGACAAAAGGCAACCAGTTTGGTTTTGGAGGTCATGAGTGCTTTGAGGTCTTCTAATTCTAACCGAAAGCTCGTTGTATTAAACTCCCAGATTTTGATAACGATGCCTTTTTCCGCCAAGCTTTTCCAAGGGCTAATATTGGCTTCGTGGTCTGCATTACTAATGATAATTTCATCCCCTGCTTTTAGCGTTTGCCCGATTACAATAGAAAATAAACGGATTAATGCGGTAGAAGAACTCCCAATGATGGCTTCGTGGGCAAGTTTAGTATTTAGGGTCTTAGCAATTTGAGCAGTTCCACTGTTGACACGCTCCCTAGCTAGGGTAGAAAGGCTATAACTTGCTCCTAATTGAACATCTGAAGTCATGTAATATTCAGTGATTTTGTTCATGACCCGCTGAAGCGTTTGAGAACCTCCTGCATTATCAAAAAAAACATAATCCTCTCTAAGAGATGGATATTCCTTGCGGACAAAGTCTAAATCAAGTTTCATTTTGTATTGTATGGAATAGTTAAACGAAAATTATAGTAAAGGAATAAAGAAGCACTACACTAAGTTAACATCAGTTTTGCAGCCTATAATAACCACACTTTAAATAAGCTCCCTCTGGAAAACCAATAGGGTGGTCTACATCATGGTAGGTTTTTTCTTGAATTTGGAATGCTCGACCACTTGATTTGAGGCTACTTTCTACGCTTTCAAAAAAGTCAATTGCTTTGATGCGTGCTGTACAAGAAGCCAAGACCAATAAGCCTCCTTTTTTGACCAATTGGCAGCCTAGTGCAGCCAATCTTTTGTAACTATTTTTTGCGCCTTCTACTTCTGTTTCTTTTTTTGCAAAGGAGGGAGGATCAATGATTACAATATCAAATAGTTTCCTTTTTTGAATCAATTCTTCCAAGCCTTTAAATGCATCAACGGCTAAAGTAATGTGTTGACCAGTGTGAGGATTGAGCGCTGCATTTTGTTGTGCCATTTCGAGGGCTTTAGCACTAATATCAATGCTGACAACCTCTGTCGCACCTTTGGCTAGTGCATGAACGGAGAATCCACCCGCATAGGCAAATACATCCAATACTTTTTTCCCTTTAGAGCGGTTGCCTATTTTTAGTCGATTGTGGCGATGATCCAAGAAATACCCCGTTTTGTGACCATGAATAACATTAGCCGAAAAGGCAATGCCATGCTCTTTAAATACCACTACTTCATCCTTTAGTTGACCATATAAAACTTGACCATCACTAACCCCTAGCTCCTGAGCAACCTGTTGCAGGGAACGACTCAAGCGCAAGACCATGGTTTGACATTGGCTGATACGCAATAAAATGGGTAAAATATCCTTTAAATAAGGCAACCAAATTGCGGAATAAAGCTTGACAACAATAATATCTTTATAAACATCTGCAACCAAACTTGGGAGACCATCATTCTCTCCATAAATTAGGCGGTAACTATTGGTATCTGTCGCTAATAAGCTAGCTCGTTTTTGGTAAGCTGCTTGAATTTTTTGCTCAAACCAATCTGAATTAATCACCGCAGACTTATGGAATTGCAGGACTTTAATTCGAATAGGAGAATCTGGGTCATAGAGACCACAAGCCAAAAATTTATTCTTTTTGTTGTCGTAAATAATTGCCAGATCACCAGCCTTTCCTGCTGCGCTTTGTTTGGTAATTCCCCCTTCAAAAACCCAAGGGTGTCCCTTTTTGACCATGCGTTGAGCTGCAGGCTTAAGTTTTATTGCTAAACGTTGAATATGTTGTACTGGAAATATGGTCATGTTAAACTATAAATTCTTGCTAAAAATAAAATTGTTGCAGCGAAATTATCATTTTTAAAGAACAACCTTGCTTAATTTACTTTTTTTATAGCAGATTTTATAGCTTCATAAGAAGAGGTAGAAAAGGTTAGATTATCAATAACACCATCCGAAGAATTGGCTTGGGTAGAAGCCATCAGAGGTTGCTTATTTTTTTCGCCAAAGGCAATGATTTGTATGGCTTCATTTTTGGGCAATCCCAAAAAACTAATTTTATTCCCTATTCGTTTACCTTTTAGAATAATTTTGGAGCGATTGAGCATGATTTTTACCTCTGCCAAAAAATTGGGCTCAACATTGATTACTAAATCTACAGAAGTAGGTTGTTCTAAGGCTTGAGCTGCTGCAATCCAACCCAATTTACGAATGTTAAAAATATGGTATTTGAACTCCAAATCATCAATATGATCAATCTTCTCCGCTATGAGTTCAGGATAATCTTGCCCTAAAATCTGCAAATAATTTAAATCTTCTTTGTATTTAGGTTCTGCTTGATGTACATGAAAAACGTATTGACAATGAGTGTTAACAGCCTCGCCTTTTTCATTGATATAGGGTTTGCAAGATGGATAGTGCTGCATCTTAGCAAGTATCTTTTCTTGAAAATCGGTGCTTATTTTTTCTTCAAAAAAGACTTCTTTTATTGCTCCTGTAGGACTAATCGTATAATTGAGGTGTAAATGTTGTTGTTGTTTCCACAATTCTAGCTCCTCTTCTTTGGTGATTTCAAGGTTTGATTTTTCCCAAGCCTCAATCAAATCACCATTCGCAAAATGTTCCTCTTTGTAAGAACCTATTTTTAGGATGTGATTGAACAACTTAGGTTGATCAAACTTTAGCGGAGTCCAAGCTTGAGGCTGCCCACTCCATAAACTAATTTTGGGTGCTTTGGGAATGCGTTTAAAATGGACTCGAAGATCGTGGTTGGGAGACAAAGAAAGCTGATTGATTCCTTGTTTCGCCTCTAAATGAATGATTTTACTTGCGATCAATAGTTGATTATCAGAGCTTGTATTGGATATGTTTTGAGCTAAGGTTTCGGAAGGCTTGGTATATTCCTTTAAGTATAAATCTAGCACCGTATTGCTTCCTCTTGCAATAAATGCCTTGGCTGGAACATAGACCATGATCCCTGTTTTTCCAAATAATAAGGTATCTCTACTGTTGTCAATTGTAAATAAAGTCGGTTGTATGTCAATCGAAGCATAAGAAAATGGAATCAATGGATTGCCACTGCCATCTGGTTGATTGCCATTGGAGGACCCCTTTTTATCCTTGCAAGAAAGGACTAAAAAGTTTAAAGATAATAGAATGAAAATAATATTTTTCATAATGTTTTGTGTTGATTTAGATAGTGTAGTAGGCTATCTAATACAAATAGAATGCTAAAAAATTACAAATGACCAAAATTTAAAGGATAAAAAAGCGTATAGTTTTATACGCTGAGGCTTGTTATTCAGACAGGAATGCCTTTTTTTAGTGCTTCTAAAATGTGAAAGGTAGCAGGGCAATACAATGCATTTTTAGCATGATAGGTTAAATTTTTTGAAAAGTTGACATCAGTATGCGGATATTCTCGGCAAGCTTTGGGTCTAAATTCGTAGATGGTACATTTGTTGTCCTCTAATAAAAAAGGGCAGGGGGTCTGTTTCATTACAGTATCCTGATCTTCATCTACAGTTAAATATTCTTGCTCAAAATCAGCCAAGGATAACCCTAGTTTTTTAGCAATTCGTTGTGCATCTGTTTTGTTGACAATAGGAGGAAGCCCAGTACAACAACCTGCACAATCTAAACAATCGATTTTTTGGAATACCGTTTCATGAACACTTGCGGCAAAGCGGTCTAGGTGTTTGCCTCGATGTTGCTGAAGTTTATTGACAAATTTCTTGATGGCTTTTTTAGAATGTTCTTTTTTGTTTTTCCAAATTTGAATATAATCTTCCATATAAAAATTATAATACGATTGTAGCAACAGCTCCCAAAAGGGGCTAACGAAGCTAAATGAGTAGATGAATGAGTGCTAAAGTGCAAAGAGTTAAAATTAGAAGCTAGCAAGTTATTACTTTCTGATAAATACTTCGTAATTTTTCGAATTCAAATACATTTTTATCACTGATATTTTATGATATGCGTGTACTCTTTTTTGTTGTAGGAATCTTATCTCAATTGCCCTTAGGTTGGCACTTTTATGCTCAAAGTAATGAACCAACTCATGGTCAACTAGAAGAATTTAACCATGATATTGTACCAGCCGCAGATCAATTTTACAAGTATTATCATTTTATCAAAGACAAACGTTTGGGGTTAGTGGTCAATCATACCTCTATGGTTGGCAAAACGCACTTGGTGGATACTTTACTCAAAATGAATTGCCAAATTCAAAAAATATTCGCTCCCGAACACGGTTTTCGTGGGCAAGCTGATGCAGGGGAAAAACTCAAAGATGGGGTAGATGGATTAACAGGAATTCCTATTGTTTCTTTATATGGAAAAAATAAAAAGCCTAGTGCAGAGCAGTTTGAAAATTTAGATTTGGTGATCTTTGATGTACAAGATGTGGGTGCTCGATTTTATACCTATACTTCAACCATGACTTATGTAATGGAAACCTGTGCAAAAAACAAGGTGCCTTTACTCATATTGGATCGCCCTAATCCCAATGGGCATTACGTAGATGGTCCTATTTTGGAAGCTACCGAAAAAACATTTGTTGGCCTGCACCCCGTTCCTATTGTTCATGGTTTGACGGTGGCAGAATACGCTAGAATGATTAATGAAGAAGGCTGGTTAGAAAACGGTATAAAATGCGAATTGTACCACGTTGAATGTTTGAATTATAACCACAGTAAATTTTATAAATTGCCTGTTAAACCTTCCCCAAATTTGCCCAATATGAAGAGCATTTATTTGTATCCTTCATTGTGTTGGTTTGAAGGAACAACGGTTAGTGTTGGGCGGGGAACGACCAAGCAATTTCAGGTTTATGGGCATCCTGCTTGTTCTAAAAGCGAGTTTACTTTTAAACCTATTTCTAGAGCTGGTGCAAAATATCCCAAGCATAAAGGGGAGCAATGTAAAGGTTATGATTTGAGTGTTTTGTCCATTCAAGACCTTCAAAAAAAGAAAGGGTTAAATCTAACCTATTTAGTTCACTTTTATAACAGTTTGGATGCTAAAACTCAAAGTTCCTTTTTTAATAAGAACAATTTCTTTGATAAATTAGCAGGAACTCCAACACTTCAGCATCAACTCAAAGAAGGAAAGAGTATTGTCGAGATTCAAAAAAGCTGGCAAAAAGACTTAAAAGCCTACAAAAAACTCAGAAAAAAGTACCTACTCTACAAGGATTTTGAATAGAGTAACTTACATACTACTCTACCCGATGGTTTTTAAAATTTAACAGCATGGGCTTTTCTAGCCATATCTTAGACGCTAGGTCGTTTCACTCTTAGATATTATCCCAATTAAGTTGTAATTGGGATAATATCTAATTTCTAAGCGATCTAAAAATAGATAAAAGCTGCCCCAATTTTAATTTTCACAAAAAACATCGGGTAGAGAACTTACATACTACAAGATCACCAAAGCTAAACGCCAAATTGTTCCAAATGGTGGTTGTGATGTTTGTAGATTGCCCAATTGCGTTCCTCCAAAGACATCGTACCAAACAAACTATGTTCTACGCTATTTTTATTTTGTACAAAGGCTTCTAAAGACGCTAAAAAGCGCTTTTTTTCAAGCTCAAAATCCTTTTGATCGCTAATGATATATTGTTGATGCGTCTGCAAATTCTTGGGGTAGGGCTTGTCACTTAACACCGACTTTTTGATAAAACCTTTGAATAATTTGATGAAAAAAGGTGTTTTTTGAAGCGGCTTGCCATTACAAGCTTCTTGCACCTCTAAGCAGTGCGCTAACATCTGCGCCGCATTCATGGTTCCCCAAATTGGTTGACTATTGGCTTTTAATTGATGCACTCGATTCAAAAAAACTTGATAGTCGGTCTCCTCAAAAAGGTTAGGTTTTATTGTTGTTGCCATGATCATTTTTGTTTTGCATTTTTGTTGGATATCCCATAAACCAAAGGTAGGCAAAATAATGGAATGCTCTAATCTTAGTTTTGTGTTTTTGCAATAGGAGATAGCCTATATAGCACTCTATTTGAATGCAATAGTAGGAAATATATGCGCTGAAAATTTTAAAATTTTTAATTAATAAAAAATTAAATAGGTGTTCAAAAGTAGTCTATAAAAAAAACATTCAAACACTTATTTAAACTATTTATAGAACTACTTATTGCCTATAAAAACTAAAAATTGTCATTTTAAGTTAGTACAAAAATAATTTTATTGGAGAACGGGGAATGTAATGTTATTTTTTAAGTTGGGCTAAAAACATATTTTGACACTAAAAGTTAGTGTTTTATCTATTTTTTCTATAATTTTGTTAAAGCAAGACAGTTCAACTTAATTGCCGAATAGTTCCCACCTATTTTAGACTTATACAAGAAAAAATAACTCCATTAATAAGAATTATGGAGGTGAAATTTTAGTGTGATAATATCTTAGTTATCAGTGTTTTCTTTGTGTTTTTTTTGAAATAAGAATCTGTTTGATATAGGTTTAATATCAAACCTGTTTTGCGTTTGATACTTTTAGAAGAAAGCTGTATTTATTGGGATTTTGATACTTTATTTTTTATCCAAAAATAAAATCCAATTTTATGTTATTCTTATTTTTAAGTATTTTATGCGCTTATGTTACGTATACATCGCCACATTTCATTGGATTCATTTACTAATAGGTAGATTGGATAAGATGAATAGTCTAATGAATATCTTATTGGATATTACCTCTTCTTAAAAAAACGTACAAAATGATGAGATTATCTTTAATGCTCGCCTTTTTGTTTGTCACAGTAATTGTTACTCATGGTCAGTTGTCCGTCCAAAAAGGATTTACAGCTCAACAATTGGGGAATAATTTAGCAGGGGCAAACATTAACATTATTAATCCGTCCATTGTTGGAGATACAAGCCAGTATGGTTTGTTTAATTTCACGGGTACAGGCTTAGGACTGTCCTCAGGAGTGATTTTATCTACAGGAGACATCAATGATGCTGTAGGACCAAATGTCAATGGAGGAACTTCTACTGCTTATAATTTGCCAGGAGATCCTGATTTGGCAGCCTTGGCTGGATTTGCTACTCAGGATGCGGTTGTTTTTGAATTTGAATTTGAGGTACAAGGAGATGAACTAGAATTTAACTTTGTATTCTTATCGGAAGAATATAATGAATTTGTAAACACTGGGTTTAATGATGTATTTGCTTTTTACATTAGTGGGCCAGGGATTACAGGACAAGAAAACTTGGCTGTAGTGCCAGGGACGACTACCCCTGTAACGATCAACAGTATTAATAATGGTTCATTTTGGCAATTTTACAATGACAATACAGCAGCTACTGTAAATGTCGAATTTGATGGCTTTACAACCTTGATGAAAGCAAGGAGAACCAATTTAACACCTTGCGGTGTTTATAAATTATCCCTGCGTATTGCAGATGGCTCAGACGATCGACTAGATTCGGGGGTATTATTGCAAGAAAATTCATTGGTTTCCAATAGTATTGCTGTAAATTCAACAACAGTAAGTACAGATACAACGGCTTTGGAAGGCTGTATTCCTGCACGATTTACATTTAATCTAGGAGCAACAGCTACTACAGACTTAAATATTCCAATTCGTCTAGGAGGAACAGCCTTGAATGGGGTAGATTATTCTTTTATTGATTCTATTATTACAATCCCTGCGGGGCAAACATCTTCTACTCTAATTGTAAATGCACTCGCAGATGGAATAACAGAAGGTAGAGAAACAATTGAACTCTATTATAGTCCTTCTTCTTGTGCTCCAGAAGATACAGTTTTGTTGTACATTGATGATGCTACTTCTATTACTTTTGATGCTTTAGGGACAAATTTAACCTGTAATGGAAATGCATCTGGCTCCATTGGAGTAAATATAACGGGAGGAGCGCCTCCTTATAATGTCACTTATATTGATACTGCAACAGGAGTATCCAATACCATTCCTGCAACCGCTTTGCCTATTACTGGCTTGGATGCAACCTCTTATTTGCTGAGAATTTCGGATCAATACGGCTGTACTGCTGATGCGATAGTTGTCGGGGGCAATTTTAATGCAGGACAAACCTTTTTGCCTGATGGAACGGGAGCCTCTTATACTTCAGATATTACCATTAGTGGTTTTAATGCAGGGCAAACCCTAAACTCAATCCAACAAATTAACTCCATTTGCGCTACAATGGAACACTCTTATGCGAGTGATTTGACCATTGAATTGGTTGCGCCAAGTGGTCAGTCTATCCAATTAAAGAATGTGGGAACAACAGGTTCTGGAGTAAATACTTGCGATCTTGGAGAGCCGATTGCTTCAGGTCCTACTGATAACTGGAGTACTTCTAATACAAATCCTGGCGTGGGGTATCAATATTGTTGGACAAATTCACCAACTTATGCCACTATGAATGATATGGTTTCTACTACTCCTCCTGGACCACCGCCATCTCATACCTTTACTACATTGGCAGGTAACTCTTATACCGATTATTATTTGCCAGCAGGCTCTTATGCCCCTCGCCAATCTTTCTTTGGTTTATTGGGGACTAATTTGAATGGCAACTGGACCTTGAGAGTAACCGATAATTTTTCTCAAGACAACGGATATATTTTTGATTGGTCAATTAGTTTACAAACTGATTTGCCAGATTCTATTGTAACGTTGACAGAACCACCTGCGCCACTTATCTCTCACACCGCTACAAACCCTGGCTGTGGCTTGTCAGATGGTGCTATTGATTTAACGACTACAGGAAACCATGCTCCATTTACCTTTGCATGGTCAAATGGGGCTACGGTAGAAGATATTTCAGGTCTGCCAGCAGGCTCTTATAACGTGACAATAACAGACACGATGAGTTGTACATTTAATTATACCGTCAACTTATCCAATACAGGCTCTGTTGCTATTAGTGCTAATCTTACCCATGAAACTTGTGAAGGGGCGAACAACGGAGCCATTGATCTTTCGGTAGGAGCAGGTGCATTTACCTACAATTGGTCCAATGGTACAACCAATGAAGATTTATCAAATCTAGCTCCTGGTACTTATACCGTAACGGTTTCAGATGGTAGCTGTATAGGAGTGGAAAGTTATACCATCAATGCTGCTGCTGCAATTGTTATAACTTCGTCGATCACCAATGAAAATTGTGGAGATCAAGAAGGAATTATTAACATCTCTTTACAAGGAGGGATGCATCCTTTTACTTATGCTTGGTCGAATGGAGAAACCAATCAAAATATTGATGATTTACAACAAGGAAATTATTATGTAACGGTTACAGATGCGAACAACTGTACAAAAGTAGATTCTTTTACAGTAATTAATTTAGTTGGTAATTGTGTTCCTAGTTGTGATTTAGACATTACTAGTTTTCTGGTTGCCAATGAAAACTGTGCAGATGGGACAGGATCTATCGACATTACTGTTTTCACAACAAGTGGTCCAATCACTTATAATTGGTCGAATGGTGCTACTTCTCAAGACCTTTCAGGTCTATCAGCAGGTACTTATGCGGTTACCGTAACGGATGCTATTAGTTGTACAGACACGATGAGTTTTACAATTATCAATCAAACAAGCGGAATTAGCATCACTGCTATGAATGTAACCAATGAATATTGTGGCAATGCTGCTGGAGCAATTGATGCTGTGATTTCAGGGGGCGCTCAACCTTATACCTATTTGTGGTCAAATGGTGCTACTTCTCAGGATCTTACTGGTTTATCCGCAGGAGCTTATAGCTTGACAGTAACGGATGGAAATGGTTGTAAATATGTTAACAATGGTACTGTTACCAATAATGCTGGGAATTTTGCTCAAACTTATGGCAATGCAGTAGACGAAGTTTGTTCTAATGGAGCAGGTTCTATTGATATTGTTTTTAGTGGAGGGCAACAACCTTATACTTTTACATGGTCAAATGGTGCGATAACAGAAGATTTAACAGGCTTGTCAGCAGGAACCTATACTTGTACGGTAGTAGATGCTGGTGGTTGTACTGTGACAACTCCAAGTTATGTGATTAATAACAATGCAGGCGGTCTAACCTTTGATAATGTGGATGTAGATGATGAAACCTGTGGTAATGGACAAGGGGAAATTACCTTGACGGTTTCAGGAGGACAAACTCCATATACCTATAGTTGGAATACAGGCGCAACAAACTCTATGTTGACGGGTTTATCAGCAGGAACCTATGCTGCAACAGTAACCGACAACAGTGGTTGTGCTATTCACACCAATACCTTAAACGTAGCGAATAATAGCGGTTCATTATCACTAGATGCCGTTCAAGCACAGGACGAAACCTGTGGTAGTGGAACAGGAAGTGTAGATATTACGGTATCTGGCAATACGGGACCATTAACATTTGCTTGGAGTAATAGCTCTACCTCAGAGGATTTATCCAATTTATCAGCTGGAAATTACAATTGTACGATTACGGACTCTGTCGGTTGTGCAGTTTATGCAAATGCTACAGTGAATAATGACCCTGGTGCATTGAGTATTGACAATACCGTTATTGTAGATGAGACCTGTGGGCAAAGTGATGGTTCTGTTGGGATTGTTGTTTCAGGAGCGACTGCACCAACTACTTATCTTTGGTCAAATGGCAGTACAGTACAAAATTTAGCCAATATTCAAGGTGGTTCATATACAATTACAATTACAGATGCTATTGGTTGTACGGTATCTGGAAATGCAAATGTTCAAAATAATACAGGAACCTTATCGCTTAATGGTCAAATTATTACCAATGAGGTCTGTGGCAATGGAGCTGGTTCTATTGACCTCAATGTATCAGGAGGAACAGCGCCACTATCCTTCTTATGGTCTAATACAGCAACAACAGAAGATTTAACTAACTTGTCATCAGGAACCTATACTTGTACGATAACAGATGCTTCGGGTTGTGATTTAATCGCAGGTCCCTATACCATAAACAATAGCTCTGGAACCTTATCACAAGGAACGCATACGGTAACGGATGAAATTTGTGGCAATGGAGCAGGGGCGATTGATATTACTGTAAATGGAGGGACAGCTCCTCTAACGTTCTTGTGGTCGAATACTGCAACAACAGAGGACTTAACCGCTTTGTCAGCAGGAACCTATACTTGTACGGTTAGTGATGCCTCAGGTTGTTCTATGACTATAACAGAAACAGTTCAGAACAATGCAGGAGGTTTATCGATTTCTAATGCTCAGGTAACGGACGAAAATTGTACAGATGGTGCAGGGGCGATTGATATTACAATTGCTGGTGGTACGCCAACTTATACCTATTTATGGTCCAATGCTGCTGTAACCGAAGATTTGACAGCTTTGAGTGCAGGAAACTATGCAGTGACGGTAACCGATGCCAATGGCTGTGTAGTTAGCAATTCTTATACCGTTAATAATAACTCTGCTAATTTTCAATTGGTGGGAACGAATACTACGAATGAAAATTGTGGAGATGGGACAGGAGCAATTGATGTTACCTTAACTGGTGGTCAGGCGCCCTTTACTTATGTTTGGTCGAATGGAGGAGTAACAGAAGATTTGACGGGTTTAAATGCAGGTGTTTATGCAGGAACGGTAACCGATGCCAATGGTTGTGTGGTTACACATTCTTCTAGCATCCAAAATGATCCAGGCTCTTTGGTTGTTTCTAACGATAGTATTGTTAATGCTACTTGTGGTGCTTCTAACGGAGCAATTTATTTGACCGTTTCTAACGGAACTAGCCCTTATACTTACTTGTGGTCGAATGGAGCAACCGTTCAAAACCTTACGGGTTTGACAGGAGGGACTTATACTTGTGTTGTAACTGATGCTGGTGGTTGTACCACAAATTATTCTGGTACTGTTCAGGATTTGGGTGGCAACCTACAAATTGCTAGTAATTCTATTGTAGATGATGCTTGTAACCAAGGAATAGGATCGATAACGACTACTGTAACAGGTGGTGGACAACCTTATACCTATAATTGGTCAGCAGTTGCTACAAACCCATGTTGTTCTTACCAACTTCATATGTATGATTTGAATGGCAATGGATGGGGAGGAACGCCACCTCCTTCGGTAAATGTTTACATTAATAATTCATTATATGGTTCCTTTACGGTTCCTCCTGGACCAGGAAATAGCTTTAATGATGCTGCAATTCCTGTTTGTACTGGAGATACAATTGCTGTAGAATACATCGCTGCCGCTCAAAATGGCAACAACTTATATTTGTTGTTAAATTCGGCAGGAGATACCGTATTCCAAGATGGACCTAATCCATTTTCTGGAGGAATCGCTTATTCAGAAGCGGTTACTTGTTCTTTTGTGGGGCAAGGAACCAATGCGCTTTCTAATTTATTGGCAGGTAATTATAGTCTAACGGTAACCGATACCAATGGTTGTTCTGTTAGTCAAAACTATACAGTTAATAATAATAGTGGACTTGTTAATGTAAGTTTAAATACACAAACAGATGAGATTTGTGGTCAAGCAAATGGTACGATTGATGTAACAGTTACTGGAGTACTAGCTCCAACGTTCTTGTGGTCAAATGGGGCAACTTCAGAAGATATAGCCAGTTTGACGGCAGGTACTTACACCATTACGGTAACCGACCCAAGTAATGGCTGTACAGCAAGTAACAGTTATACCGTGAATAACAATACCAATGGTTTGGTGGTCTCAGATACGACTATTACTAACGAAACTTGCGGAAATGGACAAGGAGCTATTGATCTGACAATTGCAGGAGGTGCTTTGCCTTATTCTTTTGCATGGAGTAATGGCTCTGGAACAGAAGATATTATTTTGTTAACAGCAGGCACTTATACGGTAACAATTACGGATAATACAGGTTGTAATTTAGTAGAATCCTATACTGTTATTAACAATGCGAATGGAATTACTGCTTCTGCTATTTCGACCAATGAGACTTGTGGAGATGGAACAGGAGCGATTGATATGACCGTTTCAGGAGGAACAACTCCCTATAGTTTTAATTGGTCAAATGGTGCCGTAACAGAAGATCTTACAGGTTTATCAGCAGGCATTTATACCTGTACCATTACCGATGGGGCAAGCTGTTTATTTGTTTTTGCGGATACCATCAGCAATACCTCTAGTTCTATAACCATTACCAATTCAACGATTAACGATGCTTTTTGTGGGAATAATGATGGGGAAGTGACCTTAACACTCACAGGAGGTGTTGCTCCATTAACTTATAATTGGAGTACAGGAGCTACGAGCCAGAATCTAACCAATGTTTTCCCTGGTACGCACTCTATTACAATTACAGAAGCCAATGGATGTCAATTGATTGACTCCTTTGTGGTGGGCAATGACGCTTTCTTTACGGTAGATGACACCGTGATTGTTAACGAGCTATGTGGAGACGCTACAGGTTCTATTGATATTCAGGTTAGTTTAGGTGGAGGTCCTGGTCCTGGTCCAACTCCTGACTTTGTATGGTCAACTGGTGCAACGACAGAGGATATTGCAGGGTTGTCAGCAGGAACATACACGGTTACCATTAGTGTGAATGTTGGACCTGGAGGTGGCTGTTCTGCCATTGAAAACTATGTTGTTTTGAATGATCAAGGAACCGTAAGCATCGATTCTATGGTACATATTGATGAAACTTGCTCACAAGCCAATGGTAGTATTGATGTTTATATTTCAGGAGATACTGTTCCTTGTACTTATGTACTGAATATGTTTGATTCTTTTGGTGATGATTGGAATGGTGCATTTATAGATGTTTTGGTGAATGGAGTATCGGTCGGAAATTACTCGGCGATAGGTTCTGGTTCATCGGCTAATATTGTGGTACCTAATGGTGGAACAATTGAATTGATTTATAACTCAGGACCTTTTGATACTGAAAATAGTTATGAATTAGTATTGGGAACAACAACCTTGTTCTCTGACGGGCCAAGTCCATTAATTGGATCGGCTTATTCAACGAGTTGTGCTTCAACAACACCTTTGACCTTAACGTATTTATGGTCTAACAGTGCAACTACTCAGGATTTGACAGGGGTACAAGCAGGAACATATAGTTTGACAATAACCGATAATAATGGTTGCGAGGTTAGTGATTCTGTAACACTAACTAACAATACTTTTGGATTTGGAATAGCGGGGGCTCAATTGACGGATGAACAGTGTGGCGATGGAACAGGAGCTATTGACCTAACTGTTTCAGGAGGTACTCCTAGTTATACTTTTGCTTGGTCTAACAGCGCCGTAACAGAAGATCTTTCGGGCTTATCAGCAGGAAGCTACACCGTTACGGTTACCGATAATGCAGGTTGTGCAACCATACAATCTTATACCATTAATAACAACACCAATAATTTTAATTCTTCAGCGACAATAACTCCTGCAAACTGTGCAGCAGCAGATGGTGTTGTAAATACAACAACGGTGGGAGGAACAGCTCCTTATACGTTTGTATGGAGCAATGGAGCGACAACAGATGACCTTAATGGAGTGGTTTCTGGAACTTATGGCGTAACCATTACCGATGCGACAGGATGTATCTTGACCAATAGCTATACTGTACCAAATTCTGGTGGAGGGCTAGGAGTTAATTCTACTCCAACTGCGGCTACTTGTGGATTGGCAAATGGAGGAATGTCCTTAACCGTGACAGGTGGAACTCCACCTTATACTTATGCTTGGAGTACAGGAGCAACCGTTTCAGCGGTTACTGGTTTGACGGGAGGAACCTATGGTGTTACAATTACAGATGCAAATGGCTGTGAGTTGGTACCACCAATTGTCATTCCTAATATTGGTAATCCTGTGACTTTGATTGCAAGTGATACAACGACTGCTTCCTGCTCGACTTGTAGTGATGGAGCTGTTGATATAACACTGGGGAATGCTGGTGCTCCTTATACGTTTGTTTGGTCCAATAGTGCGACAACAGAAGATTTGACCAATGTATTGCCTGGTACTTATCAAGTTACAATAACCGATGTGAATGGTTGTACATTAGACACTGCTTTTGTGGTGAGCTTTACGACAGGATTAGTTGAACTGGAAGGGATGGAGTTTAAGGTATACCCTAATCCATCAACTGGAACCGTTTATATTGAGTTTACACAAAATCCTGCTGAAGAAATTCAAGTGGAGGTGTTTAATACACTTGGACAACGAATCATAGAACGCACTTATGATGCACAATCTATTCAAGATCGTATCCGCATAGAGGTAGACAATACCGTTTCTGGCACTTATATGATGAAAATTTCTTCTGCTGGGCAATACACTACCAAACGAGTAGTAATTTTAAAAGAATAAAGCTCGGAATAGATAATAGATAGAGTGTACTTTTAGGTACACTCTATTTTTTTTCAATTTTTTTCAAAACCAATAAATTAGTTCTGTATTTATACTGTTTAGATTACAGCATTTATAGAGACATATTCCGAAAAAAAACATACTTTTGGGGCACTGAATTAACCGTATAAAATAATTCAGCATTTTACTCAAAATAATACTCCGTTAATTTTTTGCTTTTTTACAAAAAAAAGCAAAAAAACATCTTGCATTCGATTGATTATCAAATAATTAATATTTTGAGTAGTAAAAATGCATCATTTTGATAATCAATTGAATACGATTTTGCAACGGAGTAATGTCAAAAATCAACCTATTTTATTGCTAAAATAATTATGATGAAATTTTTCATTCAATGTTGCTTGGTCTTAGTGGTAACCTTTTTGTGGTCTACAAAAACTAAGGGGCAAGCTACACTTACAGTAGATACTATTATCCATGCTACCTGCAATGCTTCAGCCGATGGAGCCATTTTAATTAGTGTTGCAGGAACGCCACCTTTTACTTATGCTTGGAGCAATGGAGCTACAACCCAAGATTTAACAGGGCTCTTTTCTGGGTCTTTTGTGGTAACCGTAACAGACGGGCTCAGTGGGGTAACTGTGTCTAATGTTTTAACGATTAATGCCCCACCTGTTATTAATGTAATAACAGACACCATTATTAATATTGAGTGTGAAGGGGACATGAATGGAGCGGTTAATCTGACCGTTACAGGGGGAGTACCTGGTTATACTTATATTTGGGATAATGGAGCCACAACCCAAGATGTAACAGGGTTAGGAGCAGGAGCGATTAACTTAACGGTGACAGATGCTAATGGCTGTACAGCCTCTTCTAAATCTATTTTATTAGATTCTGTTCCCGCTATTACATTAGATTTGGATACCCTACAAAATATTAGTTGTAATGGAGCAAACGATGCTTATATCAACACGACAGCAGGGGGCGGTGTTGGAAACTTTACATATTTATGGAATACAGGACAAACAGTCGATGATATTTCTGGTTTAGCGGCAGGCTTGTATACCATCACAGCGACAGACTCTAATGGTTGTACGGCAATATCGGGACCGCATACGGTAACTCAACCTGGTGTATTAACCGCAACCTTAGATTCTATTACTCATATATTGTGCAATGGGGATAGTACAGGAGCGGTTCATATTTCTATAACAGGGGGAACCACCCCATATACCTATGCTTGGAGTAATGGGGGCACAACAGAAGATCTTACGGGATTGAATGGAGGTACCTATTTTGTAACGGTGACCGATCTCAACAATTGCCAAGTTGTATCAGGACCACATGTCGTGAATGAACCAACAGCTATTGTTGTAGATGTAGATACTATTATTCATCAACAATGTGCCAATATGCCTACGGGGGCAGTTAATTTGACGGTATCGGGAGGCGTACCTGCTTATACCTATCTCTGGGATAATGGGGCGACGACCCAAGATGTATCAGGCTTGTATGCAGGAGCCAACAATGTAACGGTAACGGATGCCAATGGCTGTACCGCTTCTGCTAAATCTATTTCATTAGATTCTATTAGCCCTATTGTTGTTGCTTTAGATTCTATCTTAGAGGTAACCTGTAATGGAGCAAATGATGGAGCCGTTTTTATTGCCGTAACAGGGGGCACTGGCGGAACTTATACTTATAATTGGTCGAATGGGGCAACTACACAAGATATTACAGGTCTTGGTGGAGGGGCTTATTCTGTTACGATTACAGATTCTAATAGCTGTGTCATGTTATCAGGACCACATATAGTGAATGAGCCAACTGCTTTAGTCGTTGCATTTGATTCTATACATCATGTTGACTGTAATGGGAATGCAAATGGAGCGGTGTTTATAACAACAACAGGAGGAACAACAAATTATACCTTTAATTGGTCGAATGGAGCAACAACAGAGGACATAACGGGGCTAAATGGTGGTGCTTATACCGTAACGGTAACGGATGCCAATGGTTGTATCGATAGCACTGGTCCACATACGGTCAATGAACCAGTTGTTTTAGCGTTAAGTCTTGACTCGATTCATCATGTGGATTGTAATGGCAATGCAAATGGAGCCGTATTTATAACAACAACAGGAGGGACGACTAATTATAGCTTTGCTTGGGATAATGGAGCGACAACAGAGGACATAACGGGGTTAAATGGTGGCACTTATACTGTAACGGTAACGGATGCCAATGGTTGTACGATTACCGATACCGCCTATGTGGTCAATGAGCCAGCAGTATTGGTCAGTACCTTAGATTCTATTGTGCATGTGAGTTGTAATGGTTTTGGAGATGGAGGAGTCTTTATAACAACAACAGGAGGAACAGCCAATTATACCTTTAATTGGTCCAATGGAGTGACAACGGAGAATAATACAGGGTTGAGTGGTGGCGCTTATACTTTAACGGTAACGGATGCCAATGGCTGTACGACAACTTCAGGACCACATACGGTCAATGAACCAGCAGGAATGACAATTTCTTTAGATAGCATCAACCATGTAACTTGTAATGGAGCAGCAGACGGAGGCGTTTTTGTTAGTGTAACAGGTGGTGCACCTGCTTATAGTTTTGCTTGGGATAATGGAGCGACAACAGAAGACAATACAGGATTGAGTGGGGGGACTTATACGTTGACAGTAACGGATGCCAATGGTTGTACTATTAGTTCAGGACCGCATACGGTAAATGAAGACGCTTTATTGGTGATTGGATTGGACAGCATCAATCATGTGACTTGTAATGGAGCTGCAGATGGAGCAATTGGAATTACGGTAACAGGAGGTGTTGCAGGATATAGCTATTTGTGGTCAACAGGAGCCACGACACAAGATCTAACAGGATTGAGTGGAGCAGCCTACACGGTGACGGCAACCGATGCGAATGGTTGTACAGCAACCGATACAGCTTATGTGGTGAATGAACCAGCCGTTTTAGTAGCAACCTTAGACTCTATACAGCATGTGGATTGTAATGGCAATGCGAATGGAGCGGTGTTTATAACAACAACAGGAGGAACAACCAATTATACCTTTAATTGGTCCAATGGAGCAACAACAGAAGATATTAGTGGTTTGGCTGGCGGTGCTTATACTGTAACAGTAACCGACGCAAATGGCTGTGTGGATAGCACAGGACCCCATCTTGTCAACGAGCCAACGGCAATAAACATTACATTAGATAGCATTAACCATGTGACTTGTAATGGTGCAGCAGATGGAGGCGTTTTTGTGACCGTTACAGGTGGGACAGGAGCCTATAGTTTTGCTTGGGATAATGGAGCGACAACAGAAGACAATACAGGATTGAGTGGTGGTACTTATGCGTTGACGGTAACGGATGCGAATGGTTGTACTATTAGTTCAGGACTTCATACGGTAAATGAAGACGCTTTATTGGTGATTGGATTGGACAGCATCAATCATGTGACTTGTAATGGAGCCGCAGATGGAGCAATTGGAATTACGGTAACAGGAGGTGTTGCAGGATATAGCTATTTGTGGTCAACAGGAGCCACGACACAAGATCTAACAGGATTGAGTGGAGCAGCCTACACGGTGACGGCAACCGATGCAAATGGTTGTACAGCAACCGATACAGCTTATGTGGTGAATGAACCAGCCGTTTTAGTAGCAACCTTAGACTCTATACAACATGTGGATTGTAATGGGGGCAATGATGGAGCTGTCTTTATTTCGATAGGAGGAGGAACGATTCCATTTAGCTATAATTGGGATAATGGAGCGACTACGCAGGATATAACGGGCTTAATAGCAGGTACGTATACGGTAACGGTAACGGATTCTAATGGTTGTACAGTGACTTCAGGTGCTCATCTTGTCAACGAGCCAACGGCAATAAACATTACATTAGATAGCATTAACCATGTGACTTGTAATGGTGCCGCAGATGGAGGCGTTTTTGTGACCGTTACAGGTGGGACAGGAGCCTATAATTTTGCTTGGGATAATGGAGCGACAACAGAAGACAATACAGGATTGAGCGGTGGTACTTATGCGTTGACGGTAACGGATGCGAATGGTTGTACCATTAGTTCGGGACCACATACGGTAAATGAAGATGCTTTATTGGTGATTGGATTGGACAGCATCAATCATGTGACTTGTAATGGCGCCGCAGATGGAGCAATTGGAATTACGGTAACAGGAGGTGTTGCAGGATATAGCTATTTGTGGTCAACAGGAGCCACGACGCAAGACCTAACAGGATTGAGTGGAGCAGCCTACACGGTGACGGCAACCGATGCAAATGGTTGTACAGCAACCGATACAGCTTATGTGGTGAATGAACCAGCCGTTTTAGTAGCAACCTTAGACTCTATACAACATGTGGATTGTAATGGGGGCAATGATGGAGCTGTCTTTATTTCGATAGGAGGAGGAACGATTCCATTTAGCTATAATTGGGATAATGGAGCGACTACGCAGGATATAACGGGCTTAATAGCAGGTACGTATACGGTAACGGTAACGGATTCTAATGGTTGTACAGTGACTTCAGGCGCTCATCTTGTCAACGAGCCAACGGCAATAAACATTACATTAGATAGTATTCACCATGTGACGTGTAATGGTGCCGCAGATGGAGGCGTTTTTGTGACCGTTACAGGTGGGACAGGAGCGTATGGTTTTGCTTGGGATAATGGAGCAACAACAGAAGACAATACAGGATTGAGTGGTGGTACTTATGCGTTGACGGTAACGGATGCGAATGGTTGTACAGCAACTTTTGGTCCTAGCACAATCACAGAACCAGTTGTATTAGCAGTTGTAGTTGACACCTTTAAAAATGAGAGCTGTTTTGGTATTGTAGATGGATTTATTAGTACTTCTGCTACAGGAGGAACGGCACCATTTAGCTTTAGTTGGAGTAATGGCGCAACGGTAGATGATATAACAGGTCTAATTGCTGGAACCTATACCGTAACCATTACAGATTCTAACAGTTGTACCGCTATTGATTCGGTAACAATTAATGATATTCCTACAATTACCGTGACATTAAATACCATAGATTCTGTTTCTTGTAATGGTTTAAGCGATGGAGCTATTGACATTAGTACAACAATGGGAGCGCCAGGGTATACTTGGAATTGGAGCAATGGAGCAACAACCGAAGATTTGAGTGGGCTTGTTGCGAACAGTTATCAGGTAACCGTAACCGATGCTTTAGGTTGTACGGTGACGGCAGGAACTTATGATGTTGCTGAACCCAATGTATTGGCCATTACATTAGATAATATTGACAGTGTAAGTTGTAATGGTGCCGCAGATGGAGCCGTTAACATAACAACTACAGGAGGTACTTTGGGCTATAGTTTTGTATGGTCAGGAGGGCAGCAAACAGAAGATATTGCCAACCTGAGTGGAAGTACAAATACGGTAACGGTAACGGATGCCAATGGTTGTACAGCTACTTCTGGACCGCATGTTGTTAATGAAGCAGCATTGCTTGTGATTACGTTGGATAATATAGATTCTGTGTCGTGTAATGGTGCCTCAGATGGAGGAGTTGCTATTTCTGTAACAGGAGGTGTACCTAGCTATTCTTATAACTGGAATAATGGAGGGGGAAGCAATCAAGACCTTACCAATGTAGGAGGAAATAGTTATACGGTAACGGTAACGGATGCCGCTGGATGTACAGTTACATCAGGACCACATGTAGTCGATGAGCCAGCACCTTTATCGTTGACAATTGTACCAACAGTACCCTTAGAAGGTTGTTTGGGACAAGCAATTGGTGTGCTAGATGCTACCGCAACGGGTGGTGTAGCAGCTTATACCTATGCTTGGTCAAATGCAGGAACTACTGCTTCTAATACCAACTTAAACGCAGGCGTTTATAGTTTGACGGTAACGGATGCCAATGGTTGTACGATAACAGACATAGATTCAATTCAAGAACCTGTTCGTCCAACAGTAGCTCCATTTGTAGGGCAAGCTCCTATTACTGATACGACGATCAATTGGGGAGCAGTTATTAATATCGATGCAGGAAACGATCAGACTGCTAATGGGGTTACTTATGGCTGGACAGAAACAACTAGTTTGGGCAATGTTAATTTTGCCAACGCTGGACTTCCTGCTACCGATGTAACTCCAGAGCCAACAACTTCTGGAACGTACAACTTATTGGTAACGGCAACTTCTGCGGATGGTTGTGTGGATACAGGATCTGTTCGAATAACTGTTAATATCAACGATTTGATAGGGATGCCTACGGCCTTTACGCCAAATGGAGATAATTTTAACGACTATTTCCGTCCAACTAGTTTAGACAAACAATTTATTTTAGAATTTAAGATTTATAACCGTTGGGGGCAGATTGTATTTGATGGCGTAGATACCGATACCCAATGGGATGGAACGTTTAATGGGGTAGAACAACCTACAGAGGTTTATATCTATGTTTTACGTTATCAGGTTCCTGGTCAGGAAGAACGAATGTTGAGAGGTGAAATGACCTTAATACGATAATAATTTAAGAAGCACTGGTTGCAAAGTAAGTGTATATTTATTATTAGATAGGGGGGCTGCTCGTTGGAGTAGCCCCTTTTATTTTTAAGAATAGAATAATAATACCTTACGTAAGGTTGGCTAATAGGTCTAAATATAGACTGGGCTCAGGTCTTAATCTATAATTATCCGTTAAATCTACGAAGCGAATAATTCCTTGAGCGTCTAGGAGAATCAGTGTTGGTAAAACATTGTCCGATTGGAAGCCTAATACTTCCATTCCTGTAGGCGTTCCATTCTGATGAAATAAGTTAAGTTGTGTTGCTGCTTTTAAGTCTTGATCCCTTAAGAATACAGCGGGAATGTCAAATTTTTGAGCGAGGTATTTAGTGTGTTTAGGGGATTGTGGGCTGATGAAAACTAAGGCGGCTCCCTTCGCTTGGATTTGCTGGTATTCTTGGGCTAATTCTTTGATCTGAGCCATACAAAATGGGCACCAATTGCCACGATAAAATAGAAGAATGGCGGGAGCTCCCAAAAAAGAATCAATGGAAACTTCGTTGCCTTCAAGGTTTGTTAATGTAATGTTAGGCATTGGCATACCTACTTGTAGTAATTTTTTATCACGACCAGAAAAATCAGTTGCCCAGTAAGTGTATAAAAACCAACCTGCTAACATGAATAGATTTAGGGCTAAAGGAAGGTAGTTGCTAGTTGCATCAAAAGTAGCATAAATAACTAGGAGAGTTCCTAGTAGGAGCGGCAACCAAGTTGCCCACATATTTTTGCTTGTTCTAGGCGTTGTTATCAAATAGATTCCACCAAAATAAATGCTTCCTACACCAAAACTTAGCAGATTGCCTAACCAAGCCCAAGAATAGGGAGCCAGCGCTAGTGAATAGGCTGAAAAGAACGTACCAAAAACAATAAAAACAACCAAACTACTAATAAAAATCCCTTTCAGTCGATCCATAAATTGCCAAATTACAAGGTGATAACCAATGATTAAATTATAAAATTACATTATCGAACTGTAAAGTACACCAAAAAAGTAGTATTTTGCATCTTACTGATTGAATAGACAATAAAATGGGCAATTTTAAAATGATACAATTCATTTGTCTAAGAATAACTCTCAAGTATTAGTTGATAACCACCACTAATTTTGTTTTGAACTAATAACATCATTTAAAACGAAATCATTTGACTGAGCAAGAACTCATAGAACGATGTAAGCGGAACGATAGACTTGCACAAAAAGCTTTATATCAGCGATTCTCTTCCAAAATGTTTGGGGTCTGTAGACGTTATGTTAAGACGACCGAAAATACAGAAGAGGTGCTCATGCTAGCTTTTTGCAAAGTATTCAAGAAAATAGATACCTTTTCTGGAAATGGAAGCTTTGAAGGCTGGGTTCGGCGAATAATGGTGAATGAGTCATTGATGTTTTTACGAAAAAACTATCGGTTTAGTGAACATGCCGATATTAGTGAATTGCCAGTTCGGGCGGTTGAGGTGAGCGTAGAAGATGATTTGGCAGCGCAAGATATTCTAAAATTATTGGAGCAGTTGCCGACAGGGTATAGAACTATATTTAATTTGTATGTAATAGAGGGCTATAAACACAGAGAGATTGCCGAGCAACTTGGAATTAGTATCAATACTTCTAAGTCACAGTTAATCTTGGCAAAGAAAAAATTGCAGCAAATGATTAGAAAATCGGAACAGTTGGGCAGCAATTAGACGGAGCAAAAGAATAGAAAATATTAAATTTTTATTAAAAATAGGGTTATAAAGAAACATATTATTAAGAATTGAGGTTGCATAGATATAGAACCAATAAATACTTAATTATACAAAATAAACCGAAGACAATTATTTAATTATGAGCAGAGATGATTACATTTCTAAACTGTTTATAAAAAACCAGCATAAGCTAGAGCAAGCACCTTCTGATGACTTATGGTCAAAATTAGAATTGCAGTTGGAGCAGGAATTACCTGTAACAACGCAAGCTGCTCCGCCTAAAATTTTTAGGCTTTCTAGGTATTTTGCTGCTGCTTCTGTATTGGTTGCTGTTGTAGGCTCAATCTATCTATTTAAAATGGTAGAAAATGCTACTCAAAATCAACACCAACTCACAGAACCACTTGCTATCTCTACAGAACCTCCTGTAAGTGATGCAGAGCCTTATGAGGATTATGACATTTTACCAACGGAGGCCGTAGAGGATAAGGAAAAAGAAGAAATTCGTGTGCAAGAAGAAAAAATCGTGGAAGCAGTTAACGAAAAAGTGCAGCAAACTCAAAATTCTACCCTTAGTCATCGCTCTGCTCCATCCAAAATAGAATTGGGCGATATTGAAATCGTTGGAGAAAAAGAGGCCGAAGATATTATTTTGATAGAACCAGAGGTAACACCTAAAGCAGCGACTATGATGAGTAGTGATAAGATTCATGGTGCTGCTTCGGGAGTAAATGCCAACGCAGATTTGTATTTAAATAGTTTGCCAATAGCTGAAGAAGCAGAGCAAAATTTAAATTACAATAGAAGTTATGTACCTCAAATAGCCAATACCATTGATAATAATCCAGCAGTAGAGCAGGTGCTAAATCAATCTAAAGTAAAAAAGAAACCCAAGGCTACTTCTAAAAAAACTAGGGCTAGAGGTAAACGGCGTGAAATTGTAAACAAAAACAAAGCAAATAAGAAAATTAAATCGCCAATGGCTGCTGCTCATCCTAGTTTGTACCCCTTTGGTTTTCTGTTGGGAAAATGGGGCGATGAGCATGAGCTAGAAGGAAAATCTTATGAGGTTTGGACCTTAAAGAATGCAACTACTTTGGTGGGCAGAGGATATAAATTATCTAATGATGCAGAGCGTATTTTTGAAGAGGTTATGCGCATTGAATTTCGCAACAATCAAACCTTTTTGGTGATGAGCTTAGATGAGGATAAGAGCACGGTTGATTACATGTTGGTTAGTTTTGATAACGAACGCTTTGAATTTGAACAAAGTGAATCTAGAAACTATCCGAATCGGGTGATTATCCAGCAGAGTGGTTTGGATGGCTATACCGTTGTTATTCTCAATAATTACGATTTTTTGACTGCCGACCAACAGCGTTATTTGGAAAATAGAAATCGAGTTTCGAATAAACAATCGATTCGTACGATGCGTTATGCAGACTAGGAGTTTATTGTCATAATCAGAAAGCAAGATGAGATTTGAGCAAATTTGGGAACAGTACCATCAATTATTACTTAATTTTATAAAAACTAAGGTCAATAGTGATGCGCTAGCAGAAGACCTTTTGCAGGAAGTTGCCATCAAGCTGCATCGTAGTTTAAATCGAGAAACAACCATAAAAAATTACAAAACTTGGCTTTTTCAAGTAAGCAGAAATTCTATTGCTGATTATTATAGAAAGCACAAAAAAGCAACCGAACTTCCTGCTATGAATACGATAGAGGAAGAAGCAAGTGCCTGTATTTGTGATTTGTCAGGTTTTGTAATTCAACATTACTTGCCTAAAGAATATGCAGAACCACTTTATTTAAGTGATATTGAACAAAAACCTCAAAAAGAAATTGCTCAATTTTTAAATTTAAGCCTAACCGCTACAAAATCAAGAATTCAGAGAGGGCGAAAAAAATTAAAAAGCTTAGTAGAAGATTGTATAACAATTTTCTATAATGATCGAGGGGAGATCACAGATTATCATCTGAAAAAGAATTGTGAATTGCCACCCGAATTATTGCTGGAAATAAAAAAAATAAATTTAGTCCTCTAAAGCTGCATCTTTTCGTTTCGTTATTACGACTACAAAGTAAACTGAAATAATGAAACAATCTAATACCTTACCATTTGTAGTCGTTCCATGCTTATTAATCCTATTGTCAATAATCGCTTATTGCTCGATACTCAATCGTTGGAATTTTGAACGGTCGGCTTATTTAATATTTGTTTTCACAACAATTTATATCTTATTGTTTGAACGAATTATACCATTAAAACAAACTTGGAGAGCGAAAAAGCAAGATTTAGGAATCGATTTTAAACACCTCCTATTTTCTGCGATCTTATTTGATGCTTTGGGCAAAGCCATGGCTTTATCCCTAGTTCTGTATTTACAACCTTTTTTGAGTATAACAGAACACCTATGGGATGGATTACCTTTTCTATTTACCTTTGTGATCGCCAATTTAATTGGAGAATTTTTGCCTTATTGGTATCATAGAGTTAGCCATGTTGGGAATGCCGATTCGTGGCTAAGTTCATTTTTATGGAAGATACATGCCATCCACCATTTGCCCAAGCTCTTAAATTGGTTCAAGACCAGTTGGATTCATCCCATTAATATTCTTTTGAATACCTTCCTTAAAATGTTTCCGCTTTTAATCTTGGGATTTAGCCAAGAAATTATCTTTTTAGTAGGAGTCCTTCATGTGGTTGTGGCTTATCTTTCTCATGCCAATATACAAACCAAGACGGGCTTTTTAGATTATTTGATTGTTACCCCTCAAATCCATCATTTTCACCACAGCAAGGATTTAGAAGAAGCTCAAAATTTTGGAAATATACTGCCCTTTTGGGATTTAATCTTTGGAACGTATTACAACCGAAAAGGAGCCGTGGAAGAAGTTGGAGTGGTAGAAAGTGATTTAGAATATCCTCAACAGGAAAGTTACTTACCACAATTGACCTTTCCTTTTAAAGAAAAAGATAGATAAATGAAAGCGATCTGAAAGAGGATAATTGCCCAAAGAAGAAACTATTTATAGTAAAATAAATGTTTGTATTATAGGGGAAGCCCTTATCTTATAAATATTCTTGGTTTTTTGGCAAATCGTGCGGTAAACACTAATGTGGTTTTAGAAGAAAGTTATAAGCCGTAAGTCGTATGTCCTGTATTCACAGGAACTAAGCATACGACTTACGACCTATAACTTATAAAAAAGAAGTAATAAGCAGGCAAGGTAGTACAATTTGTCAAAGAACCATATTCTTTATTTCCTATACAGGGAGAAATAAGTTTCAATTTTGCATAAATGAAGTACTCCATCTTAGATCATGTAACCGATAAGAAGACCAATGGTGAAGCAAAAAAAGCGGCTTTATACCTTTTGTTAATTGTTGAAGCCGTTTTTACACTTTTTACTGCCCTAAATCTTATTTTAGGGGTTTATGGATTTGATCTTTTTGCGATATTTATACTACCTCATTTGATAACCTTGTGTCTATTTATTATTTTGTTTTTAATTTTTGAACTATCGTCTCCATCTAATAAGAAGCGTATGGGAGTAGCTTGGTTTTTATTGTATGTATATTTTGTGATTAATGTATTGATCATTTTTGCCAATATAGTGTTAATAATAGTTCAATAATTACCTGCGCTGCTACTTCATGGTTTTGATTTTGAAACAAAAAATTAAAAAAATACCATTTTATTGGGTTGATTTATAAGTGCCTGTGAAGGGAAAGTATTTGTAGGTCAATCTAATAAGGCTTTTTGCCGAACGAATGGTTAAGCCTTCTTAGTTATTTTGGCAGTTGATAGCTTGTCCCAACATTTATATAATATTGAACAAAATGTGGAATTGTGAACGATGAAATAATAGACTATTTGTCAGAACATATACTACTTACCGAAGAAGAAAAGAATATCATTCGAAATGCTATAACCATTAAAAATTTTCCTAAAGGAGCTCTTTTATTAAAAGAACAGCAAACACTGCACGCTTCATATTTTGTAGTTAAAGGATGTATTAGGCGATATTATCTTGTTGATGGAGAAGAAAAAACTACCCATTTTTATACAGAAGGGCAGTCTATTCTTACTCATTCTCAACAACAACAGGCTGTCCCGTCTACGTATTATCTGGCTTGTGTAGAACCTTCTAGCCTTGCTGTTTGTACAGGAGAAAAAGAAGCGATGCTTTTTGAAGGAAATCCAAGGTTAGAATCATTAAGCCGATTGTTGACAGAGCAGGATTTGATCCATAACGAAGAAACTTTTGCTACTTTTGTTCGTTCTTCTCCCACAGAGCGATATATCAATTTACTTAAAAATAGACCAGAACTGTTGGACCGAGTACCTCAGTATCAATTGGCTAGTTATCTTGGGGTAAAACCAGAGACTTTGAGCCGAATAAAAAAACGAATAGCGCAAAGAGGGATTAAGTAGTAGTTGTTCGAACACCTTTGATTAAAAGCCATAAACAAATTGAAAATTCTCCAATGATGGTTGGAAAAGTCACTAGGTCGGAGAGTTCTTGGGTATAACTGGGAAGTAGAAAAAACAAAAAGAAGTCGATCAAAAAAGAAACGCAAGAAATCATCAAAAAGGTGCCAATTATTTTAGGAATTAAATTGGAATGGTAAACTAAATAACCCAATGGAAATAACCACAAGCCAAAAAAGATTTGTGCAATGCGATAGCCGTGTTTGTGCATATCGAGAAAAAAGGAAACCAAGCCATTAATTTGCGCAGTGTTAAAAGCTCCTAACGGGTTGTGATCTCTTAAAATTAGCAGTACAGCAAAGTGATTTAACATATTGATGCACATAATTGAAACCCCAATCATAGAACAAAGAACCATTAAAATGGCCTGCTCTTTATGGACAAACTTAAGTAGCTGATAAAGGACTAGCGGCAAGAAAAAATAAGCAATTAGCATCATTAAATCGCTCATAAAACCAAGCCTAAAGAGCTGTTGATTGGTAAGAATGTTTTGAACAGTTCCATTGGGATCATGAGGAATAAAAAGCTTGGAACGAACGACTAACTGTGCAAATATACCAAAAATGATAACCAGTAAATATAAGAAGCCAGCCAATCTTGCTGTTTTAGAATTTGAGTTCATAAAAAATATTTAATTCGTTAATAATCTCCCACAAAGGTATTTGAACTAAAAATCAGATTCATTGACTATAATCAATAAATCAAATACCTCTAAAAATCGAACAAGACGGGCTAAATCGAGAAGCACAAGCTTTAGACCTTATCTATTTATATAAAAGGTCTTGACACTTTTTGCTGCAAGAAATATTATGTAACTTTGTTTGGCGTCGGTATCCGCATACACTACACTTCGATAAAGCTGGCGTATAAACAATGAGAGTATTTAATGCTAGAGGATAAAAACAACGATTTACTAAAACGATTGAGATTGGACGATCAAGCTGCTTTGAAAGTGATTTTTCAAGAACACTACCCTACAGTTTATCGGGCTATCTATCGTATTGTATCAGATCAAGGAATTGCAGAAGATTTAGCACAAGATGTTTTTA
The DNA here is from genome assembly GCF_026000115.1 of Aureispira anguillae. Classification (GTDB taxonomy): domain Bacteria; phylum Bacteroidota; class Bacteroidia; order Chitinophagales; family Saprospiraceae; genus Aureispira; species Aureispira anguillae. The sequence continues at coordinate 719,689 of NZ_AP026867.1, forward strand.
TGCGTTTCTGGGAAAAACGGCATAAGATTAATATTCAAGGAGCGATAGGCGCTTATATACGCCGTATGGCAGTTAATGAGGCTTTGGGCTATATTCGCAAGCATAAAAAATATACCATAGAAGAAATGGCAGACCATCATAGTTCTGCTACCACTAGTGGAGAAGATATGTATATGGATAATGAGCTACAAGCGCAAGTTAATAAAGCCATCGATACACTTCCTCCGAAATGCAAAACGGTTTTTATGTTAAGTCGTTTTGAAGAACTTTCTTATAAAGAAATTAGCCAAAAATTGGACATCTCTCCCAAAACGGTTGAGAACCAAATTTCAAAGGCCCTCAAAACACTTAGAACAGCCCTCAAAACATATTTAAGCAGCATTGTATATATTCTTTCGTTTTTTTTGTTTTATAATTAATTGTTAATTTGTTGATTTTTAGCTATTTGTGAGGAAGGTTTTATTTTTTGTAAAAAATAAATAAAAAATGAATAGGGGGAAGGCGCAAAAAATGCATCATTATTAATAGAAAGCATCAATATCATAGATATGAGTAATGACAAATATTTTAATCTTCTTAGTAAGGTTTTATTGGGGAATGCTTCTTCTGAAGAAGAGAAAGTATTAGAACAGTGGACAAAAGAAGATCATGAAAATCAAGCTTTCGTTGAGGAAACCACAAAAGTGTGGAACTTGTCTGAAAATTATGCCGAAAATTTGCCAGTTGATACGGATTTAGCTTGGAGCAAGTTTGAAACAAAATTTAATCAAAAATATCCTGAACAAAAAACGGTCATACGATCCTTACTAACTTGGAAAGTTGCTGCTGCCGTTATTGGATTGATTGCTTTAAGTTTTTGGTGGATTTATCAGAAGGATTCAATGGTGCTTGCTCCTATGGCACAAATAGAAACAGGCAAGAAGGAGCAAAAAGAAATTACGTTACCAGATGGATCTGTTGTGATGCTTAATGAGGGGTCTAGCCTTTCTTATAAAAAAAGCTTTACAACTAGAAGTGTTCACTTAAAAGGAGAAGCCTTTTTTGAAGTCACCAAACAAGCTGGTGAACCGTTTGAAATTATTACAACTACTACCAAAACAACAGTTTTAGGTACCTCTTTTAATGTTCGTGCTTACGAAAATAAAGATGTAGAGGTAGCTGTATTAACGGGAAAAGTAGCAGTAGAAGGACGCAAAGGAAGAAAAGAGAAGGTGCTTTTATTACCGAATGAAGCAGCAGTGTATAAGATAGAAGAGAACACGATAGAGAAGGAAACACAGGTTGGAGTCAACTCAATTGCATGGAAAACGCAAGAATTGGTGTTTAAAAATACAGAATTGAGTGAAGTAATTAAAACCTTAGAGCAGTATTTTGAGGTAGAAATTACTGGCGATCGAAAAATATTAAATTGCCATTATACGGGAACGTTTAGAAATTCAAATCTAGATGAAATATTTAATACCATTGCCTTTACGTTTCCGACAGATTTGAAAATAAAAAAAGTTAATAAAAAATATATCCTTATTGGTCAAGGATGTGAATAATCGTTGCATTTAAATTGATTTTTCACATGATTAGTAAGAAAAACATAGTGACAGTATTCTTACTGTTATCTTTTTTGGGATTGTATGCACAGGAACCCTCTGATGCACAGAGGGTTAATGTGCATTTTTCAGAACTCGCATTAGGAGATGTATTAGAACAAATTAGTGCAACCTATAACGTGCGATTTTCGTATGGTAATGACCATCTCAAACTTCAAAAAAAAATATCTTTCCATAGTGAAGGAAAAACATTAAGGGCTACACTGGAACAATTGTTTGACGATAATAACATTATATATGCTAAGATTGGATCTCAATTGGTACTCAAACCAGGTACTCTTAAGGATAAAAAACGTAAAGAACGCCAAAAACGAAAACGAGAACGGGAAGAAAAACGAGAAGAAAGAGATAAAGAAACCTTAGAAAGGGGAACTTTGTTTGATTTTGATATACGTTCAGAAATTATTGGCACTACTAAGGATGCTCCTCCTATAAAAACGATTGAGCGACAGTTGATACCAACTACAGAAATTGAACCCTTAGTAACCAAATATATTGGTGATGTTGACTATGAAAATACACTGGAATCCAAAGAAACAAATAGAGTTTCAGCAGGAAAATACAAAACGATAAAGACTTCTGTTGGACAATTTTCTGTATTGCCGTTTTTAGCGTCTAATACTAGATATAGAAACCGATATAATGTATTTTCTTTCAACGTGCTTTGGGGAATCAATGCTGGTGTTAATGGTCTCGAAATTGGAGCAATTGGGAATACGATTAAACGGAATGTTCACGGGGTACAATTGGCTGGTTTTTTTAATAATATTGAGGGGCATGTATATGGTATCCAGTCTTCTGGAGTGCTAAATATTACCAAAGGGGATATTGTTGGTTGGCAATTGGCTGGCTTGTGGAACTTGGGAAATAATATCTATGGCACTCAAATCAGCATATTGGGTAATATAGCAAGAGATTTGTATGGAATGCAGTTTGGTGCTGTAAGCAATATCGCAACGGATGTTTATGGTTTTCAAGTATCAGGTTTGTTTAATTTTGCCAATGGAAAGCTGTTTGGTTCTCAAATAGCAGGTTTTGGTAATGTTGCTTGGGGAGGAAAAAGCGCAGTTCAGTTTGCTAACATTTTTAATATCAGTGCCAAAGCCCAGTTTCAGATCGCAGGTTTTCTAAACGCTGCGCAATTGGTCGAAGGGGCACAAATTGGAGGATTGATTAATATTGCCAAAGCAGTGAAAGGAACCCAGTTGGGGGTGATTAATACAACCAAGGATTTAGAAGGCGCACAAATTGGAATTATTAATAATGCCCAAACCGCCAACGGTTTGATGTTAGGGCTGATTAATATTGTTGATAGTATCAAAGGCGTACCAATAGGTTTAATTAATATTGTTCGCAAGAATGGGTACAATCGTATCGAAGTATTTGGAGGAGATGGAACTTATGTAAATTTTGGTGCAAAGTTTGGCTACGAGCGATATTATCACATTTTGCAGACGGGGTGGAAGGTAAGTGAGGACAATATTTATACTTGGACGATTGGGATTGGTGTTGGATCAAAATTAAGACTAAATAAAGTTTTGCATACCAATTTTGAATTGTTGACAGCTCATGTTAATGAATATGGATATTGGACCCCTGAGCTAAATATGTTGAATCAATTTAGAGTAACCCTTGATCTTAAAATTAGAGATAGAGTTAGCCTTTTTTGTGGTCCTGTATTTAATGCACTAGTATCTAGATTATACAATGAAGATAGCCAAAAATATGGCTCTAATATAATGCCCTACACGTTATTTGACCAAACCAATAGAGAGGGGACTAACCTAAAGATGTGGATAGGTTTTGCTGCTGGATTGAGGTTTTAGCCTGCTTTTACTAGAAGATATACTTTACACTTAAAAGAACACAATAAGAAACACAAAAGTAAATTCGAAAGAATTGGCTAATGGGCATGCTATGTCTTTTATTAAGCTATTGTATTTGTTCTTGATGTACTCATACCCGATAGTTTTTAAAATTTAACAGAATGGGCTGTTTCTAGCCATCTATTAGACACTAGATCGTTTCACGCTTAGAGCAAAGCGATCTAAAAATAGATAAAAGCTGCCCCAATTTTAATTTTCACAAAAACCATCGGGTAGAGAACTTGATGGGTTTACGCTAACAAAAAATCAAATTCTTTGACAACTCTATCACGACCACGTAGAACCCAGCTTGCTGGCTTACGAGCTAACCTAGCAGCGTAGCTAAGTAAATGGTGTACTTATTAATACCCAAACGGCAGCATTAAGACCATTCATTAAAATTTCTACACGATTGCTCAAAGAACGAACAATATTTAACAGAGTACAATAAAAAGTAGCGATATGAAAAAATGGACTAAACGAATAGGGGGGATTGGTCTGTTGTTGATCTTAAAAACAACATTGGTGGCACAGAATGTAAATTTTACAATTAGAGTGACAGGTTTACAGCAACCTTCAGGAAAACTTCAAATTGCTGTATACAATGACAAAAATGGATTTTTGACACCTGAGCGGGTTTACAAAAATATTGTGCTGGATGTCAATAAAAGTATCTTAAAACATACGATTGAGATACCGAAAGGAAATTATGCAGTGGCATTGTATCACGATAATAATTCTAATGGAATTTGTGACAAAAATTTATTTGGAATTCCCGTTGAACGGTATGGTTTTTCCAATAATATTCGACCAATCCTTAGTGCGCCCTCTTTTCAGAGTACGGTTATTGAGGTGAAAAAAGACTTAGAAATAGAAATTGCATTGTTGAAATAGACCCCTTATTTTGATCGACTCAATTGGCATTTTTGTCGAGTTAAAAAAGTTAAACTTATGAAACTTTTATTTGTGGTGATGTTTTTGTGTACCATCAATAAATTGCACAGTCAAGATTTAAAAGAAATCTTTTCCTCTTCTGAAATAGACATAGAATTTGTAGGGCTTGATTTTTCTCAAGTCAAAATGGTTGGTTTTGCTAGCTCCAAAACACCAAACGAAATTCAAGAATACTATTTTGATGCTTGGAATAATTTATTGATAAAAGAAACCCAGAAATACGATATTAAAAGAGCGTTTAAGAGAAGTAAAATCAGCTATGATTTGAGTATTGTACATGTGGTAAACAAGAAGCGCAGTTTTGGGAATATGTTAACTGATGTTGTTCCTCAGGCATTTTCATTGAAGGACATTCAACAGATTGTTGATGGTTATAATACCTCAGAAATGCAGGCAAAATATGGTTTGTCTTTTGTTGTTCATAGCTTTAATCGATTTGAAGAACGAGGCTATATTTATGTTGTGCTTTTTGATGTGAATTCCAAAAAAGTGCTCTTTGCAGAGCCTATGTCAGGAGCAGCAGGAGGGTTGGGGTTTCGAAATTATTGGGCAAGAACAATTTATAATGTATTAGAAGATATTAGAGATTATAAATTTAGAAGATGGCAAAAACAATTGGCTGAATACTAATCTACTTTTTAAGAGTGAATTAGGTTATAGAATTTTGTCAAAGCTAGGTCGCATATTCCCTATTTAAAACTTTTTTATAAAACAAACAAATATTTAATTATTAACCAATTACAACAATGAAAAAAATACTTTCCCTTTTTTTATTTTTAACCGTTTTTGCGTTTACCTCCTGCGAGCAAAACGGACCAATTGCTACCCAAACTTATGATTTAAACGCCTTTACAGGGGTTTCTGCACAGTCGGCAATTGATGTTAATATTATTCAAGGCAATACACAATCCGTTAAACTTACAGGTGCAGACAATTTATTGGATAAGGTTGACATCTATGTTGAGAATAGCACCTTGATTATTAAAATGAAGTTTGGTTTTTATCAAAATAATAACATTGTAGCTGATATTACGATTCCTAGTATTGATTTTGTCGAAATTTCAGGCTCTGGCAATGTTTGGTTAGATGATTTTGCTTTTACAGATGATCTTACCATGAAAATTACAGGCTCAGGAAATATTAAAACAGGAGTTTTGGATCTAAGCAACCAAACCCTTACTTGTGAAGTTACGGGATCAGGAAACATAACTACTCAAGGGCAAGCCAATGTAACCAATCTTAAGATTTCAGGATCAGGAGACTATGAAGCACATGATATGATTGCTGGATATGGTCATACTAAAATTACAGGCTCAGGTAATGCAAAAGTTAATATTACAACAGATTTGCATGTAACGATTAGCGGTAGTGGAAACATCTACTATAAAGGGCAGCCAACGATAGAGGTCAATATCACAGGAAGTGGAGAGGTAATTAATGACAATTAATGTCCAAAAAAGCTAGAAAAAGAAGTAGCCCCAGCACTTGCTGAGGCTACATTGGGTCGTGAAAACTAAGATCTTAGCGGCTAGTTTTTGACCGTTTATTGATTTTTTTATTTTAAGCAATGATGCAAAACAATGGTCTGAATTTACAATCATTCGTTGTGCATCGTTGCTTAATATAGCGTCGTGGTATTTTGGGATAGATAAAATATCATCCTTCGATTCAGAAACTATTGCGCTACGATTTTGCCTGAACTAATTGGCTTTCCATTCCCTAATAATTTGAACAGATAAACACCATTCTCTAAATTATTTCTAGGCAACTCTATTTGATTTGTATTCTCTTCAGATAAAACAGTCACTTGACGTCCCATTAGATCATAAACCATTAAGGTTAAATTATCATATTCCTCATCGTTAACCTGAATTGTCGTACCATAAGTAAAAGGATTTGGAAAGGCATTGACAAGAATCTTAGGTGCATCCTGCAAAGGAGTGATTGTAAGGATATAAAAATTAGCGCCTATCTCGTGATAAGTTGTGTTGGTTTGTATAGGCGCATTAAAATCAAAATAAATATCTGCAAAGTTATTGATTATTGTTCCAACAGGATTATTGACCTGTTGCTCTATTCTAAATTTAGCAAAACCATGAGAAGCGGGCTCGTTGACATTGCTATCTGGCAACATGATGTAATCAAAATTCACCTCTAAAATACCATTGCCCTTTATTCGCCAAGTACAAAGGTGGCTTGCACTCGTAAGTTGAACACTCGCAGGGTCTAAATAGGGGGATAAGGTATCGATCAAGGTTACAAAAAAGGCCGTATCTGTGCCCGTATTTTGAAAATTGATTTTGTAATCTATGTATTGATTCTGATTAATATAATGTTCTGCATGGTAACCTACAGGCTGTGCTTCTTTATTATTGGGATCAAAAGAACCTATGTTTTGTTGACAATCTATTGCTCTAAAAGTAGGAGCATGACCATTTGGAAATTGAGTAGGAAACCCTACATTAAAATCTCCATTGGCATCAGAGATACATCCTTCAACAAAAGCACTAACAATAGAATCCGAAACAGTCCATGGAATCCCTGACTCTTGAGCAACCTCTATTCGGTAAAATTTTCGAGGTGAAGCAGGGACTGAAATTGTTGAACTTCCTCCATTGGGAACAGTAACCATTCCTGTTCTCATAATAATATTGTCTTCAAAAACCCAATAATCTCTTGGAGTAGCAATACTTGTGGTGCTTAAATTCTCAATATTAAAATGAATGCTATCATTCTGACAAGTGCCACTTACATCTAGGAGCATTCCTGTCCAATTTGTTGGCAAACATAAGGAGTCTGGTGTAATGGACACTTCTAGACAATGCGTTTGACCCAATATAGCGGATGTATCTACTTGAACGGTTATGTATAAGTTTCCACAATCGCCAATTCCAACGGTTCCTATATTAAAGACGTAGTTGTTGCCGTTTTGGCTGGTTGGAGCCTGAGAAAAGTTTAAGATATTTAAAAATGTATCTATTTCTACGGTTATTTCTGCATTTTGTGCGGCTTCTGTTCCTGTATTGCAGTATTGAATACTGTAAACACTGGGAACAATTTGTCTTAAAAGAGGAGCAGAGACATCAACGTTCATTACTGGGCAAAGTGCTAAGACTTCTAAAGGAAAGTCCACCGTGTCATAGGTTTGAGCGGTCACAGTACCCGTATTTTGAGGACAACTTAAATTATAATAAGGGTGCAAATTAGGGATGCTTATGGTATAAGTTCCTACTTGACAAGGAATAAAATAATACCCCAAAGAATCTGTTGTTCCATAGTAATCAAAGGTTGAAACTCCATTCAAAGATGCCTGAACAATAATACCTGCTAACCCTCGATCTATATTGGTTTGGTCACAGCTAAGATCTAAATCTTGGTATACATTCCCCATAATAGCATTGGTTCTATAGTTCCCCAAACTATCGGCTAAAAATACATACATATCTCCCCCTTGATTGATTCTTATCCCAGCAACAACAATTCCCCCGTTAGCCGTTCTTTCGACAGAATAACCCGTATGCCCTCCTGCATGTTCTCGTTCCCAAAGTACATTTCCATTGGCATCTCTTTTTCTCAGTAAAAGTGCTGTTCTTTGTCGAAAACCAGTGCCACTAGTAATATTCTTAGTAATGGTACCTGTATATACGAAACCTCCATCCTGTGCCAAACTGACTCCATAGTAATCCATCGAAGAAACACCTGTAGTTAGAGTATCTAAGCTTCTCCAATCCAATGTTCCTGATGAATCTGTCTTAAACATCATTCCATAATTGAGGTTTCCTCCTGGATCAACTTGGCTACCTACAGCAATATACCCTCCATCTTGTGTTTGTCGTACATCTTTGATCCCTCCCATGTGGATTGATGTTTCAAAAGGATAAGTATGTGTCCATAAGGTATCCCCTTGAGCATCTGTTTTAATAATACCATAAACGGGTACATTATTGGCAGTATAACTTCCGCCTATGATATAACCTCCATCTGTCGTTTGACGGACAACTCTTCCTTCACTTCCCATGTTTCCGTATGTCTTGGTCCATAAAGTATCTCCTTGAGCGTCTAATTTTAACAAATATATATCAGCGTCACCTAATACGATATACCCTCCATCTGTTGTTTGTTGAACAGAATAAGCACCAATATTATCTCCCCAATCACCGTATGTCTTAGTCCATAAGGTATCTCCATTAAGATCTGTTTTTACTAAATAAATCCATTGAGATAACACCCCAAACCCTACGACTTTTGAACCTGCTAAGATATAACCTCCATCAGTAGTCTGTTGAACTTCATTTAAATCTTCGATTGTACTATCTCCATAGGTTTGAGTCCATAAAGTATCTCCATTGAGATCGGTTTTGACTAAATACATGTCCGATTCACCTGCTCCATAACTTCTGGTATATCCTCCAATAATATATCCCCCATCAGCAGTCTGTTGAACAGAGTGCCCTCCATCGTGTTGTGTACCACCATAGCTTCGTTCCCAAGTTTGTTGCCCCAAACTTACTGTGTAGCTAAGACAGCTACATAGGATGAGTAAGTATAATGTTTTTAATTTTTGATTGATTAACACCATATTGTAATTATGTTTTTAGTTTTTAATGTTTGACTACTTGGTAAATTATCAGCAGACAATATTGGATAATTGTTTAATCCAAAGATAGATTTTTACAAAAAAGAACAAAAAAACATTATTTGAATAGAATCAGAAATCAGATGTAATTTTTACCTTTGTACCATGTATAAAAGTAAAGTTGTAACCATATTTAGAAGCTTTGATAAAGCAGAAAAGGCAGGATTGCGTCGCTGGGTATATTCTCCCATTCACAATGAACATCCAGAGGTCACCAAATTGGTTGAATACTTATTGTCTAGGAGGAAAATAACACCAACTGCTGTCAAAAGAGAACGGGTATTCAAGTACTTGTATCCAGACAAAATTTATAATCCTAATCGGCTCAACCACATTTTATCCTTTAGTGTGGAGGTTATGGAGGCATACATCAGTTATCTAATGTCAAAAAAGGCGCAAAAAGTAGATCATTTTGCCATTGCAAATTACTATAAAAGTAAATTTTTGCCCGACTTAGCACAAAAGGCTTTACAAAGAACAAAGCAGAACCTTGATAAAGCCCCTTACCAAAACGATATCTTTTATCATACTAGCTTTTTGTTAGAACAAGCCTTTTTTGATCTTAAAGGAACTGAATTAAGGCAACAACAAACCAATCTTCAAGCTATCTTTACTGACCTGACGACCTTTACGATTATTGCAACCCTTAGAAATGCTTGCACTGCTATTTCCCATCGAAGTCTATATCAAACCGAATACAAAATTCCATTATTGGCTGCTATTTTAGAAGAAGCAAAATCTGAACGTTATACGAATAATTTAGTGGTACAGAGCTACTACCACAGTTATATGGCATTGGTCGATTCTGAAAACGAAGTGCATTTCAAAACGCTTAAAAAACTATTAATTTACCAAAAGGTTCCTTTGCCAAGTGAAGAACTAAAATATGTCTGTTTATTGGCGATTAATTATTGTATTAAACGGCTAAATATGGGAACAGAAGCTTACGTTAAAGAGGTATTTGATATTTATTGCTATGGCTTGAATCATAACATTTGGATGGAACAAGGACATTTGAGCCATAGTACATTCAAAAACATTATCACAGCAGCGCTTCGACTTAAAGCTTATGATTGGACTCAAAAATTTATTGCCAATTATGCGAATAAACTAAGAAGTAGCCATCAAAAAGATTATACAAATTATGCAAAAGCCAAATTATTTTTTGAACAAGGATGGTTTACCGAAGCTCAAAAAATTTTGGTGGAAACTGATTTAATGGACCTCTTCATTAGTTTAGACATTAAGCTTTTGCTATTAAAAATTTACTGGAAACTAAATGAGTTTGATTTATTAGAAGCTCATTTGGATAGCTTTTCAGTTTACTTGAATCGAAAGAAAGTCTTAGCTTACCACCGCCAAATTTATGGCAATACCATTTCTATTACTCGAAAAATGATTTACACCAATCTAGAAATTACTGTAGAACGTGAAAAATTGCATCAACTGGTTTTACAAACGACTCCTCTAACAGACCGCCCTTGGTTCTTGAAGCAGTTGAGTAACTAAGCACACTGTAAACTAAATTCTGCCTAGTTTCTAAGCGAGTCTTTTGGCGAACATTTGCGTTGCGTCCTCGCCTTGATAGCTAAGGCTATCAGGCTGTGGGGCGCCTTAATTTTCATCCAAAATTCTCTGTATAAACGGACAATATTTAATTGACAGTGTACTAAGCACACTGTAAACTAAATTCTGCCTAGTTTCTAAGCGAGTCTTTTGGCGAATATCTGCGCTGCATCCTAAACCCTCTGTATAAATTTACAATCATTAGTTTTTAAGTCCTGTTAAATAATAAAACATGAGGTATTGTATAACAGCACCTCATGTTCTTTGTTTTGGAAAATACCTTTAATCGGGATCGTAATAATTGTTAAATCGTTTGGTCATTTGTTCTTTGGCGATACTAAAAATTTCGGGCTTTACTTTCATAAATTGAGTAGGAGATAGCCCGAATCTAGCTTTGAACGCATTGATAAAATGAGCTTGATCAAAATAGCCTGCTTCTAGGGCTTTGCCTGTTAAGCTAGTATCCATGGTGTCCGTTAATGTGAAAAAGTGATTGAGCTGCCAAATAGCAGACAATTCCTTGGGGCTAATCAATAAATGTTGCTTAAAATTTTTGTGCAGGGCTTGTCTAGAAACACCAAATTCTTTAGCCATTTCAGCAATTTTAATTTGCCCTTTAAGATCAAGAATGTAATTTACTTTTTCTCGCAAACTAAGATTAACCTTAAACCGTTTGTTGAGTAATTCAAAAGCAATTTTTTCTAAATAAGGGACAATTTTAGCTAAGTCCAAATCCGTTTTGAAAGCTGTTTTAGAATCCTTAATAAGGTTGTTCTGCTGAATAATATCTTCTAAATTATTTAGCAAGGTCAATTCAGGAACATTGTTGTTGATAATGTTTAGCAAAGAAAAAGCTTTAAAACGAATGCCATAAATATCTTTGCTTGAACGCAGATAGACGGGATAAGATGTGATGGGCATCAAATAAGCACCTGGTGGGCAGGGCTGAGTTTGATTGGCCAAAAAGAATGGCTCAGACACAAAGAAAATATTAAATGTTCCGTCTGGAAAAAAAGCAAGGCTATTGTAGCCATCATGCTCAAAATGCCAATAGCTTTCGATAAATGTCGAAAGCTCAGCATGGGATTTGATTTCAGAAAGTTTCATTTTGTACTGGATTTTCTGTTAAATAATGAGTGATTCGTGTTTTTGAGGTTAAAAAATAAATGAATTCGGGGACGAGAAATTTTACTTCCCAAAAATAATGACTGAACGACAGCCAAATAATAAAAATCAGACTACTCAAGTGCAAGGATAGTAGCATGATTTAATCAAATAGTTAAATAAAGTTTAAGGTTTACATTTTTACAATCACAAAATAAAAATACACTGTAATTTTACCCTGTATCTTGTGTATACCGCAATTTACGACAGAAAGTTCAACCTAACTTCTTCATTTAGACCAAATAACTTAAATCGTAGACTTAAACATTTGGTGTCTCTATAAGACTTAAAATATTATAAAAAAAAACAATGTCAAAAAAAAGCATTCAAAGACGAACTTTTTTGAACTTTTATTCCTTTTTGATTGTATGTAAAGTATTGAAGTGATTCACTAAAAATATTCAAGAAACCTCCGGACACTAGGACGGTTTCGGAAGGTAAAAAAAATGTACCCTATACATTTTCATAATACCCTAAGAACCTTGCCTTGAGTTTTTATAAAAACAGTTTGCAGACTTGTCAGGAGATATATAAGTTGCTACTCTTAGGAGTGGCAACTTTTTTTTATTTTGCTTGCAACAATTTGCTACGGAATAACATTTTATAATTATAATGTAGTAGCTTTGCACCTTTTTAATAGTTTTTTTAAAGATGATTTTTAGTTGTTAACTAACAATCAAAAAAACTAAATTGAGCTAATGCACTAAGTTTGCAACGGATTGCAAATAATTATTGGAGTTAAGCATATAAAAAATAAAATGGCTATTGTAAAATTTACATTTGAAGATAAAAATATCCCCGCACAAGAAGTGAAAGGAATGGTAGGGGATAACATACTGGATTTAGCAGAAGATAATGGCATGCACATTAATAGTAACTGTGGGATGGTTTGCGCTTGCAGTACTTGTCATGTTTATATTGAGTCTGGCGAGGAACATTTAACAGAAATTTCAGACAAAGAAGAAGATTTTATTGATCGTGCTTTAGATCCTCGTATCGAGTCTCGTTTGTCTTGTCAATGCAAAATCGAAGAGGACAATGAGGATACCGTAATTGAGGTTTTAGTACCCGATCAATCCAGAATTATTGGGCATGAGCACTAAATATTAGAGCTGCTAAATGAACTAATTATTAATTGAATTATAGATAAACTAGATAAGAATGAGTTTTGAATTGAACTTACCCATTAATTGGAATGATCACGAAGACATTGCTATGGGATTGTATGAGAAATTTGGCGACGAATTTACAGAATCTAAAATCTATCGCATTCGTTTTACCGATTTGTTACAGTGGATTTTAGAAATACCTAATTTTGAAGGAACCAAAGAAGAATGTAACGAAGGACATTTGGAGCAAATTCAGGCAAAATGGGTATACGAATGGCGTGATAATCAGTAAGTAGATGGACAAAATTAGTATCCTATTAATTAACGTGTATTTTTTTAGCCTACAAGGCAAAAAACGAAGCTTAATTCATTCATAATTATTTTTGTCCATCTCCTTAATTAATACTATAAAATATGTCTTTTTTAGATAAACTACATGATATTGATACCATTATTTTGGATGTAGATGGTGTGTTGACAGATAGTTCTGTTTATATACTAGAAGATGGTGTTTTGATGCGCAAAATGAATACAAGAGATGGCTATGCCATTCAATATGCGATCAAAAAGGGGTATCGAGTAATTATTATTACAGGAGGAAAGTCGCAGGGCGTTATCAAACGTTTGCAAAATTTAGGGGTACAGGAAATTTATAGTGGAATGAAGGACAAACTAGAGGCAATCGATGAGCTTATTGAAGTTTATGGCTTGGATCTGGCTCGTTCTGCTTATATGGGAGATGATCTTCCTGATTATGAGCCTTTGCGCTTAGTGGGTTTGTCTACTTGTCCTGCCAATGCTGCTCCCGAAATTCGAGAAATCTGTCAATATATTTCGCCCTTTAAAGGGGGAGAAGGTTGCGTGCGAGACTTGTTCGAAAAAATCCTAAAAGTGCAGGGTAAATGGATTGAAACAGATTTGGTGACCTTGACCAAAGACAAGCGAAAGGATTTTTAAACAGTTTTGTAAAGCGTATGTTGCATTCACAAATGCATGCAGAGGAATTTTCCATTCGAAAATTCCTCTGTTTTTTTTAGTATAAGGGCTAAATAGGAATCTATTGGATCGCTAAGAACACAAGGCTAAAACTTTTTGAGGTAAATTATTGTTCTTAGAGGTGTAAATAATATTGATAGAATTGGGCTTGTCCAAAAATGAACAATTAGCCTCAATTCTATAGTTCGAATAAACACGCTATGCTCAAAATAGTAGGTCTGTTATTTTTGTTTTTGTTATCCGCCCTTATCTTTTTAATTCTCTTCATTATGTTATTTGTCAAATTTGCTAAAGTTTTTGGAGCTCAACCATCCAAAGCGCAAAAAATGCAGTATCAACACTACGACAATTATCAAGGAGGGAAGTTTAACAATTTAATGCCCCAGTTTACGGTTATTGAAACGCCTAATTTTATAGAAAATTCCATAGAACCCAAAGCTACTAGGCAACCTGATTTTGACATTCCTTTTGTGAAATTGACAACCGATGACTTAACAATTAAACCTAAGCATGCACGATTTACTTGGTTTGGGCATTCGACTTTTTTGTTAGAAATAGATGGCAAAAATATAATGATCGACCCTATGCTGAGTGCTGTGCCGTCACCTGTTCAGGGAATTGGAAGAAAACGTTATAGCAAAGGCTTACCACTCACAGCAGATGAATTGCCAGAACTTGATGGCGTTTTAATTACGCACGATCATTACGATCATTTGGATTATTGGTCAATAAAAAAAATAAAGGCAAAAGTAAAGACCTTTTATGTGCCTTTAGGACTCAGCGCCCATTTGTTAGCTTGGGGAGTGAATAAAGCGCAAATCAAGGAACTAAACTGGTACGAAGATGCCTATTTGGATACTATTCGCCTGACCTTAACCCCATCGCATCACTATTCTGGGCGTAGTTTAACCGATCGTTTTCAATCGTTGTGGGGGGGATGGGTTATAAAAGGAGCGCAGGACAATATTTATCTTAGTGGTGATGGGGGCTATGGTTCGCATTTTAAAGAAATTGGTGAAAAATATGGTCCCTTTGATTTTGCCATGATTGAATGTGGGCAATATAGCCGATATTGGCGGCAAAACCACTTGTTTCCAGAGCAATCTGCTTTGGTGGCGGCCGAAGTTCAGGCTCGTTTGGTGATGCCGATTCATTGGGGGGCATTTACCCTAGCCATGCACAGTTGGACCGCTCCTGTAGAGCGTTTTATCCAAAGAATTAACGAACTAGCCATTCCTGTTACAACGCCTAAGATTGGAGAGCAGTTTGTACTTGATCCTGCCCTTGAAAAGCCAAAAGCTGCTTGGTGGAAAAAGCCATAAATCAACTAAAATTTAGGAGCAAAACTAATTTTAAGCCCAAAAGGACGGACATTAAGTGCTGTTAAATGTGTTAATCGCCACATAAAATCGATTCGTACAATTTTTAGAATGTTTTCAAAGCCCCATCCAATTTCTGCATAAAAATTAGGAGCAGATATTTCATTAGGAAGATCGTATAAATTACTACTTTGCTTAGAAAGTACACCATACATACCTTTGAAAATAAGGATAGAGCAAATGTTTAAGCGTTTGACAAAGGGAATTTTAGAAAAAAAGAGACCATTAAAATGATGATTGACCCAAACAGAGGTATAAGCATCGCTTACAAATTCAAATTCATTGACTAAGGCGTAAGCCAAAGGATTGTCCAAAATGGATTCATTACCCAAGTGAACGGTCATAATAGGATAGGGGATTGCCCCAAAAAACTTACTGGCTTTAATTTGGTATTGTGTGGCTCCCAAAAAAGAAGTTACTTGCTGTTGAATGCTAAAATCTAAATGTTGGTAGTTGTATTCTCCTTTTAAAAGACCTTTGATGCCTATCGTGTATTCAAAATTGAGAGTAGGAAAAGAAGCGTTCAATATTTTTTTTCTAGGATTGGTTGGTTTCTTTTCGAAATGTTTTTTAGCTTTCCAACGAGATTTAATTCTAATTGCTGAAGTGACAAAAGCAGAGCTGTTTTTTTTGCCCTCATTTTGGGTAAATTGCAAGCCATTGGAAATCGACTTAAATTGCTGCCAATGATATCCAATGCTACTATAAAATCCGTTAAGCCAATGTTTTTCATAATTTAACAAGGTTTCACAAACCTGCATGAGATAATTGAGTGGAACATCATTTAAAATCGAATGAATAATATTGTCGTGAGAAAGCTGAGCGCCATACTGCCCTATGGCTCGAAGATCAGATTGGTACGAAACGGATAGGGTTGCCTGTTGATCTTTAGGAGAAGAAAGTAGTGTTTTAAAACCTGCTTTATATTTCCATTTTTTATCGCTTGAACCATAAGCGGCATAAGCGTGAAATTGAATTTTTTTATTCCATTTTTCAGTCGTTCGAACGCCTAGTTTTAGCCGAATGCCTTCTATTTTATTCCAGCTAAGAATTTCTGAATATTTGCCCAATTCAATGGCTCCAATTGGGATATAAGCACTAACTAAGATGGGGAATAGGGTCTCAACGGTCTTTTTTAATTTAGCTTTGCGTTTGATGCTATCGTTGTTGGACGGGCTAGCATGGAAAGCGTTCTCTTTTTGATAGATCTGCCCTCCTGTATAGGCTATTGTAAGCTGATGTTTTGGTTGTGCTAAACTTTCTTGTGCTACTAGAACTAGTAAAAGAAAGAAATAAGAGGCTCGATTTATCATAGCATAATGGTTTATGGTTAGCAATAGCAATCCATTTTTAGTGCTGAAGAGATTGGATGTTTTTAGACAGTGCTTTATATTTTTTTACCAATAAGGCTCTATCCCTTTCTAGTTTTTGAGCCTTGCTTGGTTGTTGGTTTTTCCAGTAGCGGTAGTTGCGGTTCGTTAGAATCGAGCTCCAGCTTTCTTGATTGCTAAAAGCAATATATTGTAAACCCACTAAGAGGGGTGGGATAAATAGCACGTTCCATCCAATAAAAAAACTTCCAACAAGACCAATAATGAGGCTGTAAATCATCCAAGTAAGCAGACTAAAAACAACTGCCATAGGAGCCCAGAATTGTAAGTCTTCGACATTTGTATTTCGCAAGTAGCGGGCAGCTTTAACGGGGATAGCCCCACCTATTTGGCCTACAATTGAGAATGGAAACAATAGACTTGATTGAATTAATTTAAAACCATCCAATTTCCCTTGTTGCTGCACTGCTAAATCTGTTAGTTGATGGTTCGTGATTTGCTGAAAATAGGCATTGCTTTGTTGGAGTAAATCCATTTTTGAGCTGCCAGACAATTGATTACAAGTATTGGCAACTTTTTGTTCTAGTCGAAGCCTTTTTTCATTGTTACTATAAACCTTGTCTTTATAATGTTCGTTTTCATTGCGCATCAAAATATGCAATTGTTCTACCAACAGCTCATCTTCTTTTTGATCAATGATGACAACTTCTTTGCTAATTGCTGCTTTTAAATCTTGGGTGAGTTGTTTCGCTGCCATCACTGGGTTTTCTTCGTATAAGGACTGGTAGTTTTGGATAGAAATAGGAGCGCCAAAATGCACCATGACCTCACTCCTAAAATCGCAATGATAGGTATAGTTAACGCCTGTAGGAAGGATAAAAATAGCTCGATCAAAATTGTCAGCAGCAGCAGCTAGTAGGGCTAGGCGAGCGGTTCCTGTTTTAAAGGTTCGCAGTCGTTTTTCTGGAACAGAGTTTCCCTCTGGAGCAATAAAAAACATTTTCCCATCCAATAAAATATCTTTGGAATCTTCAAAAATTTGCTGATTTTGCTGCATTTTTTTTAATCCTTCTTGAGGTCGCCAAATAGGAATTAAATGCGCTTGTGCAAATAGTTTTGGAAAACTCCATTTCTCCTCAAAAACAGAGCCCCTTGCCCAGAAATAAACAGAGCGTTTTTGCAAACTCGCCACTAAAATTTGCTCCATAAAAGCCGTAGAATGATTGGAGGCAATAAGCGTAGGGGCTTGTTGAGGGATATTTTCTTTGCCTGTGATATAAATTCTTCGGTAAAAGAAAAAAAACAGAACAACTAGCGGGAGTCTAAGCAATTGGTAAATCATGGCTGGATATTTAAAATTGAATGAATGTTTAATTTATTTAAATTCAATAATCATTCAATTTATTGAGAATGTCAAATTTTTAACATTATCTTAACAAAAAAGCAGTACTATATCCAAAAAAAAATCCCCCTTCAAATTTATTGAAGGGGGATTAAAAAGAGTTTAGGTAGTGAACCTTATTGAGTGTTTTTAGCAATATTAATTTGGCGATTTAATTCTTTACCAGTTTCGTCTTTTAAACGGAAGTTATAAATACCATTATCTAAGCTAGAAACATTTAATGCTTTGTAGTTGTTTCCCTCTATGATTTCGAATTTATTGTTTGCGACCAAAGCAAAGCCTTCTTCATCACGCATTTCTAAAATCAAGTCTTTGGCATCTTCTGTTTCAATACCAAAAATGAACATTCCATTGTCTACAGGCTCATCAGACATGGTGAAATTAACATCCAACAGTTGGGCTTCTTTTTCAGCACCCATTAGGTTTTGGTTAATGCTCATTACATCCATTGCATCTTGATTTTCGGCACTAGTTTTTTTCGAAACATCAATGATGTCATCTGTTTTTAGCGAGATCATTTGACCATCAAAATTTAATTCTAATGTGAATGCTTCGCTATTATTATCTGCTGCACCACCTGCACGAACTTGAGTAGGATTTTTAATCTTAAATTTGTTGTTTTCGGGAGCATCCGTACCACAAGACGTAATAAGTAGCAGTAGTACCAAACTTAGTAGGGATAGGTTTGAAAATTTTTTCATGATAATATTATTTGTGGTTTTAATTTTAACTAATTATGTTGTTAAATGCAAAAAATAGTAGATTTGTTACCTCAATGGATTATTAACTTTATTCTAGGTAAAGAAGGTATTCCCTTGAAGGAAGCTACTCAATAATTGGCAAAGGTACAGAGAATAAATAGGTTATTTGAACGATATTTAATTTATTTGTGAGTGGCTTATGTGCTTGATATTGAAGTGCTTTGTTTGTAGTAGAATATATATGTAATTCGTAAAGTAAGTATAAAAATGATATATGTAGAAGAGGCAAAAAAAATTGTAAAAAGCCTAAAATATAAACAAAGAAGGATCGAGTTGCCGCTAGAGGATGCATTGGGCTATGTATTGGCAGAAGCCATTTATGCGCCAATCAACATGCCTCCTTTTGATCAATCGGCGATGGATGGCTATGCCTTAAAATTGGGCAAAACGCTAAATTATACGCTTATAGATGAAGTACAGGCAGGAAGCACAAAGAACCCTAAGATGAGCAGTGGGGAGGCGGTTCGAATTTTTACAGGGGCTGCCATACCGTCTGATGCAGATGCGGTTATGATGCAAGAAAAAACAGTTAGGGATGGGGAGCAACTTCGTTTAGAAAAACAAGCTTTTCCAGGACAAAATATTCGCTTATTAGGAGAGCAAATAAAGAAAGGAGCCTTGGCCCTAGATAAGGGCGTCTTATTAACACCCGCTTCTGTTGGTTTTTTGGCAGGAATTGGTGTTCAAACAGTAAAAGTTGTTGAACAACCTAGTATCGCTATTGTTGTAACAGGCGATGAATTGGTAAAAGCAGGGCAAGATCTGAAACGTGGACAGATTTATGAGAGCAATGGAATTATGCTTGCTGCTGCTGCTAAGGATACGGGATTTAATCAAATAGACCTAATCAGCTTAAAGGACGATTATCCAAAAACATTAGAGGTGTTAAACGCACAAATAAAAACGAAAGATTTTGTGCTGATCTCTGGTGGTATCTCTGTGGGAGATTATGATTTTGTAGGAAAGGCATTGTTGGAAATTGGAGTCGAACAATTATTTTACAAAGTTCGGCAAAAACCAGGAAAACCAATGTTTTTGGGAAGAACCAGTAATTGTACGATTTTTGCCTTACCTGGCAATCCAGCCGCAGCGCTTTCTTGTTTTTATCAATATGTATTAATGGCACTAAAACAAGCGGTAGGACTACCCAATTTTGAACTAAAAAAACTATGGTTACCGTTGGAAGAGGCTTACTCTAAAAAGGGAGAACGAGCACATTTTTTAAAAGCAAAAATAAGCCCAACAGGTGTGAAAATTTTACAAAAACAAAGCTCTGCCATGTTATTTTCTTTTGCTTATGCAGATGCCTTGATTTATATTCCTCACGATAAAATGACGACAGCAGCAGGAGAGTTAGTAGAAGTTCATTTATTGCCTTAGCTTATGAAACAAAAATGGTACGTTGTAAGTAGATGGATAAGCCTAATGATGAATAGATTGAGCGTGTTTTTTCATGCTAACTGCGTTAAAAATTCTCGCTTTTCGCCTTGTAGGCTAAAACAATACAGGTCAAATAATGGTATGCCAATAGGAGTGATCTACTTAGTTGTTCTTTATGTAACTATATTAATGGGGTGTTCGTCAACTCCTAAATCTAATAAAATAATTGTGGCTGCGGCTGCTTCTACTCAATATGTTTTGGATGAATTGATCGAATTGTATCAGAAGGATCAAGCGGTACGAATTGAATCTATTATTAGTTCTTCTGGGAAACTGACGGCACAGATAGAGCAAGGAGCTCCAGTTGATATTTTTATTTCGGCAGATACCACTTACCCCAATTACCTTGCTCAAAAGGGGCTAGGGGTAGAACAGCCTGTTGTTTATGCCAGTGGGAAATTAATCGTATGGACCTATGCGGATCTTAATCTTAGTGGAGGCTTGAATATTTTGACAGATCCAAGTATTCAAAAAATTACAATAGCAGATCCCAAAACGGCACCTTATGGATTGTTGAGCCAACAGATATTAAACGATAAGAAAATTTATAATAGCATTCAGTCCAAACTAGTATTGGGCGAAAGTGTAGGGCAGGTCAACCAATATATTACAACCCAAGCGGTGACCTTGGGGTTAACAGCCAAATCGGTTGTTATGGCTCCTAATTTGAAGCAAAAAGGTCATTTTTGGGAAATACCCAACTATGCCTTAGAACAAAGTATGTTATTAATAAAAAGAGAAAACCCATCGGGTGTGGCTTTGAATTTTTATCAATTTTTACAATCAAAAGCAGCAAAGTTAATTTTTGAAAAACATGGCTATGCTGTGCAACCAAACTAGATGAATTGGACGCCTCTTATATTATCCTTAGAATTAGCTGTTATAACAACTTGCTGTTTGTTAATAATAGGGATTCCTATTGCGGCTAAGTTGGCAGAGAGCAAATCTAGATACAAATTTTTGATAGAGGCAGTGGTAAGTTTGCCCTTGGTCTTACCTCCAACGGTATTGGGCTTTTATTTATTGATTGTTTTTTCGAGGAATCATGCCATCGGCAATTTTTTTTATGAAACATTTGGCGTTCAATTGGCGTTTTCGTTTGAAGGCTTAGTAGTTGCTTCTGTTTTGTATAGCCTTCCTTTTATGGTGCAACCAATCCAAGCAGGGCTACAAAATCTTCCTATTTCTTTGACAGAGGCTGCTTATACGATGGGCAAAGGAAAAAGAACCGTCCTCTGGAAGGTTTTATTACCCAATATAAAACCTGCTTTATTAACTGGAGTTGTCTTGAGTTTTGCGCACACGATTGGTGAATTTGGAATTGTCTTGATGATAGGCGGAAAAATTCCAGGGGAGACCTTAGTGGCTTCTATTGCGGTTTATGATGAGGTAGAATCATTAAATTATGCACAAGCTAATTTTTATTCAGGTATATTATTGATGATTAGTTTTGTGATTTTGGCAATTACCTATTTTATAAATAGAGTATTTTATACTTCGTCTTAAAGCTCAAAATGAATTGTTGTGATTGAATTTGATTTATATAAACAACTAGAAACGACCCAAGGCTGTATTCAGCTAAGGGCTCAAATGGAGTTAACACAGGGGGATTTAGTGGCAATTTATGGTCCATCAGGTGCAGGTAAAACGACTTTGTTGCGCATGTTGGCGGGCTTAACAAAACCAAGCAAGGGATACCTTAAGGTGAATGCCATTGATTGGTACAATAGTAAGACCAAGGTTAATTTAGTACCACAAAAGCGCAAAGTAGGGTTTGTTTTTCAAGACTACGCCCTATTTCCTAATATGACGGTTTTGGAGAACTTGCGCTTTGCCAGCACAAATATGGAGCTAATTCATCAATTGTTAAAAGAAACCAATTTAGTAAACCTCCAAGCTAAAAGACCCGCAGAACTTTCAGGAGGACAACAGCAGCGAGTGGCTTTAGTCAGGGCTTTGGCTATGCAACCTTCTATTCTACTATTGGACGAGCCCTTATCGGCTTTAAATTATGAGCTTCGCCAAGCGATGCAAACCCTCATTGCTAACTTACATCAACGGTATACGATGACTACCTTAATGGTTAGCCATGATATTCCCGAAATTGTGCAATTAGCCACAAAGGTATTGGTCTTAAAGGGAGAAAAAGCAACCCTGTATCACGATCCTATTGCTTATTTTAAGCAGCAAAATTTATTGCAGGAAATACAGGTAGAGGGCATTGTACAAGCAATTAAAAAGAATAGCATTCAACTAAAGGTAGGAACCGCATTAATGACCTTTGTTTTGCCTCCCTCAACAAAAAAAGATATTCAAGTAGGAGACAAAATTAGCATTACCAGTTTTGTGCTACAACCTCAAGTTAGCAAAATAGATAGAATATGATTAATAAGAAGCAGCTAACAGCAGTAATTTTGGCAGGAGGAAAAAGCCAACGAATGGGAGAGGACAAGGCGTTTTTAATGTTCCAGCAACAAACGTTTATAGAACACATTATTCATGCTGTGCAACCCTTGGTAACAGAAGTTGTTATTATTGGAGCGGTTCATAAATACAAACAATTGGGGCTAACAGTCTATAAGGATAAGATAGCGGATCAAGGACCTGTTGGTGGGATTCATACGGCATTAAGCATCGTAAAAACACCTTATTTATTGGTCTTGAGCTGTGATATTCCTTTGGTTTCAACTCAGTTGTTGCAGTATTTGATTGAAAATAGCCTACCTTGTGATGTGAATGTAATGACCATAAGGGATAAACATCAACCTTTAACGGCACTTTACAAGCGTACCTGTTTATCTGTTTTTGAACATGCATTAGAGCAGCAACAACTCAAATTACAAGCATTGTTTGAACAAATGGAGGTACACAAAATTCCTTGCCCATTGCCCTTGATTTCATGTTTAGAGAATATTAATACACCTAAAGACTTTCAACGTATAAAAAATGAAAATCAACATTAAATATTTTGGCTTATTGGTTGAACTCATCGGGAAAAATGAAGAAACTTTGCTTTTGAGTGATGTCTGTACTGTTACTACTTTGATTAATTCCTTGGTAGAGCATTATCCCCAATTAGAGGGCAAGCAGTTTAAAGTTGCCGTGAATCAGTGTTTGGCGGCTAAGGACGTTTTGATCTCAGAACAAGATGAAGTGGCTTTGTTGCCTCCTTTTGCAGGGGGCTAAGTGTTGTACCCTTTTGTTAGCAGATTAAGTTATACTATAATTATAAATAGTCGGATAATAATATATAGATGCTTTGGCAATTTGTCAAAGCATTTTTTTGAATTAAAGCATAAATAATACTTAATACGAACCTAACTTTTGCTTAACGGAAGCTAGCGATTTTTTGCTCAAAAAAGCCCATTTAGAGCGATTTGGGCAAAGAAAAACCAACTAAGATAAGCATTAAAAAATTGTTATCAAAGTGAATTTATGAAAAACCTTTATTATAGAGCTTTTTGTAAAAATGACTTGTTTTTTTGTTTTTTTTGTTGTACATTGCCTCGTCTAAAAAAATGAACGGAAACCTTTAATTTCGGCGTGTTCATGAAGTATCCATTAACCATTATGTTTTAGAAAAAAAAATAAAAATATACACTATGCCAGCTAGTAATTTATCACCAAAAGCAGCAAAGGGGCTTTTAGCACTTCAAAAGCAATTGCGATTATTTTTGAAGAATTTTGAGAAGTTAGAAAAGGGAAGTGCTGAGCGAGCTCAGTATATGCCAAGCGCTCGAAGTATTCGAGAACTGTATCTTGACCTTAGTTTAATGGATCTTACTGCTAGTGCTTCTGCGGCTGCCCCAACTGCAACTACCCCTGTAGATTCGCCTAAAACTAGCAAAGAAGACAGAAAAGCTCGCCGTGAGAAACGCAAAGAGGCTCGAAAAGGAAAACGAGAAGAACGCAGAGCCAACCGTAGGGCTGAAGCCGTTACTCGCAAGAAACAAAAGAACGATAAGTCTGGCGCAAAAGAAGAGAGTCAATTTAGGTTTGACAGCCTTAAATCGCTTTGGAATGCCTATGAGTTTGATAAAATTACCTCGAATTTTAGAGCTTATTTGGACAAAGGAGAGCAATTTTTGACCGATGCAGAGAATTTTATTAGTTATGCAGAGGTATTTGTTCCTGGTGAATTTAATAAGGAAATTAACGAAATAAAAGAGCTGGTTAAAAAGGCAGAAGGATTTATTAATGTGGCTCGTAACATCAGCGACCAAGTTGATCGTTATGCTAAAATTGCACAAGATGTAGTTAATATTACCTTGACCTTGCCTAGCAAAATTGATGAACTCAAAGATGGTGTTGTTGCTGAAGCAACAAAAATATTTGGGGCTGCGAAAAACTTTATTGCAACAGCTGATATAGAGGACGAAGAGTTAAAGCTAAATGTAGAAACGCTCAAGACTTATTTAGCAAGAGGGCAAGAAAAATTAGGAAGGTTAGAAGAGTTGGTTGGACTTGTTCTGGATGATAAGGATGGTGACAATCTTCCTGACTGGTACAATAGAATCGAAGCTAAGTATAATGAGTTGTTTGGTGGTTCAACAGACTTGATCCCTGGAACTAAAATTGACGATAAAATTTTGATTCAGATTACTGGATTAAAAAAATCGGTTGACAAATTTATTGCAGCAGCTTCTGACAAAGCAGAAGAATTGGGCTTGCAAGAAAAAATAAAAAATGCACAACAATGGTTGGGGCAACTCAGTAAATTTACTGAAGCTATCACTGGTTTTGTCGAAAACCTAAAAGATGGTGATTTAGCAGATATTTATCAAGACCTTAAGGACTTTAAAAACTTTATTGATACCGATAAAGATCTTTTTGAAGGAACTACTGTCGATGACAAAATCAAAGCAAAACTTCAAGAATATAGCAAGAAAGCAGAAACTTGGTTGATGAATAAATTAACTGGGGGCGATGCGTCTAAAGAAAATGAGGTAAGAGCTATTCTTGGCGATATTGATAAGCTCATCTTGAGTACGGGAGGGGTTGTTGATCATTCTTCTAAATATGAAAAAGATGAAGATCGTATTAGTATCCCTGAAATTCACGATGTTTCTCAGGAAGAAATGGGTGAGGTTTTGGCAAAGTATGGAATTCGAAAAGCAAATGCTTCTTTTGAGGGAATTCTCTCTGATATGAAGGATCAGGCGGATGAAACAAAAGATAAAGTTGCACATAGATTTAAGGATGCAGTAAAACGTGGAGCTCAAGCTTCAGATGCGTTTAGAGATGCTAAAGAAGAATACGATCAAGCGGTTAGCAAACACAACGATTATTTTAAAGCAACCAATTCATTGGGTCGAAAAATTATCAATGGTTTATTGTCTGTAGCAGGCGTTGCAATCGATTCTTTTGTTCCTGGTGCTGGATCTATTATTTCTTCTGTCGGTTCTGCCTTGTTGGGCGAATTTGAGGCTGTTAACGATGAAATTGATAAGCTCATGCCAGAAGGATTTGAATTTATTGGTGATTTAACCAAAGATATTATACCTGGTTTATTGCCCAAGTGGGGAGATGAAAGAGGATTGATTCAGATTGAGGGTAAAGAATTGCTAAAGGGCTTGAATGAGCTATACATCAATGGTGTTTCTTCTAGGTATAAAGAGGTGATTGCTTTATTAAATGGTATGAAAGCTAAAACTCGAAACTTAGGAAAGAATTTGCGTTCTATGGAACAGGCAGATACAATTGATGAAACGGGATTGGCTGCTGTTAAGAAAAAAGTGGTTATTCTTGAAATGAAGTGGAGCGGCTTAAGAAATGATATTATGAAGAAATATATCAACTTAAATTATCCACCAATTAACAAGAAAAAGGCTTATCGTTTTGCAAGTCGTTATTTGTATTCTGTGTGGTTAATTCGTTTCCCTCAAAAAGAAATTCGTATTGCAGATGCGATGATTGGACAGTTTGAAAAATTTGGTATCATGAAAGAGGCAAAAGCTGAATGGGATACTGGCTTCTGGGCTGGTGTTGGTCGTGGCTTCTTTGGCTTCTTTGGTGGAGATCCATTTGACTATAGAGCAGAATTGAAAAAAATGAAAGCATGGGCTTCTAAGGAAAATGATGCTTTAAAATCGGCACAAGCTTGGGCTGGAGTATTCTAAGCATATTGCCTTCTATAAAATCCTGTTGCAAATTAATCAACAATTTGCGCTGTGAAAATTTTAGTGTTGAAGATCTGAACAATAGTTTCAGATCTTCAATTTTTTTTAGGACTAATTTGCTTATTTAATAGCACGAGTCATCTCTCGTTTACCAATAGGTCCAGGGATGCCTTCGACACGAAAACCAAGACTTTTTAGGCTTCGTTTCACAACTCCTTTTGCACAATAAGTAGTTAATACTCCTGTTGGTTTTAAGGCACGATACATTTTTTCTAACAAAGCAGTTTCCCATAATTCAGGTTGTACACTAGGCGCAAATGCATCATAGTAAATGATGTCAAATGCTTCTGTATAATCTAACTCTTCAAAATGACAGACTCGTTTACAAAAGTCAAAATAAGGAGAGAGGCTGATAACTTCATCCTTTGATTGATGAAGCTTTAGAAATTGTGCTTGTTCTTCTTCCACTCCAAGAATGCTGGGATAATTGAGTTGCTGGGCAGTTGCTAAAGAAATGGGATAGGCTTCTACGCCTGTATATTGGATGGCGATCTGTTGTCGATTGGCGGCTAGGTAAGTCATAAAGGCATTAAGACCTGTTCCAAAACCAATTCCTAAAATGGCCAATTGCTGTTGGTTAGTGGCTTTATACTGCAAAGCGGCATCAATAAATACAGTTTGCGTTTCTTGAATGGCTCCATGAATAGAATGATAGGTTGCGTTAAACTGTTGGGAGGTTAGGCTGTGCGAGCCATCCTTGGTTTCAATTATTTTTGTCATTGTATGGACCTGTTTGTAAAGGAATGAGGAGCGCTATTTTGTTGGAATAGTTAAGTTGTGGCTAAAAATAAATTTGGTAATGCAAAGCTGTAAAGATAAAAGGAATACTCCCTTCTTTAAATCCTTGCATTACCAAATAGAAAAAAATGAATGGTAACAATACTTATACAAATGTATACAAGCCGAAATTATTTTTTGACTAAAACAACCGTTTTAGCAGTAGCCCAGAACGTTTTTTTATCTAAAATATCTACTATCCCACCATTTAAGGAGTAAGAATTGGGATCTCTAGTTGGCAGTAGATATTGAATTTCGCCACTACCACAATCAATTTGAGTATTATTAAAATAATCAAATTTAGAACCGACAGACTTTACTTGCGTTTGATATTCTAAAGTAAGCGTTTTGGCACTTAACAAACGTATGATTTTGTTTCTTCTCAATACTTTTTTTGTTCCACAAGCAATGTAGGCACTAGCATCATCCTCAATAAATGAATTTTTAGCTTGCAAATCACTTAAGGTCGTTTCTAATTCTTGATTGGTACGTTCTAATTTAGCTGTTTTTATTTTCAGATCAGCATAAGCAGTCGCCAACTGAGTCTCTGTAGAAGAAACATCAGCCTCTAGCTCATTGAGTGCTATTTGCATATTGGCAATGGTAGATTGAACCTTATTAACTTCGGTTTCTACCTCGGTAAACTTAGTTTCAAGTTGAGCAATCATCTTTTTGAGCTGAGCATTTTCAACTTTAAAGGCTCTAGCTTTTGTTCTTAATCTTCGAGCTTTTTTGTCTGCTTCGATATTAGCAGCTTTTAAAGACTGGAGTTTGATTAGTATAGCCTGTTCTTGAGTTGTTCCTTTAACTAGCTCCTTTTGTTGGATAAGCTGATCCATTTCCTTATTACGAGTAGCCATCTCACTTAAGGTTTCGTCAATAGCCGTAAGCGTTTCCATAGCATCAGCATATTCACCTTTTATGAGCCGTTCTTCTTCTTCTAACGTTCCTAATTGTTCTCTTAACAGTTGTTGCTTTTTTTGTTCTTCTTCCATTTTTGCTTGGTAGTTTTCACAACTGATAGTAATACTAGCGAGCAATAGAAATCCTATATAGGTTAGTTTCATAGTTAATTCGTCTGGTTTAATATTATGGTTCGAAGGAATGCAATAAAGAGCATTAATAAAATCATTAGCTTTTTACTAGCACAACAGTTTTGTCTGTAGCCCAAAAAGATTTTGAATTCTTGATAATTAAAACTCCACCTTGAACTTCATAAGAACTCTCGTCTCTTGCAGGGAGAACATAAAGAATTTCACCGTCACCTCCACAATCAATTTGATCATTGTTGAAGTAATCAATTTCATCGCCATTTTCACGAACAAATTGTTGATAATCTCTAGTTAATTTTTTCATGCTTGTTTTGCGAAGAATATTTGCTTTACGCAGTGCTTTTTTGTCACCACAAGCAACATAAGCTCTCGCTTGCTCATCGATGAACTCATTTTTGTTTTTGAGGTCAGCAATGGTTGTTGCCAATTTGTCATTGGTTTGAGTAAGCGTTTCGTTGCGTTCTTTGAGATCTTTGTAAGCATCGTCAAGCTGACCACTTTTTTCAGTCAGTTGTCCTTCCATTTTAGCCAAAGCAAGTTCCATGTCATCAATAATATGGCGAGCTTCTTTTAGGTCTTCCTCTTTTTCAATAATTCTCGTTTCAGCCTGTGCAATCATTTTTTTGAGTTGCTGGTTTTCAATTTGATAAGAGCGCATTCTACGTTGCATGCTTTTAGCAGCTTCTTTGGCAGCCTCGTTGGCATCTCTAAGTGCCTGAAGCTTGGCAATAATAGATTGGCGTTGAGAAAGGTTGCCACTAAATTCTTTTTGTTGAGTCAACCGTTGAATCTCTTTTTCATTATTGGCAATAGTTCTCAAGGTGTCTTCTATAGAGTTTAAT
Source organism: Aureispira anguillae (assembly GCF_026000115.1). Taxonomy (GTDB): domain Bacteria; phylum Bacteroidota; class Bacteroidia; order Chitinophagales; family Saprospiraceae; genus Aureispira; species Aureispira anguillae. The sequence continues at coordinate 748,746 of NZ_AP026867.1, forward strand.
GTTTCTATAGCAAGCGAATATTCTCCACGAACTAATTTATCTTCTTCTTCTAATTCATGCAGACGTTTTTGATCTGCTGCATTTTTTTCAACAAGCGCATTGTACTGTTCTTGATAATTATTGCAAGAGCTAACAAAAATGCCCAAAAGCCCCATTAGGAGTATGACATAAGATAATTTCATAAGATTCTAATTTGTGAATTGTACCAGTTTTGAAATCTAGTTTATTTTGAGTTAAATACAGTGTTTTCTAAACAAGGATAACTTAGCAATAGCAAAATGAGTGCTAAATTTATTCTTCATTGTATTTTATAAGGTTCCAATATTGATTAACATTGGTAGATTCCAACATTAATTTGTTTCCTTTTTTGTAAGCTCTACCATCTGTGATATTGAGCATAATTTTGTCATCGGGATTTTCCATAAACATAATCAAATAATCATTGGGGTCAATACGCCCTTCTATCATTTTTCGTATATCAGAAGTGTTGATTTTTGCAATAAAACGAATCCCTGCACTATCTTTATTGATTTCTGCAAATCGAAAAGCTAATACTTGTGTTTCACGGTTGCCATAATCAATTTTACCAATAAAAGTACTTTGAGTTAATTCTGCTAAATCTATATTGCTAGAACTGATCGAGTCAATTTGATTGGGGACAGCATCCTTGTATTTTCCATTAGGGAAATCAACCAAATATTTTTTATAGTTATATACGGTATGTTTTTGTTTGGCAGCAAACCAAGCAAAATCTTCTTTATGTGTGGCAGCATCTGTAGCATATTTGCTATCAGGGTAAGTAATTAAAAAAGAATCAATAGCTGCACTAGAGTTTTGACTTAGTGCCAGTTCCCAGGCTTTGTCCTCTTCATTAGAGCATGACATTAAAATGGTGAGGATCAATAGGCAGAATAATAGTGATTTCATGATTACTTTATATTTTTAACTTCAATGTATTCAGATAAATTATAACCTGTTAAGCGGTTATGATAGTAAAGCAAAAGATTAAGATTTTCGCTTCGAACATTTTGTTGTTTGTCCATAAACAATGCTTTTTGTACATGGAATATACCAATATTATCAATACCATGTTTAATTAAGTCCTGAATACTTCCATTCTTTACAATGTTAGATAATCTGACTTTTCCAGCTTTGTTTAGTGCCAACAGATGGTCACGAAGTAACGTGATATTTCTTTTGAAGACCTCTTGGGTTATGATGCGATCCTCTTTGGGCAGTCTCAATATTCCATAAAGATCCAAGCTAGGATATTTTTTCTGAAGGATGTTGAATGCCGTATGTGCTACTAAATGACTACTTAAAACAACATTCTCATTGTGATAACGCTTAACAATTTGTTTGGCAAGCATTTTAGTATATTGAGCATTGCGTTGTTTATCATTTTTGACAACTCCTCCCGATACAAAATACCCCTCTAAATCAACCACGTTTCCTCTTTTGTCCAAACTTTGCCCCTTGGAGTTAACAAAATTGCCCAAGACATCCATGGGCTGCCCAAAATTGACGACAATTTCAGAAGTAGAAGAGAAAAATTTCCAGAAAAACTTAAGAAAATTAAAGGCCCCTCCAAATGCTTTTTTCTCAATGAGGTAAAGTTCCTTTCCTGTTCGCTCCAAGTGAGAATTGATCAAATTCTTGGCTTCCAAGACACAGTGGTAGTTTAGAACAACAGGAACAATAAATATTTTATTGTCCTCTTTGCGTTGAAACAAATTCCCTTGGGCATCTATAGCCGTTCCCAACAAACCCATTTTTAATTTGTCTTCTAAGGCACCAGAACGGGAGCGGGTTCCACCTGGAAAAAAGATAGAATGCACTCTGCGTTCCATGTTTAATTGAGAATAAGCTTTGAGTGTCTCTAAGTAAAAATCATTTTTTTTGCGACGATCTAAACCATAAGCGCCCAGCCTAGGAAAAATATAACCCAGTATTTTGTTATAAAGGTTGATTCCTGCCCCATAAGTAAATGCAGACAAACCAATTTGATCTGCAGCCCAACCCACCAAGATAGAATCTAGGTTACTAAAGTGTGTAGGAACCAATACGATAGTACCTTGTGGCAATAAGTTGCGAATGGTTGTTACATCACCGACAATTTGAAGCTTATCTTGTAGGCGCTTTTTAGAACGAAAAAAGCTAGAAGCATTGAGGATCGTACTAAATAGTTTGGGCAAGAATTTTTGTGCGATTTTATAAGTAGGAATCTTGAAATTGCTCATGATTTCTCTCAAATACCGCTCTGTAATTCGTCTTAACAATCGATGATTGTACTCTTTTACGGAACTCTCTGTTTGATCGAGTGATTTTCGGAGCAGTTTTTTTCGAATATCATTCCAAAAATCCATCTCATCTGGCGGGTCAACTTTCCAGGGCTCATTAACAATACGCATGCGTTCTAAGTAAAGCACTTTTGCAATGGCTTCGCTCATATTATCCTTGCGTTTTTTATTAATGATAGATTGAGTGGTAAACTCAGAGGCGTATTTCATAAACTCTTCCTTCTCTTGGCTGAGTTTATGAATGGGCCAACTAGTCATGTCTTCCACCATTGGCATAGGATAGTCAACAGGCTGCAAATCAATTTGCTCCTTTTTTTTTATAATGGCTTCTTCTGTTTTTTCTGACATAAAGTGTTAATTCCTAAATCCAATCTAAACCAATGAATAATTTTTTCATTGATCTAGTTTTTACTGATGATAATTATTAGCGTTCTGTCTGACATTTTGAATCTCCAATCATAATATTTGAAGCAACAAACAAGTTTAAGAATATTGCCTTATTGGATGGTAAAAATGTTCTACAGCACAAACAATTTATTGGAAAAATGCCCAACAAATGGAGTTCAATAATACTCATTTTAATTTTGAACCTGCTTATTTTATGTGCTAATAAAATGCTAACTAATTTACACAAAATTAACGATTACTTTTAGATTGTAGCATCTTCTATTTGATTAATCTTTATTTTTTAATTTTTAAACCTTCCAAACTCCCTATTTTAAAAGCGTTTGACGCTATAAGGCTGAGCGAAATAGAATATATTTTTAGGGATATTATTTTAAATAAATTAGTGCTTATCTAATCTGTTCTGACTACCTCTATAAATTGAAGTAGAATAAATTTTATCTAGATTTTTTTATCTAAAAACTATTACATAACTTACAGGTATAAGAAACCTCAAAATGATCCTACTTTAAAACACTCACGATATGAATTTAAATTACTTATGACAGAAAAGGAGTTATTAGAAAGAGAAGAGTTACTGGAAGATATTTTAGATGCATTAGAGGATGGAGATTATGAGGAGGCAGAGGATTTAGCCGATGAAGCAATTGAAGCGTTCCCCAATGAAGCTTTTGGTTATTATTACGTAGGTGAAGCAATGTTTTTGCAAGGTGATGTGGATGATGCAGTAGCCTATTATCAGCAAGCAGTAGATAAAGCTGCTGACAACCCCGATTATAAGAGCCGATTAGCGCTTATGTATGCAAAATTAGAAGAAGAAGAAAAAGCCAAACAAATTTATGCTGGAATACTAGCAATTCATGATGGTCATGTTGATTCTTTGGTTGCAATGGGAGTTTATGCCATCAATGATGATGCACCAGAAGATGCTTTGAACTATTTGGACAAAGCATTAGAAGTATCTCCAGATTATGGTGATGCCTACAAAATTCGGGCAATTGTTCACACCAACCTTAATAATTATGAAGAGGCATTAGACGATATTAATAAAGCATTAAAAATGGCGCCTGATGATCAAGAATTATGGCTCCAAAAAATTAACCTACACGATATTAGTGGAGATGCAGTTGCAACCGAAAATGCATTTAGTGAATGGGTTGAATTGAATCCTGAAGATGCCGATCGTCACAAGGCCCAAGCTGATTTTTATGTAGGACAAAACAATTATAAGGCTGCTGAAAAATCATTTGATTTAGCGATCGAAAAGCAGCTATATGGTGATTTTGCAGCGATTAATTCTATTTTGGGTAGAGGTTGGGCTCGCTTGCATCAAAACAATACTTCGGCTGCAGTTGATGATTTTAGTCGAGTGATTGAGCTGGATGCTAAAATTGCAGATTCTTATATCGGAATTGCAGAAGCTAAGGCTAAAGATGGTGCCATTGATGCGGCTTCTACTTATTTAGATTTGGGCATTGATATTGTCTTGGATAACAAGTGGATGTTGTATAATAAAAAAGGTGTTATTCATACACAAGCAGGAAATTGGGAGATGGCAGAGGCTGCTTTTCAGGCATTGTTGGAAATGGACGATGAAGAAATAAATGCAGAGGGACATTTTAGTATGGGGAAATTATACCAAACTAAAGGAGACTTGGAAGCTGCTTTTAGATCGTGGCGCAAAGCAAGTGATATTTTTCACTTGGAAGCAGAGGAGTGCATCGAAAAATATTGTTCAAACTTCTTAGGTATAGAACTCAAAGAAAAAGAGGCGCTGCTCTTGGATGAGATGCAAGAAGCCTTTAAAACAAATAAACAATCACAAATTCTTAAACCCTTATTCCATAAGTTTTGGAAAGTTGACATCAAAGCAACTAGCGCCAAAAACGAAATGTTTGCTCAGATGCCTGCCAAGATGGAGAAGCAAATTCTGGGATTATTGGATAATATCTGTCTTAGTATTGTTCACAAGGGGGTAATGGTGCTAAATCCTGGTCAAGATAGCGTGCGTATGCTGTATCAGATCAAGGAAGAAGCTGCGAAATCTGTTACAATTAATGGTGTCCCCTTAAATGGCACTGATGAACGTGATTTTACATTGGGGCTTGCTGGAGACCATTTAACGTTAAGAGGGTTCGGAGATGAAGATGCTGACATCAATTTGTATCTAAATGAAGTTACTGTTAGTCAACTTCCCAAAAACACTCAAAATGAGTTGAAAAAATTAGCAAGTGCTGGAGATTTAGACTTTATGGGAGATGAATTTAAAGGGATGATTTAAAACGTTTAAATCAATTCTTTTTTTTATAAAAAAGCTGTTTCATTTTGGATGGAGCAGCTTTTGTCTATCTGAAAACAAGCATAGGTTGCTCGTACTGTATTGCTAATCTTTAAGGACAACAATTAGTATGCTGTTAGGTTAGTTTTGTTATTAGTTCTTTAGAAACGGTTTAGCTTGTTTAAGTTGCTGGTTTTGATGGATCTAAATCTAAAATATATTCTAAGTTTTGTTGTGAGACTTGCACTAAGTTCCAAAAAAACTTATCTTCGCAGGACATTATTCACTTAAAGTATAACCCAAAATATGGCTGAAATAATAGATGTAAAAATTGAAGAAAGCTGGAAAAAGGCACTAAATAACGAATTTCAAGAAGATTACTTTTCTAAGATTAAAACCTTTTTGAAGGGAGAGTATGCGGCAGGAAAAACAATATACCCTCCTGGCAATTTGATTTTTAATGCCTTTGATACGGTTCCGTTGCCTGAGCTAAAAGTCGTTATTCTAGGGCAAGATCCTTATCATGGACCAGGACAGGCTCATGGGCTTTCTTTTTCGGTACCCAAAACAGCAAAAATACCTCCATCTTTAAGGAATGTCTATAAGGAATTGACAGAAGATATTCCTGGCTTCGAAAAACCCAAACATGGCAACTTGGAAACTTGGGCAAAACAAGGAGTCTTTTTGCTCAATGCTTTTTTGACGGTAGAACATAAAAAAGCGGGATCGCATCAAAAAATAGGTTGGGGTAAATTTACAGATGCCGTAATTCAAAAAATATCGGATGAACGAGAGGGAGTTGTTTTTATGTTTTGGGGAAATTTCGCCAAAAAGAAAGCGGTATTGGTAGATTCCAACAAACATTTAATTTTGGAAGCTGCGCATCCTTCTCCTTTGGCGGGCACTGCATTTTTAGGAAACAAACATTTCTCTCAGGCAAATGCTTATTTAGAACAACAAGGGAAAAAAGGAATTGATTGGATTTTACCCTTAGATTAAATAAGGTTTAATCCATTTAGTAGTATATATATAGATAACAAGTCCTGTAAGAACGGGACTTGTTACCCATAAGAGATGGTCTGCCTGCGGATACCTTTGAAAAGTTGTCTATTCTACTTTATCCAAATCGAGATAGTATTCAGTGTGGGGACCCCCTCCTTTGCCTGCGCCGCTTATTTTGTGAACGGTTCCATAAAATTTGTGTACTTTTTTATCGTTGGGTATCTTAAGGTTATTATAATAGGCAACAAGTTGTTGGCCTTTATTATAGTCAATATAAATGTGCTGTTCGTTGCTGATTGATCCCTTCATCATATGTTGATGAATGACCGTTGCTTTTTTTCCTTGCAAACATATTTTTTTTCCATGATAATCTTGGATGGATTCGTTGAGAGGTAGTGGGGGATATTGTGTTATGTAGGTTGTGTTTTTTTCTATTGTTTGACAAGCTCCAAAAGAGCAACAACAAATACTTGCGATCAATAGTACTGCAATAAAATTCATGTTAAAAGGTTAATTTAGTCCAATAGAAATGCGAAAATGTAGGTAAGCATAGCAATTAATGAGTGCAAAAAAATGGTTTATAACCTAAAAATAAAAGCTTATTCTTTTAAATATTCAAGATTTAATTTTATTTTTGCAGCCGCTTAGGATTTTTTGGATCACTTAAAGTAGTATTTCAAAAGTACTTTTTTACCACCAAAAAACCAAGCAACTTTTAATTGTAAACCATACATATAAAATTTTAAATCGTAATGAGACAATACGAAACAACATTCATCATCAATCCCGCGCTGTCAGGTGATGAAATCAAACAGACAGCTCAAATGTATGTCGACTTCCTCAAAGGTGAGGGATGTGAGATTATACATCTTGACGAAATGGGCGTTCTACAATTAGCTTACACCATCAATAAGCGTTCTTCTGGAGCTTATTTTTGGCTAGAGTACAAAGCTCCAAGTGGAGATGTTATCAACAAAATGGAATTAGCGTTCCGTCGTGATGACAATGTACTACGTTACTTGACGATCAAAGTAGACAAGCATAGAGCTCAATACAACTTGGACAAACGTGCTGGAAAATTTGAGAAAAAAGAAGAAGAATCTGCTGATACTAAAGAAGAGGCAACTGCTTAATCTTGATTTAGATTCTTAAAAATTATTAAAAAAATTGCCCTACTAGTTTAGGGGACTAAATAAAAGCTATAAAATTATGGCAACTAGAGAAGATATCAAGTTTTTGAGCAATCCTAAGATCGGTCAAAAACGTAAAAAATACTGTCGTTTCCGTCGTTACGGAATTAAGTCAATTGATTATAGAGATGTTGACTTTTTGATGAACTTTATCAATGAACAAGGAAAAATTCTTCCTCGTCGTATCACTGGTAACTCATTGAAATACCAAAGAAAAGTGGCTACTGCTGTTAAGCGTTCTCGTCACTTAGGTTTACTACCTTATGTAGTAGATAATTTGAAATAAGTAAGAAGCTTAATTCTTATCTATTATTTTTCGAATCTTGATAATCTGACTATAAATCATGGAAATTATATTATTAAAAGATGTTGAGCACATCGGGTTGGCCAAAGCATTGGTTTCTGTAAAAGCTGGTTATGCTCGCAATTATTTGATCCCTCAAGGATTGGCTATTGTTGCTAATAAAGCAAACAAAAATAGCTTGATGCAAGAAATTCTTCAACAAGAAGAAAGAGCACAAAAAATATTGGACGAAGCTAAAGAATTGGCAACTACATTGGCTACCAAAACACTTAAAATCGCTGCTAAAGCGGGAACTAGTGGTAAAATCTTTGGTTCTGTATCTAATGTTCAGTTGGTAAATGCATTAAAAGATACTTTTGGTGTTGAAATCGACAAAAAGAAAATCAAACTTCCTGAAGAAGTTAAAATGTTGGGAACTTACACCGCTACTGTTTCTTTGCACAAAGAAGTATCAGCTGCTGTTAAGTTTGAAGTTTATGACGATAAAGATGAGGTAGCTTAATAATAGCTTTCTTATTTAGATATAAAAATCCCACTCAATAACTGAGTGGGATTTTTTTGTGATAGCTACATAAGAATTTTGCCTATGGTACGTTTATAGCTTACCGTCAATTGGCTAATTTAAAACCGAGCTTCAAATTGAAAAAATGCACCTATAAACCTAGGTAGTTTTGTTCTAACTCAAGAATAAGTGAATAAAGTGTTAAGGACTCTATAATTTATACTTTGTGTTGCTTAATTTGTAATTTCAAAGCTATAAAATTGAATACTTAAGGAACTAGAACGTTCTACAACTTCATTATATATTATTATATTTGCCTCATTATACCACCCAGTTGATTTATTCATTATAAATAGTGATGTAAAGTGACTACGGTTTAATCTAAGAAACAAATAAATCCATAGGAATGAGTATCAAAAAATATTTTATTGCCCTTATAATATTGACAACGAGTACACTACTTTGGGCACAAGAATCTGCTATTTATAGAGATTATCAAAAAGATTACAAGCGGGGTTTGCATTTTTACAACCAAAAATTGTACGGTCAAGCCTTAGATGAGTTTGATAAAGTTACTAGAGCAGCAAATCTTTTTCAGGATACCGATGTACCCATGTATATTTTACAATCAGAATTGCATGCAGGATTATCAGCGTTGTATCTTGGGCAACCCGATGCTGAAAAGCGTTTGTTGTATTTTATGGAGAGAAACGAACCGAGTGCTGTTGCTACTCGTGCAGGTTTGGCTTTAGGAAACTATTATTACGATCAAAGAGATTACAATGCTGCAATCAAATATTTGAGTGAAGTTTCGGCATTAGAATTGAGCAATGAAGAAATTATAGAGAAAAAATTTAAGCTAGGGTATTGCTATTTTGTCAAGAAAAAATTCCCAAAAGCAAAGACCTTATTTCAACAAATAAAGGAATCCAAAACGCAGTATTATTATCCTTCTAATTATTATTATGGGATCACAGAATTTTTTGATAAAAATTATGACGCTGCATTAAAAGGGTTTGAAAATGCTCAACAATCGAGTCGCTATAAAAAGATTGTTCCTTCTTACATCTGTCAAATCTATTTTGCCAAAAAACAATATAAGGAGGTTATCAAACAAGGAAAGCCTTTGATTAATGACAATTCTATCCGTGAGCGTGAGCAAGTATCTCAATTGGTTGGACAGTCTTATTTTGAATTGGGACAATACCGAAAAGCCTTGCCATTGTTGGATACTTATGTGAGTAAAACCAAAAAGGTGAGCAAGGAAGCACTTTATCAGTTGGGCTACACACAATATAAGGTAGGAAAATACAAAGAAGCCATCAAAAACTTTGAGCAGCTCAATGCACTCAATGATAAGTTGGGACAAAGTGCCCTTTATAATATGGCAGATTGTTTGCTCAAGACGGGAGATAAATCAGCGGCTAGACAGGCTTTTCAGAAAGCGAGCCAAAAGAATTTTAATCCTGTATTGCAAGAAGATGCTTTGATTAACTATGCTAAACTTTCTTACGAACTGGGTTTTGATAACGATGCTATTTCTGCTTTGCAGAGCATTGCTACTACTTCAGATTATTATAATGAAGCTCAAAACTTGATGGCAAAAGTATTCTTAAATACAAGAGATTATGACAAGGCGCTAGCTACCTTACGCAAGATGCCCAATAAGACACAGAAGATGAAAGAAACCCATCAAAAAGTGGCTTATTTTAGAGGCGTTCAACGATACAATGCAGGCAAATATGATGAATCTATTCTATTGTTTAATGAATCATTAAAACAGGGAATCAATACAGAAACCAAAGCCTTGGCTTATTTTTGGAAAGCAGAAACGTTGTTTAAAAAGAATGCTTTTGATCCTAGTATCGATGAATATGGCAAGTTTATCACTACAGCTAATACGGTTAATTATTTGCCCGATAACTCTTCTATAGGGGTTGCTTATTATGGCATGGGATATTCGTACATTAAGAAAAATGACTACGGAAATGCCTCTCGATACTTTAAGGATGCAGTGAAGACCATTCGAAAAAAATTGCCTACCTACAATGATAAGTATGTAACAAACTTTGTTTATCCTGATGCCTTATTGCGTGCAGGGGACTGCTTGTTGTTTTTGAGAAGTTATGAAAAAGCAAAGGGGTATTACAATACTGTTATCAATAAAAACTATCCGAATAAAGACTATGCTATGTATCAGCTTAGTCTGATTCATAACCTACAAAATAACAATACTTCTCAAATTGCTTTGTTGGATAAGATTATCAGAGATTATCCTGCTTCTAGATATGCAGATGATGCTTATTATGCCAAGGGGAACACCTTGTTTAATATGAATAAAAAAGATTTGGCAATCATCTCTTACGAAAAAATGTTGCAGGAATATCCCAATAGCGATATGACCAATAAAGCTTTGTTAAAGTTGGGCTTGATTGCTTATTCTATGGGAAGACACGAAGAAGCTCTGAATTATTACAAAGGCGTTTTTAGAACAGATCCACAGAGTGATGAGGCTAAGGATGCTTTGGCAGCCATCAAAGAAATCTATATAGAAGATGGCAACCCTGATGGCTATTTTAATTTTGTAAACACGGTACAAGGTTATAATGTAGGAGAATTTGAGCGAGATTCATTGATGTTTATTGCTGCTCAAATCAAATTTAACAATGCAGATTGGGATGGAGCAGTGGCGAGCTATACGAGTTATCTAGATCGTTTTCCTGCTGGTATGAATAGCACACAAGCGCACTTTAATCGTGGTGAAGCCTTGTTTGATTTGAAACGCTATGAAGAAGCCATTATGGACTATGCTTATATCTCAGATCAAGGAACTTCTTCTTATACTGAAACCGCTAATCATCGTGCGGCTAATATTACTTATTATAGCACTCAAAATTTTGCAGAGGCCATGAAATATTATGGTCGTCTAGAACAGGTCGCTACCACAGAAGAGTTACTATTTGAAGCACAACAATTTGGGATGCGTAGCGCTTTTTATGCTTCTGATTTTAAGAATTTACCTCAAATAGCAGGACGATTGATCCAAAATGCTAGAGCTACCGCACAAGACCATGCAGAGGCGAATTATTTTATTGGTAAGGCTTATTTGGTAGAAAAAGATTATGATAGAGCTTTGGCTGCCTTCCAAAAGAATATTGATTTGTCTGGAGACGATGTGCATTCGGCAGAAGCTAGATATTGGAGAGCTTATATCACTTACCAAAAGAGAGATTTGGACAAAGCAATGAACTTGTGTTTCCAAAACAACAAGGAAATTCCAGGTCATCCTTACTGGTTGGTAAAAAGCTTTATTCTTTTGGCAGATATTTATGCAGAGCAAGATAACTTGTTTCAGGCTAAGGCAACCTTGCAATCTATTGTAGATAACTATGATGGTGACCAAGACTTGTTGAATGAAGCCAAAGAGAAATTACAACGTGTCATTGATGCTGAAAAAAGCAACAGTAAGATTAAGCGAGAAAACCCCAATGGGGAATTGGAAATGATTGAAGAAAATTAATCCAGCAATTAAGGGGAGTTGAATCTTTGTTTTTTTTACCACTAAAAGTTCAGAACAGTAGTTTTGGCTTAGTGGATCAAAAATGATAATCTTTAGCGCATAAAACTAAAAACGATGAGTTATATAAATAAAATAATTGGTTTGTGTTTATTACTAGGAGCTAGTCAACTAGCAACGGCACAAATTGTAGACGATACCCAAACGGAGTTCTTAAAACCTTTTCGTGCTAAATTGGCAAAAAGTAAAAAGTTTGAAGCAACTCCTCATTTACCAAAACTAGACACCAATTCAAATAAAAATTTGAGTTATGTTGTGCCAACCCATTTGTTGGGTTTGCCTTATCCTGCCCCTGTTATTCGTCCTTTGGCAATGCCTAGGGCTAAAGCGAATGAGAGTTATAACTTTTATGCTAAGGCTGGATTTGGTTATCCTTTGTCTCCTTTGGTGGAACTTTCTTATTACAATAAAAACATCCAAAATTTAAAGTTTGGGGTCAATGCAAAGCATCATTCTGTTATCCAAGGGTATTTGCCCAACCAGAGTTTTACCAAAACACATTTTGATGCCAATGTTACTTATTTTACAGAAAAGAATATTGCGATAGGAGCGGACTTTGAGTTTAATTTTAATACCAATCGATTTTATGGTTTTACGGACTCTTTAGAGACTTACACTATTAGTGAGGATAGCATGCGCCAGCGATTTGTAGATATAAAGGGGAATATCAATTTATTTAATGGTAAATCGAATAAAGCAAACTTTAACTATCGAGGAGATATTGATTTTTATAGTTACAGCGATGCTTTTGGCTCTAGCGAATTTAGCATTACGCCTAATGTAATGATTGAAAAATGGTTTGGCAAGCGCAAGGGGAGACATCCTTTGCGCATTGATTTAGGGATGAATTATCTAGGGTTTAAGGATACGCCAATTACAATCGATAGCATCACCAATACGGCTACTAAAAATATTGTACTCTTTTATTTTCACCCTACCTTTACGGTGAATGCAGGGAATTTCAAAGCTAGATTGGGGGTAAACTTAGGGGTAAATGAAGCGAAGTTTTTTATCCATCCTGATGTTGAGCTTTCTTATACGATTGCCCAAGGTGCGTTTATCCCATATATTGGAGCAGTAGGGCAGGTGCGTCAGAATAGTTTCCGTTCGTTGACTTATTACAATCGATTTTTGGTGTCTAATCCAGAATTGCACCACACCAATTATTTGGAACTATACGGAGGTTTAAAAGGATCGATCAAAAAGATTAGTTATGATGTAAAAGCAGGATATGCTTTGACTCAAAACTTGCCTTATTTTATGAACGATACAGATACTTTAAGTCAATTTTCTCGTTTTCGTCCTGTATATGATACAACTGGAATTATCTTTGTGCGAGGAACCTTGGATTTTAGATTGTTGAAAAATCTAGTAGTTGGAGGAACCTTAGGATATAACATTTATACGCCTAAAAACTTCGAAAAGGCATTCCATTTGCCCACCTTTGAAAGTAATTTCTTTGTTACCTATGACATTTTCTTGAATGGGAAAAAGAAAAAGCCAAAGAAGGGCGGTCGAAAAGAGAGCAACTACATTTCACTCAAAGCAGAATTGTTTATCAATGCTGGTGTGCCTTATTTAGATGAGAACAAAACAGTGAAAGTATTGCAAGGATTGTACGATTTTAGTTTTGGTGCTCGTTATCAAGTATCGCCTAATTTCGCCTTATTTGTAGATCTAAATAATATCATTCACAATCAAAATCAACGTTGGTATCTTTATCGACAGTTAGGATTTAATGGTATGTTAGGACTAGAGTTAAAATTTTAAATAATTTAACGAAATAGCTCGCTTAATGGCTGAATACTTTTTGTTTCTTTAGACAAGATTCAACGATTAACGAACTATGATTTTGATAGATTGACGCATGCAAATCCTTGGGTTTGCATGCGTTTTTTATGTCTCCTAATGGTTGTATTTTTTGTTCTCATGATATGCTGTTACAAAAACAATGTATTGTGTGATAAAACAGCCTTTTGTGTGCTGTGTAGGTTGGGTTGTTGAAAATGCAGCCACTTTTTATAAATAATTGTAGTATGAAACAAGCCCTATTGGTATTCTTATGTAGTCTCTGTAGTTATGGCATGGCACAAGAATGGAAAACCACTGAGACAAGAAGCGGGGATACACTTGTCCAAACTCAAATTTATGTCAATGAGAAAGGTGAAAAAATAGAAGACAGCACTCAAACGCATAAAATTGTATCAAAATATAGAAATTATTACTTGCTTAATTGGGAACGTTTTAGGTTGGACGGAACTGCCGCAGAGGATGAACGAGGGGTGCATAGAAAGGTGATGTTCTTGAAAAAATTTTTTAAGTTTTACAATAAAAACCAAAAACCGTTACGTTGGGTGCGAGATGCCTATCATTATGAACAAGGAAATGCAACCTATTGCATTTTTAAGTACAACGAACGGGGGGATTTAATCGAAGTACGCTTTTATAGGGATAAAGTAGAACGAGATCCGACTACTGGAATTATTGTTCGAAATAGATTGAATGCGATAGAGGCCTATGAAGGCATGGTACATCGGTATCAATTTAAATACTTCTGGAATCGAAAGATCTTAAAAGAGTATGCTTATAGTATAAAAAATGAATTTATTGACAAACGAGTTTTTGTTGGTAAACGGGTCAATAAAAAAAGAAAAAAAAAGAAAAATAGGTCTGCCTTAAAACCATAGCTTAATACGTTGTAAAATGATTATCAAGCTTTGTTCTGTTACAAGTGATTTAGAATGTTGAAATAGCCATTCGTTTTTTAATAAAAAAGTAGCGACTCAACCCAACCTTTTGACTTTTGACCCCATCTTATAAGATAGACGTTTCCCAATTATAAAATTAAAGCATCTAAACTTAGGGTTCTTGGACAAACTCATTCTCGATTTATGGTGAAAGAGAAGGTCTAAAGAACAATTTTTATTAAAGACCTTTTTGAAACAAAGGCTAATTAGCGGTATTCTTTGAATATCTCAGGTAAAAGAATATTTTTGCAAAAAAACAAAAGAGAATATGATTAAGTTTTATCAGGTATTGGGATTAATAATTATGGTGGCAATGGGGAGTTGTATAAAAGATAATAACCCCTCGAAACCAGCTTATATTTATGTTGAAAATATTTTTTTTGAATCAGATACCGCACAAGGACAGGGCAGTTCTTCTTATGATATTGTAGATGCATGGATCAGTGTAGATGGGCAGCAATTGGGAGCCAATAATCTTCCTACTACTTTTCCTGCTATCTTGGATGAAAACTTTGCAACGAATAGCGTTAGAATATCAGGAGGGATCAAGGATAATGGAATTACGAATACAAGAGCAATTTATCCATTTTATGAACCTTATGTTGCTAATCTAGTCTTAGAATCAGGAAAAATAGACACCTTCCGCCCAACGCTAAAATATGCTTCGAATGCGCATATTATACTGGTGGAAGATTTTGAAAATCCCAATCAGGCTATTTTTAATGAGGATCTGGACAAAAACCCTAATACAAAGATGATTCATCAAAATACAGAGGTTTTTGAAGGTAATTATTCTGGTTTGATGGTACTAGATAGTGCCAATTTAGATTGTACAGTAGCTACTTCTACCCGTTATTACAATCTTAGCTCTGTTGCTTCTTCACCTGTTTATATAGAGTTAAATTGCAAAACAACTACCTATGTTGAGGTTGGTTTGATTGCTCATTATGGTGCGAGCAATACAGAAATATTGTACAAGGGGGGAGTAAATCCATCGGATACTTGGAAAAAGCTCTATTTTAATTTAACAAACGAAGTCTATGGGACTCAGGCAACAGAATATTCTGTTGTTTTTAGAGCTTTAAAACACCCTAGTCTAGACGCTGCTCCTAAAGTTTATCTGGACAATATTAAGTTATTGCATTTCTAATTGCCTACCTCAATAAAGCAGTAAGAGCATATATTAGTGCTAGGTATAAAATATACCTAGCACTAATATTTTATGGGGCAGAGTGATCTGTTGAAGTAAAAAAAATGCATAAAATAAATAAGTTTTATAAATTGATTTACAGTCTTTTATAGTGTTTTATGTTGTGTTGTATGAAAAATAATCATATTTTTGTTTTAAAGAATAAAAAGTGATAGAATTGCTTATAGAGGAGCAAATTCCCCGCTTGTTAAAGCATTGTTCCTGTCTTAGTTCTATTTTTTTCATTCAACTTATTTTTTATGAATCACCCAATTTTTCAAAAAAGCATTTTTTTGCTTTTTTTGTCCTTGAGCTGTTGGGGCTGCCAAAAGGAAAAGCTATCCATGCACAACAACACTACTCAAACGCCATCTTTACCTCCAACCGTAGTAGGAGCAAGAAGTTTAAACGCAACCGTTGAGCAAACCGTCCTTGGTGCCAAGCGAGTTAATCCTTATACGGTCGCCAATATGACCGCCGCATGGAATCAATTGTACCCTTCCGATAGCGAAACCGCATTGCCTGCTACGCATTGGTACGTTCGGTTTCATCCAAAGACCCCACAGGAATTTAAAGTACTACAAGAAGCCATCAATTCTTATGATGTAGCCAACAACGACATAAACGAAAATGATCCTCATTTATTTGATTTTCCCTTGGAATATGAGATCGAGCAAGCAGGTAACTTTTACCACGATCCAAGTCTTCCAGCAGGAGCAATCACCTATCAATATGCAGTGGTTAAACCCGACTTTCAATTTCCTGTAGGAGTCGCTTATACCCTTATTGATGAATTGGTCTTAGCCCCTTATTCTTCTTTTTTAACCGCAGAAGCCTTTCGCCGTACAGGCAATGATTATTACAATGCGAAGAATGAGCTAGTCAACTTTTGTGCGCCTACTTGTCCCAATTATCCCAATTGTCTAGCGGATGATGTGGATTGTGATGGAACAACCACAACCAATGGTGGCACCATACAGCCCTTTGGGCTTCCTTGTCGGCTGGGACCTTTATGGCCTTTTTGTTTGCACAATGCCACCGTTACAGGCTTACCGACCAATACAGGAGGCACGACAAGTAATCGCTGCGATTGTCCAATCAGCGTTTTTGGCAGCAAACCTGGGGGCTGTGTACGAGTAGAAGACACCCAATTGGGTTGGGAAGGAGTGAAAAATGTAGAAATCTACATTCGGGATCTGTGGTTTACAGGCAGAAGTGTTTGGACCACCAATGAGGGCTGTTGGTACATTCCCTTTAATTATTTTGGTCCTATTCAAGGTTTTTTAAAATACGAAAGCAATCGACTCAAAATAAGTGGTCTAAGAGATTTGTATATTGCAGAGTTTGGGCATCCCATTGTTCAGAATTTAGGCATTCATATTTCAGGTTATAACAACTTAAATATTCGACATCATCGGCATACTGACAATAGCAGCCTACACAGAATGCTTTGGTTTGCTTCCTTAACCAATAATGCGGTTTATGAATACGATTGGTATGCTGCACAGGAAGGGCTACCACCTGCTGCTCCTGATCTGAATATTATGTTGATGAATGAAGGAGGTGCGGCTTCTGCTCCCATGTTATCTCATATTATGCGAACAAGCCCAGGAGCAGGGATGACGATTGCAGGAGGTTTTAGTTTTGTAGGCACAACGGCTGGTTTTACGACCATGGGCTTAGTGGATATGTTTTTGCCAGGTACGGGGGCATTGGTAGGGACAATGATGCCTTTGTTTTTAACCCACATGTTGGCTAATTTACCTGATATAATTTATCAGTATGGAGGGCGAGAAGCTCGAATTACATCAGATAAGGTAAAAGAAACGATTTATCATGAATGCGGGCATGCGGCTCATTATTACGCCTTGACGGATAAAAACGAATATTGGGTTGGCAATATTCAACGAATTATAGCCAATGGAGGTTATGGTCTTAAGGGGACTACAGATTATGAACGATGTGCTTTAATTGAATCGTGGGGCTATCATATTGGTAATTATTTTGCGGATTTACATTATGGTCGAAATAATGAAGTTTCTTCTAGATTTTCAGCTTTTGAAGAGCAAGAACGAGAACGGTTTGTTTATCGAAAATCCGAAGAAGATAACCCTCATAATCATTATTATCAGAATTTATATTGGTTGCAAAAGGGCTTGTATTGGGATTTAATGGACGATCGAACACATAACGGACCACCATTAAATGTTCCAGATCCAGTAAAAGATAGCGTATCAGGTTTTACCAATGCTGAAATTTTTTCAGCCTTAACGACCAATAGTCCTGAGTTAGTCCATGAGGTAAAAGATGCACTAATTAATTTTCATCCTAATCAAAGAAATGTCATTGATACTTTATATAAAGAGTATGGCTATTAATTCATCATACAAGCTTAGAAAAACTCTAAGCTTGTTTTTTAATGTTATTGTGATGTATAAATTATATGTTTTTCTATTATTATTTTCTTTGGCTGCTGCTTGTGGGAAAAGACATTCAGGTTGTTATATTGAATATGGTTTTGAGTTTCCTCTGTCTGTCACTCCTAACGATGTTTTTTCTATAGGCGATACCATCTGGTATGAAATGGATTTGCCCAATCAATTATTGGATAAGAATAGTGGTAACTATTTTGATTTTACGAACTATGAACTTTTTTTTAATTTATCTACTAGTAAAGTAGATACGAATTTTGTTTATGGGGCAACTCATTTATTTGATATTTATGCAGAAATAGGGACAGTAACTCAAGAGGTCAATTCTTTTGTTTATACCCATTTTCATTTTAAAAGCATTAATGAAAAGCGATTTAAAATAGGCTTAATTCCTAAGAAAAAAGGCTGTTATGATTCTTCTATTCGTTTAGCTAATGTTTTTATTGATAAGGAAGAAAATAATGATTTAAATATAGGAGATACGGATTGTTGGGAATATTTATGGCCTGACACTTATGCGTTTACCAATAATGGGCAATGCAATCATTATTTAGTAGATGGTATATGCCAATATTCTCCTTATGATAGTCTCTTAATTTGTAGTGTAGATTCTGTACATTTTACAAAGGGAGCTTACGCCTTTTGTGTAAAGGATTAGAAAAAAGGCTTGTATTGGGATTTAATGGACGATCAAACCCATAATGGTCCCCCATTAAATATTCCCGATCCTGTAAAAGATAGTGTATCAGGTTTTACCAATGTCGAAATTTTTTCAGCCTTAACTACAAACAGCCCTGAGTTAGTTCATGAGGTAAAAGATGCACTAATTAATTTTCATCCTAGTCAAAGAAATGCCATTAATACTTTATCAAAAGAATATGGCTATTAATTCATGAAAGCAAGCATAGAGTTTTTCTAAGCTTGTTTGTTAATGTTATTATAATGTCTAAAATATATGCTTTGTTGCTACTATTGTTGGTCGTTGTAGCTTGTAGTTTAAGAAATAGGAGAGCTGATTTGTTTTATAGTTTTGATTTTCAGTTGACAATGCCCGTTCAAGATACCTTTTCAGTAGGAGACACGATATGGTATGAAAAAGATTTATACCATCTCTTATTCGATAAAAATAATAACCATTTTTTTGAGCTTAAAAACTATACCCTTTACTTTAAATTACTTAGCCACAAAAAAGACAGCACTCTTGTGGAAGATGCAACTCCTTGGTTTGATACGTATACTGGAATAGGGGAGGTGACAAGGACTTCCGATTATTTTGTATACGTTTATTTTTTTTTTGAAAGTACGGTTGATCGGAAATTCAAGATAGGTTTGATTCCCAAAAAAGCGGGACATTATAGCGCAAGCCTCTGTTTAGCCAATATTTTTTATAGCAGGCGAGAGATGAATTATTTGGATCTTAAAAATCCAATTTATTGGCATTATCGCTACCCCTATAGGAATAATGGAGCATCTAATCAGTATACAATAAATGGAATAGAACTAGAGGTTTCTAAGGATAGCCTATTGATCTGTGATAAAAGCGCCGTTGAGGAGAAAGAAGGGGTTTATGCTTTTTATGTAAAAGAGGCATCTATTTTGCCGAATTAAAACGGGGCGGCTATAGATAAAAATTCCTCAATTTGAAACTAGTGCTTTGTTTCTAGTTTCAAAATGAGGAATTAAATGCTAGGGTAGATTGATCCACTATTTTATGGATAAAATACCTTGGGATAGGTCAACGAATGGCATACCAAAACTTAAGCATTAACAGCATCAACGAGTTCTGTTGCCGATTCAATTTCCCAATCACCTTCCACCATTCTATGGATATAACAGTTGTCTGCCTGTTTTAACAATTCAACCTTTTGTTCTGGGCTGATGTCTCCTTCAATTTTTAGGGCAACCTTAACTTTAGAAGTTAGCTGACCATCCTTACCTCTTTTAACGACTAAAGAAAGTTGACCGTCAACATCACGAATTAAGTCTTCCCAGCCATTTTTGCGAGCAATATAACGAACCGTTGCTACTTTGCACATGGCCAAGCTTGATAGAATAAGATCCGTTGGTGCGAAACCTAAATCAGTACCTTTGCTTTTGATGGGTTCATCTCCAAGAATAGAATGTTTACCGTTGTCAATAATACTTTGGAAGCCTGTAGGAAGATTTTTGATGTTAATTACAGTTGGCATGGTTTATATTTTTTGTTGATGTACAGGACAAACCCAGTTTGCTGGCTCATGAGCACTTTGTTTAAGTTTATCCTGCACTCAGATTTTTGTATAAAATGAATAAATATTAGAAATCGTAGTTGTTTAGCGGCTATAGGCAGCAAACTTGGAGTTTAAAGCAGCCTCTGATTGAAAGCCAACCAGCTTTTCTTTGACAGCTCGATCTTGTATGAAAAATAAAGCAGGA
Source organism: Aureispira anguillae (assembly GCF_026000115.1). GTDB lineage: Bacteria > Bacteroidota > Bacteroidia > Chitinophagales > Saprospiraceae > Aureispira > Aureispira anguillae. The sequence continues at coordinate 769,087 of NZ_AP026867.1, forward strand.
ATGCTTCTTACGTTTAATTTAGCAGCCAAGGCGTTGTTTTGATCAATATTGACTTTTGCCACTTCAATTTTGTCACTATATTGATTGGCTAATTTTTCGACGGTTGGCAACAAGGCTTGGCAAGGACCACACCAGTCGGCATAAAAATCTAGCAAAACGGGTTTGTCTTGGCGAATGATTTCATTAAAATCTTGAACACTTTTTATCTCTTTCATTGTTTTTTGTTTTTGATGAACTGATGTAACAAAGATGAGACAAAAAGAGTGGCGAGTGTTAGCCGATTTTTCCTAAGAAGTTGTCAATTTTTCCCTAGGGTTGATTTTCTCGAAAATCAGAAGGAGAGAGCCCTTGTTTTTTCTTAAAAAAGCGACTAAAAGACTGGATGTCATTGAACCCAATTTGGTAACCAATTTCGGAAATAGGTTGCTTGGTATAACTAAGCAATCGGCGAGCTTCCAACATTTTTCTATTTTGAATAAGCTCTAGAGGCGTTTTATTGCTTATCTTTTTGAATAAATTCGCTAATGTTTTGGGGGATTTATTGAGCAAAGTGGCATATTCTGCAACAGTGTGTTTCTCTTTGAAGTGTTGTTCTACTAAAAAATTAAAGGCCTTAATTAAATCAATTTTATGGGGTTCAATTTTTGCGTAGTTGTTCTGACTTTTATAAATTCTGGTGCACAGAATGAGAATTCGTTTCAGCATCATTTGCAACATTTCTAGTTGTAAATTGTCTCTAGATTCCATCTCAATGCATAACATTTTCCAGACCGTATCCAATATATCTGCATCTTGGGGAGATAAGTGGATAATGGGAAGGTTGGAAGAACCAAAATACAAAATACCTTTGCAGCTAACTTCACTGTCGTGGTTGGCAATACAATAAAACGGTCTATTAAAACGAAGTAATTTTAAGGATTGAATTTGTTGCGGTTGTACTCGGTGAAATTCTGTTAAACATAAGATTTGGTTATTGTCAAAAGAATATTCTATCGCATCAATGACTAAGCGATTATCATCAGAAGTAAACCACAACAAAGAAAGTTGCTCGTCCTCAATTTCTTTTAATAGATAACAATTGTGTTGGGTTATATCAACGACTTCAAAGTATTCGTTGGTACTGCCTAAGTATTTCATTGATTTAAGTTTATCCTTGGGAACAAAGTAGAAGTTAAATTATTTCTTCTTAATACAATATATTTACCGCTGATTTGTTCGCTAAAATAGAAAAAAATGAGTTTACAACGATACGATTACACGAGTAATAACGCTTAATATAAGGGGGGAAATCGAACTTTTATCTCCGTTCAGATTATTGCACGATTATTGTTGCACAATTGGCAATTAATTTTAGTATCTTTGATGCGAAAAAACAATCTGCACAATCTAATTAGTACACGAACTACATTTCGGGATGAAGTCTTGGCGACTACCCAAAGGGGTCTTATTTTATGCTTTTGTTGATTATTTAACAGCTACATTAGCATGGTTTTTATTTGTAGTATTTAGGCGAGTTATTATAGAAGGTAGACCTTTTGAAAGTTCTATTTTTCAAGATAATAATTTTCTGTACAGCATGATAGTTGTACCAATAATCTGGATAATGGTTTATATTATTCTGGATAGTTATCGCAATGTGTATAGAATGTCTAGACTGGCGGAGTTTGCACGAACTATCTTTTCTAGCTTGGTTGGCGGACTATTGTTGTTTTTTACCCTTCTTTTAGACGATTTAGTAAATTATTTAGGTGGTTATCACGCCTATTACTTGGCATTTGGTGGTTTACTTTGTATTCATTTTTGCTGCACAGTTTTTGCTAGAATGTTATTGCTAACAATTGCTAGCAATCGAATTCATTCAGGAAAATTTTCCTTTAATACCGTGATTATTGGATCGCATCCTAAAATTGAATCCATTTATTTGGATATAATCAATCGGGAGCGTCAGTTGGGGTATAATATTGTGGGCTATGTTTCTATAAAAGACCAAGAAAAACATCCCTTGGCGGAACACCTCAATTCGTTGGGAACAATAGAAGGGCTCAATGATCTTCTAATTCATAAGGAGATAGAAGAAGTAATTCTTGCCTTAGACAAATCGGAACATACCAAACTCAAAAAATTGATTGGAGCATTGGATCGTCATAGTTACAATATCTTGGTGCGGGCGATACCTGAAATGCGAGCGATCTTATTGGGCAAAGTAAACATGCCCAATGTTAGGGGAGCAGGCTTATTGGAAATCAAAACTCATTTTATTCCAATTTGGTTGCGTATAATGAAACGAAGCGTTGATGTGGTTGCTTCTTTATTGGTCTTAATTCTATTTAGCCCGCTTTATCTTTTTGTTGCGATTCGAGTTCGACTGTCTTCTGAAGGACCTATTTTTTATAAACAGGAACGAATAGGGCGTTATGGCAAACCATTTATGATTTATAAGTTTCGTTCCATGTATTTGGATGCAGAAAAAGGAGGACCACAGTTGTCTTCTGATACAGATGATCGCTGCACTCCTTGGGGGCGGATAATGAGAAAATATAGATTGGATGAGATTCCTCAATTTTGGAATGTACTCAAAGGGGATATGTCGTTGGTAGGACCACGCCCAGAACGACAATTTTTTATCAATCAAATTGCACAAAGAGACCCCAGAGTACACAAATTGCACAAGGTGCGCCCTGGAATAACTTCTTGGGGACAGGTACAATATGGTTATGCATCTAATGTAGATGAAATGATTGATCGTCTAAAAATAGACCTTATCTATATTGAAAATTTAACCTTAGGTTTGGACGTCAAAATTATGATTCATACGGTATTGGTGATTCTTAGAGGAAGTGGGAAATAACCAAGGATTGAGTTAGATGATACCGTCTATTAACCAAAGAGCTTGAACAAGGATTTAGCCGTCTTTCTGTGCCCCCAAAAGCATAGAACTCACCAGATCGCTTTGGAAATATTAACACTTTTTGCTGCTTAGTGAATAGGAACTTTAATCAAATCCATTTTTTTTAAACTTCAGTATGCCCTTGCTAAATAAGAGAAATACCACTTAAAATACGACTAGAATCCTGTATATTTGCATACCGTACTCAAGAGCTTGTATGGGCAACTATTGCAGGACAAAAAGGTAAAGCAAAAACAGACTTGTATCTAATGCTTTAGAGATCGTTATATTTTTAATTTTTGCTCTAAACCTTTGCCCTGTAGAAGAAACTATTAATTAAAAAATTATCTTTTTAGTATGAGTAATGCACTAGGACGACACATATTAGTTGAATTTTTTGGTTGTTCAGCTACCATTCTTAATGATGTTATTATTATAGAAAGGGCAATGGTCGAAGCTGCCAAAGCAGCACAAGCAACAGTTATTAATTCCACTTTTCATCATTTTTCTCCTTATGGAGTTTCTGGTGTCGTAGTTATCCAAGAAAGTCATTTGGCAATACATGCTTGGCCCGAATACCGTTATGCAGCAGTTGATATTTTTACTTGTGGCGAAGAAGTAGATCCTTGGGTTGCTTATGATTATCTCAAAACAGCATTTGAAGCACAACATGGTTCTTCTATGGAGCTAAATCGTGGGCAAAAAGAATTATTAAAGCGAATAGATGTGGATTATTTGGCCAAAGATCGTGGAGAAGCAGAAGGAAACTTACAGCCAGAATTTAAACGAGATGTTTGGTTTACAGATAAAGACGAAAATATTGCACTTTCATTGCGTCATACGGGGAGCTTATTATACAATGAACAATCGCCTTATCAACGTGTTCGGGTGTTAGAAAGTTATGCCTATGGCAAAACCTTATTGATTGATGATATGGTTATGGCAACCGAAAAGGATGAATTTATTTATCATGAAATGATTGCACATGTTCCTACCTTTATTCATGGTAATCCCAAGCGAGTTTTAGTGATTGGAGGAGGAGATGGAGGAACAATTCGAGAATTATTTCGCCATGCTAGCATTGAAGAGATTGTAATGGTAGAAATTGACGAGAAGGTCGTTGAAGCGTCTAAATTGCATTTGCCCCAACTGTCTTGTGAGTTTGACAACCCCAAACTGGATTTGCGCATCCAAGATGGTATTCAATACCTAAAAAAATGTGAGGCTGCTAGCTTTGATCTTATTATTATAGATGGTAGTGATCCAGAAGGTCCCGCCAAAGGTTTGTTTAGTGCCAATTTTTATGAAGATGTACATCGAGCATTAAAACCCAATGGTGTCTTAAATCTACAGAGCGAAGGCCCCTTATTTAATACGGATGCCTTCTTAGATTTGAACCAATGCATCTCTGCTATTTTTGGAGCGGACTCTGTTGCTTGTTATTTGGCTTACATTTCAACTTATCCAACGGGTATGTGGAGCTTTACAACTGCTCAAAAAGGCAAAAAACTAAATTATACCAATTTTGACTTGGCAGAAGCGGCTATATTTTCTCAGCAGCATAATTTGCAATATTATACCCCTGAAATACATTATGCAGCCTTTGCGCTACCTCCCTTTGTGCGCAAAATGATTCAGGAACGAAATGCACCTTCTTTAGTGGAATAAAAAGAGCATCTTAGTACCCTTTAAAAGCAGAGGAGATATTGTATCAACAATATCTCCTCTATTAATGATATGGGATGATTAAAGCAACCTAAAACCATCTAGCAGTCCATTTCAAAAAATGATTATTTTAATAAGGCACGATAATCGTTGGCACGAGTACCATCCAGTTTGACCATAGTACTATAGACCTTACGTTTCGTGTTAAAATCAGCGACTTGAAATAGATTGATAATTTCGTCCTTCTTAGCATCTGAGAACAACTGTACCCACATAGAGTTGGGGTTGGATTGGTTGGCAGCATCAATGGTCTCTAAAGCACTCAAAATAGTGGCTAAGCCTTTTTCCATTTGACCCTCTTGAGCCATGCGATCCAAACCTAGCATATAATATTGGTACATGGCACGGCGCATATCTTGCATACGAGGACTCAACAAATTTTCGATGATCCAATAGCGACTTCTATTAACGATGCCACCACTTCCCGCAGTCCACCCTTCAGCTGCTCCACGAGGTACGGTATTCAAAATGTCTTGTGCTTTTTGAAAATGTTCTTCCCCTCCCAATTCAGAAAAAGAATCGTAATCCATTCCTAAAATAACATAGGCATAAAAGGCGAGGGTAGAAGTAAGGTTGGATGTATAGGTATTTTCAGAAAAATCTAAACGCTCATATTCTCCATAAGTAAATTCAAATTGTTTGTCTAGGTTCTGAAACAAAACAGAATTATAACCACTGTTATAGACAGGGCGACTAGCCTGAATGGTCATTTGTCCCTTAAATTGCGTCTGAGAAAGCTCTTGATCAATGGTAATTACGATATTTAACTCAATGCGCTCTTCTGGTTCAAAATTATCCTCTACCCAATTACGAGTATTCATAAACTCTTCAATGGCTGTTTGCAAATTTTTAAAGATTTTAGGATCTACAGATTGGATCTTTGGTGTGTTAATGGTTACTGTAGTATTAAAATCTTGAGCATTAGAGGATAAGCTAAAACAAATTGCAATGAACAGTACGCTTAGTTTTTTTATTAATCTCATGTATCCTTATTACATTAATTTGTTGAACAAGCAACAAACTATTATGATGAATTAATTTTATGTTATTAGACCTCACTCATTAACGTTGTGTTTGTATTGAGGTGCTATAAGCTTCAGTAGTTACTTATCTTTATAAAGAACGTAAAAAGTTGGGTAGAATTGAGTCTTTTGCTGCTTATTTAACAAGAATTTTAGGCTTTGGGTAACAGATCAATTACTTTGGCAACAATATCTTGTGCTACTTCTGCTTTGGTTTTTATAGTATAACGTACGATATTGCCATTTTGCTCCACAAAAGTAACTTTATTGGTATCGTGACCAAAACCAGCCCCTTTATCTTTTAGATCGTTGAGTACAATAAAATCAAAATTCTTTTTGATTAATTTTCGTTGAGCATTTTCGAGCGCCTGATTGGTTTCTAAGGCAAAACCAACCATAATTTGATGGGCTTGTTTTTGCTGTCCTAGGGCTGCTGCAATATCAGTAGTTCGTTTTAATTCAATATTTAAATCGCCCTCCTTTTTTTTCAATTTATGATCGGCTGTTGTTTTAGGCGTATAATCAGCTACTGCCGCAGCAAGGACGGCAATATCTGCCTGCGGAAAGTATTGAGCAGCTTTTTGATACATTTCTTCAGCAGACCGAACTGGAATGCTTTGAACAGCAGGATGTTTAGGAACAATTGAAGTTGGACCACTAATTAGAATTACCTTCGCTCCTTGTAGAGCCATTTGGTCGGCAATGGCTGTGCCCATTTTTCCTGTAGAATGATTGCTGATGAATCGGACAGGGTCAATGGCTTCTTGGGTAGGACCAGAAGTAATGATAACGGTTTTTTGTGCCAATAAATTTGGTGAATTTTGGAGTGCAAAAAACTGTTCTAGGTGCAAGACAATAGCGGTAGGTTCTGACATGCGCCCCTTACCGATTAGACCACTAGCTAGTTCTCCATCTTCTACAGGGAGTAAATGATTGCCAAAACTCAGCAATTTTTGAACATTGTGTTGAGTAGAGGGATGTACCCACATATCCAAGTCCATAGCAGGAGCAATAAAAACAGGGCAGCGGCTCGATAAATAAGCGGCTAATAACATATTATCACACAATCCATTTGCCATTTTAGCGAGGGTATTGGCTGTAGCAGGAGCAACAACCATGGCATCCGCCCAAAGCCCTAAATCTACATGGTTATTCCACCCTTCTTCTGAACTAACATCGCTATATACTGGATTTTTGGAAAGCGTAGAGAGGGTAAGAGGAGTAATAAAGCCTTTGGCAGCAGGCGTCATAATAACTTTTACTTCTGCTTTTGCTTTGACCAATAAGCGCACTAAAATAGCAATTTTATAGGCAGCTATACTTCCAGAAACTGCAACTAAAATTTTTTTCCCTGAGAGCATTTATCGTTTAATCTAACTTTAGAGGAATCACCCAACCTAAAGGAATGAATAAAAAAAATCCTGACAACTAACAGGTAATTATCAGGACTTATAACGTTATAAGTAGAAATGAAAATCTACTATTTTTCAGTATCTTTAAATCTATGGTATACCTTGCCATCAAAAAACTCATGTAGAGCAATGATACTAGGATTAGGAAGACGCTCATAGAACTTAGAAATCTCAATTTGCTCTTTATTCTCGTGAATCTCTTCTAAGGTATCCGTTGTAGACGCAAATTCATCCAATTTAGCGTGCAATTCTTTTTTCAAATCAATACCAATTTGATTCGCACGACGTGAAATGATATTTAATGATTGGTAGATGTTTCCACCTCCAAGCGCTGAAATCTCATCCAAATTACGAGCAACGATATAAGGATTGATGCCCTGTGCTTTTTGTTTAATTTCGTTATTTCTGTTAATGTTCATTGCGTATTTTTTTGATTTTGTTGTTGGCAGATTCGTAAATAGTATCAACTTCCTTAATATACTTGCTTTCTCCGTGTCTTTTTTTGAAATTCACACAAGCTAAAGCGGTTTCTTCGTAACGTTCAATTTGTTTTGACAAAATAGATTGTTGAGCATATTTAAACGTTGAACGGATAACCATATACCGTATATATTCTCCTTCTTTGGTATCAGGATAGTCTATTAATAAGTTCTTGAAGGTATGCGTAGCAGCTTTGTAGTGTTTACGTTTGTAATACCCTTTGGCACTATCAAATGCTTTTAGCTCCAATTTAGCTCGCAATTCATCAATTCTTTCATTCGAAGCAGCGACTTTTTCGCTTTCAGGATAAGTATTAACAAAAACTTGTAAGCCTTCAATACCACTTTCTGTATCTTCTTGGGTCAGCCTAAAGTTGGGCGATAATTTATAGTATGAATCTGCACTCATAAATAAAGCCTCTTCAGCATAAACTCCATTGGGAAACGTTGATGAAAATTGCTTAAAATAATAAGACGCAAAAGAGTAATTTTTTAGATGATAATGCGTGTAAGCATAATAAAAATATACTTTTTCTGCTTTTTCTGTCAAACGGACATGTCCAATTAGATCTTCTAACAAATATTGAGCTTTAAGCCATTCTCCCGCTTCATAAAATTCAAAAGCTTTGGTTAGTTTTAGATCGTTGTCACTTGATAAACGCAGTTTTTCATAACTACTTTTGCAACTCGAAAATAACAATACGATCACTAACAAACTACTAATTAATATTCCTCTCTGTTTTAGCATAGCTGCAAATGTACGGTTTTTATACTGTTTTTTAATGAAAATAGTTAGTTTTTTAATCTCATTACTCCGTTGGAAACCCGAACAGAGCTTGCGACCTCACGAACAGAGTGAGTAACAAGGCTCATGTGGTAAATTGTATTTAGTTGATTATCAAAATAATGTGCTTTCGTTGTTCAAGGTGTTAGTTGTTTGATAAGCAATCGAATACAAGATGATTTTTTGTTTTTTTACAAAAAATCAACGGAGTATTATAATCTTAAATTGTCTTTTTTTGTAGAAGGTTATTTATAAAATGAATGCGCTCTAGCATAGAGTTTAGGTTAAACAACTTCTATAAAAGGAAATTCTATCGTTAACGTTAAAAAAATCCTTTTCTGAAAAGAGGGGACGCTTTCTATAAAATAGACGACAAACTCTTAACAGATCAACTAAAGTATCTTAGCTAAAATAGAAAACGGAGAAATAAATAAATGGGTTGGGAAAAAGGCTAAGAGTACTTAATCTTCAAAATCATCATCATCTCCCAATTCCATCTTTGCGCCAGCCAATTCCGACAAACTGTGGTTGTCTCCTGCTTCTTTTGCAATAGACATGCCTTTTTTGTACGTGAAAAACGCCTTTTTATCTTCCCCTAGGTGCTCATACAGTTTGCCAAGGTGATAATAAGTGCCTACATATTCAGGGCTATTTTGTTCCAATTGAAGATAATAGTCTAATGCATTTTTGTTATCTTCTAGTCCTTCGTATTCTTTGGCAATGGCAAATAAAATAAAGGGTTCATTAGGGCTAGCCGCCAAAAAGCCTTTTAATTGTTCTAATCTTTTGGTTGTCATATTGGTTATTGTTTAGAAGAGAGCAAAGATACTAACTCCCCAATAATCTACTACTTAAATGCCTATTTTTTGTTAAAAAAATGATGGGATAACCTAGAAAATTGGCAAGAGATAAAGTCTTTATGTTGTCTCAATATAAAATCTTACTATAATAAATTTGTTCTATAAGGTTTTGGGGCAAATTATTTTTGGTTTTTTGTGTATTTTGCAAATCATATCCACTAAAAAATAGAATTATGAACCACCTTATCCACTTAACAATAACGTTAATATTGTGTTTTTGCTCAGGCATTATTGCCCAAATAGAACCGCTAGATGAACCGCTAGAGGGGCTATTGTTAACAGCCGATTTTATGGCAGATTTGACCTATACTTGTGACGGAATTGTTCAATTTCAAGATTTATCATCAAATACACCAACCAATTGGTTGTGGCAGTTTGGGGACGGTGGGCTTTCAAGCCAACAGCATCCAACATATACGTATGCGAACAGTGGTGTTTATACCGTCACTTTGTATACCTCCAATGCCCAAGGAGGAGACACCATTGTTAAAACAGCCTATATAACGGTTGAAAAACCCAAGGTAACTTCTATTTCCAATGCCGAGATTTGCCCTAATACTTCTGCTTCCTTAACTGCTACAAATGGTTCAGGAACTTTGCGTTGGTACGATGGCGCAAATACTTTGTTAGGGACAGGATCTACTTTTATGACTCCTTCTTTAACAGCAACAACAACTTATTTTGTAGAAGATGCTATTGCCACTACTACTACGGAATATGCAGGTCCTCTTAATGGAACAACAGTAGGCAGTGGGGGGTATCATGGTGGAGGATTTACAGGTGGAGTTAACTTTACGGCTTATCAAGCATTTGAAATTGTATCAGTATGGGTAGATGCAGATGGGGCAGGAAGTCGTACGATTTATTTATACGATGGTCATATTGCGAGTGGGAATAATTTTAACAATACCATTCTCAGCCAAGTTACTGTCAATATTCCCGATGGACAGTCTCGAGTTCAAGTTAATTTACAGGTGCCTGGTTTGGGAGATTATTGTTTGGCAGGAGATCAAATGAATTTATTTAGAAATAACAATGGTTCAGCATCCTATCCTTATACCTTGTCAGGGGTGTTGGATATGGTGAGTTCAACCACTTCTTCCAATGGATTTTATTACTATTTTTATAATTGGGAATTGGATTTGGAAGAGGCTTGTGTGAGTCCTAAAGAACCTGTTGTGGCTACAGTGGTAGAAGCTGCTTTTACGAATGTTATTAGTGGAGGAACAGCAAGTTTTACAGATGCATCTATAGGAGCTACTAGTTGGTTATGGGATTTTGGGGATGGAAACACTTCTACACAGCAGCATCCAACCCATACTTATACAACAAACAATGGTCCTCATCTAGTTACCCTAACCATTAATAATGGCATTTGTTCTACTATGGATTCTGTAACGGTTTCTGTGGGGATTCAGCAACTCTCCAATAGCATGAGTCTTGCCATTGTTCCTAATCCTGCTAAGGAGCAGACCCATTTAATTTTTAGCGAACCATTATCAGAGGATTTGACCATTGAATTAATGAATTTAGATGGAAGGATAATTAAAAAAAATAGATTAATAGAGGGGGAATCTACCCTTGCTCTTCCACTTACGGATTTACCACCTGCATTGTATCTAATTCGTTTGTCAACGAGCTCAATTACAGATGTTCGAAAACTGGTGATTCAGCGATAGATAGTAAATATTTAGCGACTTATTATTTAGCCTTCAAAAGAAGCGTTATGGAATAGAAGGTTTGAAAACATAATCTTTGAGATTGGTTTTCAAATCTTTTATTCCATAGAAAAAAAGTGAAAGTTAATGCTTTCATTGCCAATGTCTAAGAGATTTAAATGTTAAGATTTTACACAATTGTGAATGGTTTTCCTATTATAATTTTGTATTATTGCTAGAATTTGAAATTTTATTTCAAATAATACTACTGTTACTAACATTAAATCTAAAAAATTATGAGTCGTATCTCTCTGTTAACTATGGCGCTCATTGGAATTTTTTATGGTAACCTATACGCACAGGATAATACCATTAATTTTCTAAAAGGAGCAAAGCAGTTGGATGTTAATATCCAAGATTTTACATCTGCTCGACAACTTCACCAAAATGAGATTTTTTTAAATCGATTTTACCGTTTTGTTCAATTTAATAGCTTACCAACCACAGCGCAACATCGCCAAATTGCAGCAGTAGGAATTCAATTATTAGAGTATATCCCGAATAAACTATATGTTGCATCGATTCCTATGGGGATAGATTTTTCCTTACTCCAAAACCTTAATATTAGAAGCATTGTTCCTATTGAAAAAACCTATAAGATAGGACAACGATTAGAAGACAAAGATTATCCTTCTTGGGCAAAAGACGGCAATGATCTTATTGTCACCATTCAGTATTATCAAGATATTAAAGCTGCCATTGCCAAGTCCGAAATGGAAAAACTAGGGGTAAGCATCAAAGAATCTATGGATCATGCTCAAATGGTAGTTGCTCATTTGTCGCCTAGCAAGATAGAGGCATTGGTTCAATCGCCATTTATTCGTTACGTAGATATTATGTCAGAACCTGGAGAACCAGAATCGGATGACGGTCGCCACCTGCATCGAGCGAATGCCATTGATGGTGATTATTATGGGGCTAGAGATTATGATGGAACAGGGATTACCTTTGCTATTAATGACGATGGTTATGTTGGTCCCCATATTGATTTTAAAGGGCGTACCAATCAGCAAGATGTAGCAGGTGACTTTGCAGGAAGTCATGGAGACATGACAGCAGGTATTGCTGGTGGAGCAGGAAACTTGGACCCGTCTATTAGAGGGATGGCAACAGGATCTTATATCCATATCCGACAATATACTTCTAGCATGGCAGGGACAATTCCTTTGCATCAAGACAGTGCAGTGATGATTTTTTCGTCTTCTTATAGCAATGGATGTAATGGAGGGTATACAAATACAACGGTTTTAGTTGATCAAGAAATTTATAATAATCCGAATTTGATGCAAACCTTTTCCGCAGGAAATAGCAATAACCTCGATTGTGGTTATGGAGCTGGCAACCAATGGGGGAATATTACAGGTGGGCACAAAATTGGTAAAAATGTTATCGCTACAGCCAATCTAAGAGAAACAGATGCCATCGTATCTAGTAGCAGTAGAGGTCCTGCGTCTGATGGGCGTATCAAACCAGATATTGCAGCGCATGGCAATTCGCAAATGTCTACAGATCCCAATAATACTTATGCACCAGGAGGGGGAACTTCTGCTGCTGCACCTGGTATTTGTGGGGTGATGGCGCAATTATACGATGCTTATAGCACCCTAAATGGGGGAGCAGTTGCTCCTTCTGCCTTGATGAAGGTGGCTTTATTGGCTACCGCAAATGATTTGGGGAATGATGGGCCTGACTTTATTTATGGATGGGGAAAAGTAAATGGGTTAAAAGCCGTTCAGTTGCTAGAAGACAATCGATATTTTGATACGGTTCTTGCACAAGCAGGGGCACATGCTCATCAAATTGTCATCCCAGCAGGAGTACAACGAGCTAAAATAATGGTGTATTGGGCCGATAAGGAAGCCTCTACCTCTGCTGCTACTGCTTTGGTGAACGATTTGGATGCCACCGTTACAGATCCATCGGGGACGGTGCATTTGCCTTGGGTATTGGATCATACCCCCAATGCAGCTACCTTAGCTTTGCCTGCAACCAAAGGAGCAGATCACTTGAACAATGTAGAACAAATTGCAATAGATAACCCTGCGGCAGGTACCTATACCTTGGATGTTGTTGGAACTACTGTTCCATTGGGAACCCAACGATATTATGTTGTTTATGAATTTTTAACAGAAGACATTACAGTTGTGCATCCCATGGGAGGAGAGGGATTGATTCCTGGAACAACTAGTCGTATCCATTGGGATGCTTATGGGACAACAGGTACCTTTTTGATCGAATATACAACCGATAATGGTGCTTCTTGGTCTACTATTGCAGCTAATGAACCTGGAACTAGTCGATTTCTAAATTGGACCGTTCCTAATACGGTTACTGGGCAGGCACGTGTTCGCATTTCAAGAGCAACTACTACAGATGAAAGCGATGCTAATTTTACCATTATAGAACGCCCACAAAATATACGGGTTAATCGTGTTTGTCCTAATATCAGTGCTATTCAGTTGGCTTGGGATGCTGTTCCAGGAGCTACGGGGTATGATGTGTTTATGTTGGGACAAAAATTTATGGACTCAATAGGAACAACTACTGCTTTAAATCTCAATATTCCTGTTGCTGATATTAATGATCCACAATGGTTCTCTGTTCGTGCAATTGGAGCCAATGGCATTCGTGGTTTGCGTCAGGTTGCGGTTAATTACCCAGGTGCTACAGGCGGAAGCCCTGCTTGTTATCTATCTTGTACGGGAGATAATGATGCAGGTATAGCAAGTTTAAATGCGCCTGACTCTATTTTAGAAACCTGTGGTGGGATAACAACGGCTACGGTTTCTATTACAGTTGAAAACTTAGGTTTGTTTACAGAGTCTAATTTTCCTGTATATTATCAATTGGGAACCAGTCCTGTCGTTACAGAGACCTATACCAGTAATTTACCTGCTGGAGCTACCGCTGCTTTTTCTTTTGCTACGCCAATCAACCTTCCTGCTGCTGGTGTTTATGAATTAAAAACGTGGACAGGTTTAGCAGCAGATAGTACACAATGTAACGATACGATTATCCAAACGATAACAATCTTAGACCCAATTGGCAGTTTTCCTTATGTCGAAGATTTTGAAGGGGGGGCATTTCCTTCTGCTACCTCTTATCTTATCAATCCAGATAATTCGACAACTTGGGAGTCGGTATCTACTACAGGGGCAAATGGAAACCCAACAACGGCAATGTCTATTAATAATTATTCTTATAATGCTCAAGGGCAAGAAGATATTTTTAGTACTGTTGCCCTAGATATGACACAAGCGACAACAGGCGCAACAGCCGTTCTAACATTTGATGTGGCTTATCGCCCTTATAGTACTACGCTTTCGGATGATCTGAGAATCGATTTATCGGATGATTGTGGTCAAACATTTAATCAAGTTTATTTCAAAGATGGAGCTACCTTGGCAACAGGGAACAACAGTTCTCAGTCTTGGTCGCCAAGTACTGCGGGAGATTGGAGAAGTGATTCTGTTGATTTGACAAGCTACCTTGGTAGCAATGTTATTTTGCGTTTTGTGAACATTTGTGGTTATGGTAATAACCTTTATCTAGATAATATTAATGTAGATGTAACGAGTCCTATAGTTGCCGTTGATCAAATTAATTCATCCATGAGCTTGGTCGTAGAGCCTAATCCAACTGATTCAAAGACGACCTTGAGATTGAGTGAGGAGTTATCGGACGATTTGTTGGTAGAGCTTGTTTCTATTGATGGCAAAACATTAATGGAATCAATCATGCCCGCAGGAACACTAAACCAAACACTGGATGTAAGCAAATTGCCTTCAGGGGTATATTTGATTCGATTGAGTGCCTCCGAAATGCTGATGGTTAGAAAGTTGATTATCAGTAAATAAAAGATGTAACAAGGCTGATGTGCCAAAGAAATGACTGTTCCGATTAAATATTGGGGCAGTCATTTTTGTGTGTAGAGGGAAATTTTTGACAATAAAAACTAGCATCTTAATTTTTTATTCGTTATACTATTAATACTCCGCTGACTAGCTACGCTGCGACTTTGTGGTTACTACGTGAGCCTTGTTATGCACTCAGTTTAGCTGCACTGTTAGATTAGCTAGTAGCTCCCTGAGGTCGGTTCGTTATCACTCGTGAGCCAGCATAGTTGGGGTCGGGTTTCTAGCGGAGTAATGCCTATATATTGATGCTTCAACAACTTAAAAGGAGCAATAGATATACAGATTAAGATTTACAGAGATAAACCTAAATTAGTTGCTTAGGCAATGGATGATGCGTGGCAAAAATAGCGGTAAAATAAAAATGACAGCCTTGCTTCCTTGTTTAGCAGCAACAATAATTAAAATCAGCTGATTATTATGAAATGTATTTTCCTCCTAGGAATAGTTTTATTCCCTTTTCTATTATGGGCTCAACCCAGTCGTTTGATGGTTCCTTTTCAAGCATCTAATGGTGATGTATATGAACATGCATTGACTGGAGGCTTGACCAATCCCCAATTTTCAGACATTGACTTAGATGGCGATGGCGATCAAGATTTAGTTTATTTTGATCGAGTAGGAGGTGTTGTCGTACCTTTTCTAAATGGAGGTACAGCCAATACGGTAGATTACACCTTTGCGCCAGAATATGCTTATCGTTTTCCTAAAGTAGAAAACTGGATGTTGCTAAGAGACTATAATTGCGATCAATTAGAAGACCTGTTTGCTTATAAATACGATAATATGACTGGTCGGGTAAGTATTACTGTTTATAAAGCAAGCCGAGATGCTCAAAACAAAATACAATTCCAAAATGTCAAAAATATTATAGAATATACGCAAAAAGGGCAGACGACTTTGCTCAATTTATTTAATTCTACCGTAGACCTTCCTGCTGTTGACGACATAGATGGCGATGGCGATATGGACATCTTGAATTTTCATACTTCTGGTGGTTATATCGAAATGTTTAGGAATGAATCTCAAGAAAATGGATGGGGCTGTGATAGCCTAAATTATGTCCGTTATGACAATTGTTGGGGACGTTTGTATGAGAGTGGGACAACTGAAGTCATAGACCTAAGCCCAAGGATTGATAGCTGTCCAGGCTATACGAATTGGACACCCCTTAGGGGACCTCGACATGCAGGTTCTACTTTGTTGACCTTGGATATGAATAACGATGGAGTCAAAGAGTTGATTTTAGGAGATTTGTCGTTTTCTAATCTTAATTTGTTGACCAATGGCGGTAATAAAGATACTGCTTTTATGACCGCCCAAGAGACCTTTTTTCCAATGGCTTCTGTGGCGGCTAATATTACTATTTTTCCTGCGGCTTTCTATCTAGATGTTAACAACGATGGCGCAAAAGACTTGTTGGCAGCTCCCAATATATTGGGCAATTCCAAAAATTTGGAGAGTTGGTATTATAAAAATACAGGAACAGCTAATTTCCCTGATTTTACCTATCAAGGAAATGACTTTTTAGTAAGCGAAATGATTGATTTGGGAACGGGGGCTGCTCCCATTTTTTGGGATTATAATGCAGATGGATTGATGGATATTTTAGTAGGAAATTATCATACCTATGTTAGTCCTGCGGTACAAGGATGCTATTTGAGTTTGTATAAAAATATAGGAACAACCACTCAGCCTGTTTATCGTTTGGAGGATAATGATTTTGCCAATATGAAGCAATACAATTTGCGTAGATTGAGTCCTACCGTAGCCGATTTGGACAATGATGGTGATGATGATTTACTATTGGGAGAAGAGGATGGTCGATTAATTTATTTACCCAATCTAGGAACGGCTACGGCACCTGTTTTTTCGAGTATCGTTGCCAATTACAAAAATATTGATGTTGGACAAAATGCAACTCCCCAATTGGTAGATGTAGATAGAGATGGTGATTTTGATTTATTGGTAGGAGAGCGAAATGGAAATACTAATTATTTTGAAAACGAGGGAACGGTAACCGCAGCTGTTTTTTCTGATACTGCAAAATCAGAAACTTTTGGTTTTATTGATGCTAAATTACCTGGGTTTTCAGAAGGTAATTCTGCACCTCATTTGATTGATGTTGCTGGAGTATATCATTTGTATATGGGCAATGAATCTGGAGAAATGTGGCATTATACCAATATAGATAACAATATTTTCGGAGCTTTTACTCGTGTGAATAGTGTTTTAGATACCATAGACGAAGGGGAAGAATCTATTGTGGGAATTGCTGATATTAATGATGATGGACAGCTAGAATTTGTTATTGGCAATAAGCGAGGAGGTTTAGGAATTTATACCGAATATAGTGTATCGTCCATTGATAAAATTGCTGAGCACAAAAATACATTAAAAATCGCCCCAAATCCTTTCCAACAACACCTTGATGTTTCTTTTGCTGCTGCTGTAAACGAAAAAGTTTTAGTGCAGTTAACCAATACTTTGGGGCAAGTTGTTTATTATAAAAAGGAGTGGTTGGATCAAGAACTGCAAATCAATACGCAAGCAATTTCAGCAGGAACTTATTTCTTAACCATTAAGACCAATAAAGAACATTATGTGGCTAAAGTTATAAAATATTAATGTTTAGACAATATGATGGGAAGCAAAATGGTTTTTTGTTGCGTTATCTAATATAATACTCCGTTGATTAATCTGCGCTGCGACTTCGTGGTACCTACAATACGATTTTTCAACGGAGTAATGGCTAATAGGAACTTCTCTTTTTGTACTCTGATAAAAAGAAAATATGGTTAATAGCTGTTGTTCTGAAACTTTTTGAAATTGGAACAAAATCAGTTAGGCTATCTCTTTGCATAAGAGATAATACAAATAGAGTAGTTCTTTGTCAAAAAAAACATATATCTTAGATAGAATATGCAATTCTTTTATTTATCGAAGATAAAAAATTGCAAAAAGAGCTGGTTGCAACTTTTTATTATTTACTAACCTATAAGGAGCATTAAGTTTCTTGTGGACAACTATTAAATACCAAAATAAGTTATGAGAATATTACCTCTACTTTTCTTGTTTATTAGTGCTAGTAATTTATTAGCACAATATGTTCCAATGGACATTCCCCTTGTCAAAAATGGAACCCCCTTGAAAAATCCTTGGGCAGGTGGGCTAAACTTGCCACAATTTTCAGAAGTGGATCTAAACAATGATGGAATTAAGGATTTGGTCACATTTGATCGAGAAGGCTTTGTAATGTCTACCTTTATTAATGGCGGAACGCCAGGTCTTGTTGACTATACCTATGCTCCTGAATACATGAAACATTTGCCTCAAGATGATGCTATAAATTTTATGTTGTTTCGAGATTATAATTGTGATGGAATCGAAGATATTTTTGGAATGTATACCGTTTGGGGTCAAGGGGTAGGCGTTGCCATATGGAGAGGGAGCTATGATGCCAATGATACCATTCAATATACGCTAGTGGAAGACCAATTGCGTTATGATGTTGTAGGAGGGGGACCTTTTGATTATAAAATGTTTATTTATAATACAGATTTACCTGCCATAGATGATATTGATGGAGATGGAGACATGGATATATTGGCTTTTACGTTAGATATTTGTTTCCCCAAAAATGTCTTTTGGTACAAAAATATGTCTGTAGAAAATGGGCATAATTGCGATTCGTTAGATTTTGTTCTAGAAAGTGAATGTTGGGGCTTGTTTGAAGAAACGGGAGATAGCAGCATTCTGAATTTTGGACCCAGCACAGATAGTTGTTACAACAATGCTTGGTTCAATCAAATCCCTCTTATGCCAAGAGCGGATCGTATTCGAGGTCAACATAGCACTGTTGGATCGTCTAGGGGACCACGACATGTTGGTGCTAATACCACAACCGTAGATTTTAACGGGGATGGAGTAAGAGACATGGCTTTAGGAGGAGTGACCTATAAGAATGTTAATATGGTAAGTGGCGTAATGATAAACGATACGATTTTAATTACAACACAGGATTATCATTACCCCGTTTATGACGAACCAGTAGATATTTATACCTTTCCAGGGACTTTCTTTTTGGATGTCAACAACGATGGATTAACGGATATGATTGCTGCTCCATCTGAAACAGGGATTAGCGAGTCTGTTATGGATAGTGTGGCATGGTATTACCAAAATACGGGTAGCAATAACAATATGATTTTTGATTTTCAACAAAAAGACTTTTTGGTTGGTGAAATGCTAGATGTTGGACGCCGTGCTTTTCCTGCTTTGTTTGATTATAACGGAGATGGAATCATGGATATGCTGATTGGGGGCTATGGTCGTTGCCAAGATGGCGGAAGCTATGAGTATGGAATGACTTTGTTGGAAAATACAGGGACATTAACGGCTCCTTCTTTTGAGTATGTAACCAATAATTATGCAGGAACAGACTCTTTGCAATTAAATGGCTTGTATCCTACGTTTGGCGACATGGATGGTGACAATGATGTGGATATGATTTGTGGTGCTCAAGATGGAACCCTAATCTATTTTGAAAACACCGCAGGTGTCGGAAATCCTGTTGCTTGGGCTGCTCCCGTGCGTAATTATTCAGGAATTGATGTTGGTGATGCTAGTGCGCCACATCTTGTAGATTTGGATCGAGATGCTGATTTAGATTTAGTGGTAGGGCGTTTTGCAGGGTATATACATTATTATGAGAATAAAGGAACTGCTTCTAGCCCTTCTTTTAATTCTTATCCAATAACCTACAATTTAGGTGGTTATAATATTGATACGGCTAACAGTCGCCATCCGCTGCCGTTTGTTTATGACAACAATGGTAGTTATGAAATGTATATAGGACATCAAGAAGGAAATATCATTCACTTGGGGAATATAGACGGCAATATTTTGGGCGTATACGATACCTTGTCAGAAAACTTTAATGATTTTTATCAAGGGCGTTATACCCATATGTCTATAGCAGATCTAGACAATGATAATAAGTTAGATTATATCTTAGGAACAGGAAGAGGTGGCGTAATGATTATGGTAGAAAAGGATACGGTTGTTAATACGCCTACTGTTAAATTAGAACAAAAAGTAGTTTATTTATTTCCGAATCCTGCACAAGATGAACTAACCATTAGCTTTTTGGAGACCAATCAAGGAGCGTTAAACCTAACGGTTTACAATGCCTTAGGGCAGCTTGTTATGCAGCGAAATACAACTACAAATTCATCGTCTTATCAACTAGATATTTCTACCTTGCCAGCAGGTGTTTTATTTTTAGATATACAAACCGACGATTACCATGAGGTGGTGCGCTTTGTAAAACGATAGTGTTTTTTATAAAATTTTGAAGTTGTGCCTTAATGTGGCGCAACTTCAAAATATTAGTATTCTCCTTCTAAAACAAGGTATTTTGCGGATCTGCTGTTTCATTGCTATTCGCCGCTTTCTCTTTTGCCTTGGCATCGTCCATTTCCTCCGTCAACTCAATTTCTTTATGGATGGGCTTAACACTAATTAATTTGCTGTCGCTTAATTTATTGCCTAGCGATTTCCATCCTTTTATATCAATAAAGTCCGTTAGCGTCAATTCTCCCTCAATGCTTTTAGATCGTCCAGCACGAACCTTGTATTCTACAACAGGACTAGGATAAAGAGAACCAAATAACAATTTAGTACTGACATAATCATTGGGTAAGAAATTGAATTTTTGATTTAGTGAATTCGTTTCTACCTTAAATCGCTTGACATAGGTTGCTTTGCGTTCTCCATCATAATGAATAGAAGAGATCACCATATCTTTGTCCCATTTCTTAAGTGCAATTAATGTTTTTGGGTCAAATCGATTGGTCAGTTCATAGTTTGTTAGTTCATAAGAACCATCCTGATAAAGGGCAATGATTTTGTCTTCTTCCTCAAATGCTCCAATATATTTGCCATAAGCAGAAGAATTGATGCGTCCAGTAGTATCGTCATACCAAACTTTGATAGCGCCTAGGGTAGAAGTTCCCTGCTGTGTTACTTTTATCTTTTTGATTGGATATTTGGTAATGGTGTTGCCTCTAGAGCTACGTCCTTTGACTGCTAAGTCTGCAAAACTATATTCAAATTCTTTCTTTTTGGCACTACAGCTTTGTGTTAATAGCACTGCAACAGTTTCTGCTTCTCCATTGGGGTTAACAGAAAAATGCAAGACTTTAGATTTTGTGATATTGGTGGCAACGGGATATTGTTTTTCTCTAGTAATCGCAGAAACATTAAATCGTTTAGCATAATTAATCCCTTTGTCTAAATCGGCATAAATCATATTATACGTCATGCGCTTGTCTCCTTTTTTCCAAACGGCAACATGCATGGGATTTTTACCGACAAAGACCTTGTCAGCAATTTTGACAACTTTATAACTACCGTCTTTGTAAAAAACAATAACATTGTCGATATCAGAGCATTCAGAGATAAATTCATCCTTTTTGAGTGAACTCCCATATCCTATAAAGCCCTCTTTTCTATTGATGTAAAGTTTGGCATTGTTGATAACAACGCTAGCGGCGTTAATGGTACCAAAATTGGTGATTTCTGTTTTTCGTTCTCTCCCTTTACCATGTTTTTTTAACAGTTCACTATAGTAGTTGATCGTATACTCGACAATGTGTGCTAAATGATATTTTACTTCTTCTAACTCCTCTTCAATTGCTTTAAGCAATTCATCTGCTTTAAATTTATTGTATTTAGAAATACGTTTAATTTTAATTTCAGTGAGTCGAACTAAGTCCTCTTCTATAACCGCTCGCATAAGGTGTTTGATATGGGGTTTTAGCCCATTATCAACCGCAGCCAATACTTCTTCCCAAGACTCACATTCTTCGATGTCTTGGTAAATTTTATGCTCGATAAAGATTTTTTCAAGACTAGCTTGATGCCATCTATCTTCCAATTCTTTTTTGCGATTCTTCAGTTCCCATTCCAACAAAAATTGAGTTTGATCGGTACAGATTTGGAGCAACTCTTCAACGGTTGTAAAAACAGGAGTATCTCCATTAATCGTACAGGCATTCGGGGAGATAGACACCTCACAATCTGTAAAAGCATAGAGCGCATCCATTGTAACATCGGGAGAGGCACCAGAGGGCAATTCAATTAAGATTTCAACATCTGCGGCAGTATTGTCTACTACTTTTTTTATCTTGATTTTACTCTTGTTATTGGCTTTTATAATACTGTCAATAATTCCTGTTGTTGTTGTACCATACGGAATTTCAGTAACCGTTAACCGCTTTTTGTCAAGAATATTGATTTTGGCACGAACCCTTACTTTTCCTCCACGTTTCCCACCATTATAGTTAGAAAAATCAGCCAAGCCTCCTGTGTTAAAGTCTGGAAAAATCTGAACCTTTTTTCCTTTTAGCAGTGAGATGGAAGCTTTAATTAATTCTACAAAGTTGTGCGGCAATATTTTGGTAGAAAGTCCTACTGCAATCCCTTCTACCCCCTGAGCCAATAGCAAAGGAAATTTCATAGGAAGCATGATGGGCTCTTTCTTTCGACCATCGTAAGAAAATTGAAAATTAGTTGTTTTGGGATTAAATGCTATATCTAAGGCAAATTTAGACAAACGAGCCTCTATGTAACGAGGAGCAGCAGCTCGATCTCCTGTTCGAACATCTCCCCAGTTACCTTGACAATCAATCATCAAATCTTTTTGCCCTATATGAACTAAAGCATCTCCAATCGCTGCATCCCCGTGCGGGTGAAATTGCATTGTTTGCCCAATAACGTTCGCTACCTTATGAAAACGACCATCATTCATCAAAAACATAGAGTGTAAAATCCGACGTTGAACAGGTTTTAGTCCATCTTGTGAAGTAGGAATAGCCCGTTCTAAAATGACATAGGAGGCATAATCTAGAAAATAATCTTTGTACATATCTTCAATGACATCTACTTGAATTACTTTGGCGGCATCAATTTCGTTTTCTTCTAAATTATCTTCTAAGTTTTTGTTGTTTTCTTCCATTGTATGAATTATAGAATTTTGACTTGGAGTATTATATAGTTACTGTATACATGACCTATGCATTGAAAATATAATAGGAACCTATTAAAAACTCATCGAAATAATGATGGATTCAATAAAGGCTTTTGTGTATAGCATGCAATATACAACTTTTTGTTTGTTTTTGCACAAAAAGCAACAGAAAGTGTCACTTTTTTGTTTATTTTAGGTTTTTGTTTTTCTTTTATATAAACAAAATAAAGAAGCTAGTTTTTTGTTTTCGATTAAAAAAACACATAGTTGTCGAACTAATGGTTGAAGTAAGCAACAAAAATACATTTTTTTTGTTGTTAAAATATTGAAATATTACCTTAATATATTATATTGTTTTGATAGGGTAGTGATTGTTTAAATAATAATTCGCATAACCTTGCTTTTGTGTTATATTGTTTGTAGTTTATATAGAGGCGAATAGTCCAATACAAAATAATCCATCAAAATCCTTTGCTGAGCCAATTAAATTTTCTTTGATAGTTGAATGCTATATTTTTAGGGAAGTTGATGCAGCTCAAAGTTAGATATAAGACCCCTAAATTAAAAGCGTAATTTTCTACAAATCCTATACTAG
This sequence comes from Aureispira anguillae, assembly GCF_026000115.1. Classification (GTDB taxonomy): domain Bacteria; phylum Bacteroidota; class Bacteroidia; order Chitinophagales; family Saprospiraceae; genus Aureispira; species Aureispira anguillae. The sequence goes on from NZ_AP026867.1 coordinate 792,515, forward strand.
AAAATTAATCGTTATCTCCTTATACCAATAAAAATGTCCTACTAATGATTAATTTAAAAAAAATTACATTAACATTTTCAATGCTGTTATGCATTGTTCTATTGTATTCCTGTGGAAGTACTAAAGAGACCAATAGTGTTAGCTCTAAAGAGAGAAAAATTTTCGTAACAGGGGAGCTTGTTACCCAAGACGAGACTTATGCGAATATAAAAGGGGCTGTTGCCCGTTTGAGAGCTATATTATGTGGTAAGTTTGTTTGTTATAATACCTTAAAAGACCCTGCTGGCAAAAAATACTCAACTTGGCGGGTGAATGAGGGGCAGGATAGTGTTATTGCTTATCAAATTCCTATCGGAGACTACCACAAAGATGGTTATTGGATTTATCATTATCAATGCCTGACTAGTTTACCAGATCAGCCTGTTTATGAGGGCATTTCTAGATTAATAGAATTGAATAGGGATACCATAAAAGCGGTCTACTATGAGCTTCCTAAGGATTTAGATCGACCGATTAATCAAGTCTTAAAAGATCCTAAAGCCGTTTTTGGACGAGTGAACTGGAAAGAATTAGAGCCCATTAAAGGGGAAAAAGTAGTGTATTATGTCCGCAAAACTCTTTTGACCTATAAAGGAGAATCTAAATGGAAGAGTAGCCAATTTACAAGTAAGGAAAAAGGGTTTGATGCGGATTATTACAAAGTAGCACCTTCTAAAATAGTATACGGCAAAAATCAAGAATACTCAGAAAAGCAATCTCCTGAATGGTTGGTTAAAGCAGCTATGATTCGATTGGATTTATTAAAATAACATATACTTATATATGGTCATATAACTAAACGTAAGCTCATTTAAAATATTCTAAAATATTTTAAATGAAATAAAAAAACGATTATAATGCGATTAAAAAAACATGTATTCAAAGCCCCAATTTTTATACTCATTTTTTTAATCTTTTATTCCTGCACAATTACCAAAAATCAACGAACAAAGGATCAAGACTCAGAAGGAATTTTGCTCTATGGAGAAGCCGTGCAAAAAAATGATTCCTACGCCAATATTAAAGGCACTGTGCCTCGTTTTAGGGCAATGATGTGTGGAAAATTTGCCCAATACCTTCCAGATACTACAGCCGAGGGCGGTTATTCCGTTTGGTTAGTTAACGATGGTAGAGATAGCGTTGTTTTTTATCAATTACCAGTCGGAAACCATCATAAGGTAGGGTATTGGGTTTATCAATCTCAAGTATTAACTAGCTTGCCTGATAATCCAGTTTCTCAGGGATTTATTAAACTGGAGGGGCTAAATAGAGACACTATTAAAGCTATTATACACAAAGCTCCAGATGGTTTTATGCCAACTACTAAAGAAACATTAAACATCACTCAAGATGTTTTCAAGGAAATAGAGTGGGCAAAATTGGAAAAGGCAGAAGGGACTAACATTATTTATTATGTGCGAAAATCGCCTTTAGAATATTTAGGAACATCTGCTTTGTTTCATGCCCCCAGCATATTAGAGGGAAAAGGTTTTTTGTCTATTTATTATAGAGTAAGTCCTCAAAAAATAGCAATGGGTAGAAAAGGCTACAATGAGAATAAAGAATACCTAGGAAGTGCAAAAGAAGAGTACTTGCTTAAGCAAGCAATGATAGATCCCAATTGGTTGAATTAAATACTCATAAAATATGAGTAATCCTATACTATTAAAAAAAAAATGATGCTAAAGATCTTACACTATAAAAAATAAAATTTTATCATAATGCGATTAAAAAAACATGTATTAAAAGCCCCAATTTGTATACTCAGTTTTTTAATCTTTTATTCCTGCACAATTACCAAAAATCAACGAACAAAACAGCAAAAATCGGAGAAAATTTTTGTTTATGGAGCTAAGGCTATGGAAGAGGAAGCTTATACTGAAATCAAAGGTTCTGTTGCTCGTTTGCAAGCAATGATCTGTGGCAAATATATCTATACATATATTAGTGATGATGCTCAGAATGAAGACTTTTCAGTTTGGCGTACAGAAGATGGTCAAGATAGTATGATAGTTTGCCAAATTCCTATTGGCGATTATCGCAAAATTGGTTACTGGGTTTATCATTGTCAATACTTAACCAGTTTGCCTAATGATCCTGTTTATCAAGCTTTTTCTAAGCTGGTTGCCCTTAATAGAGATACTATTAAAGCCGTTTATTATGAAGTGCCAGAAGGCTTTAAGTTAGATTTTACACAAAAAATGGTGGAGATTAAAGAAAACGCAGATAAAGTAGACTGGAACCAACTGAAAATTTCCCCAGATAGTACTATTATCTATTATGCCCGTCAAAACCTTATTAAGTTTAAGGCAACGTCCAATATGGCAAAATTTTCAACGCCTCATCCTGAAATTAAATATCTGAAATACCATCAGGTTAATCTCCCAAATAAAATTTTAATTGATGCTGAATTATATGATAAGAATCAACAATACCTAAAGGAGTCTACCCCTATTCAACTTATAAAAACAGCAGCGGTGCATCCTAATATGTATGAATATTAATGGAAGTAAAATAATGATAAAATGGATTAGATTATAATAAAAACTTATTGCAATGCGATTAAAAAAACATGTATTAAAAGCCCCAATTTTTATACTCAGTTTTTTAATCTTTTATTCCTGTACGGTTACAAAAAAACAACAAACAAAACATCAAAAACCTAAGGGAATTTTTGTTTATGAGGCAGCAGAGTTAAGAGAGGAACAATATAGAAATATAAAAGGAGCTGTACCTCGCTTAAGAGCCATGATGTGTGGAAAATTTGTGCATCAAATATTGACTAAAAATGAAGAAGGTGTAATAAAATATGAAACTTGGCATACTAAGGATGGAGAGGACAGCATGATGATTTATCAGGTTCCTGTGGGAGATCCTCACAAAATCGGTTATTGGATTTATAATTGCCAATACCTAACCAGTTTACCTGATAATCCTGTTTATCAAACGTTTTCTAAACTGGAAGCAGTAAATAGAGATACTATTAAAGCTGTTTCTTATGAAGTGCCAGAAGGTTTTAAGCTAGATGTTACACAAAAAACAGCTGCCTTTAAGGCTTCTTTAGAAAAGATAGAGTGGAAGGGCTTAAAATTGTATAATGGAGGGTCAGTAAAGTATTATGAACGCCAAACTATTATAAAATATAATGGTCAATCTATTATGAAAGCAAAAGAGTTGGAAAAACATAAAAAGATAAAGTATGTTATCAATTATTCTAATGTTGAAATGGATAGAATTCTATTTGGATCGAGATATTATGATAAAGACAAAAAGTTTTTAGGGGGCAACAATCCCGATCAACTTTTTAAACTGGCGGGGATACATCCTAATTTGTATTAGATAAATCTCATCAATCTGAAAAAAAATTAACGGAGTATTATCTATGCTAAAGAGCAGAATTTTCAAAAAAAGCTGCAATAAATCCAACAATGCATTAATTCTAACCAAAGGATTTCACAACTAAACAACAAAATACCTACTAGATTAGCTATAATTAGCGTAATTTGCAATCATTTCTTAACAAAAATCTTGTTTAACACGTTTTAATAGAATAATTGGTAGCATATTATGGAACCTGAGCAGAAATACAATTTTAAAGAAGGAGCAACATTATTAATTGACAAACCATTGGAATGGACTTCTTTTGATGTTGTGAACAAAGTTCGTTATGCCTTAAAGAGGGCTTTGAATGTTCGTAAAATAAAAGTGGGTCATGCTGGGACACTAGATCCTTTGGCAACGGGCTTATTAATTCTTTGCACAGGAAAATTTACCAAAAAAATTGATACTTACCAGAGTTTATATAAAGTTTACGATGGCACCATGCGTCTAGGAGCGACAACGCCTTCTTTTGATGCCGAAACAGAAATAAATGAAATCTTTCCTTTAGAAAATATCAGCCCCAAACTTATCCAAGATAATATTCAACACTTTGTGGGAGAAATCAACCAAGTGCCTCCTATGTTTTCAGCAATAAAGGTGGATGGTCAACCGCTTTATAAAAAAGCGAGAAAGGGACAGGAAGTAAAAATAAAATCTAGAAAGGTAACCATACATGATTTTAAAATACCTGAAATTCGTTTTCCCGATTTAGATTTTGAAGTAAAATGCACCAAAGGCACTTATATTCGCTCTTTAGCACACGAATTTGGTCAAAAAATGAACAATGGAGCTTATTTGACTAAGTTAAGACGAACGCAAATTGGCGAATATCACCTCAAAGATGCTTGGCAACTAGAGGATTTAATTGCTCATATTCGGGATAATTATACACCAGAGGAAAACGCTTAGATTTATTTTTTTCTGAGTGCCTGTAGAGCTTGAACAACACGGTCTGGATAGTCAGAGATCAAGCCAGCAACGCCCATTTCTATTAGGCGATGTATATCTGCTTTTTGGTTGACAGTCCAAGGGATAACTTTTAGGTTATTGGCATTGGCATATTGCATCATGGCAGCATCTATTTGCTGAAAATAAGGACCATAGATAGGGGGCATAAAACCTAATTCTTGAATGTTTTCGGCGGCACTTTTGGCATTGTCTACTAAAAAGGAGAGGGTTAATTCTGGAGCTAGTTGGTGGGCAACTTGCATGCACTCTATGTCAAATGACTGAAAAATAGCTCGATTTAGCACCTTCTTCTCTCTTAAAATATCGATGATAAGGGTCGAAAATTCTTCTGCATTAGGATGAAAAATACCATCATCTTCAGGTAGGCGTTTTACTTCTATATTATAAGCAATAGGAAGCAGCCCATTCTGTTGGGTATAAGTCTCCATGGCATCTATGGTATCTCTTAGCGAGGGTTTGTAAGTACGCATTGGGCGTTGCTGTGGAAACCGTGGATGCCCTAGACTACCACAATCAATTTTTTTGATTTGCTCATAGGTCATTTGGTATAAATTATAATGCTTTTCTGTTTCGGGAGAAAGCGGTTTGCCATCTGGGCTTTGGCAGATCTCATGATTCAACCAAGGTTCGTGGGAGACTAATATTTCTTTGTCTTGGGTGACAACAACATCCATTTCTAAGTAGTGACAGCCCATGTCTATTGCTTTGTAAAAAGCAGGAATCGTGTTTTCTGGGAGATAACCACGGCATCCCCTATGACCATGTATTGTAAACATAACAGATTCTAATCATTAATAAAGTGACCTAAAAGAACAGCTAATTTATACAAGATTCTTGCTCCTACGTTTCCATCCCATTCTGCTGCACTACCGACTTCACAAAGATCAAAGCCAATAATGGTACGACCACTTTTGGCAATTTGTTGTAGCAAATAGTATGCTTCAAAAAATTCTAAACCTCCTGGAACAGGGGTACCTGTATTGGGACAGAGTTTTGGATCTAGCCCATCTATATCAAAACTAATATAAACCTTTTGGGGCAGGGTGGCAATAATTTCTTGACAAAGTTGCTGATAGGTTTTATTCTGGTTGTATTGACAGGCTCTAATTTGAGGCATGGTATAAATACAAATTCGTTCTGGATGTTTTTTTGCGTACTCTAATTCTTCTTGGCAGGCATCTCGAATGGCTACTTGGGTGAGTTGTTGAATTTGTGGAATTGATTCTAGGGCATTGTAGAAAATAGAAGCGTGCGAATAGGTAAAATCCTCATAGGCTTTTCTTAGGTCGCAGTGAGCATCAATTTGCAGTATACCAAATGAATCGTATTGCTCGGATAGTGCTTTTAGATAGCCCAAAGGAACGCTGTGTTCTCCACCAACTAGCCCAACTCGTTTGCCTGCTTCTAAAAGTGTTTTACTTTGTTGATATACCCAATTGTTTAAGATCGTTGAATTGAAATTGACAGTATCAATTAGTTGGGTATCAATGCTTTTTTGTTGTTCTAAATTATCAATGTGCTGTATGGCTAATGCACGAGTTTTATTACTTAGGGCTAGTATGTCAGGGTCTACAGGAGCCATGAAAATTGGTGTTTCCCAAGCATTAGGAAAATCCCAATCCACTAAATCTAACTGGTAAGAGGCTTCTAATATATTGGAAGGCCCCAAAGCCGTGCCAGCAGCATAAGAAACCGTTGCTTCCCAAGGAACGGGCAATAAAACAACTTTAGCGACTTTTTGCGTATAGGGTAATCCTATAAAATTGCCATTTTTAACAGCATAGCTATTGGGATCAAATTTTTTTAGCATTGGATAAAATCTTTAAACAATCTTAGAAAAAACGTAAATTCTAATCTAAAAAACATTAATATTGATGATAGGGGAAGGCAAAATAAAGAAGATCGTGGATACGCCCAAATTTTATGACAGGGCAAAAATATAGACTGAAAAATAAAGGGATGAAAACACAATTTATAACTACCAATGGGATTAGTTTGCAAGTAATAATAGCTGGTCCAAAGGATGGCGAACCTGTTTTTTTATTGCATGGATTCCCCGATTTTTGGTTTACATGGGATGCTCAAATTGATGTTTTAGTGACCAATGGATTCCGAGTAATTGTTCCGAATCAAAGAGGTTTTGGAGAAAGTGATAAACCTACTGATATAGCGGCTTATCGACAGCTTGAATTGGCTAAGGATATTATAGGGATCGCTGATGTATTGGGCTATGAACAATTTAATTTGGCAGGGCATGATTTTGGAGGTTTGGTTGCTTGGAGTATTGTAACTTTATACCCAGAACGCATTAAAAAGTTGGTGGTCATCAGTGCACCTCATCTGATTGCGAGCCTAAAATACAGGTCTATTCGCCAAAAACTAAAAAGTTGGTACATTGTTTTTTTTCAAATTCCTTATCTTCCTGAACGAATGCTCAAGGCGTTTGATTATGCCATGTTGGTTCGAAATATGCCCAGTTTTTTAGCCCCTGAATTATTAATGCGTTACAAAAAAGCTTGGGGGCAACCTCAATGTTTGAGGGCTATGCTTAATTGGTACAAGGCTTTGATAAGAGAAATGAAACTCAAGGAAATCAATTATGGAATCGTAACGACTCCTACGCATATTATTTGGGGAAAAGAGGATAGCTATTTAGAGGCTGGTTTGGCTCAATTGAGTTTGGATCAATGTACAACAGGTAAATTAACTGTTTTTGAGGAGACGAATCATTGGGTGATGTACGAACGTTCCATGGAAGTGAGTAATTTGTTACTGTGGCATTTTACAGCTAAATAAATGGCTTAAAAGTTATTTAGAGACTTAATTTTTTGTATTATATAATTAATCGTTGACGGTTGATTGCTTTTTTTGAAAAGGCAAAAAAGTATTCATTATAAAACTACAAAACCCTTTCTTGCATTAATGGCAATAAATGCACTAAAAATTATATGCTTCCTTTTCTTGTTTACTCCTATAGGAGTAGCGCAAGATTCCTATTCTTGGCGATTGACCGATAAAGAGGGCTTGCCAAGTATGGAGATTTATCACCTTTATCAAGATACAAAAGGTTATATGTGGATTGCTACCGATAGAGGTCTTTGCCGATATGATGGCTTGTCAATAAAGCGCTATCAACATCCAGATCAAAAGGGAAATGCTGTTGCTAATATTAAAGAAGATGAGGAAGGGCGAATTTGGTTCAAAGCATTTAGTGGGCAATTGTTTTATATTGACCAGCAAGGAGATTGCCAATTATTTCCAATTCCAAAAGAATACCATGCAGGAACTTATTACGCTTATACGCTTAGAGAAAAAGAACTTTGTTTGGGGACAGATAGGCTTTGCATTTATAATTTTGAAACACAAGAATGGAGAGTAGACAGTTTTCCTAATATTGGTCCATCTACATCGAGTCAAGCTATTTCCAATTTGGAAGCGGATGCAGAGGGCAATCTTTTGTTTGTGACCTACAAACAAGAATTTTGGCTACAGAGCGATACGATTAACGAAAAAATTACAGTGTTAAAAGATTGGTCTTCTTGTATCCCTTTTGCTAAAGATTCTGTTATTCTTTTTCAGCCCAATACCAATTCATTGATTTATATTGATGTTATTGATCGTTTTAGAACTGATACGAGCACTATCGATCACTTTTCGGTCAACCAAAGAGTTTTAGCGGTATATAAGGATAAGGATTTAATTTGGGTGGCAACAATGAAAGGGGCATTTGGTTATGAACGTAAAAGTACGGGAGGTTGGCAACAAAAATACCATATCCTTCCAGATGAACAAGTTTCCGTTTGTAGAAAAGATAAAGAGGGCAATTATTGGTTCGCTACGTTGCAAAATGGAATCTTTATATTTCCTTCTTTAGATATTAAATTTTATAATGCCCAAAATTCTTCTTTGACGAATGGACACCTGCTCTGCGTGGAAAAAGATGCTGAAGGGCAACTTTTAATTGGTGGAAGTGATGGGGCTGTAATGAGGTTTGATCCGACCAGAGAGCAATTGAGTGATCATTATGCTGGGGTGGAGGGCAATATCCTTTCTATTGTTTTTGATAAAAAAAGAGAGAAAATATACTTTACTTCTTATGGACTACAGGTTGCAGAATGGAAAAATTCTAAATCTATTGTCTATTTAGGGGCTACCTTGGGAGGGGGACACAACTCTGCGATATACAAAGAGGATTTTTTACTCTCAGGGAAGAATGGTTTTGTAGGACTTATGAATTTAAGAGGAGGGCTAGGAGTCGATTCTATACCCCCCAATTCATTCAATTTTAGATATAAGAAAGCTTGGTTGTGGTCTTCTGATGAAATTCCTTATCCAGCTTATATTCATGTTTTACAAAATCTGGCTAAGATAAAGGCTATTTGGGTAGACCAAAAAGACCCCGATTATTTTTGGCTGGCAGCCAATGATAGTCTTTATATGTATGGAGGAAGAGATCGAAAAATAATCTTAGATGAAGCGGGCAATAGTATTGTCGTAACGGACATCAACCAAACGGTAGATGGAGCTATTTGGTGTACTACGATGAATAAAGGATTGTATAAAATTGTTGATCATAAAGTAACAAAAGTATATACAGAAGCAGATGGATTGCCAACCAATAATTGTTTGTCCTTAACGACAGATAGCATGACGGTTTGGGTAGGAACCGAACTAGGTATTGTTAAATTAAACACAACGGACAATAAAATTGACGTTTATAATGATCTGGACGGTTGTGTGTCCAACGAGATTCGAGATATAGAAGTTGTAGATGGGAAGGTTTGGGCGACCACTATTAAAGGATTAATTAGTTTTGATGTCAATATCAAATCTATAAATCCCCAAAAACCTTTTATTGAATTAATTGCTTTGGAAATTAACAAAAAGGCACATAGTTTGGGAACAGCGGCCAATCTTTTATATAATGAGAATAATTTGAAATTTAAGTTTCAAGCAACGGCTTTTAAGGGCTTAGACCGCATTCATTACGAATATCGCTTGTTGGGCTTGGATAGTGCTTGGATTCAATTGCCACGAAGCACTGATTTTACTTATTTTCAGGGGTTAATACCTGGCGATTTTATATTTGAGGTGAGGGCGGTTAATGAGGATGGATTTGTTAGCGAAAAACCTGCTCGTTATGCTTTTTCTATTCAGCCACCCTATTGGCAAACCTATTGGTTTTTATTTTTAATGTACACTGGGATCGTTTTATTTGTAGGAGGGATTGCAACATTTAGATATCGAGTGTACAAAAGGGAACGAGATTTAGAAGCGTCCATGAGCCGAATGAGAATGCAAGCGTTGCAGTCACAAATGAACCCTCATTTTGTTTTTAATGCAATGAGTGCCATTCAAGATTATTGGATACAGCAAGAACCTAAAATCGCTTTGATGTATCAAGCTAAATTTGCTAAATTAATGCGTTTGATCTTTGCCTATTCTAAAGAATTAGGCATTCATATAGAAGAAGAATTAGAATTTTTAAAAATCTATGTTAGCTTAGAGCAAATTCGATTTGAAGGGCAAGTTGAGGTAATTTTTGATGTAGAGGAAACCTTGTTAAACCAAGAAATTTATTTAACTCCTTTGTTAATTCAGCCGCAATTAGAAAATTGTTTTAAGCATGGTTTGCTCCATAAAGAGGGAAAGGGAAAAATTCTAATTCAACTAAAAAAAGAGGCTAGTTATATTTATTGTGCGATTGAAGATGATGGTGTTGGACGAAAGAAAGCGGGCGAATATGCTTCTTGGAGAAAGCACTTTAAAAAGAAAGTATCTAGTCTAGATATAACAACAGAACGCTTACAAATTTTAAATGATTTATTTGGTGTTGATAAAACTAAAAAAGTATTAAAAATAAGTGATCTAGAAACAACTGATGGAAAAGCTACAGGAACTCTAGTTGAAATGTGGATTCCGCAAATAATTCTCTAGCAAATATTGCTTTGATAGCTTGTTTAGAAGCTTACCAATCAAGTTTTTTCTAAAAAGAACAGTTAACCTATTACTACACAATTTGTTAAAATAAACAACTAAATTTACAAACATTAATGGATATAATTCGATGTGTGATTGTAGAAGACGAAAAACGAACTAGAAATGTTTTAAAGACATTGCTAGAAAAATACTGTGAGGGGGTTGAGGTAGTTGCTGAAGCAGAGAATATACAGGAGGCTGTCGCAGTAATCAAAGAACACCAACCTGGATTGGTTTTTTTAGATATTGAAATGCCTAGAGAAAGCGGCTTTAGTTTGTTTAAGTACTTTCAAGAAATAGACTTTGAAGTTGTGTTTACAACTGCCTACGATCAATATGCTGTAAAAGCGATCAAATTAGCAGCGTTAGATTATCTGGTCAAACCGATTAATCTGGAAGAGTTAATGGAGACGTTGGAACGGTTTAGAACGAAGATAAAAAAGGTAGACAATAGTGCTAAACAGCATCAACTCTTAGAAGATTCTTTGCACAATAAGGGCAAACAAAAAATTGCACTTTCTTGCATTGATGGTCTAATGTTTATTGAGGTGACCGATATTGTTCGTTGCCAATCGGATAAGAGTTATACCGTTATTGTATTAGCATCAGGGCAAGAAATTTGGACGTCTAAAAATTTAGGAGAATACGAATCCATTTTGGATGAAGCGAATTTTTTTCGGGTGCATCGCTCTCATATTATTAATACCAATTATGTTACCAAATTAACAAGGGGAAAAACGCCTATATTATTGATGAAAGATGGAAGTAAAATTCCTGTTTCTTTGGCTAAAAAAGAAAAACTATTAAAAATTCTTTTGGAGTAGTTTGGGATTGAATGGCTTAAGGATCTTAAGTGTTATACGTATAAATTGTCGATCTACTTACTGAAAAAATAACGACCATTTTAAACCTTGTGAATAGAAAAGTGTCCAAGTGACCAAATACTATTGACAAGGTTTTTTTATTTAATCAAAATACCTATGACAAACGAACAAAAAATACAACATTTATATTGGCGGGCAGGTTTTGGTTTGTCTCCTGATGAATTCCAAAAAAAGAAAAAACAACCGTTGGATAAAGTCATTAAAAGCTTGTTTAAAGGAGCAAAAAAAATTACGCCCGTAAAAATACCGCATTATAATATGCCTTCGCAGGAGTCTTTCAAAAAGATGAGCAAAACGGAACGCCGTGAAAAACTCAAAGAAACGCAACAATTAACCACCGAAGTGAATTTGAATTGGGTAAGACAGATGGTTTCTGATGATTACAACTGTTTACAAGAAAAAATGACCTTATTTTGGCATGGGCATTTTGCTTGTGAGTCCAAGCGTTTTGATCATGCTGCTCGACAAATTAATACCATTCGCCAGTATGCTTTGGGCAATTTTAGAGATTTAGTACTGGCAATTTCTAAAGATGCTGCGATGATTATTTACCTGAATAATCAGCAAAATAAAAAAGACAGACCCAATGAGAATTATGCTCGTGAACTCATGGAGTTGTTTACAATTGGAAGAGGAAATTATACCGAGCAAGATATAAAAGAAGCGGCTCGTGCTTTTACGGGCTGGTTCTCTGAACGATTTACAGGGGAGTTTAAATTCACGGAGCGTCAACATGATTTTGGACAAAAAACCTTTATGGGGAGAACAGGCGATTGGAATGGGGATGATATTATTGATATTATTTTGGAGCGCAAAGAAACCGCAACCTATCTAGCTACCAAGGTTTACCGCTATTTTGTGAATGAAAAAGTGGATGAACAACGAGTCGAAATTTTAGCAACAGTTTTGTACCAATCGAATTATCATATCGAAACGATGATGCGAACCTTGTTTGAGAGCAGTTGGTTTTATGAACCTCAAAATGTAGGGGTGAAAATCAAATCACCTATTGAGTTATTGGTTGGAATGGGAAAGGTTTTGGGAATTAATTTTGGCAATAAAAAATCAGTGCTTTTTTCTCAACTGGCCTTGGGGCAGGTGCTTTTTAGACCTCCTAATGTGGCAGGTTGGCCTGGTGGAAAAACTTGGATAGATAATTCTACCTTGATGTTACGAATAAATTTTGCAGCGTTGATTTTTCAAAAAGCAGCCCTCAATTTAGAACTAAAAGATCAACCCGAAAGGGGGAAAGGAGGGCGGTTAAAAGACCTCGAAATTTCTGGAAGTATAGCCCCCATTGCCAATATATTTCAAGCAACTTCAACAACAAATCTAGGGCAGGCTCTAGGAGATTATATTTTACAGACTCGGGTGACTATTCAGGGCTCTTTTATCGAACAATTGGCAGAAAAAGAAAGCAATTATGAAGGAAAAATAACGGCTTATATCTTGGGTATTATGAGTCTGCCAGAATATCAAATGTGTTAAACGCTTCTTGTGCTCCATTGTGAGAGAACCAACATTTACTAATGCCTCTTGAAAAGAAATAATATGAAAAATATATCTCGTCGTCAATTCATTCAACGTTCCAGTTTAGCAACAGCAGGAACCATGACCTTGCCTTTGTTTTTACGGGCATTTGAGCGCCCCAATTTGTTCAATAACAATCCTAAGAAATTGGTCGTGGTTCAATTTTCGGGTGGCAATGATGGTTTGAATGCCATTGTTCCCTATTCCAATGATATTTACTATAAAAATAGACCAACCATCGCTGTAAAGGCTAGTAAAGTATTAAAAGCAACCGATGAATTGGGATTTAACCCCAAACTGAAAGTGTTGCAATCGCTTTATGATAGTGGCGATGTTTGTATCATCAATAATATTGGTTATCCCAACCCTGATCGATCGCATTTTCGATCTATGGATATTTGGCATACAGCAAGTGATTCCAATGAGTTTTTATCAACAGGTTGGCTAGGGCGTTACTTGGATAGTAACTGTGCCGATTGTTCCAATCCCCATCATGCTATTGAAATTGATGATACCCTTAGTCTGGCTCTCAAAGGGGAAGGAATGAGTGGTTTTGCGATGAAAAATCCCAATCAGTTGAGAAATACAACGCATAGTAAAATTGTTCAAGCTGTAGCTCAACATCATCACGACCACGACCACGAAGAGAATGTTGCTTATTTATACAAAACATTAACCAATACAGTTGCTTCTGCGGATTATATTTATGAAAAATCAAAGGTATACCGTTCTACAGGAACCTACCCCAAAGGAAAATTAGGAAAAGAGTTAAAACAAATTGCCGAATTGATCATCTCGGAATCCGATACACAGATTTATTATGTTACAATAGGAGGTTTTGATACGCACAACAATCAAGTAAATCAGCAGGAGCGTTTATTAGGGAGCTATTCAGAGGCGATGACAGCTTTTGTAAAGGATTTGAAGAAAAACAATAAGTGGGAAGATACCTTAGTGATGACCTTTTCAGAATTTGGGCGCAGGGTTGCCGAGAATGGCAGCAGGGGAACAGACCATGGTAAGGGAAACAACCTTTATTTGATGGGTGGGAAGCTCAAAAAGCAGGGATTTTATAATCAAGGACCTGATTTAAGTAGACTGGATCGAGGAGATGTGCAATTTTCCGTAGATTTTAGGCGAGTTTATGCTACCATTCTAAAAGATTGGTTAAAAACTAACGATCAGGCTATTTTAAAACAGCAATTCCAAAGTTTAGGTATTGTTTAATGCTACTGTTTGTTGATATTTTGCCCAAAAGGGAGCCTGAGGCCAGCGCTTTTCTAATTGGTAGAAGTGTTGGCGCATGGCTAAATATTGCTTGTAACGTTCTTTGGTGATGGATTGAAAATTAATAAATCTACTTTTGGGTTGTGTGATTTTTTGTTGTAAGGTCTGAGCGGCTGCAATGCCGTTCGACATAGATTTCATAATCCCTTGTGAGGTAATTGGGTCATAAGCAGTGGCTGCATCACCAATCGCAATCCAATGTCTACCCACCATTTTGTCCAAGCAGAAAGAGGGGGCGGGAAAACCTTTGAAGGTTTCTTTTTTTAATTGCATCTTACGAGTAGATTGGCTAATGACAGGGAGTTGATCCAATAGTTTTTGCCAAGTTTCTACCTGTTGCAATTTTCGTTGTTTTATGGTGATGGCATCGGTATACAACCCCACCAAAAACTGATGTTGTGGCAGTCGAGCAGCATACCACCAGCCATATTCAGAAGCTTCTATTTGGGTTAATTTGGAAATAGGGGTATGGATAGGATCAAATTCAAATCTTGCCGCTAAGCAAATTAAGGGCTCTGTATGGATTTTTTTGCTACCCTGTTGTAACGCAAAAAGCGAACGACTGCCTGTGGCATCAACCACCAACTGAGCTTGGATGATTTGCTCTTTGGAGTTGGAATCTTGAAGGACCAACTCAAAACCACCAGTCGTCAATTTAGAAGCTCGTTTGTACTGGGTATTTAGAAGACAATGTGTGCCTGCTTTTTGGGCTTCCCTAAATAAAAAACGATCAAACCTACTTCGATCTAGATGCCAACCATGCCCATAAGGACTCAACAAAAAGTCATTGTAGCCCCTCTTGTTATCCCCCCAATAGGAACAACTTCCATAACAAGGATCGTGTTTTTCAGCTTTAAAAGCATTCCAAATGCCCAAGTGCCTAAGAATGGTCTTGGATTCAGGGGGGATGCTTTCTCCAATTTTAAATTGGTCGTGTGCACCGCTTTCTATAATAACAACCTCCTTAATTCCTAAACGAGCAAGGGCAAGGGCACAACTACTTCCAGCAGGGCCTCCTCCTATGATGGCTATTTGATACGAATTCATGCAGTCTAATTAATCAAACAAAACGATTGATGGATATTTGTAGAAATAAACACTAGACTCTTAAAGCCTAGTGTTTTATAATTGTAGCGTATTGTTTACGCTTTTTCGTTGTTCCTAAAATGAGGACACAAACGAATGGGATCAGGGTTATCTAAAGGGGGATAGACTTTATCGGTAACGGTGTTGGGCCAAGGGAGTACTTGATTGCTCTCATCTTTATTAAATTGGCTTTCTACTTCCAAGAAGTAAGAAGGATCATAATTTTGAGGATAGCCTTCTATCGCCACTCCTTGAATAATGGTTCCTATTTTGTGCCAATTGGTTAAGATATGTCTACGCACTTGATAACGCCCAACGGACTGTGCACCCATAAATAAGCCTTGTTCTACATTCGTACCTGCCCCTCTAACAGAAAAACGCTGTCTAGGCAAAGTACCATTATTGCGCACCAAATCTTCGTAGGTATAAACGGCTACAGGACGTTGTGCTGGCCAAGACCAAAATAGGGAAGTATTGACATTGCCTGCATAAACATTGGATTTAATCACAGCATTTTCAGTGATGGTAACAATGTATTGTTCGACACAATCTTCACTGGTAGAAGGCTCTGCTTTTAGAATTAAGATTTCCAGTTGTTGGTCAAAGCTCATTTGCCCTGTGGGGGTTGGATATAAAAATACTTGCCCTCTAATGGTCTCAAGCTCGGCAATTACTGTTTTGGGCAAATAAGTATTGTTCAAAGCAATAATAGAAGCTTGGTTTAATTCATAGCTGACGGTAATGTCACCACCTGGGTTAGGAGCAGGCGTATGTGTGGCACAAGAATTATAATCGGTATGCCAAGGAATAGACATGAATTTGCATAAGTCGCCAGGCTCTACAGGGGCGGTTCTAAGAGGAACATAACCAACGCCAAGAAACGGATTATCTGTGGTGGCAGTGCTATAATCCATTATTTGTTTATTGACTCGAAAGGGACCAACAGTAGGTTTTGTCCAATTGGTATTGTATAAATTAGTGTCTCGAACAATAAAGGTTAGGTCAATTCCTGGGCTAAAACGCCCCCCCAAACAATTGGCTAGAACGGCCTTGTCTAGATATTCGCCAGGACCTAAGTTCTTTTTAGTTGCTCCTACGCATTTATTGTTCATCCATTGTTCCATAAAGAAATATTGGCTGGTAGAAACCGATAGAAAGCTTTTTTCAGAATCGCCCAGTGCAAGTGGCATCAGAGGAGAACCATTTTCTGCTTGAGCAGGAATATTAGGATTTCTAATAAAAGACAAGGCATCAAAAGGAGGCTTGTTTTCTGTTAAATTAGAAAAAGTCTGATGGGATTTAATCGCTTTATCAGGCAGATTGGTATTCCACATCTGTAAGTGCGCCGCATTTAAGGTAGGATAAACATCATCGTGAAAGTAAGGTTGATAATTAGTGTTGTATTGCCCATTTGCATAAATCGAAGGTTCTAAGCCCAATTCTTCTAGCCAAGTCATATAAACGTCGTCCCATAGAGAAACAACATTTAGGGTTTGAGGGGCATAAGCGGGGTCTGTGGCAACCACCCAAGCACTTCCTTCTATGGTATGATGTGTATTGTCGTCAAAAATTAAAACTGCATTGACAGGACCATCACCCGTGTCATCCAGCCAATTGTCATTGTTAACATCATGATCTAACACGGCATTGGGATCGGGGTCTCCATTCATATCAAAACCACAGGCTTTTCCATAGCCACCCAACACCAATAGGTGCCCATTAACTTCCGTTTGCAATTCACCAATGTAATCAATCAATTCACTGCTATCGTTATAAGCACTAGGATCGCCATCACTGGCAGGAAAAGAAACAGGATAACTATTGATCGTTTTGATTTCTCCATCTATTGGGTCCCAATAGGTAGGAACGGTTGTTTTATTGAATAAGACAGTCTCATTAGCACTTGCCTGAATGACCCTAGGACCAGCGTCTGTCATTAATTTTTGAAGTCGAGTTTTGTTGCTAGGGTCTGCTGTTCCTGCAAAATTAGGATTTCTCATTTCAGGAGTGTTGCCATTGGCATAAGCCTCAATGCCTGCTTCTGGTTCTACCCACGAATTGGCTTTTTTATTGGCCAAGTGAACCATCCAAACAATATCTGCAACCTTTTTTTGAACGCCATTGATGGTGACGGTAGAACCTATGATTACTTCCTCACCGCCACCAGAAGGGTAGCTCAAGGTATCGGGGTCTTGGTATTGATAAATTTTGAAACGAGCAGCTTGTTTTTTTAGTTTGCCAGCCGCATCTCGGATGTCATCACTACTAATTGGAGTTGCATCTGTGCCTTTTTTGATGGGTAATCCCCCAGAAAGTGCCCCTGTGGTATGTTCCCCTGCCATCGTTTGAGGCTCTATATAATAATCTTCACTGTTTCCAACTCTAGCAAAACCGATAGCTGGATGAATACGAAAATTTGTTTTTAATGTCATAATTCTATTTTTTGCTTATTCTCTAAAAAGGAATAAGAATTTGGTTGATTAATAGGGCTTATTTGGTACGATCAATACGCTTGTCTGTGGCTACAGAATCCAAATAATTTTGTAGAATGATGTGACTCGTTAGTACATTCTTACCAGCTACGGTTAACGATGGGTTAAAGGTGTTGGTGACTGCCATGCTATTGTGGCAACTGAAGCATTCGTTTTCAGAGCGAATATTTTGAGTAAAGGATTCAATAACCGTATTGGATAGGCGAGTAGAGCCTGTAATTCTTGGCGTAGGATCATTGTTGGGTGTCCAATTGGGAACTAAATCATTATTAACTTTGAACCAAATTGCGCCAACCTCCCTATAGTTTTTCCAAACAGAACCATTGGGTAATTGACGGTGTACACTTGCATTTAAAGAATCTATATTGGCATTGTTGGTACTGTCGCCAGCTCCATTTCTATATTGACGGAATATTTGGCTAACAGGAGATAGTTTTTGAGTGGCTTCGTCCAATTGAACAATTGCTTCGTTAAATTGGTTACAATCGGCTGCGGGTGTCCCTGCTTTATAGAAGGTGTAATTTTGATCTGAAACAGGTGCATTGATGTTGTTATTGGTGTCAATGGTAGGACTATTGTTGATGTGCTCAAAGGTAGCCCAAATAAACTCAGGATGATTTTCAACCACAACAGCAATGTGAAAACCAACTAACGCTACTGTTTGATTAACTGTTTCGTCTGATAGTGCAATTTTTTCACCTTCTTTTTTTAGTAGATATAAATCTGCTGATGTGGTGTAAAAATCACTTGCATCTTCTCCTTCTTCTACAATTTTCCAGGCTGCTTTTAGTGAAAAAGAACCATTGGGAAAGTTGGTATTAGGAGCAATATTTTTTAATCCATTGGTGGTGTACAGGCTAGAATCAATGGCAAAATTTCTATAAATATCATTGATCATCATGGTTGTATAAACAGCTCGACCATTTTGATCAATTAAAATACCTGCTGGTCCTCCTGCTTGCACAATACCACCTAAGGTATGACTAGTAGGATTTTCTGCATTAGGATTAATGGCTTGATCATTGAACAAGGTCTCAAAACGTAGTTGCCCATTATCAACAGTTTCGGTCAGCCATAAGAAATATTGCCATGAGATTTGATGAAAATCACAATTGTTTGGATCACTCGGAAAATTTTGATAATCAGGTTCTGGTACTGCTCCTACAAACCATGCAGGATCGGCTGTGCAAGCTGTACTTTTGGGTGGATCAACAACAGGATTAGGTGCTGGTTTTGAAGAGAAGTAGTAAGCAAGTGCTATAATTGCTATCAATAGTACTACACTAATTATAATAGACTTCTTCATAAAATAGTTTTAATTGGTTGTAGAATAATGTTGTTTTTTCTGTGGGGAAGGAGCTGTTTTGTTAAATACTGGGTTGTTTTAAGCGGCTTAGCTGCTTAAAACATGGTTGAAGAATCGTTTATGCTGAATGTTGTATTTTTTATAGAAATGCTGCCAATGATGTCCTACAAATATGGGATATTAAATACGATCTATCTAGCGTATAAATACCTGTTTTACTAAAGTACGTATTTATATCTATTAATTTATATTTTATTATAAAATAAATTATATAAGCGCTATCGTATTGGCTTTTATAGGATTAAAAGATAATCTATATAGAAGAGGGCAAGCAAGGATTAGATCGTTGTTAGAGTTAGGATTCGAAATCAAAAGCTGTAGCAACTAGATAATTTCTGGTATCTTTTTCTTTTAGTTGGACAAATAATTGGTGATCGTTGCAATAGAGATGAAATAATCGCTGTTCTGGAGCCAGTTTTATCCGCTTGGTTTTAAGTGTGCGCAATTGAACTAACTGAATGGTCGACTGAGCAGATGAGTTATAATTAGTGGATGCAAAGTATTCATTTGAAAAGCAAGAAACATTAGGAGATAATGAGTTGCGAAGGACTAAACGAGACTCTGTTTCATTGTTTTGGATAAAGCTATAGGTTTGGAGTTTGGTATAATTAGGAAAATTTTCTGATGCTGATGGGGGAGCCGTCGTAAGAATAAATCCATAAGGATGCTGCCAACCACTCTGAATTCTGAGGCGTTCATCGGCTGTTATACCCCCATAAGGATGTTCCTCATTATGAACTTTGGGGAGTTGATAAGCTGGTGTAAACCCTTTTAGTGGATAAATTCTTTGCCTGCGAAGTTGAAAAGAGCTGTCTGTTGAGGATTGGCTATGCTTATTTTTGAAATTCCTAGGGCCGTACTCAAAACTTAGTAACTCTTGTGGATTCTCGATGTTAACAGGTGAATCGTCAATGATGTAATGATGTTGTTTGCTTAGGCTGTCAAAGATAAAATGGTGTGCTTTAAAATGATAATATCGATCCCAGTTGCAGTTGGTTGAAGCAAAACAAGCATTGAGGGTACGATAAGTTTTTTTAAATGCTTCTCCTTCTTTGGTTTGAATCTCAAAAAAATCCCCTGTATTATCATCAATAAATACTTGTATATGAATAGCACCAAATGTATCATAGTAGTAAGCATCCAAAAAGAGTAAATCCTTAGAGCGTTCCATTGTCATTTTTAGCGTTCGATGCGGCCAGTTAATTTGCCATAGTGCTTTGTGGTCACTCAGAAAGCGTAGGTCTCTAGGACGGTCCATCGTAAATTCTAAGGTTCGATGCGGCCAGTCAATTTGCCATACCGTTTCTAAGTTATCCATATTGATTTTGTACAATGTTTGGTTTGGAAAGACTAGATAAATACTATTTTCGAAGGAAAAAAGGGATCCCCAATCATTGAATTCGCCAGGAAGTCTTTTGCGTCTGGTTTCTTTTCCTGTAACTGGATCCAGTTGAATCAAATAAAATATAGACAAATCTGTATCTAAATAAGAATAGACCAATGAATGGTTAGAAACAGCGAGTTGTGAGCGTTCATCAAAAGGAATGCGCCATTGCTGTTTTTTGTCCAATTGAAGTTGGGCATCTCTTTGGTAAGGAACAATAAAAAGATTAAAGAATACAAGTAGACTACCAATAATCAATAATTGAAGTAGTATTTTTTTCATGAGAGTACATCGTAAAATATAGCAAAAAGGAAGATGTGTGATTATAACAAAATACCTAGATAATCTGATAAGTAATGATAAAAAAACTTGTATTTTGCGCAAAAATTGAAAATAAGGACAAATTATGAAGCAATATTTAGATTTGTTAAAGCATATCCAAGAAAATGGAACAGCAAAAGGAGACCGTACAGGGACAGGAACTCGATCGGTTTTTGGGTATCAAATGCGTTTTAATTTAGAAGAAGGTTTTCCGCTTGTTACCACCAAAAAGGTACACCTAAAAAGTATTATCTATGAGTTGTTGTGGTTTTTAAATGGAGATACCAATGTTAAATATCTACAAGAAAACGGAGTGAGAATTTGGAATGAGTGGGCAGATGAAAATGGAGATTTAGGACCCGTTTATGGCAAACAATGGCGCAGTTGGACTCGATCAGATGGAGGAACGATAGATCAAATTCAGGAAGTGATAAACACCTTAAAAAATAACCCTAATTCTCGTCGAATTATTGTTAATGCTTGGAATGTTGCTGATTTGCCAGCGATGGCTTTGTCTCCTTGTCATACCATGTTTCAATTTTATGTAGCAGAGGGCAAACTGTCTTGTCAACTTTATCAGCGCAGTGCAGATTGTTTCTTAGGAGTTCCTTTTAACATCGCTTCTTATGCTTTGTTAACAATGATGATTGCACAAGTTTGTGATTTGGGGCTAGGAGATTTTATCCATACGTTTGGAGATGCTCATTTGTATAACAACCATTTAGAACAAACTGATTTACAGTTGAGCCGTGCGCCTAAGCCTTTGCCAATGATGAAAATTAATCCTGCTGTTAAGTCTATTTTTGATTTTAAATATGAAGATTTTGAGTTGGTTGGATATGACCCTCATCCTCATATCAAAGGGGCGGTAGCAGTGTAAGGTGGGCTACTTGCTTAATCTTCAAATGGCTGAATTAAAAGCCTCATGACATAAATAGAATAAGGGGTTTCTTATAAAAAAAATACAAGTGCTCAAAATCAGTGTTTTAATGATTCACTTTTGGCGTTAATTTGAAAATTTACCGATTTTATAATACTTGATAATCAAAAAACAATTTTGTGTAAACATTTTTATAAGAAAACCCTTTAACATTACTCTGTTGGAAACCCGAATACAAGATGTTTTTTTTGCTTTGTTATAACTGTTCTCATGAGCATAGCGAACTAAAAAAAGCAAAAAACTATCTCACGAGTGTAACGAACCGACCTCAGGGAGCTCATAAGCGCTAGCGCACTAGCTAATTAACGGAGCATTACTTTAAATAAAATAGAGCTACAAAATTGCACGATACTAAACTATTGATCGATCAGTTTTGTTTCTCTTTTGAATAAAGAAAAAGTGCTTGTCTTTTTCCTAATGATTTGTTGGTTACTAGAACGCTCTATTTGTCCTATAGATTTGTTGGTGTCCTAATTAAATGGTGTAGGATTAAGAAGCCTTGTTGCTATACAAGTATTTTGGACGAGTGCTGCCAATGATTGAATATTCCCACTAGCATAAAAAATATATGATGAATCCTGTAAGAAGATAACCAATGAGATTATTATTAGTATTCGTTGCACTAGGATGGATGACCTCTCTGACTTGGGCACAGCAAATAGATTCTACCAATAAAAAAATTATTCAAGCCATTTATACGGAGAAGGCTCCCAAGATAGATGGTGTATTGGATGAGGCAGTTTGGGAAAATGCTCCCATCGCAACCGATTTTATAGAAAACACCCCCAATCCAGGGCTTAGTGCTTCTCAAAAAACAGAGGTCAAGGTTTTGTATACAACAGAAGGAATTTATGTGGGAGCTAAAATGTACGATACGGCACCAGATAGTATTCTCAAACAACTGAGTGTAAGAGATGCTAGTGGAAGTGTTAATGCAGATAACTTTTCCATTTATATTGATGGCATGTACACCCAACAAGCAAATTTTACGTTTAAGGTAACTGCTGCAGGGGTTCAAATTGATGAAAATGATGGCGATGCGATTTGGGATGCGGTTTGGGCTAGTGCTGTTCGTATTGTTGAGGATGGGTGGATTGCAGAAATTGAAATACCTTATTCGCAATTGCGATTCCCAAAAAGTGTGCAACAAACGTGGGGGATCAATTTTAGTAGAACCATTCGAAGAAGCAGGCAGGAATTTTATTGGAGCGAGATAGATCCTACTCAGGGCAATGCAGTGCAACAGCAAGGATTGATGAAAGGGATTGAACGAATAAAACCACCTGTTAGGCTCTCGTTTACGCCTTATGTTGCAGGATATTTGAATCACGCTTATGATGGAACAACAGGGAAACATACATTAACGCCTAATTTTTCGGCAGGAGCAGATATGAAATATGGGATTAACGAAAGTTTTACCTTAGATGTCGCATTAGTGCCTGATTTTGGAGATGTTCAATCGGATAATTTAGTATTTAACCTAAGCCCTTTTGAAATTTATTATGCTGAGCGCCGTCCCTTTTTTACAGAGGGAGTAGAATTATTTGGTCGTGCTAATTTATTTTACTCTAGGAGAATCGGCAGTCGCCCTGCTCGGTATCGCTTGGCTGAAGGTCAGTTAGACAGTACCGAATGGGTGACCAGAAATCCCGAAAAGCCGTATTTGATCAATGCATTAAAAGTATCTGGTCGAACCAAAAAAGGACTAGGTTTGGGACTGTTCAACGCCTTAACAGCGCCTTCTTTTGCTCAGATTCAACGTGACTCAGGAGCAGGTCGAAAATATGAAACGGAATCGTTTACCAATTACAATGTAGTGGTGGTAGATCAGCAGTTTTGGAAGCATTCTTACATTAGTTTAATTAATACCTCTGTCATTCGTTTTGGCGGTTATACCGATGCCTTGGCGACAGGAACAGCTTTTAAAATTGCAGATAAAAAGAATCTTTATGGAGTTGATGGTAGTGCTGCTATGAGTCATCGTTTTTTAGATACAATGCTCCATAATAAAGGATACGACAGCGGCTATCGCTACGATATTGGTTTTCAGAAGTTTAGTGGTAACTTTAGGTTTGGTGTTCGACAAAAAACGATGAGTAAATATTATAACATCAACGACTTGGGATTTGTGGGAAGAACCAACTTTATTAATAGTTCTGCTTGGGTTTCTTATGACATTTATAAGCCTTTTGGAGCCTTTTTAAGAATGTGGTCTAAGCTAGATTTTTCTTATGAAATGCTATATAATCCTGCTGTTTTTACTCGGATTCAATTTGGAGGAAATTGGGGAGGACTGCTCCGAAATTTTTTATCCATTGGGGCTGATTTTAGGGTAGAACCAATTGGATATAATGATTATTTTGAGGCAAGAACCGATGGACAAGTTTGGGCAAAACCAACTTGGACTAGGATTAACTTTTGGTTTTCCAGTGATTACCGCAAAGCTTTTGCACTAGATGGCTGGGTAAATTACCGTCGTTTTTGGGGGGCAGGAGCTTGGACGGGCTCAGATGTGATAGCAGGAAACCTCAAACCATTGATTCGTTTTAACGATCATTTTAATATGATATTGAGTGCTACATTTACCGTACGACGCAATAGTTTGGGCTATGTGACCAAAACAGACAATGGGGCAGGAGGAGACCAAATTATTTTTGGAAGTCGTTTTAGGCAAGATTTAGAAACTTCCATTGCTGCTAACTACCTATTTACCAATAAAATTTCTTTAACTTTACGAGTACGACATTATTGGGCTGTTGTCGATTACAATCAATTTTATTTGCTTCAGACCAATGGAACAATGGGGGATGCACCATATACAGGTGAACATGATGCGAATTATAATGCGTTTAATGTAGATTTAATTTTCCGTTGGCGTTTTGCGCCAGGTTCAGAGCTCAATGTCGTTTGGAAAAATGCCGTTTTAGATAATGGAACAAACCCTAATTATAGCTATTTTAGTAATTTTGGTAGAATGTTTGAAACGGGACAAAATAATCAGTTCTCTATTAAGGCCTTATATTATTTAGATTTCTTTAAGTTGTTTAAAAACAAGAATCAAGGGAAACGTTTGGAGTAATTATAGTGCCATTAAAACAATCTAAAAATAGGACGACTATGAAAAAGACCATCTTATTAACACTTATTTTTAGTGTGGCGATAACTACTTTTTTGAAGGCTCAATCCATTGAAGAAGTGGGGGCAGTTGCAGCCAAAGGTCTGTGCGATTGTGTCAACGAAACGTATAGTAATATAGATAGCGATGTTAAGCGTGCAATGATTCGAATCATAAAATATCAAAGCCAAAACAAAGCAAGAGAAATGGAGACCTATATCAATTCTCTTTCCACAGATTTGGCTGCTAGAATCGAGGAACAAGCAGTGCTTTTTCAAGAAAACAACGACCTATTTGAGTTATGCGTAGAGGATATGGAAGAGGCTATGGCAAAGATCGGACTGGACGAAACCCTCTATGCTGATGTAACCGAGGAAGCGTTTGAACAAATATTGCTAGAACAGATGAATGCGATAAAAGGCTGTAAGTTTGCCTATCTTTTAATGAGTTTAGGTTTAGCAGAAGGGCAAGAGAGTGGTACGGAAAACAAAGGGCAAACAAAGGATAATTCTTACCATAAAAAATTCGAAGGAACAGGAGGAAATTAAAGAACCGTTATTCCATTACTCATTGCAAGACATTTTTATTTCGACTCGACGATTAACAATACTTCCTTCTTTTACCAATGGTTTTTTAGACCCAAACCATTCATAGTTAATTCGACGAGCTTTTATACCATACATGGTTAGCCAACGCTGAATTTTTATAACTCGTTGTTTAGACAACTCTATATTTCGTTCTTCTGAACCAAAAATATCGCTGTGTCCATAGAGCTCCACTGTTGCCTTAGGATGCTCTTTCATATAATTGAAAATAATGTTTAGGGTTGCATTAGCGGCAATCATCCCTTTAAATTTAGTGCTATTGTCATGGAACTTAATCTGATCTAAGATCAGTAGCTCTTCACAAACTAAATCTTGAGGT
The DNA here is from genome assembly GCF_026000115.1 of Aureispira anguillae. Lineage (GTDB taxonomy): Bacteria > Bacteroidota > Bacteroidia > Chitinophagales > Saprospiraceae > Aureispira > Aureispira anguillae. The sequence continues at coordinate 818,212 of NZ_AP026867.1, forward strand.
TTATGCAGCCGTTTGGAGGAGGGAGCATCTTCTTTAGGTGGGCTTGGTAGAGGATTAGATGTAGTTGTTCCTATGTATTTTTCTTCAAAGGTTTTTACATTTTTTTTACTATCTGCCTCATTTCCCAAATCTTTATCGTTCCAAGTTTTTAGTTTAATATTAAAACAATTAAAATGCTTCCTGTTAAACTCCTGTCCTTTGCCTTCTATAAGATCGGCTACTTTCATATCATCGTCTAAGCGTCCAAAATGCACTTCGCAACTAAAAATAGTATGTCCTGCTTTAGTGCTTAAGTGGTCAACATGGAATGCTTCCTTAGAAACATTCTCCTTAACTAGAACCCCATTCCTACGGATGTTTTTTACCGCAGTAATATCAAATTCCTTATCTATCCCTCTTCCTTTTAGATACCAAGGAGATTCTCCTCCAGGAGGATAAAAGATAGCTCCACCAGAGGTTTCATGGTCGCAAACAAAACGAAAATAAAAAATGGTACTAGAGGGCGTATAGTCAATTTTGTCTAAGATATAGGAATCTTGCCATTTTCTATATTGTGGTTTGTGATCGGTATAATTATGCTGCTCTTGGGCTAGAATATTGTTTGTTGTTAAGGCTAAAAATAAAGTAAAACAAAATAAATGACAAAGTAACTTTTTCATACGTGGGGGTGTTGAGGACTGAAATTTAATGGTTAATTGCAATTAACCATTATTTCAACCCTTCTGTTAATAGGACTTCCTTCGGGCTTTAGTGGCTGGTCAGGACCAAACCATTCGTAGTTAATTCGATGGATTTTAATTCCGTACATGGTTAACCAGCGTTGAATTTTTATAACCCGTTGCCTAGATAATTCCATATTGGCTTCCTTGTCGCCAAAAACATCGGTATGCCCATAAAGTGTTAGCGTAGATTCAGGATGTTCTTTCATGTAGTTGAATAGAATAAAAAGCGTTCTATTTGCTGCAACCATGCCTTTAAATTTGACGCTATTATCATGAAATTTAATCTTATCCAAAACCAGCATTTCACCACAAACAATATCTTGTGAAGAATTTAAGCGACTCACAGAATGTGGGTATTCTTCTTCTGGTTTTGGTTCGGGAGCTGGTTCTGGTTCTGGCTCAGGGGTTGGTTCTGGTTCTGGCTCAGGAGTAGGTTCTGGCTCAGGCTCAGGTTTGGGTTTTGGATCTGGCTTGGGTTTGGGTTTCGGAGCAGGGGTAGGTTTTACATTTTTAGGTTTAGAATTGACCCCATATTTTTTTTCAAATTCAGAAACCTTTTTCTCGCTATCTTTTTTATTTCCAAGATCACTATCATCCCAAGTTTTTAGCTTGACGTTAAAACAATTGAAGTGATTTTTGTTGAATTCTTGTCCTTTTCCTTCGATTAAATCCGCTGATGTTAGATCATTAGGAAGGCGTTCAAAATGAACTTCACAGCTAAATACCGTATAGCCAACACCCTCCAAGGCAGAGATGCTATAAGCAGCATTTCGGACTTTAGATTTCATTAATTTACCATTTCTACGCACATTGCGAATTTCTTTGATGTCAAAGTTTTTTTTGACATTTCTCCCTTTTAGATACCACGGATGTTCTCCTCCTGGCGGATAAAAAATAGCATTTGTGAATTTGCCACTTTTACAAACAAAACGAAAATAGAAGATCGTGCGATCTCGAGTATAATCGATTTTATCCAAAATATAATCATCTTGCCATTTTCTATACGAAGGTTTATGATCTGTATATGTTTTTTGGGCAACAGATGGTGTAATAATGAATGAAAGAATAAATAATAAAAAAATATAAAATGGTATTGTTTTCATTTATTTGTATTGATGTTTTGGATTTTTGAAGTTATTCATTGGACTAAACAAATCCTTCTGTATATAACAAACAAAATTTTTGCCAGTATTATTATACTAATACTTCGTTGATTTTTATGTTTTCTTATGAAATGGGCTATTCTAGTTGAATAGCATTTGAAACATTTAATTCATGAGAAGTAGAATCTTGTAACAAAGACTTTCTCTAATTTAAAAAAAATAAAAAGATTGTGATTAGTTTTTATCTTTTTGTTAGATAGTTATTTATAACTCGAAGTTGTTTAAAAATAGAGTTGCTTCGTTATGCGTTTCACTTATGGGGCAGGAAGCTGGGTTTGTGAGTGCTTCGCAGTTTTGTTGAATCAAGCCCATGGCAAGCTCATATAGATATAGTGAGTACCACCCCAAGAATAGCTCATGAGTGCAAGGAGCTAACCAAGCAGCAAAAGCTGATTTTTAGTGCTTATTTAAAATAGGGATGAATTAATTTAATATCAAAAAAATTGAAGTGGTTAGTGTCTTTTGATTTTTTTCGTCCTTCTATTAGATGTACTTTATTAACAGATGGGGGAAGGCGCTCAAAATGAACTTGACAAGAGAAGAAAGTAACTTCTTGGTTAGCATCGGTTTCTAATCGTAAGGGAAAGTCAGATAGCTTCTTTAATTTTAGAACGCCATTTTGCTTGATGTCAGTTACAGCCTTAAAGTCATATTTTTTTCCTGATTGTGCATCTTTTAAAAACCATGGATGTTTGCTATTGCTTGAATAAAAGAGGGCAGAAGAGACGGAACCATGAGTGGGAAATCGAAATAACAATAGAAATATGATTTCGGTTTTGGTATAGATCACTTTATGTAGTATGTAATCCTTCTTCCAAGGTCTATAAATAGGATTGGGATCAATGATGCCTCTATTTTTATAGGCATCTAAGTCATCGCTAATTAACTCATCTAGGGATTTTTGTATTTCCCCTTCTTTTTTTTGATGCTCAAACCTATCTTCTATGTATTCAATTGAAAAATCCCCTTTTTGGGATTTGTTTTTTGGTGTTGCATCAATAGCAACTCTCTTAGGTGCTTTGAGAGGCTTATCATTAACAAAAGACTGTTTTGAGTTATTAATTTGTTGCTCAAAATTTTGGATGCGTTTTGTTACTTCACTGGCCTCCTTAATTTCCTCATTTTTTAAATTAATATCTAGGCAATTCAGATGATTTCTATGAGATTTGTTTCCTCGTCCTTCTACTAATGATATTTTTTCTAAGTTTTCGGGCAGCCGCTCAAAGTAGATTTGGCAAGTAAAAAAAGTATGTTCTGTTTTTTCCTTAGTGAGTGCCGAAATGGTATGTTGTTCTTGCTCCAGTATTTCTAGCTGTATAAGACCATTTTTAGCAATATTCGTCAGCTTTTGTTGTGGATAAACCATTCCAGCTTCTGTTTCTAATACCCATGCAAATGTTCCTTTTGAAGCATAAAAAGTGGGGCTATCATATTGGCTATTGTTTTTGGCAAATCGAAAATGAATTATGGTATGCTGTGAAGTAAATTCGATTTTGTCGATTTGATACGTTGCCGACCACGTTTTATATTGAGGATTGTAATCAATGTAATTTATTTGGGCAAACAAGAAATTATTGGTTAATCCAAACATAAAAAAAAAGAACCCTATATACAGTTTGTAAAACATAGTAAATATGATAGTGTCTTTGGATGAAATAAATAACTCCTTTCAGTAGATAGAGAAAAGGAAGGATTGCATTTAGAGCATTCTTATGCTTATTCGTCTAATAAAAAATTAGTTAAAGCCTCTAAAAAGAGCTTTGGTTGTTCAGCATGTACCCAATGCCCTGCATTATCTATGTTAGCCAATTTTGCTTGTGGGAAAAATACTTGATAATCACTAAATTCTTCTTCTAATATATAGGAAGAATTAGCTCCTTTTATAAAAAGAGTAGGCTTGTTGTAAGGGCTTGATAGGTCACTACTACCCAAAATATGTTGATAAGCATTATGTATAACAGGCAAATTCATTTTCCATTCGTAGGTTTGCGTTTGCTTATTGATGCTCAAGTTTTTTAAAATAAATTGGCGAACAGCATAAGATTCTATCCTAGATTCCAAAAATTCATTGGCTTGCTTCCTAGATTTTAAACTCGTTAAGTCCAATGCAAATAAAGCATCAAAAATGGGTTGATGATTGCCTTTATAGGCTTTAGGAGCTATATCTACCACTGCTAATTTGTTAACTAGATCGGGGTTTTCAGTGGCTAGTTGCATGGCTACTTTTCCACCCATAGAATGCCCTACAATATGTGCTTCATAAATCCAATTATTTTCCATGAATTCATAAACATCATTTGCCATAATGCTATAACTAAACGCTTCAGAATGAGGAGAACGTCCATGATTTCGAAGGTCAATGATGAAAACCATAAAATGTTTTGCTAGTTGTTTGGCTATTGTTTGCCAATTGTCTAGGGTTCCAAACATTCCATGTAAAATAACAACAGGTTCTCCTTCTCCAAATACTTTATAATTTAATTGCATATTGATTCTTTGATCGTATGATTTTGACGAACTATTTAAAGGGCTAATTTTTATCTTAAATTGAAAACAATCTTAGCCCCCCAAAGTTCTATAAAAAAACAAAAAATACCAATAAAAATATGCTAAGAATTATATCTGGAGTAGGAAGGGGAAAAAATGGAGTATTACAATTTTACGCTTGAATATTTTTATGTTCTGTTATTTTACAAACGATTAATTTCGTCCTCAGAAAGCCCTGTATACTGAGCTATTTTAGAAACAGAAAAGCCATCTGCTTTCATTTCTTTAGCTACATCTTGCCTGCCCTTCTTTATCCCCTCTTCTATGCCTTCTGCCTTAGAAGTATCCACAACGTTTTTAAGGTCTCGATAGTATTTTAAACTTTCCTCATAGAGTTGTTTTTCTTTAGGGGAAAACTTAGCGATTTCAGCAGCTTCAAAGAGTTTTTGAAAGATTCTTTCTTGTAGTGCAATAGGACGGTTTTGGAGATTGGCAAGATGTCTAAAAATATAAAGCCACTTATCGAATTTAGATTCTAGTTGAGCAACCTCTTTGGTGAACTTAGGGAGTTCGATATAGATATATGTCAGTTTATCGTAAAAGAGCCTATTTTTATGATCTTTTAATTTTACGGTATGCAAAATATCATCTCTATCTTTGTGCTCGTCAAAAACAAAATCTAAAATGCCAATGGTATAAACAGCGGCCAATTGAAAATCCCAATCGCCCTTTTTAGCCTGCTCTTGTATGGGAAAGGTAGAGTAAAAAACAGATCGATCCTTAAAGAAATTTTGCTTAGCTTTTTGGACTTCGACAATAAACTTTTCGCCCGAAGCACTTTCGCAGTACAAATCAAAAATCGCCTTTCGCTCCAATGGCGTATTGCCTAGGTGCTCATTTTTGGTATAAGAAAGGTTTTTGATTTGATGAAAAGAAGGAAGGAGTTGATTTAAGAAATCAATCAATAATTCTTTATTGGGCTCAATGCCAAAAAGTTTTTTGAATCCAAAATCAGTCAAAGGATTTATATATTTGTCTTTTAAATTCATAACTTAAAATTGATGGGTAATATACAAATATAAGCTTTTTTACCTGATAGAGTTGCTATTGCTTTTTGTTTTTTTAATGCAAACAACTATGGTCGTAGTTGCCAGTTGGGCAAACTTTTTAGTACAGCTGTATTGGTCATCTGTTTTGAGGTGCCACCAAAAATAGTATAGATACCAGGCTGGTCAGTTTTTAGGTGCAATTCTGTTGATTGGGGAATGTTCTGTGAACTATTAAAAAGAGCACTATATCCTAAATTTTCTGTGCTAATTTCTTGCTCTTTAGCATATTTATGATAAATAATCTTGTTATCATAAGCCCAGAATATTTTTCCTGCTCCTCGGACACTAAAACTAGTTTCTGCTTGCAAAAAATGACCCGTTGGGGTAAAGGTATTATCGATGTGAATTTGGCTACTAGAGCAGGGGGCTATGAGTTTTAACGTTCGTTTGGTTCCAACTATAATTGCTTTTTTGATGGGATGAAATCGAACGGTATTGGCATCAAAGGTATTGGGAGCCTCTGTATAAAATACAGGTTCTTGTGTTGTTATATCCCACAAGTTGATATGATTAGAATATTTTTATGTTCTGTTATTTTACAAACAATTAATTTCGTCCTCAGAAAGCCCTGTATATTGAGCTATTTTAGAAACAGAAAAACCATCTGCTTTCATTTCTTTAGCTACATCTTGCCTTCCCTTTTTTATCCCCTTCTTTATACCCTCTTCTATGCCTTCTGCCTTAGAAGTATCCACAACGTTTTTAAGGTCTCGATAGTATTTTAAACTTTCCTCATAGAGTTGTTTTTCTTTAGGGGAAAACTTAGCAATTTCAGCAGCTTCAAAGAGTTTCTGAAAGATTCTTTCTTGTAGTGCAATAGGACGGTTTTGGAGATTGGCAAGATGTCTAAAAATATAAAGCCACTTATCGAATTTAGATTCTAGTTGAGCAACCTCTTTGGTGAACTTAGGGAGTTCGATATAGATATATGTCAGTTTATCGTAAAAGAGCCTATTTTTATGATCTTTTAATTTTACGGTATGCAAAATATCATCTCTATCTTTGTGCTCGTCAAAAACAAAATCTAAAATGCCAATGGTATAAACAGCGGTCAATTGAAAATCCCAATCGCCCTTTTTAGCCTGCTCTTGTATGGGAAAGGTAGAGTAAAAAACAGATCGATCCTTAAAGAAATTTTGCTTAGCTTTTTGGACTTCGACAATAAACTTTTCGCCCGAAGCACTTTCGCAGTACAAATCAAAAATCGCCTTTCGCTCCAATGGCGTATTGCCTAGGTGCTCATTTTTGGTATAAGAAAGGTTTTTGATTTGATGAAAAGAAGGAAGGAGTTGATTTAAGAAATCAATCAATAATTCTTTATTGGGCTCAATGCCAAAAAGTTTTTTGAATCCAAAATCAGTCAAAGGATTTATATATTTGTCTTTTAAATTCATAACTTAAAATTGATGGGTGATATACAAATATAAGCTTTTTTACCTGATAGAGTTGCTATTGTTTTTTGTTTTTTAAAATGCAAACAACTATGGTCGTAGTTGCCAGTTGGGCAAACTTTTTAGTACAGCTGTATTGGTCATCTGTTTTGAGGTGCCACCAAAAATAGTATAGATACCAGGCTGGTCGGTTTTTAGGTGCAATTCTGTTTGATTGGGGAATGTTCTGTGAACTATTAAAAAGAGCACTATATCCTAAGTTTTCTGTGCTAATTTCTTGCTCTTTAGCATATTTATGATAAATAATCTTGTTATCATAAGCCCAGAATATTTTTCCTGCTCCTCGGACACTAAAACTAGTTTCTGCTTGCAAAAAATGACCCATTGGGGTAAAGGTATTATCGATGTGAATTTGGCTACTAGAGCAGGGGGCTATGAGTTTTAACGTTCGTTTGGTTCCAACTATAATTGCTTTTTTGATGGGATGAAATCGAACGGTATTGGCATCAAAGGTATTGGGAGCCTCTGTATAAAATACAGGTTCTTGTGTTGTTATATCCCACAAGTTGATATGATTAGAATATTTTTATGTTCTGTCATTTTACAAACGATTAATTTCGTCCTCAGAAAGCCCTGTATACTGAGCTATTTTAGAAACAGAAAAACCATCTGCTTTCATTTCTTTAGCTACATCTTGCCTTCCCTTTTCTATTCCTTTCTTCATCCCCTTTTCTATACCTTTTTTCATCCCCTTTTCTATCCCCTTCTTTATCCCCTCTTCTATGCCTTCTGCCTTAGAAGTATCCACAACGTTTTTAAGGTCTCGATAGTATTTTAAACTTTCCTCATAGAGTTGTTTTTCTTTAGGGGAAAACTTAGCGATTTCAGCAGCTTCAAAGAGTTTTTGAAAGATTCTTTCTTGTAGTGCAATAGGACGGTTTTGGAGATTGGCAAGATGTCTAAAAATATAAAGCCACTTATCGAATTTAGATTCTAGTTGAGCAACCTCTTTGGTGAACTTAGGGAGTTCGATATAGATATATGTCAGTTTATCGTAAAAGAGCCTATTTTTATGATCTTTTAATTTTACGGTATGCAAAATATCATCTCTATCTTTGTGCTCGTCAAAAACAAAATCTAAAATGCCAATGGTATAAACAGCGGTCAATTGAAAATCCCAATCGCCCTTTTTAGCCTGCTCTTGTATGGGAAAGGTAGAGTAAAAAACAGATCGATCCTTAAAGAAATTTTGCTTAGCTTTTTGGACTTCGACAATAAACTTTTCGCCCGAAGCACTTTCGCAGTACAAATCAAAAATCGCCTTTCGCTCCAATGGCGTATTGCCTAGGTGCTCATTTTTGGTATAAGAAAGGTTTTTGATTTGATGAAAAGAAGGAAGGAGTTGATTTAAGAAATCAATCAATAATTCTTTATTGGGCTCAATGCCAAAAAGTTTTTTGAATCCAAAATCAGTCAAAGGATTTATATATTTGTCTTTTAAATTCATAACTTAAAATTGATGGGTGATATACAAATATAAGCTTTTTTACCTGATAGAGTTGCTATTGCTTTTTGTTTTTTTAATGCAAACAACTATGGTCGTAGTTGCCAGTTGGGCAAACTTTTTAGTACAGCTGTATTGGTCATCTGTTTTGAGGTGCCACCAAAAATAGTATAGATACCAGGCTGGTCGGTTTTTAGGTGCAATTCTGTTGATTGAGGAATGTTCTGTGAACTATTAAAAAGAGCACTATATCCTAAGTTTTCTGTGCTAATTTCTTGCTCTTTAGCATATTTATGATAAATAATCTTGTTATCATAAGCCCAGAATATTTTTCCTGCTCCTCGGACACTAAAACTAGTTTCTGCTTGCAAAAAATGACCCGTTGGGGTAAAGGTATTATCGATGTGAATTTGGCTACTAGAGCAGGGGGCTATGAGTTTTAGCGTTCGTTTGGTTCCAACTATAATTGCTTTTTTGATGGGATGAAATCGAACGGTATTGGCATCAAAGGTATTGGGAGCCTCTGTATAAAATACAGGTTCTTGTGTTGTTATATCCCACAAGTTGATATGATTAGAATTGAACATAGCCATTGACCAATCGGGGCTAAAGGAGAAATAGGCTCCAGAACAACCTTGGTTTTGAGTAACATAGTTAATAAAATTTAGGTCTGCATTAATTTTAAAAATATGCCCATTTTTACCCAAGCTAGTAAGGAGATCGCCATTTTCTTGGACAACCAATTCATGCAAAGGAAACTTAGCTTTTTTAGACCCTTTTTCATTTAACTTTAGTGTTAAGATGCGATTGATGTCTGCGCCAAAATCCACCATTTTGATTAGGCTTAAATCTTTTACATTATACTGGGCAATTTGTGCTTTACAGTTGCTAAGGTAAATGGACTTTCCATCAATGCTAAATGTAAAATGCTGCTTGCTGTCACATTTGCTCCATTCAAAATCTTTAGGAATTTCTCTTCTAGAAGCATAAACATCTCCTGTAATAGGGTTCATGATAATTAATTGTGCTTCATGAGTAGATTTGCATTGTTGTTCATCAAAACCATGATTATTAAACCACACTGCTAATTTTGAACCATCAGGAGAATAAGCAAGGTTAGCAGGGTACAAAGTAGTGTTGTCTACAACATCTATAAAATAAGTAGCATCGTAACAAACTGGAACTCGTTTTATTTTGAGTAATATTCGACCATTTTGAGCATTTCGTACTTCTAGCTTTTTAGTGCCTGTTTTGACATAATTGTAACAAATGGAAATCGTTTTTCCATCAGGGCTAGCTGCCATATGTGAGATATGCTCATAACCCAACTTTACAGCCCAATTTTCTGAAAAATCATTTCCTGATAAGCTATATAAGTATCCATTGTTATCGGCTACATAGACATTGCCTTGCTGGTCGGTATCTAGGTAAACAATCCGACTCGAATTTTTGGAATCAGACAATTCAAAATTAGCAATGCAGGCCCAGTGAAACTCATCTAAACCAATCGGAGATGGTTTATTGGAGGTAATTGGTTTCAGGCTGTCTGTTATTTGTGCAAAACTTGTGTACACCATGCCGAAGCATATTAATGTAAAGACAATTTTTGGCATTCGTTTTTATTTTTTGATTTTGACGGCTAATTGGTAGATTCCATTAATACAAAATTGATTCCAACAAAAATAAGAATTGTTGTTTTGTTTTATTTGAGAGCGGGGGGAATTTCTAAATTTAAAGTTACAAAGATAAAAAGGTTAATTTATTTCTAAAAATTGAGAAGAAGTTAACAAACCAGAATGGTTTAGGACTGTTTAAGCTTATATATGCTATATTTGCCTTCATTACTTGGCGGTAGTTAAGCGCTTCCTTTAATAGAGAAAACAAAGAAGAATGAGTTACAAAAGTTTAAAGCACTGTATACAAGACTTGGAACAACATGGAAAACTTCTAAGAATAAAATCTCAGGTTGACCCTAATCTTGAAATGGCAGAAATTCATAGACGGATTTATGATGCTAAGGGACCAGCCATTTTGTATGAAAATGTCAAGGGAAGCCCTTTCCCAGCGGTTTCTAATCTATATGGTACAACAGAACGAACTCGCTTTTTGTTTCGACATACCATGAAACAAGTTCAGAAAATAATTGAACTCAAGATTGATCCTATCCAATTGCTTAAGCACCCCACGAGATATTGGAAAGCACCTTTTTCGGCCTTAAATGGTTTGCCTAAAAAAGCACGCTTTCGCAAACCTATTTTGTTTGGAGAAACCCAAATTAGCCAACTGCCTCAGGTAAAGGCATGGGAAATGGATGGAGGAGCTTTTGTTACCTTGCCTCAAGTGTTTTCAATGGGGCCTGGTGCTACAGACATAATGAAATCAAACTTGGGGATGTATCGTATTCAGTTATCTGGCAACGATTATGTGAAAGATAAAGAAATTGGGTTGCATTATCAATTGCATCGTGGTATTGGGGTACACCATAAAGCCTATAATGAGACGGATCAACCTTTTAAAGTATCTGTTTTTGTGGGAGGGCCACCTTCCAATGCTTTTTCAGCGATTATGCCCTTGCCTGAAAACTTGTCGGAATTGACTTTTGCAGGCTTGTTGAACGGTCGTAGATTTCGCTATTTTCAGCAGGATGGTTATACGCTTTCAGCAGATGCCGATTTTTGTATTACAGGGACAATTGTCAAAAACAAAAAACTCCCTGAAGGACCATTTGGGGATCATTTAGGTTATTATAGTTTAACGCATGACTTTCCTGTTATGGAAGTGGATAAAGTATACCATAGAAAGGATGCAATTTGGCATTTTACGGTAGTAGGCAGACCTCCAGCGGAAGACTCTAGCTTTGGCTACTTAATTCATGAGTTGGTCAAAGAACTAGCACCGCAAGAATTTCCTGGTTTAAAAGATGTGAATGCCGTAGATGCAGCAGGGGTTCATCCGTTGTTGTTGGCTATTGGTAGCGAGCGTTATATGCCGTTTCGGGAGCGTAGACCAGAAGAGATTTTAACGATTGCCAATCATTTGCTCGGAAAGGGGCAAACCACTTTAGCCAAATATTTATTTATTGCCGATCATAGTGATGATCCTAATTTGGATACGCATGAGATTGAGCATTATTTTAATCATGTTTTGGAACGAGTAGATTGGACGAGAGATTTGCATTTTCAAACCAAAACAACAATTGATACGCTAGATTATTCGGGAGATGGGTGGAATGCTGGTTCTAAAGTGGTAGTGGCTTGCTGTGGAGCAAAAAAACGACGTTTGGAAGCTGATTTACCCCCGAATTTTGATTTGCCCATTGGTTTTTTAAACCCTAAATTTGTTCAAAAAGGAATTTTAGCCATTCAGGCAACTGCGTTTAGTGACGCCGATACAGGATTGAAGACCATTCGTCAGTTAGTAAAGTGGTTAGAACGGTATGATATGGAGCATATTCCATTGGTGGTTGTGGTTGACGATAGTGATTTTGTCACACAGACATTAAATAATTTTCTGTGGGTAACCTTTACACGTTCCAATCCTTCGCATGATATTCATGGTGTGCATAGCTTTGTAGAACACAAACATTGGGGCTGCAAAGGCGCATTGATTATTGATGCGAGAATAAAACCACATCATGCGCCTCCTCTTATTGTCGATGAGAAAACAAAATTGGCAGTGGATAAATTGTTTTCCAAAGGGGGAGAACTGTACAATAAGTAACAAAGGTTTATGATTTCTAAAGGCTGTTTATAGCTTTTTTGAATACCAATGCATCACGTTATATTAGGGATAAAATTTTATGAAAAAGGCTTTTTTTATTTTAATATGTTTCTCAGGTTTATTATATTGTTGCAATACTAATTCTAGCTCAAAGGTAGAAGAGAAGCTGGTTGAAGAAGAACTAGAATTGGCAGAAGGAGAAATAGAAGTAGCGGATACCTTGCGGTTGATGGAAGGAAAAATTCCTGAAAATTGGATACAAATTCCTTTGTTAGAAAATGGCTATTATATAGGTTTTCCTAAAAAGCCTACAAAAAAAGAGCGAAAAAGTAGCCAACGAATTGATTATAAACTAAAACGATCTAAATATAGATTGAGTTGTAACCTTACCGACTTGTCTGAGGAGCCTTCTTTTCAACAAAATAAAAAATATAGAACGGCTTACTATAAGGCAATAGTTGATGATTTAGGAGAAGGCATAGAGGGTGTTGTAGAAGAACATGAAGTCTTCTACAGTCAGGCTATCTATGAAGGAATTAGAGCAACTATTGTAGCAGATGATGTGCGTATTTATATACAATGCATTATTATAGAATCCGTATTATACACCATTAGCTTGACGTTGTTTGACGATGAAAAACCCGCTTATTTGCAATTGAGAGATAAGTTTTTTTACTCTTTTGGTAATGCGTTTTATAGCAACAAAAGTGAACGAAAATATGAAATTAATAAAGATTCATTTTAAGATAACAAAAAATACAGCGCAACGATATTTTGCTAGTATTTAAGTATTCCCATTCTACATTACTCCGTTTTAAATCTCGAAGAACCCTGCTTGCTGGCTCACGAGTGATAACAAGCTAACCAAGTACCGTAGTTAAATTAACGGAGGATTAATTCTAAAAATTATGAAAATATTATCAACAACACAAACCCGTGAAGCAGATGCTTACACCATAGCACATGAGCCTATTTTGTCCATTGACTTAATGGAACGGGCAAGTAGAACTTTTACCAGTTGGTTTGTCAAAAAATTCCCGAAGTCTACGTTTGAAATGGTTAGCGTCATTTGTGGCAAAGGTAACAATGGGGGAGATGGCTTGGCGATTGCTCGTTTGTTGGAGGAGCGAGGGTATGATGTGGCTGTGTTTATACTGAATTTAACAGATAATGAAACAGAAGATTTTAAGACAAACTTGGAGCGAGTTCGACAGTTACAAGATCTAAATAAAGTGGTTATTAAGGAGGTTTCTTCTGTAGAAGAAATGCCTGTTTTTGGTGGAGATGAAATCTTGATTGATGCGATGTTGGGATCTGGTCTAAATCGACCAATCACAGGGGCTTTGGCTGATATTTTGCACTTTTTGAATGAATGTGAAAATACAGTTGTTGCCGTTGATGTCCCAACAGGAGTGTTTACCGATATGCCCACTGTAGGTGCTTGTATAGAAGCAGATTATACCTTTGCATTTGAATTTCCAAAATTAGCATTTTTATTTCCTGAAAACTTTCATTACGTAGGAGATTTTGTTTGTGCATCAATAGGTCTGGATCAAAAATATATTGCTTCTGTAGATTCTCCTTATTATTACATTACTTCAGATATTGTTAAACGAATTTACAAGAGAAGAGATAAATTTGCACACAAAGGCGTTTTTGGTCATGCTTTACTGATTATGGGAAGCTATGGCAAAATGGGGGCGGCTATTCTGGCAACCCGTGCCTGTCTTAGAGCTGGAGTTGGTTTGGTGACAGTGCATGTGCCTATCTGTGGTTATGAGGTGATGCAAACGGCTGTTCCTGAGGCAATGGTGAGTTTGGATGAGGATCGATTTATCTTTACAAAGGTATACGATTTGCCGAAGTATTCTACCATTGCTATTGGTTGTGGTTTGAGTACCAAAAATAGAACAAGAAATGCATTGTGTTATATGCTCAAACACTTGAATCGCCCAACTGTTTTGGATGCAGATGCATTGAATATTTTAGGGCAGAGTCCCGATTGGTTTGAATACATTCCCAAGGGGAGTATTTTGACCCCACACCCCAAAGAATTTGAACGAATGTTTGGGAAGGTCTACGATAATTTTGAACGAAATGAACTGCAACGTCGAAAAGCCCAAGAATTTGGTGTTTACATCATTCTAAAGGGAGCTAATACTTGTGTGGCAACGCCTGAAGGGGTTTGCTATTTTAATTCTACTGGAAATCCAGGGATGGGAACCGCAGGGAGTGGGGATGTTTTGACGGGGATTTTGGCAGGTTTACTGTCCCAAGAATACGACCCCTTAGAGGCTTGTATTTTGGGCGTTTATATCCATGGCTTGGCTGGTGATATTGCTGCTGAAGTAGAAAGCGAAGAAAGCTTAACGGCAGGAGATTTAGTGAATTACTTGGGGAAAGCGTTTTTGAAATTACGAAAATTATAGCCTACTGCTGAAATTAATTTTCATTAGATATACACCACGTATACATACAATTGCATCTATTCTTCTAGAAGAAATAGATGCAATTGTATGTATAACAATAATAAAATGAAAACGGTATTGGTTCTAATACTGGCTTTATTCCACTTGACTACTGTGGGGGCTCAAATTGAGATTAAAGCTACTATTTTTGACAAAAACACAAATGAAACATTGCCTTATGCCAATGTTTTTAATCAGCAGCAATTATTTGGCACTGCAACTAATTTAGAGGGCTATTTTGAATTGCCTAACAATCAAATCGGAGACACCATTGTTATTTCTTATCTAGGGTATAAGGAAGAAAAAATTGTTGTTGGTTCAACAACAATCAAAACGATAAGGCTTAGTCCTAGCTCAAGTAGGCTAAAAGATGTGGTGGTAAGAGCGAATAGCGATTATTTATATGATCTTGTTTCAAAAATAAGAAATCATAGAAGAACAAAAATCAAAAAAGCTAAGACTTATTTCTACTTAGAAACCTACCTAAATAAGGATAAAGCAGAAGTAATTGAAGCATATTATAATGGAAATTATTCTAATTATTCAATTGATGAATTGGACTACAAAAAAGGAAGAATTGGAGTAAAAACCATTCGCAATAGGCATTTTACTTCCACAGAATCTTCCCGCCTTTTTTCAATCCATAACCTTTTTTCCAAAAGCAATTTTTTTCCTAGCAACCCATTGAGTATTAACAAAAAAATGTTGCTAAAGAATTATTCTTTGAAGCTAAATTACGCTTACCAAGAAAAGGAAGCTCAAATTTATGTGATCAGTTTTGACCCCAAAGACAATCGTTCGGATTTTTTTAGTGGTACAATTTGGGTAGATGTCGATAAAAATCAATTGCTCAAAATTAACTTAAAAGTTCGCAATGCCTCCTTGCATCCCTTTTCGATTATTGGCAGGAATGATATAGAACAAGTTGATATGGCAATTACAAAATATTATCAGTCAATTGAAGGAAAACAATACATGGATAAAATCCACTTCAATTATGGCCTTACTTATTCAGATCGCTCAGAAAATAAGATTAGCGTAAATTCTAAAGCCTTTATTAAAGCCTATGACTATAACAATCAGTTTGTTTTGCCCTATTTTAAATTTACAAAGCACTACCACGAAGATTATCGAAACCTAACGGCTTCTTCTTACGATTCTGTTTTTTGGAGTAAAAACACTGAATTTAGGTTTTATGATCGCATGAAAATGATTGAAACCTTTATAAAAGAGAATCTATTTAAAAACAAACGTGTTTTCCCACAAAATGCGTCTAGTTCGTACCAGCCTCATTTGCAATTTCCTTATCTTCAGTGGAGTAAAGAGCGGGTTAAAATGGGGCAGGCATCAAAAAGGAGAATTAATTATTCGAAGGAAAATAACTTTGAAGTAGATCGCTATAATTTTAATACCAAACTCTATTTTGACATCAATAGCATTCAAGATTCATTGATTTTTCAATTGGTTGCTATCCTAGATCCTCTTCAAAGTTTCTATTATTTCCAAATGGAAAAGGAAGATCATGCTTTTGTCAATATGTACTTCGACTTGTTGGAAATACAAAAACGAAAATTGGAAATGGAACTTTTGCAGCTAACCAATCCTACCATCAATCTAATGACCGAGTTGTATGAAAAACATCTAGGATTGTATGCAGAAACTTGTAAGTTATTTGTCGCAGAAACCGATAGGGGATATAATGCAGAAAAAATGAAAAAGTGGAACGATTATATTTTTAAGTCATTGAACGTTAATAATTATGCATTTTTTAAGCTTAAAAAATAATCAAAAATGCTGCCTTTAGCCCAAAATTTTGACAATCATTTCTCGCAATAATTCTCCGTGTGGGATGCTCGCATTATGAACCCCTTTGGAGCGCAAATCATATTCTTTGAGCACAGCAATTACGCTTTCCAATTGAGGACGTGTGTAATGTTTGGCCGCTAATTTATAATCTTTGACAAAAAACTTATTGGCTCCAATAGCAGCGGCAATTTCTACATCGCTTGCTCGCAACATAGATTGACACACATAAACCTTACTAAAAAAATTATATAAGGTTGCTGTAATCATTGGTAAGGGATGGTTTTTGGGATTGGCAATAAAATACTTAACAATCAAAAAGCTTTTAAACTTGTCTCGTCTCCCCAAAGCCTGTTGCAATTCAAAAACATTAAAATCTTTACTAATTCCAATGTTTTTTTGGATAATATGCTTGTCAATAGCCGCTCCAGCTGGCAAATTGATGGTCAATTTGTCCAACTCATTCGAAATCTTGGATAAGTTAGTCCCCAAATATTCGGCAAGGAGGTTGGTCGCAGCAGGTTTGATGGAAATGTTTTTATCCTTTAGGTAATTATTAATCCAATTGGGAACTTGATTATCGTACAAACGAGTCGATTCAAAAACACAAACTTTTTTGGAACCTGTTAAGGCTTTGGCGTACTTCTTTCTCTTGTCTAACTTTTTGTGTTTGTGTGCCAAGACCAAAATGGTGCTGTCCAATGGATTTTGAAAATAAGCCTCCAGCTTATCTAAGGTTTTTAGCTCTTGTACTTCTTTGATAATAACAACCTGTTTGTCAGACATGACAGGATAACGACGGGCGCTATCCAAGACCGTTTTATAATCAATCTCTTTGCCATACAAAACGGTCTGGTTAAATGCCTTAGCTGTTTCATCCAATACATTTTCCTCAATGTATTTGGTCAACTCATCAATATAGAAACTCTCTTCTCCATGCAATAGATAGATTGGAAAATATTCTTTCTTTTGGAGTGAGTTAAGCACCTGCTTATAGGAGAGCGATTTTGCTTTAGCCATTTACAACTCGTTATTTATCGTTATTTATTCTCAACGGATTTTAATTGACTGATAAAGGTACATTTTTTTCATTATCAAACCGAAGTTTTTAATACTTAACTAACTTTCTTGTTGTTATAATTTGGTGATTATTTTCTACAATCAAAAAGTAAACTCCCGCAGCAAAGTGACTCAGGTCAATAGATTGTCGAATGTTGATAAAAGGAATATTTTTTTGATAAAGTAATTGTCCTTGAACAGAATAAATTTTAATGACCTTATTAAGGTTACAACTTTTTAATTCAATTTCTAACAGGTTTTCTTTCCCAATAAGATTAGATGTTATGGAAATGGATTTGGAGGAACAATCATCTATATGAATTGGGAATTGGTGGAATGAAAATGCTGCATATCCTTCTGGGTTAGTCAACCAAATCATTTCATTATTATAAATGGGATCATCTTTTAATAAATAACTTACAGCGTTGGGAGAATTATTACTTATTGTCATATAAATTTTGTGCCCTTTACTATACATGGATATAGGTTCAAAATTGGGTAATAATATATTATCTTTATAGAATGCAAAACTATGTTCTAAACCATTGGGACAGTCTGCTAAGTCTTGATCAAATTCTAAAACAAGCTTATCATAGTTATAATAGGCATTTATTATATTGGGAGAGGTAATGCAAGTATTAGCAGCATAAAAATCACGTCCTATAACTTGGAATAAACGCTCGCTAAGTTCATTATAGGCATCTCGTGAAAAATGACATTGATAGTTGGGGTCATTGGCCGCTAATCTTCGTTCTCCAATTCCATTTGCTGTAAGAGGAATAAGATTAGTTTTAGGGGTAAGTTGATCTATTGTTCGTTGTTGCTCTCGAACTATTTGCCCAAAGCCATGATAGTTACAGCCTGTATGTATTTGGACTATATAAATTTTTTCTACACTCCCCCAATGTTGTTCCCAATCGTCAATTAAGTAGTTGAGGCTATCTGCATAAGTATAAGCTCGTTCATAGGTGTTTTGGCTCTCTCCTTGATACCAAATAATCCCTTTAATATTATTTTTAAGATTAGCTTGTTCAATCCTATAAGTCAAAGCCCCAAATAAGGTTCTTAGGTCTCTAGGGTTGCTCGTTGGGCTAGCATATAGTTGATGCTCAGCAATATTGGTGCCTCCATAAGCTCCATTGATAAAACAAGTGGGCATCTGATACTGATCTTGGATTAGATACTGAAGTTTTAATCCCCAGAAACCAACAAAACCAATAAGGTTGGAGTCGGATGCATTGGCAGGAAACCAGTAATTATTGTTCGCATCATAGTTGGTTAAAAAGCCATTAGTTCCATTATAGTTTGGCATATTACCCAATGATTTACTATAGATAGCATTTAAGTTTTTAGAATAGGCCTGATATAGACTATCTTGAATAATGCCTGCTCTAGCTGTGCCAACTCCCATAGCATTGGATTGTCCTGCAATAATATAAGCATCTCCACAAACAACATCTTGGGCAATCGTATCCCTATATAATAGGGTCTTGTTTTTTTTTAGTAAAATTTGAAAATCATATAGATACATACCTGCCTCTAAAATAGGGGCAAAACTAAAACTGTCGTTTGTTATTTGTGTATAGGAATAATTTTGAGTGCTGCCATCTAGAAAACGTTTTATCATCAGCAATTCAATATTATTGACATTAGAGGTAATGTTAGAAGCTACACCTTTAATTATAACGGCTGCTTTGTTATTGACATCACGAGGGTACAATTGATGGGACTGAGGATAGAGTCGAATGCCATTTATATCTTTAAAATATTGGATTTGTGCAATTAAATTAAAATAGGGGGGCATTAAAAGGAGGAAAAGAATAATCGTTTTTAGCCAGATCATTTAGATTTAGAATTTGTTAAAAAAAAAGGTAATTACCCATAGTTGTAATTCATTGACAATGAGTAATAAATGGGAGTGGCTAGTTTTGGATGGTACAACGGTTAAAATACAGTTGAAGTAATTAATAGAATATTTATCAAAAAAGCTAATCTTTGAGGGTAAATTTGGAAAATCTAACACAACATTCAAGCACTATGAATTATTTAATGTTCTTGTTCGCTCTAGTTGGGCTATTATCTTTTAATTGCTGTCAAGCACAAAATTCATTCCCATCTAAGGTCGATTCAACGCTTTATGATACGCTTCAGTGGCGAAATATTGGTCCTTTTAGGGGAGGGCGTTCTTGTGCGGTAACAGGCGTAGAAGGCGACCCTAATTTGTTTTATTTTGGAGCAGCAGGTGGAGGAATCTGGAAAACAAAAGATGGAGGGCGCAACTGGAACAATATCTCAGATGGTTTTTTTGGGGGCTCTGTAGGAGCAATTGCCGTGAGCAAGTCTGACCCCAATGTTATTTATGTAGGAGGGGGAGAAAAGACCGTCCGAGGAAATGTATCCATTGGTTATGGGATTTGGAAAAGCGAAAATGCTGGAAAGACTTGGGTACAAAAGGGCTTAAAAAAATCTAGACAAATTGCTAGGGTTCGGGTGCATCCCAAAAATCATAATGTTGTTTATGCCGCAGCAATGGGAAATCTATTTAAGCCCAATGCTGAGCGAGGAGTTTTTAAAAGCATAGATGGTGGTGATACTTGGAAAAAGGTACTTTTTGTTAACGATGAAGTGGGCGCTGTAGATTTGGTGATAGACCCTAGCAACCCTAGGATTTTATACGCTACTACTTGGCGAATTCAGCGAACGCCCTACAGCATGTCTAGTGGGGGAGAAGGTTGTGGAATTTGGAAAAGTACAGACCATGGAGAAACTTGGAAAAATATCACCAAAAACAAAGGGTTACCCAAGGATACTTTAGGTATTATAGGAATTACGGTGTCCCCTGCCAACCCAGAGCGAGTGTGGGCCATCATTGAATCTAAGACAGGAGGAGTCTTTCGATCCGATAATGGTGGTGATACTTGGGTGAAAACCAACGATAAACGAAATTTACGCCAGCGTGCATGGTATTATAGTGTTATTCAAGCAGATCCAAAGGATGCAGAAGTGGTTTATGTACTAAATGTACGTTACCACCGTTCAGAGGATGGAGGTCGAACGTTCAAACCATTTAGTGCACCTCATGTTGACCACCACGATCTTTGGATTGATCCAGAAAACCCCAAACGCATGATTATTGGGGACGATGGAGGGGCGCAAGTAAGCTATGACAGAGGAACCACTTGGTCCACTTATCACAATCAACCGACCGCACAATTTTATAGAATAACCACCGATAACCATTTTCCTTATCGAATCTATGCCGCACAGCAAGACAACAGCACCGTTCGCATTCCGCATCGTACTAGAGGTTGGGGAATTTCAGACAAAGATTGGGAGCCTACAGCAGGCTGTGAATGTGGGCATATTGCTGTTGATCCACTCAATTCGGATATTGTTTATGGAGGCTGTTACGATGGTTATTTGCAACGCAAGAATCACAAAAATGGTCAGACTAGGGCTATTAATGTATGGCCAGATAATCCAATGGGGCATGGAGCCGAAGCTACAAAATATCGTTTCCAATGGAATTTCCCTTTGTTTTTTAGCCCACACGACCCCAAAAAGTTATACACTGCTTCCAATCATTTGCACGTCACTTATAATGAAGGGCAAAGCTGGGAAACCATTAGCCCAGATTTAACAACCAATGATTCTACCAAGCAGAAATCTTCAGGTGGTCCCATTACACAGGACAATACTTCGGTAGAGTATTATTGTACCATTTTTGCTGCCTGCGAATCGCCACGAGTAAAAGATTTGTTGTGGACAGGTTCTGATGATGGTTTAATCCATATTTCTAGGGATGGAGGAAAAAATTGGGATAATGTAACGCCTTCTAAGATGCCTAAATGGATGCAAATAAATAGTATAGAAGCCGACCCCTTTAATGATGGAGGACTTTATGTTGCTGGGACTCGATACAAACTAGGAGATTTTAAACCCTATCTATATTACACAAAGAACTATGGTGCAGATTGGGTGGAAATAACAAATGGTATTGCCGCAGAACACTTTACCCGTGTGATTCGTGCGGACCCTAAGCAGGAAGGCTTGTTGTATGCAGGTACAGAAAGTGGCATTTATATTTCTTATAATAATGGAAAAAAATGGCATTCTTTGCAACTTAATTTGCCAATTGTGCCAATTACAGATATGGTTCTCAAAGAGAATGATCTGATTGTAGCAACACAAGGGCGTTCCATTTGGATACTAGATGACATTCATATTATTCGTCAAGCGACAACGGTTCAATTACCAGAGTTAGCGCATTTGTATACGCCTTCTAGTACTTATCGTATGGGAGGAGGGCAAAATTGGAATGTCAAAGGTCAGGGAATCAATCATAGAGGAGGGGTAGTTTTGCATTATTACTTAAATGCACACCCTGATAGTGTCAGTACTCAGTTGTACATTGTTACAGAAAAGGGCGATACTTGCCGTACATTTGATCATAAGGCAAAGAAGAAAGAAAATCTGATAAAATTGCACCAAGGGGCAGGTATTTGGGCTTGGAATATGAATTATCCTTCTGCTAAAACTTTTCCTGGAATGATTAACTTTTGGGCTTCTATGGCAGGACCTAGAGCTTTGCCAGGACAGTACAAAGCTATATTGACAGTAGATAGCAACAGTTATGAGGTGCCTTTTGAGATTATAAACGATCCTGATTCTGAAGCAACATTCGATGATTTGAAAAAGCAGTTTGATTTTGTTGATGCGATTCGAGATAAATTGACAGAAACGCATCAGACCATTTTGGATATTCGAACCATTCGAAAGCAACTCAATTCATACAACAAACGGTTAACAGGTGACACGACCTTAACGGATTTATTGGCGTTGTCAAAAGAAATTGATTCTACCATGACCGTAATAGAAAAGGCATTGTATCAAACCCAGAATAAAAGCCCACAAGATCCTCTTAATTTTCCAATACGTCTGAATAACAAGTTGGGGCATCTGAATGCTTTGTCTTATGGGGATTATCCGCCTACCGATCAGGCGCTTGCCGTCAAAGCAGAATTATTTGCCAAAATTGATGCTCTAATTACGCAATTTAAAACCATTAAATCCACGCAGATAAAAACATTTAATCAGTTGTTTAGAGCTAAGATGGTTGAGGCAATATGGATTGAAGAAGATTAAGAAGGGACTTGAAACGACAATTCTTGATGGTTTAAGAAGAAAAAGCCCAAAAAATAAGCAAATCATTCTGATTATAAATTCTTTATCTTATTTTAAAGAACAGAACAAACGTAATTTTTCTTTTTCATCAAATACAAGAATTATGAAATATGTTTTACTCTTTTCGTTTTATTTCTTTTTTTTCGGAGGAAGCTTTGCACAGACAAAAATCGCTAAAACATTAGATCCCCAAAAATCGTCTAAGGTCAATATTATCATCCCAAATCATTCGATGGAGCATCAAATATGGGAGGAAGGGGCTGTGCAGATTGATATTCAGATTAGTGTCAATTTGCCAACAGTTGCCTTAGAAGGTTGGATTGCGGCAGGGCGTTATGAATTATTGGGAAAAAAGGTAGAGGATGATTATTTGATTTCTATGCCCAATTTAAAAATTCCTGTATCGGTGGCCAACAAAACGATCGAAGAGTCTATTGTTGTAAAAATAACGAGCCCTCAATATTTTGCAATGAACGATCAGAATATTTTGTATAAAGACGTGAATGAAGAGGCCATTCGTGGTCGTTCAGATACAAGGGAAGAGATAGAGGCTATTATTAAAAAAATGAAGGAAATTAGGGAACCATTAGATGTCCAAATTAAGGTTGTTTCTACTGCAACAAATCAAACGATAGATTTAGCTACTTTTTTGCTAACCGTTAGAGGAGAAGCACTAACAATAGATCAGGTAGTTTTCCCTAGTTTAGAGGATTAAACAACTTACATACTGTTATTAATTGGCAATTTGATAATTTGAAGATGAAACGAATCATTATCAAATTATCAAATTGCCATAAATAGCATCAAGATCAATTTATCGCTTAACAAACTGATGTTGCGTAATAGCGCCTGTTTGTGTATTTTCTATTTTTAGAATATAGGTACCATTACTTAGATTTTGTGTAGAGATACCAAATGTTTGTATACCTGTATTGGTACTGGTTTCTTGTTGTAAAATCGTTCTGCCCAATAGATCTGTAACCGACCATTTTAACGTAGTGATCTCTTCTAAATACAATTGAACATTCAGATGGTCATGAGTTGGATTAGGATACAAAACAGGTCGAGCATCACTCGTAATATGAACCACTTTCCAAGCAGAATAATGAACGCTTCCATCTCGATCAATGGTTTTGATTCGATAATAATTTTCTCCCACATAGGGTTTGTTATCCATAAAGCGATAGCTCAATTTTCCTTGAACTGGCGAGACTTCTCCTAGTTGATTGATGTTTTGATAATTGGTCGTATGTTCAACAACAAAGGAGGCAACTTGATCCATCCGTTCAACCGTCCAATCCAATTTAGTAGAACCTTTTTGATGCAATTGAGCCGTAAAACTTAGCAAATTAGAATTATCCAATAAGGCATCTTGGGTGGTAACAATCGCAAAATGAGAAAAAGAATTTACCTCAAATTCAATGGCAATAAGGTCTGTTGTAGTAGAAAATGGTGTTGCTGCATTAGGATTAGCTGCCCAATCGGCTGCATCTTTAGCAACGACACTAAAAGGCACTTCTACAACATCAGGGCTAGTGGTTGAGGTTAAGAAGGTTCCATCTCTGTATTTTAAGACTTTGAGCTCAGTAGCCACATCCAAACCTCCATTATAGATGCCTGCAAAAGTATTGGCACCTAAAGCAGTAAGCTCTTGTTGTGTAAAATACAAACGGACTTTGGTCATGGTGTTATTGGTTGGAGTAATTTGCCAATGTCTTTGCAAGTAAGGATAAACCAAACCATTGTAGACCAAGGTTTGTACAGTAGGCTCAAAAAAGACTTCTGTATTGACCAATTCCAATGAGTCGGGACTTAGGGTAGAATCTAATAAAGAAACAATTGGACGCTCGTCAATATCATCCAAAATAGCATACCATTCTCCCTCGTTGTAAAAGGTACAACTACCCGTTCTATTGTTGGCTACCAAAGGATTGGAAACAGGAATAACAACATGCGTTTGTACAGGAGTACTCAGGATTCGTTCTCCACAACGAGAGGTAGCAATTTCTACCGTGTAATCAAAGGAATTAACAATTGGATTTAAGGGAACATTGTACGTATAAGGTGTATTGGGATTGTTATCATTATCATAGACTACAATACCAGATTGTCCGCCACTGGTAGCGGGGTTGGTGGCATCTACCCAATTATAATCAATGATATAAGGAGAAGTACCAGTTATCTGGATCGGGTAGAATAAATTGGAGCCTGTTTTACAAATAATAACGGTATCTGCTCCAAAAGAAGTTGGATTTACCAAAGGAGGTAACTTGAATTGCCAAATTCCCCAATCGTTGTTTTTGATGCTGATGCTATCGCTGTTCTGATCTGTTTCAATCGCCAACAAAGACCAACAATCTGGCTGAGTACAAGCAGCGGGCTGTGTTGCTGCCTTAGTTGCTTTTACATCTCTTACTTTTACATAATTGATGCAAAAACTATTGCCATATTCCTTATGAATATAAGAAAGCCCGACATTAGCAGCAGCATTATTCTCTATTGTAACAAAACTACCAGGACCCACATTTCTAGAAATAATTTTTCCATGAGGAGCAGTGAGTTCTAATGTTAAGTTATTGTCCAATAGGTAGGTGTTTCCGCCATAAACAGAAATGGAATCTACCTCCATATTATTTTTGATATTAACATTGGTGGCTAGGTCTGCATATTGGATATGGGCATTGTTTCCTCTCAACTGTATCGTTTGAGTGGTGTTATAAATATGAAAAAGTTGGTAAGACAGGTCATCTCCCAAGTAAAACTGTACGTCCATAGAACTGGTAATTGGACTGCCATCTATATCTAAATCACCTGCTTGTAAAGTAAAGGAGGTTGTATTATCTATTCGCCAAGGAAAATGAATGACACCACTACTATTTCTATAATAGCTTTTCATGGAAAGAAAAATAGTAGAATTGCTAAAATCAAAAGCACGAGTCTTATTTGACATCGACAAAAAGGCATTTTCTATGCTTATGTTGTGCCCATTGCTATTAAAAGAACCTGCATTTAGTCTGAGGATACCAGAATAATTATTGGTTGCTGTTTGAGCTAAATAGATTGGATTTAGTAAATTAAATGTATTTCCTTCACTATCCAATACCAACTCTTTAACCCTCAAGTTTGAACCATCTGTATTGATGTTGCCTCCTCCCACTAAGAAAATGGTTCCAATAAGATTGTTAATATTGACAGCGCTGGCACTATTATCAAGTATAAAATCTCCACCAACATAAAGTTTTTGAAGAAAAGCAGCACTTAAAACGATTCCATTGCTCGCTAATAAATTATTGCAAAAAGCACTGCCATCTATGGTACAACCATTGCTAGTAGCACTACTAGAATTAACGTCAAAAATTACATTATCGGCTAAGGTAGGAATACACAAGCTATCTCCTTGCGTATTGCCAATACTGGTAGTCCAGTGACCAGGATCAGACCAATTGCCTACAAAATCGGTTGGGTCACTAGAGTGTGCACGCCAATAATACGTTTGAGAAACGGTTGCCGTTGAAAAATTAATTCCACTGTTACCACCTGCATCAACACAATTGACCACATTGATTGGATTGACTCCTGTTTGGTTGATGTTGTTAAAGGCAACATTGTTAACATTGGCAACTCCATCTACTTTTATATTGGTTGTTCCAATATCAGATTGGATGAGCCCATAATTTCGACAATCTCCAGAAGCGTTTAGATTTTGACCAATATTAAGGGTGCCGCCCCTTGTTGAAAGAGTTGCTCCAGTTGCAATATAAACTGAACTGTCTACCGTAAGCGTTGTTGTATTATAACTTCCTGGTCGGTATAATTGAGCATCTCCCAAAAAGTGCAAATCGCCTTCTATTCTACCTGCTAAACGAACATCCCTTGCTCCATCAGCAATATAGACATTGGGCAAGTGCCCACTAATTGTTTTGGCACCACCACCTGAATGATCAAAATGAAAACTAGTATTTCCTGTGTAAGCAACCACACTGCTCCCTGATTGGTAGCAAATGGGCCAACCTGTACCTCTAAAATGGACTTGTGTATTGTCCATATAACGGTTGGCAACTCCCCATAAATGGCTAATGCTCATTCCTATATTTTGTGTGCGAATGGTGCTACCACTTTGCATTTTTATTTGATTGCCATAAAGCGAATCTGCAAAGGTATAATCTGCACTAGGACTAAAGGCAATACCTGTTTTTACAGGAACTGTATTGGAGGTGAAGGTATTGCTATTACCATACAAATGTAGTCCTCTAATCAGTAAATACCCAGCCGTTCCACCTAATATTTCCGCTCCACCATTGTTGGTTAAATTTACATTACCCATGACTCCTAAAGGATAATAAACAATCATTTTGAAATTAGTTGGAACCGTTGTCCAATTCATGTTGTTGCAATTGCCAACAATCGTATTTAAAGTAACATTGGTACCAGATGCTGCATCAAAATGAACATTGGTAAAAGGACTTGGTACTTGATTGGCGGCAATGCCTGCTGAATTAAACCAGTTGGCAGGATCGTTCCAAGCAGTAGGAGCGGTCGTCGAAGTAGGTCTAAAATAAAGATCGCTAGGACAGCCTGTTGGGGTAGAAATACTAATGTTTGTATTGTTGCCTGCGTCTTTACTATTGGTAGCAATATAAGAACTACCTGCTCCTATGTCTCCACTGACACGGCTCAATATTAAATTATTAAGGGCAAGTGTGCCAGCTGTTTTTTTGCGTATAACAATGGGGCTAGTTGGCGATAAACCTTGAATATAGGCATATTCTGAACAGCCTGTAGGGCCAAAGAAGTTATCAAATTCTAAGACTCTACTAGCGCCAGAAAATAGCATGGTTCCATTGTGGAGTACCAGGGTATTACAAGAAAAATTGGCGTTTTGCAAAACACTATTGGAGGCAATGCTTAAATAGTTACAGTTGATTTTACCCGATAGGTTTCGGTGAGCATACCCCAAATTGAGAGAAATAGAATCAAATACCAAGGTAGATTGAAAGGTTGTAATTTCTGTCAACCCCCATTGGCTTGCTGTTTCTAAGTGAATGTGAGAGCCTGTGGCACTTAAATTACTTGCAGGAGAAAAATTATTGAGGTTGAATAAACCAGGATACCAACCTGCTACTCTCAAATGAATACTAGAATTGTCTAAGGTTAATTTTCGACTGCTACCAATATAAGATCTTAATCCATCGGCATTAACCGTTTGTCCATTGGTATTAAAATGCCCCTCTTGATGTTCTATAATTCCTCCACGAAGGCTATAAGAATAATTGTGGTTGTTATTATTAATATTGTTAAGTACTAAATCAGACAATAGACGCAACTCTGCGATGGGATCTAACGAAATGAGAAAAGATTGCAACTTTAAGTTGTGTCCTCTTGTATCGAGCGTATAAACATTGGCTCCTGTGCCAAAAAAGGTAAGGTTTCCATTAAAATTAACATCCATTTTACCAATATCGGTTAAGGTCAAATTCCCAAAAATGTTGAGATTAACAGCAGTAGATGCACTCGTTAACTGGGGCTTATTAGCTGGTAAAATAGCATTGTCCCAGAGCATATTTTTACAATTTGAGTTCTGATCAATATGAACTACTTTATTAGGACTAGCAAAGGCTGCTGCACTAAAAAATACATTGTCATTGGATCTAGGGGCTTGACAGGGAACATCTGTGTTGGAAAATGCGCCTACTCGCCAATTACAGGGGTTGTTGTAATTGTTGTCAACGTCTCCTACCCAGTACAAATCGAGGTTCTGGGCACCTCCTACCAAGGTGTTGCAGCTACATTGACCATAACTATAGTGGCTAAAGAATATCGTATTAAAAAAAATAATACTGATGATTGTTGAAATTTTTTTCATATTAAAATTAAATTTAGATAGATGTTAATAATTGAGATTGCTAAAGTAAAACACCTAGGTTAGGGGAATACAAACAAAATACCTGCTGGTAAGACACAGGAATCCTGTAATCAAAATTATTGACTAGCAATAACTTTAATTTGTTGGCAGGACAAGCTCTTTTATGAACTTGGGGAATCTAAATAATTGATTTTTTAAAATTTCTTAAAAAAAGTAATTTATAGAGTTTGTGTATCTTACTTATTGTTAAGTCTGTGTGTGAAGAATAGGAACTTTGGACGGGGGAACACAATAAGAACTTAAAGCTATACTTTTTTTATAAAAAAAACAAGCTTTTTTGATACATCATTGAATAGAGGCAATATTAATTTTTTGTGATTAACAATTTATTCCCAAGCAATTGAGCAATGAGGCAAGGTCATTTCGATGTGGTTTCGATTTTCTAAGGGGATAGAATTATTATGGAGCTGCAAATTGCGTAAAGTCGCTAAATCAGGGAATGATTTAGGCAGCTTAGAGAGTTGGTTGCCTTCTAAATTTAAATCACTAAGCTGTGTTAATTCACCAATTGACTCAGGGAGTGCTTTAAGTTGATTGTTGCTAAGGTCCAACTGAATCAATTCTTTTAGGTAGCTAATATTTTGAGGAAGGTGGTGGAATTGGTTATTGCCTAGATGCAGTGTTCTCAGTAGATTTAGTTTTTCAAAAGATTTCGGTAACGTGGATAAGTTATTTAGTTGCAAATTCAAATGTTGTAACTGCTTTAGTTTTCCAATGGATTCGGGAAGCTCAGAAAATAAGTTAAATCCTATATTGAGGCTAGTTAATTGCGTTAGGTTCTCAAAAAATAAAGGGACAGTAGACAATTGATTGTTGCTGAGATCTAATTGCTTTAAGGTAGTTAACAGCGCAATACTAGGAGCTAATTGACGAATCTGATTGGAGCTTAAATCTAAGACTTCGAGTGTTTTTAGGGAACTAATTTCGCTCGGAATAGTTGTTAAACGATTATGACTTAGGTTGAGTTTTTCTAAATGAATAAAATAGCCAATCCAATAGGGCAGCTCGGTTAAGTTGTTAAAACTAAGATCTAGCTGTCGCAATTGAGTAATATTCTCAATGTTTTTGGGAATGTAATTAATCTCATCCCAATCCAAGTTCAGTTGTTGCAGATTTAATAGTTCTCCAAAGGATTCAGGCAAAGAAACTAGTTCTGCTCCTCTTAAGTCCAAAGATACTAACCCCGTTAACTCCCCAAAAGAGGAGGGCAATCGTTGAATGTTATTCCATTGAAAATTTAATGTTGTTAGATTGGATAAATTGCCAAAAGATTCGGGCAGTTTTGTTAAGCCACAGGCGGATAAATGGAGCGTTAGTAATTGGGTCAAATTTCCAAAAGAAGAAGGCAGTTCAAAAATTTTGTTTCTGGACAAATTTAGGAACTTAAGCTGTTTTAGATTCCCAAAAGATGGAGGTAGGGTTACAATCTGATTGCCTTCTAGGTCAAGGTGTTCTAATTGGGTAAGTTGTTCAATGGCAGTTGGGATTGCGTCAATGTTATTTTTGGCAAGGAGGAGTATTTTTAGTTTAGGAAAACGAAAAATATCCGTAGGAAATGCTTTGAGGTTGGTTTGTGTTAAATCTAGTATTTCTGTTTTGGTACTCAATTCTTTGATGGATGTAGCCAAGGGATGTTGATCGCCAAGGGTGTCAATCCAATAGTTGTTTTTTCCTTTGCTAACGCTGGCGTAATTGGTTTGCAAATCAAAAGGGAGTGCCTGTGTGTATTGGTAGGGAATTACAGTAGTACCTTGAGCATTAATAAAACCAAATTTTTCATTTTTATAGTCTAATAAGAGGTGCGGGTTGCCAAGAGGATAAATACCTTTTTTGCGTTTTTGACGAAGTACTTCAAACATAGCGGCAATCTTTTGATTGACAAAATCAAAAAAGTTAGGGTCGCAGTGTTGAATGGATAAATAGTCGTGAAGGGCTAAGCTATATTCTCCTTGGTCTTGATAATATTGGGCATTTTCTAAAATTTCTTTACACGTTTGGGGTGGCACCTCTTGTGCAAGAGAAAATAAGGGGGAGCATAAAAGGAAAATGAGGAAGAATATAGGCATAAAAAAAGGGGCAGTGAACAAAGAAATACTAAATTAGTCTAATAATCTTAGATGAAAAACGAGAAAAATAGTTTTTTTGAGTGCTAAAAAGCCTTTTTTTAACATTTTATTATATTACTTACCTCCAAGCTAAGTTAGCTGCTTTTAATTACTTTAATTTAAGACCAATTAGAATTTTTAGAAATAAAATGTTAAGCTTTTTAAATAGAATATTATTTGGATATTATTAATACACTTTAAGTTTTTCAAAATTAAAGTATGTACGGATGAACTATACATTCTTTCTATTTGGCGAAATAGATCGAAGCTTGCTATGTAAATTCAAGTTCTAGTCGTATATTTGTACATTATTTTTGTTTAGAAAAGTATTGAAAATACAAACAATATAACATTTATAATTGTTTATGACAGTTGTAAAAAAAACACTTTATATAAAGAATCCTCTTAAGTCCTAGAAATTAATAAAGAAAATATGCATAATAGTATTAATAAAGATAGAATTATAGGCGAACGTGTAGGTAGTCAGTACGGTCCTTTAATGATTGTTTTTGCTCAGATTCACGGCAATGAACCTGCTGGTTTTAAAGCCGTAGAAGAATTATTTAAGGCAATAGATGCAGAGTATATCAAAAATCCAAAGTTTGAATTTTGCGGAAGGATAGTGGCTTTGCAAGGAAATGTGAAAGCGGCCAAAGAAAAAGTTCGATTTATTAAGAAAGATTTAAACAGAAGTTGGTTGCCCAAAGAAATTGAACGGATCCAAAATACAGCGAATTTGGAAGATTTAGATCCTGAAGATCAAGAAATAAAAGAGAGTCTAAATTTGGTTGATTATTATATCAACCTGTGCCAACCTCCACGTGTTGTTGTGCTAGATTTGCATACAACAACTGCTCATGGAGGAATCTTTACCATTCCTGCTCCTAATGAAGAAGCACGTAGAATTGCTTTGAGCATGCATGCACCTGTATTGCACGGCTTTTTAGAAGGATTGAAGGGGACAACTCTGCATTATTTTACAAAAGAGAACTTTAATGTCGATATGACAGCCGTTTGTTTTGAAGCAGGGCAACACGAGAGTGAAGATTCTTATAAGCATGCTGTCTCTGCCATTATTCAATGTTATAAGGCAATAGGGGGATTTTATGCCAAGGATATTGAGAGCAAACACGATCAATTGTTAGAAGAGCGGTCGAAAGGGCTTCCCCTAGAAGCAAAATTAATGTACGTTCATCGGGTGCGTCCTGAGGATGATTTCAAAATGGTTAATCAGCCTATCTATAATAATTTTGACCCAATTAAGGAGGGGGAAATATTAGCTTACGATAAAAATGGAGCGATAAAGTCTCCTTGCGCAGGACTCATTTTGATGCCTTTGTACCAAAATCAAGGAGACGATGGTTTTTTTGTAGTGCAAGAAATTACTTCTCGTACTCCTAGTCAGAGTGCTTAGAATTAGGGACTTTCAGGAGTAAAACAAATGTATTTGTCCTAGTATATTTGCTACTATTCTTGCAACGAAACGTTTGACAATGAGCTTTTTTTGAATCATTTTCTAAGCATCACATAACCCATTTTTAGAGTTTTTTTTTGGTGGGCATATGACTGATTGGGAACAAAGTACGCCGCAGAAAGCTGCTATTTTTCTGTAAGAAAAATAAGGTTTTCAGGTGTCTGAGCGAAGCGAGTTTCTGAAAGCCTAAGCTTTCAAGAAGATACTTTGTCCAAGAAGTCATCCAGTCCTAGCGTTTTTGGTTCTTTTTGGGCAATGCAAAAAGAACAACAGATATTGATTACCCTGCTTTTTGCTATTTGCCTCTAAAATGGGGGCTAGATTAAAACTTCTAATGTTTACTTTCTTAAAAAGAAACAATTATGTTTGCTATTATAGCCTTAATAAACAATTTTTTATAAAATAATAAGATTGCTAAAATGTATTTTTGTTTTACTACTGAATCACCCTAATTAAAGTTCTATCCAAGCATTAGAATAATTTGATACAATATTAGATAGGGTTTTTAACAACTTCTATGTTAAAAAATGATATTCGATTGAATATGTGGGCAAATTTTATTTTTTTTAGAAAAAAAACAGACTGAACAAAATAGAAACAATCTCCACAAAGATAGTGAGTTCATAGGCTTACTAGTAGTATAAGTAACGAAGCAGAATTAATTATGCGTTAAATTTACAATCATTGGTTCTGCGTAGTTACTTAAGTAATAAGGTAGCACAGCAAAATTCAAC
This sequence comes from Aureispira anguillae, assembly GCF_026000115.1. Lineage (GTDB taxonomy): Bacteria > Bacteroidota > Bacteroidia > Chitinophagales > Saprospiraceae > Aureispira > Aureispira anguillae. The sequence continues at coordinate 851,058 of NZ_AP026867.1, forward strand.
TGATTTACCAATTATCAATCTCATTTTTTAATCAATTGTAATATGGAAAATCCTATATCTAAAGAAATAAACGTAGCTGATTGGGTTAATGCGTATGGCGATGAATTATATCGTTATGCTTATTCAAAAACAGGAGATAGCCATGTATCAGAAGATTTGGTGCAAGATGCTTTTTTAGGCGCTTTGCAAAATACAACCGATCAAAGTGAAATCAAAAATCAAAAATCTTGGTTGTTTTCTATTTTGAGAAATAAAGTGGTTGATTATTATAGAGAATTAGAACGGAAAAGTAAAAAAGAAAACAATTGGGATACCAATTTGGAGTTAGATGTACATTTTACTTCTATGGGAATGTGGCGGACCAGTGAGAAAGCAATGGTTTGGAATAACACTGAAAATTTAGCAACGAACAAAGAGTTTAACGCAATCTTAGACGCTTGCTTGACCAAATTGCCCAAACATTATCAAGCTGTAGTTCGCTTAAAAATTATGGAGGATGAACGCACCGATTGTATTTGTGAAGATTTAGGTATTAGCACTTCTAATCTGTGGCAGATCATTCATCGTACTAAATTGCGACTTCGAAAATGCATTAACAAACATTGGTTTCAAGCCTAAGCCTAATCAATCCTATAATTATGTACACCTGCAAAAAGGCAACTGAATTAATCGAAAAAGAACAAAGCGAGGCGCTCTCTTTAATGACTAGAATGCGCCTAAAAATGCATTTAATGATGTGCGGAGCTTGTGCTGCTTATCGGAAACAAAGCAAAAATTTATCAATTTGGTTAAAAAATAAAAAGGGGGCTAGTGTCGATAAAATCGAGCTTTCGGAGGAATCAAAACAACAAATGATAAAAAAAATAGAAAAAAAACGTTCGGAATTGTAAGGATTTGGTCATTTGTGCGACTATAAAGGTAGAAAGACAGTTCAAAGTGATTTTTAGATCACTGTTATCTCATCCTTTATCTTATAATTACAACATTATGAAAAAGACTAAATTATTTTTTGCTGCCATTGCAATTTTTTCTATTGCTTATACAACACAATCTTGCCAAGATCCAACACCAGAACCGACTGAATTTATTGCAGACAATAGTACCTTTGCTAATTTTACCAATTGGGAATTGGCCGCAACGAATGTAGGTCCTAGCCCATCTTTAGGTGCTGCTCATGCTGGCAATGATAGTACTGTTACCCGTAAAATTTATTACAAAGATGCCCAAGCTCCTGTTGATGGGGTTTATCCTGTAGGAACTGTTATTGTTAAGCACAGTGCAAATCCAGCAGGAACAGTAGCAGAATATACGGGCATGGTAAAAAGAGGCAATAGCTTTAATCCTTCTCATAATGACTGGGAGTGGTTTATGTTGGAATCGAACGGAAATATTGCAACGGATTCTAGTGGAGCTGAAATGCGTGGCGCTAATTTAATGAATGGCATGTGCAACAATTGCCATAGCGTTGCAACAACCGATTATAGTTTCTCAAAATAAGTTTGGTTAAATAAATGAAGTGTGTCTAAAGCAAGCATTTAGCTTGCTTTAGTTTTAAATTCTTCGTTTTTAATGCTTGTTGATTTTATTGTTTTTGAAAACGACGATCCGTTAAGGCCTCTAAAAATTGAATCAAATCCTGTTTTTCGTTGACGGTTAGGTGTAGCGGCTCTTGCAATAAGGTATCTCTATTGATAGAACCATGTACAAATTGGCTAGGGTCATCGTAATAATCCACGACTTCTTCTAAGGTGGTAAACTGACCATTGTGCATATAAGGCGCTGTGATGGCAATATTGCGCAAACCAGGAACCTTTAATTTGCCCAAATCGCTTGAATCTTGACTAATGGCAAATCGACCAACATCACCTAAGGTATCACTTCCATTAAACAAGCCAATGTTTCTAAATTCATCTCCTGTAAAATCTGGACCAAAATGACAATCAAAACACTTGGCTTTTTCATTAAAAATCTCTCGGCCTCTAATTTGCGCTGAACTCATTGCTAAGGTATCTCCTTGCATCCATTGATCAAAGGGAGAATCTCCAGGAGATTCTAACGAAGAAACAAAGGCAGCTAAAGCCATGCTTAGATTGCTAGAATCTGCTGGGCTGCCATAAATGGTTTGAAACCATTGCAGGTAAGGTCCATTGTTGAGGCGATCCAAAAGGGTAGGAATCGGCAAATCCATTTCAATGGGATTGTGAATGGGCATCAGTACTTGTTCTTCTATGGAAGCCGCTCGTCCATCATAAAAAAAATAAGGACGAGATAGCATGTTCATAGAAGAAGGCGTATTTCTAGTCCCTAGCTGACCGTCTACCCCCAAGCTGAAGCTAGTGGTATCGGCAAAGGCAAATTGGGGCTGATGACAGGAGGCACAACTAATGCTATGGTCTCTAGAGAGCAAAGGGTCAAAGAATAATTTTTCGCCCAATTCTAGTTCTGTACTGGGGGAATCTATCGAATTAAAGGAAATCATAAGAAATCCCAAAAAAAGGAGGAAAATGATATATTTCATCGCTGTTATTCTAGATGATATGGAATTAAATTAGAAGGTGAAAATAACCTTTTTTTTGCAGAAAAAACAGACAATATATATTTTAATGCATCCCCTCTGCGCTTATCTTTTTTTTAAGACAATCTCAAAACTTTGCTCAATTCTAATTCCGTCCTCATCCACCAATACAATCTTGTGTTTTCCTGCATTGGGTTTAAGCTCCATTTCATGAAAGTCTTTGGTCATACCTAGATAGGTATTGTCTAGATGCCAATAAATAACCTTTTCGGGGTTTTGATGTGCTACTCGAAAGACCGTGCCATTAATTCTACCATCATAGTCAATGGGAATAAAAATTTTTGTTGGATTTTTGGGATAGATAAACTGCATAGAGCGCTGTTCAGAATTAAGGCGACAATCGTCTCTAAATCTTGGTGGCAAGCGATAAGAAGGATTGCGGTGCTTGTAATAATATTCTTCTAATGGGGGCAACAAAAACCAGGTCTGATGCACCATGTTATGAACAGATTCGCAGTTGCCATTCACTTGATAAGTGCCTGTACTGTCTAGGTGTAATTGTTGATGAAATGGACAAGACTTCACTTGGCGTGCATGACGACCGACTAAAACCGTATCGATTGTTTCACAATGGATGGAAGGTCGGAAGCCGCTTTTTTTACAAACAGGTAGTTTTAAGAGCTCTTCTTTGGGGGGATTGAACCAAGTTGTATGCGGCAATTGGTTGAATACATCAAAGAGTATAGGAGCCGCTGCTTTGACCCCAACTAGCCCTTGTCTACCTTCTCCATTCGCATTGCCAACCCAAACCCCAATGGTGTATTCTGGTGTTACACCAATAGCCCAAGCATCCCTAAAACCAAAACTAGTTCCCGTTTTCCAAGCAATATCTCTAGACGATTCAAAATATTTCCAACCTCCTTCAGTATTGGGGCGTTCAAGTTGGCGCATAATTTCAAATGTATTATAAATACTAGCAGCACTTAATATAGGAGCTTCTTTGAGAAAATTTTGAGGGCTAGGGGTACTGTCTTTTAATAGATAATGCAAAGGGCGAAAGTCAGTAGGACTATAGCAATGTTGTTGTTGCTGGGTTCGTTGGTTATAATTTAATAGCGTCCTCCCCATACTAGCATAGGCTCCACACAAATCCCAAAGGCTAGCTTCTGCGCCTCCCAAGATAAGCGAAAGACCATAGTGTTTTGGGGATTGGGTGATTGTGCTGATGCCTAATTTTTGTAATTGTGTACAAAAATTGGCCGTGCCATATTCTTGCAACATACGAACCATTGGAATATTTAAAGAACGAACTAGGGCACGACTAGCAGGAACAACACCATCATAATTTTCATAAAAATTTTTGGGGCGATACCCTCCCATATACATTGGAATATCGGGGACTAGACTATGTGGAAGTATATCGCCATTGTGCAACATAGAGGCATACAGAAATGGTTTTAGAATAGACCCTGTGCTTCTTGGAGAAGTAATGATGTCAACATTTTGCCCTTGATCCTCTTTGCTATGTGGAGGAATGACATTGCCCCAATACGACAGTACTTCGCCAGATTTTGTATCGGCTACCAAAACAGCAATATTGTGTACACCATTGGTTTGTAAGTGCTGATATTGTTGTAATAACAGTTGTTGAATTCTAATTTGTAAATCAGAAGCTAAGGTAGTCTGAAAATAGGCATACTTTTTTTTGTTGATCCCCAATTTTTGCTCTTTTTGAATGCGTCCTACCAAATGGGGAGCTAATTGGGGAAGTGGGAGCGGAGCGGCTGGAATTTCTTCTTCTTGTGCTAGTGTGGTGGTAATGGAGTCAATTAGCCCTCGTTCTCTAAATTTGGAGAGCAATAAATTGCGTTTTTCTAGCAGGCGTTTTCGATTTCTGCCTGGATGAACGAGCCCAGGACTATTGGGCAAAACGGCAAGCGTAGCAGCTTCGCCCCAAGATAACAGGCTAGGGGCTTTGCCATAGTATCGCCACGCTGCGGCATCCAAACCAACAACATTGCCACCAAAGGGAGCATTAGACGCATACAAGGCTAAGATTTGAGCTTTGGAATAAGCCATCTCCAGACGAGTTGCCATCATCATTTCATGCATTTTTCTATAAAAGGAACGCCCCCTGCGTTGGGTAGACATTCGCATGACCTGCATGGTTATCGTACTAGCGCCACTCGTGATTTTTCCATCTTGATAATTATCTCGGATAGCTCGCCCAATCCCTTTAATGTCTACTCCTATGTGATGGTAAAAACGTCGATCTTCATACTCCGTAATTGCAATGGCAAATTTAGCGGGAACCGAATCATTATGAGGAAAACGCCATTGCCCATCGCTCGCAATTCTAGCTCCTAATAAATAACCCGTCCGATCGACTAAAACAATACTGGTAGGCGTATCAAATATTTTTTTGGGAAGACAAAACCAATAGATTAGACCAATCGACAGAAAGATCAAAATGGTCTTTTTGAGGTGACGAACGCAAAAAAAGTAAATTATATTTTTAAGACTATTTTTTAAACGACTCAAGAATGGTATCTATTTAATAGGGAGTACAATGTTAGTTTCTCTACAAAGCTACTTTGATGCGTTAAAAAAAGCAAAAATTAATTAAAATTTTGTATCAATACAGGAATGATTTGCTTTATATTCTCTAAAAGATGGTGATGATAAGCGGCTAATAGTTTGGATTCTTGCTCTAGATAGTCTGTTTTATATAAGAGCGTTTTTTTTTTATCTAGAATAAGATAATATCGAATGATAATCCGATAAGTATGCCCCAAAATGAGTTGCTTTTCATCCATTAAACGGGATTGACTGCTCACTAATGCTAACCCAACATTGCCAAAATAAAAGGAAATGGTAGAGATTTGTTCTAAGGAAGAGACAAAATGCTCCAAAATCCACTGCAAGGCTTTTTCTGTAGACCATTTTTGCTGGCTTATCAACAATTGGAGTACCAATAGGTTATTGTGCGCATCATTTTCTTTTAATAAAGCTAAATATTGGGATTTATGTTGCATAATGCTAGTTTAGAAGAACCAATTAATCCGTTGTTTTTTCCTCTTTTTCCAATCTATTTTGTACTGTTTTTATGGCTTCTTTAAGTCCTTCCAGATAACGATTTAATGCCAGTGCTTTTTCATAATCTTGTAAGGCAGCATCGTATTGTTTCGAGTGAAATTGTATCAAACCTCGATAATAATAAGCCGTCGCATGATTGGGAGCTAATTCTAGCGCTTTATTGATGTCATCGTGAGCACTTAGTAACTGATCTGCATGCAGTTTTGTCCAAGCTCTATTCATGTAGGCTAAACTATTTTCTGGGTCTATTTTAATAGCGTTAGAATAAGCAATAATAGCTTTGGTATATTGTTGATAGGCTTTGTAAGAATTTCCCTTGTTGAGATAAAAAAGACTAGTAGTAGGTTGGAGTTCAATGGCTTTGTCAAAATCTTTTATAGCATCCCAATAGCGTTTGATCGCATGTGAGGTGAGCCCTCTATTGTTATAGGCCACTACAAAATTAGGATTGAGTTCAATGGCTTTACTGTATAA